>JAPOXG010000060.1 GCA_026707225.1 Chloroflexota bacterium
AACGTCAGTTATACAGGCAGAAGCACCCGGCCTATGACGCACACCTCATCCATTTCCTGTATCCATAAAATTAGACACTCCCTGTAGACGCCGTCGACTTGGCATGAAACGAAGGTGATATACTATCGCTAGTAGCGAGCGCGAGGAATGACAATGGCAATCGACAGCATCCGCCAAATGACGGTCGAGGAATACTTCGCTTTTGACGAAGCCAGCGACATCAGATACGAATACATAGACGGCGAGGTGATCGAATTGACCGGCGGCACACTTTACCACGCCCTAATTGTGGCGAACGTCACAGGCGTACTCTGGCAACTTCTGAAAGGGAGCGATTGCCGGGTCATCAGCAGCGATATGCGCAACCGCGTCAACCCGACGCGATATGTCTATCCGGATTTCAGCGTGGTTTGTGGAGAGCCCATAACGGATGAACGGGCAGTAAATCTATGGAATCCTGCATTGATTGGAGAAGTCACTTCGCCGTCATCAATTGGCCGCGATCGTGGCGAGAAACTACGCTACTACCAGAGCATCGCCTCATTGCAGATTTACCTCGTCATCGACCAACATCGGGTGTTTGTAGAATTGTACGAGCGCCAGGACGATGGCTGGCGGCGGCGCGAATACCGCGACCTGGAAGCGACAGTGCCTTTGCAGATATTGGATTGCGATTTGCCACTGGCGGAAATCTACGCCGGCATCGAGATTTGACCGGGCGCGAAATGACGGGAGTTGACCGAGTACGGCGAGAAGATCATCCCGGCCGTTGGGTAAACCACGCTGCCCTTTCTGGCCCCATCGGATTTGAATGAAACGAAAGCGATATACTATCGCTAGCAGCAAGAGCGAGGAATGACAATGGCAATCGACAGCATCCGCCAAATGACGGTCGAGGAATACTTCGCCTTCGACGAAGCCAGCGAATACAAGAACGAATACATTGACGGCGAGGTTTATCCAATGACAGGCGGGACAGCTTATCATGCGGAAATAATGTTTAACGTGGGTTTCGCGCTGGGACTGCGACTGCGAGGCGGCGACTTTCACTTTTACACCAGCGCCATTCGCAACAGCGTCAGTCCAACGCGCTATCTCTATCCAGACTTTAGCATCGTCCGCGGCGAACCGGAACTTGATGAAGGCGCGATGAACTTGTTTAATCCCATCTTGGTCGCGGAAGTCATCTCACCGACAACAGCCGGCAGAGATCGCGGCTTCAAGCGCGAACAGTACCAAAGCATCGCTTCGCTTCAGGTCTACCTCGTCATCGACCAATTCAAAGCGCATGTCGAGGTGGACTCGCGCCAAGACGATATTTGGCAAACACAGGAATTCGCCGGCTTAAACGCCATCGTTCCGCTGCCAGCGTTGAATTGCGATTTGCCACTGGCTGAAATCCACGCCGGCATCGAGATTTGACGCGTTTAGGGAAAGCGCGCTATCGCCGGATACAACGACAAGAACATCTCGGCTCATGTGTGACTCCTGTTCAAAGTCGGCATAGATTCGCGTAGCGTATAACATTGAGATTCGCTTATGCGGCCGAAGGAAAGGAACACAACTATGATACGGGCAGCAATTCTGATTGTCGCGCTCGCGCTCGGTTCGGTGGCATCGGCGAAAGACTATTCCATACGCCTTAAGTACAGAGTGAATATCCGCGATGCCCCCAGCCTCGGCGGCTCAATCCTGAAAACTGCGCCCGTTGGAGCTGTTCTGCATGTCACAAGCGAGCTAAATCGCTGGTTGAGGATCGTCGGCGTGGACACGACAGGATGGGTCGCTGCTTGGTTGGATTATACGCGTGTCGAAGGCGGAGCCTCTGCATCTTCCAGAACGAGTTCACAAGTCGACAACTGCTGCTTTGTGGACCGGCAGTGCCAGAGCGACCAAGATTGGGTGAGCGGCTATTGGGCTTACCAGAATAACCAATGTCCGGCGCCGACACAGCCTGTTGCGTCAGTTTCGCCCCAGCCCGCCGCAAGCCCGGCAGACGATGTGAACAACTGCTGCTTTGTGGACCGGCAATGCCGCAGCGACGCCGACTGGGCAAACGGCTATTGGGCATATCAGAATGGGCAATGCCGCGCGCCATCGCAGCCGTCAGCCGCAGTCGTGCCCGCAAGCGCATGGCTGCCTTCCGAACGTACACTGACCAGACCGATCATCGAGGGATCAGAGTGGTTTGTGAATGGTATCAACAGTACGCTGAATTTGATGCAACAGAGCGCTCCGGAGTGGTATAACTATGTGCTGAACGGGGCGGACAAAATCGTAGAAGCCTTTAACCCTGCTACACCCGATTACCCGCATGCGAACACCTTGAATTGGGGCGACGGGGCAAGCAGAACAATAGGCGTGGGGGCAGGGTCTTTGTCCTGCTATGCTGGAAGATTATGCCGCGTCAGCGTTGCGGGGATTTTGGCGCATGAGGCTGGTCACATTCACGAATATATCTCGGGCATCGTCTACGCCTCGGATGATCCGCATTGGCATGACCTCGCACAGAAAGCCGCCAGAGACACTCAAGCCTCGATACGAGCAGGAAAAAACAGAAGTGTAAGGTAACCAGCGGGCAACAGTATTCTAGAGCAACGGAAGCGACAGCGACACGGGAGATCAAAAATGGGAACCTTGTTCAAAAACGGAACCGTCATCACCGCCAGCGATATGGTGCAGGCAGATGTCCTGGTCGAAGGCGAAATCGTCACGCTCATCGGGGGAAACCTCGAGGCTGGCATCCACGAACTGGTCGACTGTGCCGGCAAATATCTCATGCCCGGCGGCATTGACGTGCATACCCACCTCGACCTGCCCTTCGGCGGCACCATCAGCAATGACGACTTTGACGTGGGACACATGGCGGCCGCGTTCGGCGGCACCACCACCCATATCGATTTCGTCGTTCAGCCCATCGGCGGCAGCCTGCATGACGGGCTGGAAACCTGGTGGGAAAAATCGCGCGATATCGCTCAGATCGACTACGCCTTCCACATGGCGGTCACCGACTTAAACGAGGCCGTCATGAACGAGATCCCGACCATGATCGACGAGGGCATCACCAGCTTGAAGCTCTTCATGGCTTACAAGAATGTCTTCATGATCGATGACGCCACCCTGTTCAATACCATGCGCGTGGCGGCTGACAACGGCATGATCGTAATGGTGCACGCGGAAAACGGCGATGTCGAAGCGGCGCTGACGCCGGCTTTGCTGGCAGCGGGCAAGACCGACCCGGTCTGGCACGCTTCGTCGCGCCCGCCCGAGATCGAAGGGGAAGCGACCAACCGCGCGGTTGTCATGTCCGGCTTGACCGGCTGCCCGCTCTACGTCGTGCATATGACTTGCGAGAGCGCCATAGACGCGCTGCGGCGGGGACGATCGCTCGGTTACCCGGTCATGGGCGAGACCTGCGTGCAGTATTTCTTCCTGACCGTTGACGATCACTTGGGCGCGCCCGGCTTTGAAGGCGCGAAGTATGTCTGCTCGCCGCCCATCCGCAGCGCGCAGGACCACGGCATTCTGTGGGGGGCGGTCCGCGATGGCACGCTGCAAGTGGTCAGTACCGACCATTGCGACTTCTGGTATGACGGCGGGCACGGACCCTGGCAAGAATGGAATGAGCGCACGGGGGGCGCCGATTGGGTCGGCTACGAAAAGCAGGACCCGACCTATCGCCGGCCGGGCAAAGAGCTCGGCATTGGCAATTTCGCCAAGATCCCCAACGGCATGCCCGGCTTGGAAGACCGGATGATGGTCATGTGGGAATCGGGGGTGAACAGTGGCAGGCTTTCGCCGTCGCGCTTCGCCGAATTGTGCTGCAGCAACCCGGCCAAAATCTTCGGCATGTACCCGCGGAAGGGCACAATCGCCGTCGGCTCGGATGCCGATATCCTGGTTTGGGATCCGCAGCAGGAGCACAAGATCAGCGCCGAGACCCATCACATGCGCGTCGATTACAACTGCTACGAGGGCATGACCGTCAAGGGTGTGCCGGTCCAGGTTTATCAGCGCGGGCGCAAGCTGGTCGATGGCGATCAGTGGCTCGGCAGCAATGGCGCCGGTCAGTTCATCCCGCGGGCAGCGGACGCGCCGGTGCTGTAGTCTCGCTCCATCCGCCAGGAATTAAAGGGGCGATCCACTGGGCCACCCCTTGTTTGTGTATTGCCCAACCATGTTGAAATAGTAATCGCCGCGTGCTAAGATTGTGTTGACCGGAGCTTGAGCGCTGGAGGCGAAAATGGAAGTCACAGAGCGCATTTACGACGTTGACGCCTTCTGGCGCTTCGTCTGCCAACCGGAAAACGCCGACAAATTCTTTGAGCTTATAGATGGAGAAATCGCCGAAATGGCGCCACCGGGTGAAGAGCATGGCTATCTTGCCGGCGACATTTTTCATTATTTTCGACTCTTTGACCCGCAACGCAAACTGGGTATTCCAACTGTAGAAGCTGGTTTCTACACACTCGACGACCGACGCACTGTTCTTTCGCCCGACGTCGCTTTCAGACGAACCGGTACGGCAAGAGCGCCTCTCAGCAAGAGATGGGTACCGGTAATGCCTGACATCGCCGTCGAGGTTAAGTCGCCAACCAACACGCTTCCAGAGCTGAGGCGCAAAGCTGCCATCTACTTGCAGCACGGTACGCAACTGGTCTGGATCATCATGCCCGAGCAGCGGAGCGCCGAAGTACACCGGCTCGGAGCGGACGGCGCCGTCAAACGCGAACTCGTCGGCGCCGATGGCAGCCTCTCCGGCGAATCCGTATTGCCGGGATTTTCTCTGGAGATTGCCCGCCTGTTCATCTAAATCACGCGGGCGGCGACGATATTTTCTCATATTGGGGAGTCAACATGAAACGACTAATCCTGCTCGCCGTCCTTGCGCTCTTTTGCGCCATGCCAGCCTTTCTTCAAGATGAAAGAAATTGTGATACCGCCAGCCTGAAGGCGACGATTCGAGCACAATTGCAGGAGATTGAGGACGATCCAATATCTGCCTTCAATGAGATCATACAGCTGTCTCTCGGCGGATTGTTCGGCTGCTCGGACGACCGGCAGACCTTTAGCGGGCAAGCGGGGGCGCAGCCTGTTCTGGGCCCGCTGGCGCTACACGAGGGCTTCTACATTGTCAAGCTGACCACCGAAGGCAGCGCTAGAGTCGAAGCCGTTTCGCTAGAGTCATGCGGGAAAGACCTGATCAGCATTCTATTCAATACTGCCGCTGGGCAAGCCATAAACGGCGCCGAGAATCTCATTCAAGCCGAAGCCGACTGTACGGTCTATCTCGAAGTCAGCAAGATTTCCGCAAGCTGGACGCTGGAGATTGACAGGGTTCAATGAGCTACAGGAGCGAATTGGAATCGATCCCTGCGCCCTTCAGCACTGCCACGCTCAAAACTAGCGACGCGCGAATAGCTATCGCAACAGGCGCCAGCTGCGAAGGATCCATACCACTCAGCGCACAATGTCCGTGTCTGGCCGCTCCAGCAGGTCTTCCAGTTCCCCACGC
>JAPOXG010000038.1 GCA_026707225.1 Chloroflexota bacterium
CCTCTGTGCCTCTGTGGTGAATCACCCTCACCCCCGCAGCTTCCGCGCCAGCACCCGCGCCTCCGCATCCAAGCTCGCGACCCACTCGCCCACCGCTTCCACCGCCCGATGCATGCCCAGCGTCGCCCGCGCATGACCCAGGCTCGTCATCTTCACGATATACTCGCCGGCCTTTTCCCGCGGCGCTAGCATGATCATCGTATGCTGCTCGATAGTCGGCTCTTCCACCACTACTTCAAACAGGGCGACGTTCCGCTTCGGATCAGCGAAGGCGTGCAAGATGGCGATGTGTGCCTCGCCCATCCGGCGGCGCGTCGCTTCAAAGCGCTCGCAGATGTCGGCGGCGGTCAGCGGCGAATGCAAGAACAAATGCGGCATATCCCATTCCTGGATGACGGGCGGATGCGCCACTGGGCGGTCGTTACGCGCATAGCGGAAGAAGTGCCCGCGGCGTCCCTCGCGATAACCCTTGAGTTCGTATTTGGTGACAAATCGACCCGCGACTTCATTGACCCAGGGCGCGTCAAATTCGTTGACAAGCCCGGGCGCCGTCGACAGGATCTCGTGCGCCATCTCGGCATAATCGATGATATCAGTCGCCAGCAGCAGGCGACCAGCCGGAACCAGCCGGCTCGTCAGCAAATTAACCGTGTCGCGACTGATGAGACGCCGCCGCTGATGCCGTTTCTTGAACCAGGGATCGGGATAATTGATGTGAAACGCTTCCACCGATGCCGGCGCCAGCAGATGCGCTAGAGCCGTCTCGGCGCGCCCGTGAATCGGACGGACATTGTCCAGCCCCAGCATTGCGATCTTGGCTTCCGCCTTGTCCATGGATTGCCCCGAAATCTCGAAACCCAAGACGTTGCGCTCCGGCTGCGTCCGCGCCAGATGCATGAGGTAATCGCCATTGCCAAAGCCGATCTCGACGATCAAAGGCTGGACGCGGGGGAAGAGCCGCTCCTGCCGCAGCGGCCAGTCAAGCATGAGGATGTTGAGCTTGCGCAGCATGATGGACAAATCAACAGTTTAGTTGTATGGGCGACAGACCCGTTGTGTCTACGCGCGGCTGTGTCGCCCTAAATTTGTCAGGCGAATCGTCTGTGGCGCGGGTGCTACGCAGCCGCCAGCGGATGCTTGCGCTTGAGCGTCTCCGGCACGAAGAACAGGAAGATGCTGGCTGCGGCCAAGCCCGACCCGGCGATCACCCAAATGGCCGAGGTCAGCACCAGAATATCCGCCACGATGCCGACGACCAGCGGCGCGCCGGTATGACCCATATCGCCAATCCAGCGCCAGACGCCCAAAAACTCTCCTCGAGAGCGCGGCGGCGAGAGATCCGCGCCCAGCGTCATCATCGAGCCGGAACCCAAGCCGTTGCCAATACCGATCAAGGTAGCCGCGAAGAGCAAGCCCTCGTAACTCGAGGCGAAAGGAACCAGCGCCATGCCCAGCGCCTGAATGCCAAAGCAGGGCACAATGGCGAATTTGCGCCCGACGCGATCCATCAGCCAGCCGGCGACCACAAACAAACTGAAATCAACCGCCACCGACAGACTGACGATCAGGCCGATCTGATCGACCGCCAGCCCCAGGATTTCAGCGGCGAAGAGCGGGATGATGATGGTGCGCCCGGCGCGAATCATCTGGCCGAATACCTGCGCCGTGCCCGCGGAAGCCAACACGCGAGAATTGGAGACCAATACGGACTTGATATGCAATTCATGCCGATCTTTGGCGCTTAGCTTCTGTTTATCCCGTTTGCCCTTGAGCGTGAACAAGACCACCAGGACCAGCCCGACAGCGGTGACCAAGCCGACAAGAATGAATACCGCGCGCAATCCCAGCAGGCCGGCGGCGACGCCGCCAATGGCTGGTCCGATGAAACCGCCCAGCCGATGCGTCCCGCCGAACATTGATATGGCTTTGCCGCGCTGGCTCAATTCGACATGGTCAGTGACGTAAACATGCGCCGAAATCGTATACATGGCGCGGCCGAAGCCGGCGAACAGACGCAGCGCGAGCACGCTCCAGACAGAAGGCGCGAAGAAGAGCAGGATCACCGAAGCCGTCTTCACCAGCAGCCCCATCATCATGACCTGCTTGTTGCCGAAACGCCGCTGTATCATACCGCTCGGCACATCGGCGATCAGCGTGCCAATGCCTTCGCCGGCCAATACCAGACCGATCAAGCCGTAACTGATATCGAAGTCCACGACGAAAAGCGGCAATATCGGCACCAGCAAACCCTGCCCCAGGGTGACCATCAGGGCGGGCAAATAAAATGACAGGATCAGCGCGCGCAATCCTGTCGAGTTGCCAGCTGGATTATCGGATGTTGACATTCGCGACGTCATCGCCCCAGTTTATCGCATCTGCTAGAAATTGCCGCTTCTATTCGTCAGCGAATGCGCGCGCGACCTGGCCCAGATTGCCGATCGCCTCTACAATCGCTTTTTCATGCGATCGCGTGAAATTTAAGCGCATCGTCGGCAGCCCGTCCCCCGTTTCAATGAAGAAATACTTGCCCGGCACGAAGGCCACCTTTTGCTCAACCGCCTTCCAGTAAAGCGCTTCCGCATCGACGCCGTCTGGCCCATCCACCCAGATGAACATGCCGCCATCGGGCTTCGTCCAACGGTAGCCGGCTGGCATGTGCGCATCCAAGGCAGCCAGCATCGCTTCTTGCCGCGGGCGATAAAGCTCAATGATTCGAGGCAATTGCTTGTCCAGGTAACCGCCGCAGATGTATTCGGCAGCAAGCGCCTGGGCGTAGGTATTGCTATGCAAATCGGCGCCTTGCTTGGCGGTATACAGCCACTCTTTTATCAGGGGCGGCGCTATGCAGAAACCAAGCCGCAAGCCCGGCGCGAACACTTTCGAAACGGTGCTGACATAGACGGTGTTCTCCGGCGCGTAGGTATAAAATGGCGCCACTGCCTCGCCGCGATAGCGCAAGTCGCTGTAGGGATCGTCTTCGACGACCAGCGCGCCATGCCGCTTGACGACTTCGGCGACTTGCTGTCGGCGGGAGGCGCTCAGCGTACGGCCCGTTGGGTTCTGAAACGTCGTCACCAGGTAAATGAATTTGACCCGTTGCCGGTTGAGCGTCTCCTCCAATGACTCGGGCAATATGCCTTCGTCGTCAGTGGCGATGCTGGCGTATCTCGGTTCATAAGCGCTGAAGGCGGAAATGGCGCCGAGATAACTGGGCGTTTCCAGAGCGATCGTGTCCCCCGGCGTGATGAGGACCTTGCCCAGCGTGTCGAGCACGCTTTGGGAGCCATTGAAGACCAAGATTTCGTCAGCGCTGACGTCAATCTTTTTCGCTCCCAAATAGCTGACCAGCGCCTCGCGAAATGGCGTGAAGCCCTCGGTCAAGTCATACTGCAGCGCGGCCGCGCCATAGCGGTTGAGCACGGTTTCATTGATGCGGTACAAATCTTCAATGGGAAAGGTTTCGGGCGCCGGGATGCCACCCGCCAGCGATATCATACCCGGCTGAGACACCACTTTGAGAATCTCGCGAATTTGATTTATGCGCATGCTTAGCGTGCGCTTGCTGAGAATATCTTGGAACTTCTGGGTCACGGCAGCGTTGCCTCATCGAAAATGACCGACCCCTGACCGCACTGGGTCCGCTCAAAAATAATGCATCTATTGTAATGAACCGTATTGCGTTTGCAAGGAGAGTGATTGTTCACTAACGAGAGCGCGTTGGATTCTGTTCGCTGAAACTGAGAGTCTTATTTGATAAACCCCCTTGCGCGCGCGAGGAGTGGGCTTGTCATTTTGTGTGAGCGCGGTTGATTCTATTCGCTGCCGCCGAGAGTCTGTGATTGCAGACTACGCCAGGTAATCGCGCAAATTATGCGCCAGTTGCGGGTGACGCAGGCGCCGCAGCGCTTCCTTCTCCAACTGGCGAATGCGCTCGCGGCTGAGGCCAAACTTGTTGGCAATCTCTTCCAGCGTATGCGGTTCGCCGCCGCCTAAGCCGAATCGCAAACGCAATATATGGCTCTGCCGCGGCGTCAGCTCCGCGAGCACCTCTTCAATAGTCTCTTCCAGCAGATTCTGCGTTGCCGAATCGACCGGACTTATCGACTCTTGATCTTCAATAAAATCGCCGAATTCACTGTCTCCATCATCGCCCACGGGCCGTTCAAGGGCAATGGCGTGTTGGCTTGCGTCCATCATTGCGCGAACCGCCTCCGCCGCGACTTCCATCGCTCCGGCAATTTCTTCGGCGGTGGGACGGCGTCCAAGCGTCTGCTCCAGGTCTTGGGCGGCGCGGTACATTTGACGAATGCGCTCAGTCATGTGCAGCGGAATGCGAATTGTGCGCGTCTTCTGCGCGAGGGCGCGCGTAATGGCTTGTCGTATCCACCAGGTGGCATAAGTGCTGAATCGATTGCCGCGGGAATAATCGTATTTATCTACCGCGCGCATCAAGCCGACGTTTCCCTCTTGGATCAAGTCGGGAAAGGGCAATCCCTGCCCCATATAGCGCTTGGCGATGCTCACCACCAATCGTGTATTGGCGCGGCCCAGATGTTCACGGGCGCGCTGGCCATCCACGACCAGACGGCGTAAATGACGCCGCCAACGGTCGCTTTTTTGCAAAACGTCTGGATGCTCCAAGCGCAGGCGCGCCTTGAATCCCCGCTCGATGCGCTTCGCCAGGTCAATCTCGTCGGTGGCCGTCAAGAGGGGTTCCTGCGCCATTTGGCGAAAATAAAGTCCGACGGGATCGTCGGACGATATGGCGCTGATGTCGGCGACTATTCGGTTTTGCAGCAGTTCACGATTTTCGTATTCCTGCTCTACGTTATCCGCAGTCTCCTTTGCCTGAGCGCTTTCTGATTCTTTGCGGAGTTCTATGCCGAGTTCTTCCAATTCAAGCAGTAGATTGCGCAGGGCGGCTCGGTCTTCGCCGTCATCGTCGAGTACATCTACGATCTGTTCAAATGTTACATAACCACGTTTCTCAGCAAGCTCTACAAGCGCCTGGATCACTTTTAGACCTCTACTTGTTCGGTGAATAAGCTTAATACATATATTGTGCAGCGAAGCGGCGGTTCACTATGAAATCTATTTTCTGCGAAGTTTTGGCTTTATGTCAACAGACAAAATCAAACAAAATGGTGATAGCTCCGAATGTAAGAAATCGCCAGAAGATTCCGCTCCCTGGTTGACTTGGGGCGATGGGCAATTTGACAGGTAAGCAACAAATTGGCAAATTGTGTTGAAATCGCGGCCGCGTCATCGCCTGAGAATGCGGTTGACGATCCCAAACCAGAAGGGCGCGCCTTGAGCAGCGGCGATAACGGTGGCGGCGATGCCAAAGAACTTGGCGACCAATAGCCCCACCCAGCCGCTCGGATTATTCTCGGGAAAATAATTCCAGAGATTGTTGGGATCGCTCAAAGCATGCCCCCCATCGGCCAATTCGCTGACGTTCTGAAAGGACCAGCCGATAGGCAGGCCCAGGTCTTGGATGTCCTGCAGTTGATGGGCGACATTCGCGCCGGTTTCAATGGCCTCTCCCAGCGGGTCTTCATCATTTGCCTGGTTGGCTCTGAACTCCTCATCAGCCAGGTTGCCATCCAATTGCGTCTGCAAGGCGCCGCTCTGCACGGTATAGCTGGCTTCGCTGCTGATTTGCTCGCGCCGCGCCGGATCTTCCCAAAGCGTTCGCCCGATATGCAGCGTATCGATATTGAGCGCCAGCGCGAAAAACAGCGCTACCACAATCGACAGGTTCTTCATTTTGCCGGCATACGCGGCGCTGGCTCGCTGCATGGAATTGTTGAACCAGATTTCCAGATTGCCGCGGGCGGCCTCCGCGCTGTCGGCGCTTGTCATGACTGTCGAAAGCGCATGGCGCAAATTGGGGTTCTCGATCTGACGGATGCCCGCCATTAATGATACATCCGCCGCCGGCTTGAGCCCGAGCAGGCTGACCTCTTCATCGATTTGATTCACAATATCGGTGAGGGCGCTGCGATAGCGGCGGTCTTGCACGAATCGCAGCGAATGGCGCAGCTCGTTCATACCCTCGCCGGTTGTCACGATGCGGTTGACCATCACGCGCAAACCGCGCCGCTCCGCTCCCGTTGGCATGCCATCGATGACGTTGAGCAGCGCGCCAAATAGATGCTGGTCAGATTCAGCCTTGATCGTGTTGAGCAGGACTTCAACAAAGGTATTCGGCTCGATGAAGTCGACAGAGCCGATGGCGCTATTGGCGATCTTATCCGCTTCAGCGCGCGAGACGCGCTGGGTTGGCGCGATCGTGTCTGCCTTGACCAGCTGAATCAGCGGATGCGTATACACTTTGGCTCGTATGACCGGGTCTTCAATGACGGCATTAATGGTGGCGCGGAGCGTCTTTGCGCGCATCTTGGTCGCTCTGGCAACCAGGGAGTTGACCTCGGTCACCACGATGCTCAATAAAATGAACAGGAAAATGATGCCGACTGCAACCTGGATGATGGCGGCCAAAAACGATCCTTTCGCTGCGTCAAACAGCGACTGCGAGGCGGTGACGCGCTGGAATCAGTATAGTCGATGCGAAACTTACCGCAAGCTAGAGGTTGATGCTTGGACGCGTGGGGGAGGGGCTGTAAGTTTGCCTGGAGGGAAGCCGGCGAGGTTGTCTGGTGGCTGTTGCCAACGCGTCAGTGGGTCGCGAGCGCGGAGTGAACGTATGCGTGGCGGTTTCTGTTGGCATCGGTGTGTATGTGACTGTGGGCGTTGCCGTGGGATTCACGGCGTAGATGATGTCTCTGTGCATGAAGACCTTGTCAATTCGGCGGGTCAGCGGATTGTCGTCGATCAGATACCACTCGGTATTGGGGAGCGCGGCAATGACACAAACAGTCTCACCTTGTTTGAGCGCGCTGGCGATCCGACTGCGGGTGTCTGGCGCTTCTCGCACGATCGCTTCTCGAACGCCAACGGCGAAGTCTTGGCAGGGCGGAATCGGCGTGAAACTTGGCAGCGGCGACGGCGCGTTGACTGCAATCTCCTGAATGCGAACCGCAGTAGCGGTATGGCGCTCGATCGCCTGTTGCGTCGATTCGACAACGCTGACGCCGGTTGACATGAAGTTGCGAAGACCGAACCAAAGGTAGTAGAACCCGAATACGATAGCGATGCCAAGCAGAATGACAAACCATGATGGAGGTCCCGCCCGTCTGCCGTAACGCATTTTATCCTCAGAAATTGATTACCAATAAACTTAGCGGATTATTGGCGCGGATTAGACCATCGTTGGACAAACGGTGGTCTGGCGTAGACCAGACAGATGTTTCAGTCGAAATCGGCCGCGAATTGGTGGCGCGGTCAGAGTTGGCTTGCGCAGGCGCTTGCAATATTCATGACATGCCATAAGAATCCTTGACGTAGACCGGAGACGGATATGCGGTTCCTGGTTGTTCTGCAATGGTTCATCGCTTTATGGTTCGGCGCGGCGATTTCCGGCGCGCAAGGCCGTCTGTCGGGATCACTGACGATCTACGCGGCGACATCGCTTACCGACGTCTTCGAGGCGGTTGGCGCCGCTTTCGCTGAAGCCCAGCCCAAAGTCGAGATCCTGCTGAATTTCGCCAATTCAGCAACGCTGGCGGCGCAGATCGCGGCGGGTGCGCCAGCCGATATATTCGCCAGCGCCAATGAATTGCAAATGGATCATGTGATCGAGAGTGGACGGGTGGAAGCGTCTGAAGTGGAGATCTTCGCCCACAACCGGTTGACAGTAATCGCGCCCGCTGACAACCCCGCCGATGTCATGACTATCGAGGATTTGACCAAGGAAGCGGTACTGCTAGTCTTGGCGGCGGAAGGCACGCCGATCCGCGCCTACACCAATGCTATGCTTGCATCTTACAACGAAGATTTTGGCGAAGCATTCAGCGAGCGCGTGCTGCGCAACCTGGTCTCTGAAGAGAGCAACGTGCGTCAAGTGGTTGCGCGCGTGGCGCTGGGCGAAGCTGATGCGGGTGTCGTTTATCAATCCGATGCGCTGGGTGATGTCGCTGACCAACTGATCGCCATATCAATTGACGAGCGCCACAATCAGTTGGCGTCTTATCCGATTGCGCCGCTCAACGACACGGCAGCGCAAGATCAGGCGCTCGCATTCATTCGCTTCCTGCGCACGGAAGAAGCTCAGGCAATCATGGCCGAAAACGGCTTCTGCTGGCCGGTGGTTCTGAATGGAGTCCGACCAACTGTTGTCAGGTCCGAGCCCGATGTTGCAGGCGCCGATAATGGCGAAGCGCAGCAGTTCGCCTGCGAAGCGGCGACAAGTGAAGCCGGATAAATTCCTCATATTTGCCGTCAGCGCGCTGGCTTTTTTGCTGTTGGCGGCGCCAGTTGTTGTACTGTTGGTCAACGGAGTCGGTTCCCGGGCTTGGGAGGGCTTGCCCGATTCGGCGACGATTCTTTCCGCCGCCGTCCTGAGTTTCGCCTCCACATTGGCGGTTGTCTGTTTGGCCGCCATATTGGGAACGCCGCTCGCATACGTGCTCTCGCGCTATGAGTTCAAAGGCAAGCGCCTGATCAGTTTGTTTATCGAATTGCCGATCGTGATGCCGCCGGCAGTCGCGGGCTTGGCGCTCTTGCTAACTTTCGGCCGGCGCGGCGCCATTGGTTCGTTTTTGGCGGACGCGGGCATCATCATCCCGTTTTCAATTCTGGCGGTCATACTGGCGCAATTCTTCATCTCAGCGCCCTTTTACATCCGCTCGGCGCAGGTGGGCTTCTCGAGCATAGCGGCCGAAATCGAGGACGCGGCCCGCGTTGACGGCGCCTATGGCTGGTTGATGTTTTGGTACATTACGCTGCCGATTGCCTGGCGCGCTCTCATCGCCGGCATGATTCTCAGCTGGGCGCGGGCATTGGGCGAGTTCGGCGCCACCATCCTCTTCGCCGGCAATTTGCAGGGCAAGACGCAGACCATGCCGCTGTTGGTTTATAGCGTATTCGAGCGCGACATCAACGCCGCTATATGGACTGGGCTGATTCTGATCGTGCTTGCCCTGATCGCGCTTGCCTTGTCGCAGTTCCTGGCGCGTTCGCAAGACAAGATGAACTGATTGGATGGCGGTAGAGCAGGAGGGGCAGTTCGTGCCGGAAAAACTTCAAGCGCTCATATTGTGGGCGGCCAATTCGGCTCGCTCGCCGATGGGCGAGGGCTTGCTTCGCCACTAAGCCGGCGACAAGGTGGCGGTATTCAGCGCCGGGCGGACGCCATCAAGCGTCAATCCCTTGGCGAGAAAACTGACCGCCTGGCTCAAGAGCCACCATTTGCCGAACTGACATGACAAGGCATCGGCCGACATTGAGAATGCATGTCCGCGCTGACCAGTGGACGAGCCCGATGGTCTAAAATGACGAGACACATGCGCTTCCATGAGAGCAGGAGAGGAAATGGTATACACAAAGTACTTCAAATTGCAAACCGTGTTTGACGCTGATGGCGGCCCCGGGGTATTCGGCAAGCATGCGACGCAGCTGATGGAGTTGCATCAGCGTGTCTGCCAGGTAGAGGCGCCGGTTGTGCTGGAATGTGGTGTGGACAAGGGCTGGTCAACGGGCGTGCTGGCTCACGCGGTCGAGCAACAAGGGGGACGATTGATTTCGCTGGACATCCGGGACTGTTCGGACGCCATACAATCCGACTGCTGGACCTTTCTGCAAATGGATGACACCGATCAGGAAAGGATTCTGCGGGAAGCGCCGATCTTGAAACAAGGCATCGACTTTCTTAATATCGACAGCCTGCACGCCGTCAGGCATGTAAGGCGCCAAATGGATCTCTGGTATCCGCTGGTGCGCCAAGGCGGCTGGATCGCCTTTCACGATGTCGACCCCGCTCCCTATATGCGTGGACAGCGCAAAGACAATATCGAAAGTGAGATTGTCTGGCGCGCCGTTGGGCAAGTTGTCTTTGATTTCTTCTATGCCAACGAAGACGACTTGCTGCTGGAAATCCATTATGGCGACATGGGAATGGCGATCATGCGGAAACTTGCGCCTATGTCAAAAGCGCCGCAGCCCTTGCGTCGCCTTCCCCGCCGGCGCGTTAGCTTGCGCTCGCTGGCTCGATATCTGGCCGGGCGCGGATGAAAGACGATGCCGGATTGCAACCGATTAGGAAAGACGTCGGCGACGGCGTGGAGAAGGCGCTGAGCGTTTGGCTCAAGACGGTGACCTAGCCTGCCGGCGCGCAAGCTGTCCCCGCGCCTTTTGCAGGTTCCGCTGCGCCTCGGCAAAGGCTGGATTCAGGATAAGCGCTTGTTGAAAGTCTTCAACTGCCTCGGCTAGCTTGCCTTGCCGATGCCGCGCCAAGCCGCGATTGTAAAACGATTCATGCCGGCTGGCATCGAGCCGGACCGCGTCTTCGAAACTCGCCAGCGCCGCGTCGTAATCTTTCAGACGATAGCAAGCTGTTCCACGTAGATTGTGGAGTTCGGCGCTGGTTGGATGAAACTGCAGCGCCAGCGAACAGTCGTCGCGCAAGCCGGCCCAGTCGCCTTGCTGCGCCCGCGCCAGACCTCGCATGCGGTATGCTTTGTATTGATTTGGCTCAAGCCGCAAAGCCGTGGTGAGATCATTTATCGCCTTGTCCAAATCGATTCGCGCATGATAGCGGGCGGCGCCGCGGTTGTAGTAAGCGGACGCTGAATCGGGATGTTGCCGCAGCAGCCCGCTGAATGTCTCGATCGCCTCCAGGTAGTCTTTGTCCGCCAATTGCTGCCTGCCGATGCGGTACAAGTTTTGGACATGCGCTGCCAACTCAGCGACCGCGCCAACTTTCGCAAGAGACTCGAAGCCTTCAATGAGCGCCCAGAGTGTGCCCGGGTAGGCGGTGAGACTGGTCAACTCGGCGATGCCCAGCGCGCTTGATATCCCCACAATTTCATCCAATTGTGGGGGAAAGGCGCCGGCGAGCACCTGCTCTTCCATTACGAGCGGTTTGCCGTGAACATCAATGACCATGCGAACGAAGCAGGTCTCGTCTTGCTTTTCCGTCGCCAGTATGCGTTCCACACCGGTCTTGAAGCGGAATGGCGGCTCGAGACGAATGTCGTAGCCGTCGCCTTCGACAGTGAATATCGAATCTTTGAGCCGCGTCTTGACGCGATGAATCCCGTTCTTGCGCTTTAAGGACGCGATAAGCAGGACGCCAAGCGGGAACATCGCGGCCAGCGGAAGCGGCGACCGCAAGACGAAAACCGCCGCCGTCAATAGCGTCAAAGCAAGCAGCAGGGGCAAGGCGAAGGGCCGCGCGCTCTTCACTTTAGCGCGCCGAAAATATCCTTCGATCGCCGGAGCTTGAACCAATCCGTCGGTCTGCATGCTTGTTCTGAGTGCTAGTTTCTAATATTTATTGTAATGGAATGATCGAATCGGACAAATGCCGTGACGGGCCGGGGGAACTCGGACATCATAGAGGGCGACTTGACAGGCCGCCCCGATTTGCTGGAATTTCGCCGTCGGTTGAAGGCGCTTCAGCCAATGCGCATGGCGCCGCGATTCGCTCAGACCGAATCCATATTCTGAATGATCCTGGTGGCGAATTCGCTTGTGGGCACTTTGGTCGCGTTGTCCATCTGGCGCGCAAAGTCGTAAGTGACGTAACGCTGATCGATAGTTTTCTCGTAGGCTTTGGTGATCAGTTCGGCCGCTTCAAACCAGTCCAAATGCTCGAGCATCATCACGCCGCTGAAGAGCAGAGAACCGGGATTGACCATGTCTTTGTTGGTATATTTCGGCGCGGTGCCGTGCGTCGCTTCGAACAGCGCAATTTCATCACCGATGTTGGCGCCCGGCGCAATGCCCACGCCACCGACTTCGGCTGCCAAAGCGTCGCTCAGGTAATCGCCATTGAGATTGGTGGTGGCGATGACGTCGTGTTCGCGCGGTCGCAGCAGCATCTTCTGAAACATGATGTCGGCAATCGTATCCTGAATCAGAATTTTGCCGTTCGGCACGTTGCCATTATGGCTGGAAGCGACATCGTCCCATGAAATTGTCTCGTCCGGGAATTCCTCGCGCGCCAGTTCGTATCCCCACTTTTGGAAAGCGCCTTCGGTGAACTTCTGGATATTGCCTTTATGCACCAGGGTAACGCTGCTGCGGCGACGATCAATCGCATACTGAATCGCGGCGCGGATGAGACGCTTGCTGCCGAAGGGACTGATCGGCTTGATGCCGAGGCCCGCATCGGGGAAGAAATTAGTCGCGCCCAATTCGGATTTCAAGAATTCAGCCAGCTTCTTGTTTTCTTCCGTTCCGGATTCGTATTCGATACCGGCGTAGGTATCTTCCGTGTTTTCGCGGAAGATGACCACATCCACATCTTCAGGATGTTTCAGCGGGCTGGGCACGCCGTTGTACCAGCGCACCGGACGCACGCAACTGTAGAGATCCAGCACTTGACGCAAGGTCACGTTCAGGCTGCGGAAGCCGCCGCCGACCGGCGTGGTCAAAGGACCTTTGATGCCGACTTTGTATTCGCGGAAGGCATCGAAAGCCTCTTCTGGCATGTAGTCTCCATCATAGATGCCGGCTGCTTTCTCGCCGGCATAGACCTCCATCCAGGAAACGTGTCGTTTTCCGCCGTAGGCTTTCTCTACCGCCGCGTCCCAGATCCGCTTGCTGGCGGTCATGATATCGTAGCCGATGCCATCGCCCTCAATAAACAGCAGGATCGGATTGTCGGGCACCTGCATCTTGCCATTGCTGAAGCTGATCTTTTCTCCGGAGTTGGGCGCTGTGATCTTGTCGTATCCCATTCCCTGCTGGCCTCCCTCAGTCTCGCCGCGATTTCCTATTGGATAACGCGCGCCATTATAGCACAAAAGGAAGGCGCATAAACCGGCTTCTTCAGTCTAGGCAGGCTGCGTTTGAATTGGGCTTGGAGAAAATCTGAACCTAGATTCGGGCGGGGGCTCGCTTGTTTCCGCAAATGTGTCATCACCCGCAATCCGCGTCCCAGCGTTCATCTTTGGCGGCGTCGCCGGATGTTAGCTGAATGTTAAGATTCTGCGCTAGACAAAGGGGATTTCAGGTCGTATGCTATAATGCTGTTTTGGTTGCAAATGGCTTCAGTGCAAACTGGTCCAAGACGTGCCCGGAGAGATGGCACGATGATTGCCTCGCCCGTATAGGTCCACGAGGAGCATCTGCATAACAGCCAATCAACGCAATACCATAGGACGATTAGACACCTGTGGCTCACAAGGCTCACAGGCTGTTTCTGTTTTGAGAAAGAGCTAACATGACAAAAAATCCCAAATTCAAGATAACGCCCATTGGCGGCTTGGGCGAAATCGGCAAGAACATGACCTTGTTTGAACGGAACGGCGAAGGATTCCTGATTGACTGCGGAATCATGTTCCCGGCAAACGACATGCACGGCGTCGACTACATCATTCCGGATTATCGCTGGCTGGAAGAACGCGACGATATCCGGCTGCACGGCGTCGCTTTCACCCATGGGCATGAGGACCACATCGGCGCGGCGCAGCACGTCATCAAGTCCTTTCCCGGCATTCCGCTCTTTGCAACGCCGCTGACGGCCGGCTTGCTGCAAGTAAAACTGAAGAATGCGCGCCTGTTGAAGTCAGCCAAGATTCATACATTCAACGGAGGGGACACCATACAGATTGGTCCCTTCACGCTGCATAGCTTTCACGTCTGCCATAGCATTCCAGATTGTGTCGGTTATGGCATCGAAACGCCCTACGGCATGATCGTGCATACGGGCGATTACAAATTCGATAATACGCCGGTGCATGGCCGCAAGACGGATTATGCCAGGCTCGCTGGTTTCGCCCAGCGCGGCGTCGTATTGCTGATGGCGGATAGCACGAATGCAGACAAGAGCGGCTGGACGCAATCGGAGGCTGTCATTGATGGCGCGCTCGACAAAGTGTTTCGCGGCGCCAAAGGCCGGATTATGGTGGCGACCTTCGCCTCACTTGTCTCGCGCGTTCAGCAGGTGGTTAACGCGGCGCGCAACCACAAGCGCAAGGTGTGCATCACCGGCTACACCATGTCCGAGTATGCCAAGATCGCGCGCAAGCTCGGCTACCTTGATGTCGACGACGATATGCTGGTAAGTGTCGGGCAAGCCCTGGCTTTGCCGCCGCACAAGGTCGTGTTCATGGTCACCGGGTCGCAAGGAGAGCCATCAGCCGTCTTGGGCAAATTGGCGGCCGGACGACACCGGCAGCTGGACGTGCGCAAGGGCGATACGATTATCCTCTCGTCGCATCCGATCCCGGGCAACGAAGAAATGGTCTACCGCACGATCAATCGCCTGATCGAGCGGGGCGCCGATGTCATCTACGACTCGATTGAAGCGGTGCACGTTTCCGGACATGCCTGCCAAGAAGAAATGCGGCTGATGCTCAATCTGACGCAGCCGCGGCACCTGATGCCGGTTCATGGCGAAGTCCGGCATTTGCACCTGCATGCCAAGCTGGCGGCTGATAATGGCGTCGCCGCCGAAAACATCATCAGGGTGGAGAATGGCGCCACCGTTGAGTTGAATGCGCGCGGGGTAACCGTTGGCGAACGTCAGCCTGGCGGCTATGTCTTTGTTGATGGCAGCGGCGTCGGCGATGTCGGACGGGCGGTGATCCGCGATCGAGAGATTCTGGCGCAGGATGGATTCGTCCTGGTCAGCGTCAACGTCGATCATAGAAGCGGCAAACTGATAGGCGAACCGCGCATTGTTTCGCGCGGATTCGTGTATTTGAAAGACGCCGAAGACTTCCTCGATCAGATCCGCGACAACATTACTGAGGTGGTTAATCGCAGCCGGCGCCTCAATGGCAAACGCAAGAACCTGGTTGAAGAGAGCTTGGGAAAGCTCATCTACAACGAAACCAAACGGCGCCCGATGATTTTCAGCATTGTCAACGAGGTCTAACTGGAGAGCGGACCGGCGCCGCTTGCGCCATCCGCATGCTTGCGCGACGGGCGCGCGGCGTTTTCGTATTCATAGGCATTGTTCTTGAAACAATCAGGGGAGAGGCGCGCGATGCGCAAAGCAGTGATACAGGCCAAGCAGGTGACGCGAAATCTTAAGTTGGGAACGCATATTGTACAGGCTCTGCGTGGCGTCGACCTGACGATCTATGCGAATGAAATGGTCGGCATTATTGGCCCTTCCGGCAGCGGCAAGAGTACGCTGTTGGGCATCGTCGGCGGATTGGACAGCCCTACCGACGGCACGATCGAAATCGACGGCATCGATATCACACGCATGAGCGAAGGGCAGTTGACCGACATCCGCAATCAAAAGATCGGCTTCGTCTTTCAGTTCTTCAACTTGATTCCTACCTTGACCGCTCTGGAAAACGTGGCGCTGCCGATCGAGTTCGCTCAGGCGCGCCGGCACAACCCATTCAACCGCGCTCGCGAGCTCCTGGATATGTTGGGATTGGGCGCCCGCCTTCACCACCGTCCGAGCGAACTGAGCGGCGGGCAGCAGCAGCGCGTCGCCATCGCCCGGGCCTTGGCCAACGATCCGCCGATTTTGCTGGCTGACGAGCCCACAGGCAATCTCGATACGCATTCTGGCGAGACCGTTCTGCAGGCGCTGAAGACGATACGTGATGAAAGTGGGACGACAGTGGTTATGGTCACGCACGATCAGTCGCTGGCTGCGCAAATGGATCGCGTGCTTACCCTCGTTGATGGCCGGGTAGTCAACGGCATCGCGGGCGATCTTCCCTCCGCCGATGCGCATCAGACCGCTGCCGCGCGCGCCTAGCGATTCGGCACGCGGCCCGATCGCGCTATAATCAGCGGGGCAAGGTGATTTTGGCGTACGAGGACATCCCAATGGCTCAAGAGTTTCACTCCGTAGAGGTTGCCGGCGTCAAGCGCAACTTGCCGCTGATGGAAATCAAGCCGGGCGTCAAAATCGCGATCCTCAATATTTTGGGCGACTACGAGTTTGTCAACGTGGCCAGCGCGGAGCTGGCGCAGAAGCTGACGGGACGCGATATTCAGGTATTGGTGACGGCTGAGGCGAAGTCCATCCCTCTGGCGCACACCATCAGCTCCGAATTGCAACTGCCCTACGTTGTTCTTCGCAAGGCGCACAAGCCTTATATGGGCGACGCCCTGCAAAGCGAAACGCTCAGTATCACCACAGGCCAACCACAGACCTTGTTCCTTGATGAAAAGGACCGCAAGCTGGTTGCGGGCAAGCGCATCGCCATCATTGATGACGTGATTTCGACTGGGAGCACCTTGCAGGGGATGCGCCTCATCATGGACAAGGCCGGCGCCAAAGTCGTGGCTGAAGCGGCAATATTCACCGAAGGCGATCGCGCCCAATGGTACGATATCGTCGCCTTGGGGCATCTGCCGATTTGGGTGGAAAGCCGAACCTGAACCTCCGCAGTATATGATAGAATGCCGACAATTGATCGGCGTGTCTCGGAATGTAATCCAGATGTCGTCATCGCTCGCGGCGATTGTGGCGGCGCTGCTCCTGGTTATCGCCATTGCCATTAGCGGGGCGCTGCTGCTCCTTTGGCGTCCAGAGCCAGTCCATATCATGATCAAGCCGCCGGCGCCGACCGCGACCCCGGCCCCGACGGCGACGCCTTCGCCCATTCTGGTATATGTCACTGGCGAAGTTGCAAGGCGAGGAACGCGGCACAGATTGCCGCAGGGCAGCCGGGTGTCCGATGCGGTGACGGCCGCCGGCGGATTCACCGACTTGGCGGACAGGGAGCGGGTCAATCTGGCTGGAATCCTGCGAGATGGCGACCAGGTGCATGTCCCGTCCATTGAAGCCAATCGCCTAGACGGCGCCTTGCCCACGCCGTCGGGCGGCCGCTTGGTCAACGTGAATGTGGCGACTTTGGAAGAATTAGTTGCGCTGCCCAATATTGGCTCGGTGACAGCGCGAAAGATCATTGAGTACCGGGAGCAGGTGAGTCCATTCGCCACGTTGGCAGATCTGGATCAAGTACCGGGGATTGGTCCCTCAACACTAGAAGCTCTTCAGAATTTAGTCCGATTTGATTAACGGATTCGGTCGCCCGATGCCGCATCGAAAAAGAGCGCGCGCGGCCAGTCCAGTTGGCAATGGACCGTTTCGCCGGGCTGGAATCGCTCGTGCAGCGGCGCCTGGATACGCCAGCGACGCTTCCTCAGCCAGACTTCCAGCAGTGTATATTGCTCGGCATAAAATGGGATGACGCGCTCAATCGTGGCGGGAATGCCGCCGTTCTGGTCGCAGATCTTGATGTGCTGAGGGCGAATGCCGACGATGACTTCGCTGCCATCGGGACGAGGGCGAGGCAGGGCAGCGCGTCCCATATAGCTGCCGTCCCACTCGCCGTCGTTGACACGTCCCCAGAAAGCGTTGATGGTCGGCGTTCCCAGGAATTCCGCTACGAACAGGCTATCGGGATCGTCATGCAAGTCCCTATAGGGCCCGGACTGAATGATGCGGCCCGCGTTGATGACGACGATTCGATCGGCGACGCTCATCGCTTCGACCTGATCATGGGTCACATAGATCAGGGTCACGTTAAATTCCTGGATGAGCCGCTTCAATTCCACGCGCGCTTGCGCCCGAAATTTAGCATCCAGATTGGCGAAGGGCTCATCGAATAGCAGCAGCTCGAGATCGCGGGCGAAGGCGCGGGCGATGGAAACGCGCTGCTTTTCCCCGCCGGAGAGATTTCGTGGAAAGCGCCCCATCAGACTTTCTATATCGACGCCGGTGATTTTGGCGACCGTATTGACATGGGCCGGCACTTCTTCCTCGCGATCGCGAAGGCGCAGAAAGAAGCCAACTGTCTTGCGGCTTTCCCAATGCGGGATCAATACATAATTCTGAAAGACCATGCCGATGCCACGGTCTTCAATCGGGATCTCGTCAAGTGGCAGATCGTTGTAGAAGATTTCTCCGCTGTCGGGTTGGTCCAGTCCTGCGATCAAACGCAACAGGGTGGTCTTGCCACAGCCGCTGGGGCCGAGCAGCACCACCGCCTCGCCATCGTCAACATGCAGGTTGAAGTCCTTGATCGCCAGAACGGGCGTCAGTTTGCGGCTCTTGTCATAAAAGGTTTTGCTTACATCCTTGAGCGTGATGGTTCTCATTGCATCGCCCGAGTTTCTGGGAACTCCTCCATAGAATAACACATGGCCGGACTGGAACCGACTAAGCTGGCGGCAGCGGGCGCGCGCTATAGCAATGCCTTCGCGGTCTGATATATAATGAGGCATACGCGGGAATTGCATTAGCTTGAGGAACCAGGTGTCGAACACGATTCAGCCCGATCTAATTCCGGTGACGACCTCAGCCGATTGGCAACCGGACCCAAAGACGCCACGGCGCCGGCCGCCATGGATCCGTGTGCGCGCGCCCAGCGGCGATACCTATGAACGGGTGCGCGAGCTCATGCGCAGCAAGACCTTGCACACCGTCTGTGAAGAGGCGCAATGCCCCAATCTCGGTGAATGCTGGGGCAAAGGCGCCGCAACCTTCCTGATGATGGGCGATACCTGTACCCGCAGCTGCGGGTTCTGCGATATCAAGACTGGCCGGCCAAACCCGCTGGATTGGGCGGAGCCGAATCGCATCGCCGAAAGCGTGCGCGCGATGGGATTGCAGCACGTGGTGATCACGAGCGTCAATCGCGACGACCGCCCGGATGGCGGGGCGCCGCTCTTCGCCATGGTGATCCGCCGAATTCGCCAGTTGCAGCCCGGCTGCTCAATTGAGGTCTTGGTCCCCGATTTTAAGGGCAGCGAACTCGCCTTGAAAATGGTGATGGACGCGCAGCCGGAAATATTGAATCACAACGTTGAAACAGTGCCCCGGCTCTTCAAGAAGGTGCAGCCACAGGATCGATATGACTGGGCGCTGTCGACTCTGGCAAATGCCAAGCGGATGGATGCCATGGTTTTGACCAAGAGCGGGATCATGCTCGGCCTGGGCGAGACGCTTGATGAAGTCAAAGCCACGATGCTTGATCTTGTAACCGTCGGCGTCGACATTTTGACACTGGGCCAATACTTGCAGCCAAGCAAACGTCATCTTCCGATTGAGCGCTATTATACGCCGGACGAGTTCGCCGAATTGCGTGAGGCGGGGCTGCAAATGGGCTTCAAGTGGGTGGAAAGCGGGCCGCTGGTGCGCAGCAGTTATCGGGCGGCCGAACAGGTGCGGGAGCTCTCAGGCTTGGACCATTTCCGCCTTCATGCAATCAGGTCCAGTTGAACGGTGACGATTACGCTGCCATTTCGCCAGTTTTTGCGGCGGAGCAATCGGTAAGCAATTTGAAACCGCAGGTAAGTCGAGCAGACGAGGGAAGAGCATGAGCGCGTTTTTCGCCAATCGGCGCGGGCAAACGGAAGTGGAAGCGCAGGAGTCGGCGCCGGATGTGCCCTCCGGTCGGCCCGTCGGCTTCGACACGGTCGTAGGCTCAAACACGAGCTTCGAAGGCAGTTTTGTCAGTTCGGGCAATGTGCGCATGGACGGTCAATTTGCCGGCTCGCTGGAGGTCAGCGGTAATATTCTGGTGGGCGAATCGGCCGATATTCATGCCGACATCAATGCCCGCAACATCTCCATCGCCGGCTCTGTTCGCGGCAATGTGGCCGGCAACAAGGTGCAGCTTCTGCGAACGGGACGAATCTGGGGCGATATCAGCGCATCGGCTTTGACCACGGAAGAAGGCGCCTTCATTGACGGCAAGATTACGATGATCGGGCACTCGGCGACAAGACCGCCGACGGACGAAGCCAACGTTGAGCATGACGCTTTGCTCGATTCGCTGGACGATTCCGACGGCGAAGACGATGCCATCGAGGTTGCGCTCCTGCTTGAAAGCGCCGCGGCGGATGACCAGACGGGTGAAGAGCCGCTTGACGAAGACAATCGCTGAGCTGGAGTCTCAGAAGTAAATTGCAAGTAATGAGTGTGATCGCCATTTGAGTGAAACGCTAAATGGAACGCAAAATGTGTACGGGCGAGCCGGTGGCTCGCCCACTCGCGCTGCTGATTTCGATTAAATCGAACTGGCGCTGACGCCGCCGTCTACGACGAATACCGCGCCAGTCGTATAGTCCGACGCCGATGAAGCCAGGTAGAGCGCTATGCCGCTGATGTCCTTTGGCTGACCAATTCGCCCCGCCGGCGTCTGTGCCAAGACAGGAGTGAGCAATTCCGGATTGCCCCAAAGCGCTTGGGCGAATTTCGTCTGCACCAAGCCCGGCGCGATGGCGTTGACCTGAATATTGTCCGCGCCCAACTCGCCCGCAAGGGACTTGGTCAAGCTAATGACACCGGCTTTGGTAATGCTGTAAATGCCTTGATAGCGGCCTGGGTTTAACCCCACAATGGAGGCGACATTGATAATCTTGCCGCCGCCGTTCGCTCTCATCACTTTGACCGCCGCTTGCGTTAGCCAGACGTTGCCCATCAGATTCACTTCAATGGTCTTTTGCCAATAGCTGTCAGCCGCCTTGAGCGTGGGGCCGAAGTGCGGGTTGGTCGCCGCGTTGTTGACCAGAATATCCACCGCGCCGAAGTGACTGACCGTTTGTTCAACCAAGGCCTTGAGCGCCTCTTTGTCGCCATTGTGCGCGGCGATGCCAACCGCGTCGCCCCCGCGGATGCGTATTTCTTCAGCGGCCTCGTCAAGCGCGTCTTGCCGGCGGCTGGCTAGCGCGACTTTGGCGCCAGCGAGGGCAAATGCCCTCGCGATCGACTTGCCGATGCCGCGAGACGCGCCGGTTACGATGGCAACGCGGCCGCTTAAGTCGAAGAAGTCCGCCATGCTGTCTCTCCCGTCTTCAATCTCTGTCAGCAGCCGATCGAGGGGACCGGAATCGCGCTCGATTCAGGCGCGTTCCTTGGGGATGCTGCCGATCAAGGGCAAGCCCAGCCGACGCAGATCGTCTTGATGATAGATCGTGCGATCGACAAACTCGGCGAAGACCGCAATCGCCAGCCCAATCAACAATGCCACAGCCAAGCGGACGACAGGCGCCAGGCGCGAGGGCAGAGCTGGTGGCGCTACGGCGATAGCAGGCTGGTCCAGAATGGTTACCTGCGCCGCCTCGCCTTCCAATTGGGGGAAGTAGCGCTGGCTGCGGCTGTTCAAAACCAGCACAGCCGCGTCGGCGATGGCGCCAAGCGAATCGCCATTGAGATGACTCATGTAAATCACGCCGACGCTGCGTACGTTGTCGGCGGCGATATGCAAGCCATCCATGGCCGCTTGATCATCGCCAAGAATGCTTGCAATTTCCTGGCGAAAACTTGAGCTGCGCGCCCAGTCCGTCAGGGCATGCACCGTGTATTCCGATGCGCGCCAGATGTCGGTGTAGTCGCCTTCGCGGTCCGGCATATTCAGTTTCTGCGCGGCGCTGTATCGAATCTGGGTGGTGAACCCGCCGCTGACAGCCGTGCCATCCCGCAGCAAATCTGGAACTGATATCACCGCGCTCAAGACGACTGGCAGGACGATGAGCCACCAGCGGCGCATCAATATGCGGATTATCTCTTTGTACTCCATTTGAATCATCCCTAATTCCCGTTCAAGGGGTCCCGGTATTGAAACTTCTGACCGGCGGTATGCGCATCCCAGGCTTGCTTTACAAATGCGTCGATGCGTTCAGCAAATACGCTGGTATCGAATCTCCTGGCATGCGCTCGAATCTCTTGCGAATTGTACGCGCCTTCATCAAAGTTGCGCCAGACTGCTTTCAGGCTGTCTACGGTCATCTGGGGGAAATGCTCGCCAGTGACGCCCGGGATGACGGTGTCCAATGCGCCGCCGCCGCCGAATGCGATGGTCGGACGACCGGCGGCTTGCGCTTGGACCGGTGTAATGCCGAAATCTTCCAGACCCGGCAAGATTAGCGCCTGGCATCTTGCCATCAAGCCGGGTAATTCGGCCTCCGGCACGTAGCCGAGAAACTCGACATTGTCCCCCGCCAGCGCGCGCAGCCGCTCACGATCCCGTCCGCCGCCGGCAATTTTCAACTTTAAGCCCAGCGCCCCCGCCGCTTGAATCGCCAGATCGATGCGTTTGTACGGAATCAGGCGGGACACGATGAGATAATAGTCTTCGATGGTTTCGGTTGCCATCGCTTCAAAGCGCGCAGTTTCCACCGGCGGGAAAATGACCGTTGAATTGCGCGCGTAAAATTGACTGATGCGCTCCTGAACTGCCGTGCTGATGGCGATGAAATGCGACACGCGCTGCGCCGCCGCATAATCCCAGCGTTTCAGAACGGTTACCAGCGGCCGCAAGAGCAACTTCGCGCTTGCGCTTAGGTCTTCTCCCTCAAGGTAGTTGTCCAATTGCCAAACGTAACGCGTCGGCGTCAGGCAATAGCAAATGTGCAAGCTTGCTGGCGGGAAGCGCAAGCCATGACAGAATCCGCTTTTGTTGCTCAGAATCACTTCAAAGTTGTCAATTTCTAGCTTGTTCCAGGCGAGCGGATACAGGGGCAAATAGGCTTGGTGGCGCCGATGTATAGCCGGCAGACGATCGATCGGGAGCGTGCGAATATCCCAATCTTGATAGTGAGCGGGCATGCGCTTCTTGTCGAAGATGCTGGTGAAAACGGGGCTCGCGGGATACTGGCGTTTAAGCGCCTCCAGCACATTTTCCGCGCCGCCAACTTGATTGAGCCAATCGTGAACCAGCGCGATCTTCAAGGTAATCCCCCGCGTTGCGCCCCCGCCAACATCACAGGCCTGTCTCGCTTCTTCCGGCGACGCAGCTCCTCAGTCCGACCTGTTCTCAGCGAACTCGCAAATCGGGCGGAAGGATTGCCGATGGGCGGCGCATGGACCGGACTGTCGAAGCGCCCGCAGATGAGCCGGCGTGCCATAGCCCTTGTGCTGGGCGAATCCGTAGCCCGCATACTGTCCGTCAAGCATTCGCATGAATTGATCGCGCCAGACTTTGGCGAGAACGCTGGCGCAGGCGATGGTCAGCGAATGTTTATCGCCATCGACGATGCTCAACTGCGGGACATCGGAGCGCTCCGGCCAGGGCATGTAATCCAGGAAGAGGTAGTCGGGAAGGAATCCGGTCCCTTCCACGGCATTGTCGAGGGCGCGCTGCATGGCCGTTTTCGTCGCGTTGACGATGCCCTTGCGGTCAATCTCTTCAACGCTGCTCTGCCCAATGCCCCAAACAATCGCGACATCTTTGATCTTGTCGCTGAGTCGATCACGTCGGGAGGCGGTCATCTCTTTGCTGTCCCGTACGCCTCGCAGCGCTTGGGTGAGGTCAGCGCGTTCCAGCGGCAGGGCGACGGCGGCCGCGGCGACTGGTCCAGCCAGGGGACCGCGACCAGCTTCATCAAGTCCGACGATCCGTCGGTAGCCGGCGCGGAAATAACGCCGCTCGTGATGGAGGCTCGCAGTCTTGGATCTTATCTTGGGCTCAGCCATAAATGCCCTGATGCCAATTCCGCCGGATTTCCCAAATCTCGCGCAGCAGCTTCATCGAGTCATCCCAGAGCCGCATGGTGGAGTAGGGATCGTAATACCAGGTTATCGGCATCTCCTTCACTCGATAACCGCGCCGCTTGGCGATGAACAAGAGCTCCACATCAAAGCCGATACCGTTCATCCGCTGCACGGCAAAGAGGTCTTCCGCTACTTTTCCGCTAAACATCTTGAAGCCGCACTGCGTGTCTTCATAATCTCTGATCGCGGCAACTTTGATGATGAATGTGGCGACCCGCCCCATGATATGGCGATACTCCGGTTCATCGACGCGTACCGCGCCAGGCGCTTCGCGGCTAGCGATGACGATGTCGTGCCCGTCCGAATGCGGCGGCAAGAATTTTGCGAGCTCCTCAATCCGCATAGACAGGTCGGCATCGCAGATGAAGCGCCAGTCCCCCGTCGCCGCTAACATGCCTTGCTTGACGGCCAAGCCTTTGCCGCGCAAATTGTCGGGAGACTGAATCACGCTCACGTTGGGATATGCGCGAGCGCAATCGCGAGCGACTTCGTAGGTTCGGTCCTCGCTGCCGTTTTCGACGATGATGACTTCGGACTCAAAGGACTTCGTCCGCAGGAAAGCGTCTATCTGAGCCAGGCTCGGTGGCAGCCGACTCTCTTCATTGTGCGCCGGTATAACGATGCTCAGAAAGGGATTGCTCAAATCTGAATCTCCATCCATGGAGTTACAATCTGGATCGGATTATACGAACCATAATACGCGAGATTCGTCAATTGTACATGCGGGCGGTCGCAGGCCTGGCAATAGACCGCGCCTCGAAGCTCAAACCAGCGTCAGAATGCTTTCGATATAGTCGTCGGCGACGCGCTTCGCCGTCTGGATGCGCTTTCGTTTTTTCAGGGCGCCGCGAATGCTGAAGGCGCCCGCTATCATACCGCGGATTCGCGCGCGCGCTTCCCGCCCACGCCACGATTTCAGCGACAGCCAGAGCAGCGCCAGCTGTCTCGCCAGAATCCGCCTCCCATATTTGCGCAGCAGACTCGCGGGCATATTCTTGGCGATGAGCCAGATGCCGTTGCGGCCATCGTGAAAGCTTGCCGTGACGCCGCCGCCAGTCGCGGACAAATGGTGATAGACTATCGCAAGTGGTTCATACCAGACCTTGTAGCCAGCCAGTTGCGCGCGCCAGGCCAAATCGACGTCCTCGAGCAGGAAGAAAAAATCGTCGTCCAGGGTATCGATCTCCGCAAGCATAGATTGCCGATAGACGGCTGACCCGCCGCAGGCGGAAAAGACATATTCTCCGCGATCGTATTGACCCTTGTCCCATTGCCAGGCGCCACGGTTGCCAGCGCGGCCATCGGTGGTGAAGAAGTCGCCGGCGGTGTGCAAGCGATCGCGCTGATCAAATAGCAGCATCTTGCTGGCGACGATCCCGGCATCGGAATGAGACTCAAAAGCTCGCGCCACTTGTTCCGCCCAATCGCTCGCCACTTCAGTATCATTATTGAGCAAGGCGATATATGCGCCCTCCGCCGCCTCCATGCCCGCGTTGCAGGCGCCAGTGAAGCCGCGATTCTCCTTTAGTTCGATCAGCCGTACTTCTGGATACCGGGTTCGGACGAATTCTTGCGACCCGTCCGTTGAAGCATTGTCGACGAGGATAACTTCAATATCTGCGAGGGTTTGCCCGCGGAGCGCGTCAAGACAGTCGGCGAGAAAGCGCTGCCCGTTCCAATTCGGGATGACGACGGAGAACGGGTCCGGCATCAAGCGGCGGCCTCGGCGTCCAGGAAGGCGCGCAGGCTGTCTTCCCAGGGGCGCAGTTGAATCCCGATGCTGGCGCCGGCGTTGTTGGCCAGGGCGGTGTATTCAGGGGGCAGCGACGGACGGGGCCACTCATGTCGGCTGATGCGCTCAATCGGCGTTTCGCTGTAGCCGGCTAGATCAAGCACATGGCGCGCAAACTGCCAGCGACTCACGGCGCCCTCGTTGACCAGATGATAGATGCCGAAGCGCTCCGTCTCGATCAGTTTTGCAATCGCCGCTGCCAGGTCGTTTGTATATGTCGGGTTCGCCACTTCATTAGTTACGACGCGAAGGGGCTTGCCATCTTGCGCCGCGCCTAAGATCGCGTGGATGAAGTTGCGTCCGCCATGGGCGAAGAGCCAAGCCGAGCGGACGATATAATGCCGCGGGTTCACTTGGGCGACGGCGCGCTCGCCATACCATTTGCTGTAGCCATAAGCATTCCGCGGATTCGGATAGTCGTATTCGCTGTAAGCGCGGTCAAGCGCCCCGTCGAAGACCTCGTTGCTGCTGACATAGAGAATCGGAATGGCAAACTGGGCCGTGACCGCTGCCAGGTTTCCGGTCCCGAGCCCGTTGATTTTCAGCGCCTTCCGCGGGTTCAGCGCGCAGCCGTTGACATCAGTCCAGGCGGCCGGATGCAAGACAATGTCCGGGCACGTGTCAGCGACAAGCCGGCGGCAGGCATCGTAATCGGCGATATCCAGTTCATGGCTGACTTCGCCGACGATGTCCGCGCCCAAAACGAAGTGCTCCTCCTGGAGTTTCGCTATGAGTTGGCTGCCGAGTCGGCCGGCGGCGCCGGTGATCAGAATCTTCATTCAGCGTTCATATCCAGGCATTGAATCGTAATCTTCGTGTGGCGGATTGGCCGCGTTTGGCATGAGAATGACATGAAAAGGCATCATTCAGTCAAAGTTGCGATGCCTCAAGCCGTTCAGCGTATTGACGATGGTAATAGTCAAGGTATTCGCCCGTTTTGATCTTGCGCCACCACCATTCATTTTCCCGGTACCAGTTGACGGCGGTTTCCAGCCCGGCCTCGAAATTGTATTCCAACTGCCAGCCCAGCTCTCGCGCTTTCCCCGCGGACATCGCATAGCGCCGATCGTGACCTTCGCGGTCCGGGACGTATCGGATCAGCGACTCCGGCTTGCCAAGCAGCTTTAAGATCTGTAGCGTCACATCAATGTTGAATCGCTGATTCTCTCCCGCCAGATTATAGGCTTCGCCGGATTCGCCGTCGTGCAAGATCCGGTCGACGCCGCGCGCGTGATCATCAACATAGAGCCAATCGCGAATCTGTCGGCCATCGCCATATAGCGGCAGCGGTCGGTCGTCTATGGCTTCGGTGGTGAAGAACGGTATCAGCTTTTCCGGGTATTGGTATGGACCGTAGGTATTGCTGCCTCTGGTAATGACGGTATCCATGCCATAGGTGACGGCGTAGGCCCGCACCATCAGTTCGCCGCCGGCTTTGCTTGCCGCGTAAGGGCTGTTCGGGAGGAATCGATCCTCTTCGAGGGAAACGCCATCGTCGATATCGCCGTAGACTTCGTCAGTCGATACCTGGCAGAAGCGCCCGATTCCATGCTTCCGCCCTTCGTCGAGCAAGATGTAGGCGCCGACCACATCGGTATGAATGAAAGCGTCCGGATCAAGGATGCTGCGATCAACATGGCTTTCCGCGGCGAAGTTGACGATGGTGTCAATGGCGAACTGGTCCAGGACGCGCTGAACAGCCATTCGATCGGCCACATCACCACGCGCGAAGCGGTAATTCTCCTCATCGCTGACCGGCAGCAAATTGTCGATATTCCCGGCGTAGGTCAGCTTGTCGAAGCAGACGATATTATATTCAGGGTATGTCGTCACCATGTGTCGGACGAAGGCGCTGCCGATGAAGCCAGCCCCGCCCGTTACTAGAATGTTTTTCATTGCGCTCCCGCCACGTTATCGCGCTTCGTGCTTAAACCCAAAGCGTACTGTGGTCGCCAAGATTCATTTTGATGCCGCTCGGCTTTACCGCGCTTCTCTTGACAGAAGCGTTTCTGCCGATCAGGCTGTCTCGCAGGGTTCGATCAATGTCAATTACGCTGCTGTTTTCGAGTATGATGCTGCGCTCAATTTCGCAATTGCGGATTTGACAGCTGTGGTAGATGCTGGTGAATGGACCGATGTAGCTGTTTTCAATCAACGTGCCCTGGCCGATGACCGTCGGTCCGCGCAGGATGCTGTTGACGATGCGGGCGCCTGCCTGCACGGTCACGCGTGAATCCACAGTCGAGCGCGCGTCGATCTCTGCGTCGGCGGCGACGCAAGGCACAGTCTCTTCCAGCACGTGGCTATTCGCCTCCAGCATATCCGTCGGCTTGCCGGTGTCAATCCACCAGCCCCGATGAATGTGCGGGTAGACGGAATGTCCATGGTCAATAAGCCACTGAATGGCGTCGGTGATTTCGTATTCGCCGCGCGCCGACGGGCGAATCGCATCGACCGCGTCAAATACGTGATGGTCAAACATATAAATGCCAACCAGCGCCAGGTTGCTCGGTGGCGCGGCGGGCTTTTCGATCAGTCGTTCAATGCTGCCATCGGGGCGCAGTTGAGCGACGCCATAGGCTGAAGCGTTTTCGACTTCCTTGAGCACGATCTGGCTGTTCCAATCGTTGTCGGCGAAGTCGCGGATCAGTTGGCTGATGCCGCCTTCAATCACATTGTCACCAAGGAACATCACGAAGGGATCATTCGCCAGGAAATTGCGCGAGATCTTGACGGCGTGCGCCAAACCATCCGGGCTATGCTGCGGGATATATGATAGAGAGACGTCCCAGCGCGAGCCATCGCCGAGGGCAGCCTGGATTTCTGGCGCCGTGTGTCCAACGACCATTCCGATTTCGTCGACGCCGGCATCGCGTATTGCTTCGATGACACGTACCAGCACCGGCTTGTTGGCGACGGGGATCAGCTGCTTGGCGCGGGTGTAGGTCAACGGGTAGAGGCGCGTTCCTTTGCCGCCACTGAGGATTAATCCCTTCATTGTCGCTTCAGTCTCCCATTTCGCTGGAAGATGCTTGCGCCGCCAGGACGTTCGCGTGAAAAAAGCAGGGAAATGGCCCGGCGTCAGTAGGCGACTTGGTTGTCGCGCGGAGCGTCGGTCAGCACAGCGCCAACGACTCGTACATGGACGCGTTCCAAAGCTTGCCGCGCTTGCGCCGTGTGGTCGCGCCGCGTTTCGCCAGCGCGAATTGCCAACAGGGCGCCGTCCAGCTTGATGCCCAATAGCGCCGCATCGGTGGCCGCGAGCACCGGCGGGCTGTCGAACAGCACATAATCGGCGCGCTGCTTCAAAGCCGCAATGATCTCGTTGATGCGCTGTCCTCCGAGCAGATCGGCCGGGTTGGGCGGCAATGCCCCGGCGCAAATGATCTCGAGCCCATCCACGGCCGTCGCTTGCAATGGCGGGTCGCTGATGGCGCCGTCATCCACCATCATGCTGCTTAACCCGCGATTGCTATCAAGATCCCATAGCTCATGCTGTTTGGGCTGCCTCAGATCTGCGTCCACCAAAATTGTCCTGTTGCCGCTTTGGGCGAAAGTAACAGCGAGGTTCGCCAGCGTAACACTCTTCTGATCGTCGCGGGCAGCCGATGTGACGAGAAGCGTCTGGATCGGGCTCTCGACGCTGCTGAACATCAAATTGGTCCGGAGGCTTCGATAAGCTTCGGAGGCGGCGGAACGCGGCTGCGTAAGCGTAATGAGGTTTGTATTCGCCATGATTGATCCTAAGTTCGGCGCATAGCCTTTTCTCGTCTATTTTAATTCATCGCGCGCATTGAAATCATGAATTTCATCCCCGGTCATCGTAGCTACATCGGCCTCGGCTCAAACCCTCAAAACGAAGCAACGCCGAGATCCAGTTGTACGCGCCGCAGCGGTCTTGCGTCGAAGGCGGCCGCGACTTCGCGCAGCGTCTTGCCTTCTGTCGGATGAACATAGTCTGGCGCGAGATCGGCCAGGGGGACGGCCACATGGGCGAATCGCGTGATGTCACCGTCCGGGATACGCCAGGGTTTACACCCGTATTCAAGGGCTTCATCGTTCCATAGCGAAATATCTAAATCAATGGTCCGCGGCGCGTTCTTGTTCTGCGGATCGCGAACACGCTGTTGATCAGCCTCAATCCGGTCAATGACAGCGGATTTGAATTCAGAAGGACTGCGCCAGGTATGTATCTTGACCGCCAAATTCAGGAAATGCCGCTGCTCAGAGGAGCCCTGCGGCGGCGAAAGATAAACCGGCGAAATACATAGAACGGTCGTATAGCGGCGCAACAGACGGACGGCTTCGACGATATTTTCATTTGGGCTGATATTGGAGCCAAGTGACAGAAACGCGATGTTTCCTTCATAGTCAGCGGGGCGCCTCACGATGTGAATGCCCACAGCATCGGACCGCCGCAGCGCGCCCGGTTTATGTACGCGCACTTCAATATGCGGGGCTTTGAAATCGAACACCGCCAGGCGCGCAATCTCCTCCGCGAGCTTTTCCAACAGGGCAAAGCGCGACGCTTCTACAAATTGGATAATCGCCTTGACAATGGTCCGATAATTGAAGGCGTCGCTTGGATTGTCAGTTTCGCCGGCGCGGCGCTCCTCCAAGCCGATGCGCAGGCTGACCACGATATCCTGTGGCGCGTCAAGCTCATGAGGGCTGAAACCGATAATCGCGCGCAAACGCAGATTCCTGACTTCGATAAGGTCCATTGAATCGACTCGTCAGCTTCATCCGTAGGCAGTTTAGCACGGAAAGCGATATCGAAACTTGCGGATTCGCAGCCATTGATTTGGATTCGCAGATCGAAATTATGAAATCGGCAGAGGAAGCGTTATCATATTTGATGTGACTTGAGTTCATTAACTTGAGCTTTCTATAATTTGGATTGGCGCGACAGATTCAGAAGCAAGCCTCTTATGGCTTAGCCGCCCAGTAACAGCATTACCGACTGTGGAAACAGATTGGCTTAAGATGGACAGCTATGAAACGCAAGTGGTCGCCGCAGCGGATGGTGACATTCAGAAGAAACTTGAATCAGAAACCTTGTTGAGCCGATTCGGTCTGGATGCCGAATCTGTAGATCAGGCGGCGGTCGAGAAGGCTGTATTAAAGATGTTGTACGCAATTGGCGAAGACCCGGGTCGACAAGGTTTGTTGGAAACACCAAGGCGCGTGGCGAAGGCTTACCAGGAATTAGTGAGCGGATATACCACCGACCCGGTTGAATTGCTCAACAATGCCATCTTTGATGTCGCCTACGATGATATGGTGGTCGTCAGCAATATCGAGTATTACAGCCTGTGCGAACATCATATGCTGCCTTTTGTCGGCCACGCGCACGTTGGATATTTGCCTAAAGACAAAGTCGTCGGGCTCAGCAAGATTCCGCGAATTGTAGATATGTTTTCGCGTCGCTTGCAGGTGCAGGAACGCCTCACTCGGCAGATCGCGGAGTTCCTCGTCGAAGTATTGAATCCGCGCGGGGTTGCCGTCGTCATGACGGCGCAGCACATGTGCTCGATGATACGCGGCGTGATGAAGCATGACGCGAACATGACCACCAGCGCCATGCTCGGCGATTTCCGCCACAATCACGATACGCGCAACGAATTCCTCATGCATGTTCAAAGGTCCACATCCGAATAGAATCATTCGGCGCGGCTGGAACTTGAGGGCGGTGGATGCAATTCGGTTCCGCCGCTCCGTTTTTGAATTGCGCCCTTCGCCTGCTGTGATATACTCTAACATGTCGTGGGCACTGAGGCTCGCGGCACTCATCAAGAGCGAGTGAGAGAACCGGCTCAGCGAACTCGCGGCAACCCCCGGGCAACGGGACGGTGCTAAGTCCGGCAGGGTACCAACTCTGGCAGATGAGCGTACGAGAATGCGAACTTTCGACGCCCGCTGCCCCGCAAGGCGTCTTTTTCATTGCCCGAGAAAGGACAAACATGTCGACGACATTCATGAATTCCCCACGATATTTATTCACATCGGAATCTGTTTCCGAGGGGCATCCCGATAAAATGTGCGACCAGATCAGCGACGCGGTGCTGGACGCGATTCTGGCCGAGGATCCGCTGGCGCGGGTGGCTTGCGAAGTCGCGACAACGACCGGCTTGGTCGTCGTCATGGGCGAGATCACGACCAGAGCCTACGTTGACATCGACAGCATTGTTCGCGACACGATTCGGGATATCGGTTATACGCATTCGGACTTCGGATTCGACGCCGAGACCTGTGGCGTGCTGATTTCGATCAAAGAGCAGTCGGATGATATCAAGCAGGGCGTCGATACAGCGCTGGAAGCGCGCGAGGGCGGTCCATCCGAAGCCGGCGTCGATTCCACCGGCGCTGGCGATCAGGGCATGATGATCGGCTTCGCCTGCGATGAAACGGAAGAGTTGATGCCCCTAACCGCGTCGCTCTCGCACGGGCTAATGCGCCGGCTTGCGGTTGCGCGCAAGACTGGTGAAATCGCTTGGCTGCGTCCCGATTCAAAGTGCCAGGTCACGGTCGAGTATGCCTATGGACGACCGAGGCGCGCGGACACCATCGTGCTGTCGACGCAGCACGCGCCGGAAATCTCCCAATCCGAGATCCGCTGCCAGATCATCGATTTCATTCAGCGGGACGCGGATTGCGGCAAGTGGATCGACGAGCGCACGACTTACCACATTAATCCTTCGGGGCGCTTCGTCACTGGCGGCCCCCTGGGGGACGCCGGTTTGACCGGGCGCAAGATCATGGTCGACACTTATGGCGGCGTCGCCCGGCACGGCGGTGGCGCTTTTTCGGGCAAGGACGGGACAAAGGTTGATCGCAGCGCGGCTTATATGGCGCGTTATGTGGCCAAGAATATCGTCAAAGCGGGACTCGCCGACCGCTTTGAGCTTCAGGTTTCTTACGCCATCGGCAAAGCGGAACCGACATCGCTGTCCGTCGAGACCTTTGGCACGGGCCGGATTGGCGACGACCATATCAGTTCGCTGATCGTGAATCATTTCGATTTGCGCCCTGCCGCGATTATCCGTGAGTTGGGGCTGAGGCGGCCCATCTTCAAGCAGGTGGCGGCTTACGGACACTTTGGCCGGGAAGATGTGGACGCGCCTTGGGAAAAGACTGACCAAGCCGCGATTCTGAAATCCGAAGCTGGTATGGCTTGAGCTTTTGGCTGGCGGCCGGAGGCCACTCATGACCGAAGGACCGCGGATCTGCGACTACGGAGATTCGACCTATCGGCTGGACTTCTGGGAAGGGCAGGGGCGCGATTACGAAGACGCGGTCGAGCGACGCGTATTGCGGCAGGCGCTGCCAGCCGGCGGGTCCCGGCTGCTTGAAATCGGGGCGGGCTTCGGGCGAATCACCAATGAGTATCGTATGTTTGACCAAGTCGTGCTGCTTGATTACTCGCTGGAGCAATTGCAGTACGCGCGCGCGAATCACGGCGATGACGGTTTCCTCTATGTAGCAGCCGATGCCTACCGCATGCCCTTTTGGCCTCGCTCCTTTGACGCGGCGACGATGATCCGCGTCATTCATCACTTTGAAAACCTCCCGGCAGTAATCGGGCAGGTACGGGAAGTGCTCGCGGAAGGTGGCGCCTTCATCCTCGAATATGCCAACAAGCGCAATCTGAAGGCGATGTTGCGACATCTTGTCGGTTCCAACAGCTGGAATCCCTATACGCTGGATCCGATCGAATTCGTCGAATTAAACTTCAACTTTCACCCGGAATTCGTGCAGCGAGAAGTTGCAAAATTGGGATTCGAAACGCGCCGGGTCGTGCCTGTCTCATGGTTTCGTCTGGGACTGTTGAAACGCGCGCTTCCACTGCGCCTTCTCACCGGTCTCGATTCGATCTTGCAGCGTTGCGGCTGGGCGATCTCTCCCAGTGTCTTTCTTGAACTGCGCCTGCCAGGCGCGCCGAACAATCGCGCAGCGCCGTCATCGGCGGATCCGCTGGATATTCTGCGCTGCCCGCAGTCAGGCACGCTCTTGCGGAGTGATGGGTATGTGTTGTTCAGCGAAAGCGGAACCCGCTGGGGGATCCGCGACGGCGTCTACGACTTCCGCCAGCCGCTGGATTAATTGGACCAACTGAAGTCGCCTCAGGGCACTGGTTCGTGCCGCAGCCTTTCCCAGAGCTCGACGTTGCGCTGGACCAAGCCGGAAATCGCGCCATGTCCGAAGCCTGCCACCACGGTCTGTACCCGGTCGTTGAACGGCTCGATCCAGCGCTTGTCCAAGCCATCGTAGCCAACAGCCGCCCCAACGATGCTGGCCGCCGTACCGGATGTGCAGTCCGTGTCCATCCCACACATCACCGCTGTGGTAATCGTCTTGCTGTAATCGAGCTGAGCGTGAAGCAGAGACAGGACAACAAAGCCCATGTTGTGAAGCGAGTGGAGGAAGGGCAAGTGACCATACTTGTTGTATATGCGATCGCAGACCGACACCCAGTCTCGGTCGGTATCGTACCACTTGGTGACTTCATGAATGACATTCGCCAGGCGCGAACGCCGCGGAATCACCGAAAGCCCGCCAGCGAGAATTGTCTCGACGGTTGGGTCGCGGCTTAGCGCGGCGCTTAGGGCGCCAGCGACGAACATCGAGCTGTAGACGCCGTTCTTCACCGCGTTCAGCGTCACTTCTCGATAGGCGATGCGGGCGGCGCGGCGCGGATCAGCCGGCGCGATATAGCCCCAGAAATCGGCTCGTATCGCCGTATTGATGCCTTCGCGCAAAGGATTAATCTTGGTCGGGAATTCAGCGATCTGCTCTTCCGCCGGTCGGTCGTCGGTGAGGTTGACCATGTGATAATACGACTGGCGCGTGCAAGACCACAGCCAATGGTAGGGTATGTTCCGCAAGTGGTTGTTGGCCACATCCAGTTTGCTAAAGTTCAATCCGTGCTGTTCCAGCAGCATCATGCCCAGAATCGTGTAGTGGATATCGTCATCGGGCTCGGCGTATTGAATGTTGCCCAAGGTTGAAGGTTTGCAGCGCAGCGTGATTCCCAAGGCCGGCGATTCATGTGGCACCCAGTCATTCAGCGGATAGGCATCCAGACTCTCCAGGTAGCGCTTGATAAACTTCCGGTCTTTGCGCATCTCGAGCGGCTTGCCCAAAACAACACCGCCGATGCGGCCGTACCAGGCGCCTTTAATTCTTTCGGCGTATTCGCGCTCGCTCAATGGCTGAAGCGGCGGTGGATCGGGCGCGTCGGCGATGATCGATTCGAAGTCGTCCGGCTCGCTGAACGGGTAATCCTCGCGAATGCCTCGCTCCCGAATCGCCCAGAGCGCGTTGTAAGCTGCTTCCCAGTCCGCTTCCGTCAGCGTCGATCGGTCTACGGCCTGTCGCACAGAATTGGGCAGATAGCAGGCCGTAAAGTCGGGTTCTATCGTGTCGCCCACCGGATAGCCTTCTTCATAAAGCTGAAGGTACTCCATGGAAAAAAGCTGCTGCCAATTGGCGAATCCCGGCATCGCAATGGCTCCTGTCTACTAGGTTGGTTCTCAATCACGCCACGATCACGTTTTCGGCAATTTCGCGCTAAGGCGCCGAATCACAAAAGTAGCGCTCTGATGGCGCCCAGGCGCTGTCTTCGCTAAGATTCTCTTCGGCTTCGGCGATCAGCCCGAGTGAGATGTCGTGTCGGCCGCCGTCGTATTCCGTCGACAGCCAAGCCTCCAGGATATCAAGCGCCTCGAGCTCGCCGGTGATCTTGCCACCGAGACAGAGGATATTGGAGTTGTTGTGCGCCCGCGTCAGCCGTCCCATGTAGGCGCTGGTGCAAAGCGAGGCGCGAACTCGCTCGAATTTGTTGGCGATGATGCTCATGCCAATTCCCGTTGAGCAGATCAGGATTCCGCGCTGAGCTTCGCCATCAGACACGGCTTTGACCACGCGCACCGCGTAATGAGGATAGCGCGCGATATCGCCGGAATTGGATCCGACATCCTCAACTGCAAGGCCGCGCTCCGCAAGGAAGGCGATGATTTTGCATTTCAACTCGTATCCACCGTGGTCGTTGCCGATCCAGATCTTCCCTGCGTCGTCCGCCTTGGTCATGCTCATACCGCCGATAGTCGTCCAAATCTGCTGGGCAAGTCGGTCGTTGAAAATATCCCTTGACCGCAGGCTAGATTATGTTCTTTTCACGCCCGGTTGGCAAGTTCTGCCTCAGTTGGCTCAATATCGTCACGTGATAGAGCCGCGCGCTTGTTTTCGCTAGGGCGGCGTTCCATAGGAATCGGAGTATACTGAAGCGTGCGAGTAGAGTTGGTTGCGATTTATCGGGACGATTTGTCTCTGGAATGCGCCAATCTCTTGGATTTGCCGCCATCGCGCTTAGAATCGAAACAGGCGCCGGGAGCAGAACTGTGAAAGATAAAGCGCAAGACCTTTCTCAACCGCAGACATTTAGACATTATTTGCGTTTGGTGCTGACGGGCTTCGCGATGGGCGCCGCCGATATCGTCCCCGGTGTGAGCGGCGGGACGATGGCTTTTATCCTCGGCGTTTACACGAATCTGATCGACGCCATCAAGTCGTTTAATGCGGACGCGATTCGGATGCTGCTAAGTTTGCGCTTCGGCGCCCTGATGGAACAAGTGTCTTTTCGCTTTCTGCTGGCATTGGGCTTGGGCTTGTTAGCGGCTGTTCTGTCGCTCTCGAGTTTCCTCAGCGCGACGCTGGATGACCCGGGCGGTCGCATTCTGCTCTTCGCCTTTTTCTTCGGCCTGGTGCTGGCGTCGATCCTGACCATCGGCGTGAAGGTGCGCTGGAGCATGGCTTCAGCCGCGGCCTTGATAGCCGGCAGCGCTGTCGCCTTCGTCATTGTCAACGTCGTTCCGGCAGAAGCCGATCACTCGCCGCCATTTCTGTTCGTCAGTGGCATGATTGCTATTACCGCGATGATCTTGCCGGGAATTTCCGGCTCGTTCATGCTGTTGATTTTGGGTCAATACGACTATGTGCTGACGGCGGTCAGCAACCGGGATTTGCCGCCGGTCATTATCGTGGGCTTGGGCGCGACTGTCGGCATCATCGCTTTTTCGCGCGTGCTAAGTTACTTGCTGTCACATTATTACAATCGGACGGTGGCACTGCTAGTCGGCTTTATGGCCGGTTCCCTCTGGAAGATCTACCCCTGGAAGCAGTGCCTCGAAAGCGATCTCGATCGCCATGGTCATGAACGCTGCTTGTTGGAGCAGAATATCGCGCCGGACACCGCATCGGAAGCTTTCGCAATCGCACTGCTGCTGCTGATAGCGGGCTTCCTGCTGGTCAATCTCTTGGATCACCTGCAATCCAAAGCCAACCCGATTTTTCGCTTGTTCCTCAGATGAGCCCGAAAGGGTCCAGCACGCGCAACTAGGTATCGCGTTTTGTCTTGGCATCCGGAGTATGATGGCGGAGCGCGCGCTCCTGCGCATCAATTATGTCTTGAATTCGTGAGCGCGAGAGCACCGCGGTTGCAGTCACCGCAGTGAGGTCGGTTGATTCCGCTTGGGCATCGCTCTCGGCTAGCTCCTCGACGATCTCCCGGCGGCGATGAACCGAGGCGGCGATCGCATGGGTGGCGACCGGGCTGGTTAGCAGAACAAATAGGCCCAGCACCAGAAGTCGAAGCCAGATGGATGGCATCAGCAGAGCCGCGCCCAACAGCAAACCAAACAATCCCAAGGTCGCGACTTTGCCCGAGGCGTGCAATCGCGTCAGACTGTCGGGCATGCGAATGACGCCTATTACACCGACAGCGCAGAAAAACAAGCCAAAAAACAGCGCGGCCAAGCCGAGTAATTCAAGCAGCATTTAGAAAACCCTGCCTTCGGAAATATAGCGGGCGATGCTGATCGTGCCGATGAAAGCGAAGGCGGCCAGCGCGATTGCCATGTCGACGAAGTTCTCCGTGCCTTCAACCAGAGCCAGCATGACAATAATGCCGATGAGAAGCGTGGTAATCAGGTCCACCGCCTGCAAGCGGTCGGGCAAGCTCGGGCCGACAATGACACGATAAGAAGCCGGTATCAAAAGGCTGACTAGCGCCAGCAAGATCAATTGGATGGCGGCCTGGACAATGGAATTGTCAGTCATGACCGAGAATGCCTTTGATTCTCATGAGTCTTCTTCTCTGATCGTCGTCAAGGCTTTGTCCGGATGCGTCCAGGTTCAGGCTGTGCACGATCATCTTGACGCCCGCTTCGTGGGTCTCTTCAAAGTCCACAACCAACTCGCCTGGCGTGATGGTAATGCCGTGCGCGCTGATAGCCGAGATAAGCTCGCTTTCAGTGCTGTCTTGTGTATTGACCTTGGAAATGCCCGGATTGATCGGCAAGCTCGGCATGAGGATCAGGCGCGACACCTTCAGCCCGGCGGAGAGAACTTCTGAAGCGAGATACAAGGTATAGGCAAGTAAATTGTAAAGCTGCCGCGGCGCGTTTCGCATGCGAATGCTCTCGCCGCGTATGCCGGTCGCGATCAGCACAGAGACGCTGAACAAATATCCCAGCAGCAAGTTGCCCGGTGTCGGCTGCGCGGTATAAATCGTCCAGCCAATCGCCAGCGGCAGCGCCAAAATCAAAACTTTGCCAGAGAACTTCGCATTCATGTCCAAATTACGACCCCTAGCGACAGCAGAAACAAGTCGAATCACATTTGGCATACATATTGTATGCGGTCTTAGCCGCCTTATGGCTCTAGTGCGGGCAAGTTGACGGCTGAAATGTAAATTTGCGGGTCTCCCAATTGCCGCACAGTTTCACTGATCAATTGTATCATTGGCTCGGCCAAGACAGTGCCCAAGAGCAGGCAGACGCAGATTAGCAAGAAGGGCGCGAATAGACTGTCGCCTTCGTCTTTGGCAGCGACTGTGCCGGGAAGCGGATTTTGTTGAAAGATGCGTTGCCAGGCTCGCACCATATACATAACGGTTAGTATGCCGGCGGCGACCATGATGATGAGATTAGCCCAATCCTGGCGCTCAACGCCACCTTGAATGAGCGTCAGCTTGCTGATGAAGCCATTGAGCGGCGGAATGCCAGCCAAAGACAGCCCGCCGATCAGCACGAGCCAGCCGAGCGAAGGAGGCAGCTTGCTGCCGATCCCGCTGATATCGGCGAAATTGGCTGTTTTAGTAGTCGTGTAACTGGCGACCACTCCCATCAGCATCAGCAGGGAAGACTTGATAAAGGCGTGGTTGAAGGCGTAGACGATAGCGCCGATCAGCGCCAACGGCTGTCCCCAGCCGATGCCGACGAGGATGAAGCCGATCTGGGCAAATGTCGAATAAGCCAGCATACGCTTGGCGTTGTAGGTGCGCAGAGCGCCCAGGCTGCCGAAGAGAATGCCGATGATGCCCAATGTCGACAACCAGCGCTCGAGCAAAGGCGCTTCTTCAATGAACAGCAGGGTCACCAGGCGAAAGATGCCGTATACGCCGACCTTGACGACGATGGATGACAGCATGGCGCTGATCGGCGTGGGCGCGGTGGTGTGGAAGTCCGGCTGCCAAAAGTGAAAGGGGAAAACCGCGCTCTTGAGCAGAAAGGCGCAAAGCAGCATGATCGCCGACGCCGGCGCCAGTAAGGGTCGCTCGCCAGTGAGCAGGGTCACCGCGATTTCCGCCATGTTCAAAGTGCCGAAGGTTGCGTATAACGCGCCAATGCCGAGCAGGAGAAACAAGGTGCCCATAGAGCTGATCAGAATATATTTGAGCGCCGCTTCCAAGCCGTAGTGATCATCCGATATGGCTGTCAGCGACACCGACGCGAGCACCATCAGCTCCATGAATACGAATAGAGTGAATAGATCCCCGGTGAGCATCGCGCCGATCAATCCCACTTCCATCAATAGAAAAAGCGGGACAAAGGCCGGGTAGGTCATACATTTGTCGTGGCTGTGAAAAGTGTAAAGAAGCCCGCCAATCATAATCGTAGTAACCATGAAGGCGAAGAGGCCTCCCAAGGCGTCGGCCACCAAGACGATGCCGTAGGGTGGCTTCCAATTTCCCAGCGCGTAGATCTGCACGCCGCTGCTGTGAACTTGCGCCAGGAGCGCGGTGCAGAAGACCCAGGCGATCAAGCCGGCGAGTACGCCGATAGAGCGTTGCAGACGATTGGAATGGGCGGAAACAAGCGCAAGAATCGCGCCAACCAGGGGCGTCACCAGCGTACCAAGCAAAACGTAATTTTGTTCCATGATTGCCGGTTCTGCTGTCCTGCCTAAGCGCTGCGGCAAACAGAGATTCTGTCCTAATGCTTCAGCTTATTGAGATCGTTGGAATCGACCGTGTCGTAGCGGCGCGAGATAATGTTCACGAAGCCCAGCACCAGCGAGAAGCTGCCAAAACTCACGACGATTGCCGTGAGAATGAGCGCCTGTATTAAGGGATCGCTGGTCTGACGCCCGGCTTCGACATTGCTGACGTAGGGCGCGAAGTCGCCTTCGAAAGCGCCAACCGCTACAAAAAACAGGTTGATGGCCGAAAACAGGATGGCGAAGCCTATCGCCGCTTTGATCAGGTCGCGGCGAAGCAGTTGAAATACGCCGATTCCGAAAAGAATCCCGATTGACAGCGCAAAGAGTACTTCGGTCATGTCTGCCTTCCCTTTAGGAGTATGCGCCGGTCTGCAACCAAGTCCGGTCCCATCCGTGCTGCTCGCGGTTGCGCGTTCATAGTTGGTGTCACGATACCGCCGTTTCAAACCCATCTTGCGAACGATCAGTAGGATAGGCGATTGCCTCGATGATGATCCCCAACCCGCCCATGACGGCGATGGCAATGGCGACTTCAAAGATCAGCGATGACGTAATGTGCAAGCCAAATGAGCCAACAATGTCGTAGATGCCAAGCGCCTGATCATATTCGACGTGCCCCATGAATCCTTTGCCCATGAGGATGGGAAAGAGTGCGTTTGCGATGGCGATGACCAGGCCGAGTCGGACGATCAGCGCCGGGCGGAACCAGGGCAGCAGGCTCTTCGCCTCGTTGTAGCCAAGAACGACATACCATAGAGACACAGCCAGGCCAATTGTGACGCCAGCGGTGAAGCCATCGCCGGGTCCGCTGCCGCCATATAAGACCTGAGCGACGCCGATCAATATGGCAATCGGTAACACGATGAACGAGACGGAGCGCGTAAAGGGCGTCGACAGGCTCGTCGCGTCCTGGATTTCTTCGACAACGCTCGCGTCAAACTCGTGCAGAACGCCGACCTGTGCCTTTCGTGGCGCCAAGGAGCCTCGACGCTGGCCTCCACGGGCGAGAAGCGTCAATACACCCAAGGCCGCCGTTGTGAAGACGGCCACCTCAAGCAGCGTGTCAGTTCCGCGGAAATCCGCTACGATCGCGCCCACCACATCATCCGTGTTCACCGCCTTTGCATTGGCCAAATGCCATTCGGCGATACTATGACGATCGGGCCGATTCTGTAAGGCGTTCAGAGAGAAGACAAATACCGCAAGGCCGATCACAATTGAAATGCCGAGATCGCGCAGCAATCCCAAGCGATGGTCATGGCGCTCGGTCCACAGGCTGTTGATGACTTTAAGACGGGCGTCCGCCCGAATTCGGCCAAGCATGAAAATGATCAATACGGTGGCCATCGTCTCGACCAGGAGCTGCACCAGCGCGACATCGGGCGCGCGATTGATCAGGAAGATCACGCCGATCGCATAGCCGATTACGCCATAGGCAATCGCCGCCTTGACATGCTCACGCACGAATATGGTCAGTAATCCGGCGGCCACTGTAAGAAACAGCATGAAAACTTTCGCAAGATCAGTGGTGCTCACTGAAGGATCGGGCGGGATGATTTGCTGGCCCGCAACGAGATCGGACAATGTGCCCGAGAGAATCAGAACAGCGGCAACCGCGCCGAGGATGATGACGAGATAATAGCGAACGAAGCCAGACTGGGCATGCAAAATTGTAGTTCCCGCCCACTCCACATAGGAGATAAATTCGCGATAAACCGCATCCCCCGATAGTGGAAATGTGATTCGTTTGATCAGCGATCTCCTAATCAGAAAAAGGAGAAAACCGGCGAGAAGAATCAGTATGCTCAAGAGGAATACGTCATTGAATCCGGCGAACAAGTGGAGCTCAAACGACTTCGGCACAGCCAGCTCCAACACGGGAATGAGGATGGGTTCAAGCAAAAGACCGAGACACAAGGAGCCGATCGCCAGCAGCGCCGGTCCAAGCCCGATCCAGGCGGAGGGCTGATGAATGTGAAGGCGCTCGCGCGGGCGCCCAAGAAAGACATCGTAAATGAGCATGTAGGCCGCCATGGCAGTGAATGCAGTGCTCAAGATGACTATCGTCATTACCAGCTGCGTCCAAGGCGCTGAATAATGGAGCATCGCGTCGAGCAATGTTTCCTTCGCCAGGAAGCCCAGCAGAAAGGGCAGGCCAGCCATCGAGAGCGCGGATACAACGGTGACCCAGAACATGACCGGCATCTTGCGGCGAAGCCCGCCGAGCCGACTGATCGTACGGGTCCCGGTTGCGTGGTCGATGGTGCCGGCTACCAGGAAGAGCGCGGACTTGTACAAGGCGTGGGCGATGATGGCGACGAAGGCCGCCTTCAGCCCGCTCTGATTCGGCAATCCAATCAAGGCGACAATGGCGCCCAGCTTGCTCACGGTGGAATAGGCAAGCAGCCCCTTCAGGTCCCGCTGTTTCACGGCGAAATACGCGCCGACCAGCATGGTCACCAAACCAATTGTCAGCAGCGAGCTCGTCCAAAGCTCGTTTGGGTACATCACCGGCGAAAGACGGGCGAACAGATAAATCCCGGCTTTGACCATCGTAGCGCTGTGCAAATAGGCGCTGGCCGGCGTCGGCGCGCTCATCGCGCCGGGCAGCCAGAAGTGGAAAGGAAACTGCGCGCTCTTGGTGAAACCGCCTAACAGGATGAGCAGCGCGAACAACAAATACCAATCATGCTGATGCAGCGTGTTCGCTTGCAATATCGATGCAAAGTCGCCAACGAAGCGATTCGTTTGCTCCGGATACAGGATTTGGCCGGCCGCGGCGCTTAGCATGACCAGCCCAACGATGAGAGCCAGCGCGCCGGCGCCGGTGACTAACAGCGCTTTGAAAGCCCCGTGCCGCGCGGCCGCGTCGTCCGCCCCGTTGAAACCAATGAGAATGAAGGACGTGATGCTTGTCAATTCCCAGGCGATGAACATCATCAGCACATTGCCGGATAGTACAACCGCCAGCATCGCTCCGGCGAAGGCGGACAGCCAAATGATGAATCGGTTGTGCTCCTGCGCATCATCAAAATAAAAGCCGGCGTAGAAAAAAATCAGGGCGCCAACTCCCGTGATTATCAAGCCAAAGAGCAAGGCGAGTCCATCCAAATAGAATGACAGACTGATGCCCGCCGATGGCATCCACAAGATCGTCTGAGAAATAGCGCCCGCCTCTTGAACGCGGGGCAGCATGCCAATCAGCCAGGCAAACAGCGCCGCAAAGACCAGTGAAGTTAGTACCGTCTGCGACGATTTGTTAAGGGGTGTTCTCACGAAGGGGGTCGCCAAGAGAAGAGCAAGGCAAAAGGGAACGGCAGTAAATAGAGCAAGTTCCATGATTTGGTCGCGTCTGTTTACCCCTAATTCGAGTGTGAGATGCTGCGCGCTGAGTTATCGAATGCGATCATGAGCCAAGCCTAGCCGCAAACTCGACAAATCAAATGGTCAAATCTCATAACCAGACTCGAATTCAATCTGTTGGATTGGAACAACCGAGTCGTTTGCGCTCACGCGACAGCGCCGTCACGACAGTCTTGCTTTGAGCGCGTCTGTCAACGCGGGCACGACCTCGTACAAGTCGCCAACAATGCCGTAGCGCGCCAGCTTGAAGATCGGCGCCTCGGCATCCTTGTTGATCGCCACGATGACCTTGCTTCCGCGCATACCCGCCTGATGTTGAATCGCGCCGCTGATGCCGCAGGCGATATAAAGATCGGGACTGACCACTTTGCCCGTCTGCCCAACTTGATGCTCGTAAGGTATGTAGCCGGCGTCGACCGCGGCCCGACTGGCGCCAATGGCAGCGCCAAGCACATCAGCTAGGGGCTGCAAGGTATTAGCGAAGCCGTCTTTGGCTCTCCAGATATTCGCTTCTTCTCCGCTCAAATCCGCGGGCGCGGCGGCTGGGTTATTGGCCATGCCTCGCCCACCGCTGACGATAATCGCCGCATCCGCCAGATTTATGGCGCCGATCTCGGCGGACAGATCGTCGATTACTGATTTCAACTCGCTGTCCAGGATCGCGGGAGAGACTTGCTTGATTGACGGTTTGGCGGCGGCGTTGATCGGAGGCGGCGGGAATGCCCTTCCGCGCACCGTGACAAATGTAGTCGGCGTGTGGGATGACATCTCCATCAGCACCTTGCCGGCGTAGGCGGCACGCGCGCCAATGATGGAACCGTCCTCCACCCGCAAATCGATCACCTCGGCGATGAGGCCGCTTTGGCAGTCGACGGCGGCGCTGGCGAGCAACTCGCGCCCTTGGCTGGTCGCGACGGCGACGACGGCGGCTGGCTTATACTCGTCGATCAGGTTGCTGAGCAGGGCGGCATAGGTTTCGAGGCGATATTCGCTCATCGCATCGGCATCGCAAATAATCGCGCTGGCGGCGCCGAATTTGCCGGCGTCGGCGGCAATCGCAGCGCTGTTCTCGCCAAAGATGATGGCGGTTATGTCTGTGCCAAGCGCTTCGGCGATGGACTGGGCGGCGCCCATTGCCTCCCAACTGCTGCTTTCCGCGGCGCTGGCAAAGGTCTCGATGCAGGCGAATACGCTCACAAGACCTTCTCCGCAAAAAGGCGGTCGACCAGCGTGGCCGCTTGCGCCTTGACATTGTTCCCGCTGATCATCTCGGTAGCAGTTTCACGCTCCGGGGGACTGAAGTAGCGCAGCGCCGAAGTGGCGGCTGCTGGTATGCTGATGCCCAGGTCGGCGGCTGACCAGACCGGAATTTGCGCCTTTGCCGCTTTTCGTATGCCCAGAAAATTGGGGTAGCGCGGTTCGTTGATGCCCTTCATCACCGATATCACGGCGGGGAGCCTGGCGGAGACGACCTGATTCCCTCGCTCAAGCATCTTCTGCGCTTGAATCGTGCCCGCCGCATAATCCGTTTCGATGATTTGCGAAACGAAGTTGAGCATGGTCCAGCCCAAGCGCCGCGCCAATTGGTAAGTGTGCTGATCAGTTGCGACATCAACGCTTTCCTTGCCGAATATGACCAAATCGACATCGTCAAGTTTGCGGATGGCGCCCGCCGCCAATGCCGACCAAACCAAACTGTCATTCGCATCGGCGCCGGTTTCATCGACGCGCAAGGCGTTCTGAATACCCATCGCCAGGCTATGTTTCAGGGCGTCGTTGTGAAGGTCCGATCCGATAGCGATTACGGTAGATTCGCCGCCGCCATGCTTTGCCTGCACAATCGTCTCTTCCAGCGAGTATTCGTCCCAGGGGTTTACCACCGTGCCGACGTCTCCCCAGGTGACCTCGCCCTCGTCATTGACCCAGACCCTTGCCGCGGTATCCGGTGTACTTCGCGTGAACGTGACAACATGCACCGCAATTGACCTCCAGACTTCTATGCAGCGCGCAGGATATTCTACACAGGTTCGCTGGTTAAAGAAACGGCTTTGCTGGTAAGCGTAGCAAGTTGGCTGTTATGCCCGAGCGGGCCAGGCTTATCGCCAGCTCCGGGCGGCTGTGACTGTTAAACTCGCCCGCTCGAAACTGCGCCGTCCCCGTGGACGCTGCCCACGCAGCATGCTCCATGCGGCAGGGTTGTGCTGTCATCGATCACCGCGTCAGCCACGCCGCATTGACACATCAAGGCGTCTCTCAGGTTGGCGCCACGAAGGTCCGCTCGCCAAAAATTGACCTCGGTCAAGTCCGCCTTGACAAATGAACTACCGGCCAGGACGGCGCGGGCGAAATTAGCGCCGCGCAGATCGGCGCCGTCAAATCTGGCGTGGTCAAGTCTCGCCTCGCGAAAATGTGTTTCTCGCAGATCGGCGCGTGAGAAATCCGCCCCGCGCAAGTCCGAATAGCCAAAGTAGGCGCCGCGGAGCATCGCCGACGAGAACTTCGCTTGCTTCATGCGACAAGATGAGAGCAACGCGCCGCCAAGATTGGCTGCTGACCAATCCAGCTGATCGAGGCTGCCATCTTGATGCGCAAGGCGTTCTTTTAGAGATTCAAGCAGGATGCGCCCGTTCCGAGAGTTATTCTGGTCGCCAATCAAAGCGATGAGTCTGTCGGTTGGCAGGAGAGAATACCAGCGTTTTCCAATCGCGTGTCGTAAGCGATAGATCAGTTTCATGCAATCAACGCGAGTCCAGTATATCGCGCTGATGTTAGCGACCGCGCTCGATAAGGGCAAGATGCGTTATCAGCTAGGCCGGCTAAGCGCGATGCCATAGGCGCCCTTAGTGAGATTGATTAGGTCGAATCAGGTTTTTTTGTGAGTTTGTGCTATTAGCGCAACGCTTTTGATTCGCTAAGCTAATGCCGTATTGAAGCGGTCCGGGCATTAAGCCGAGGCGTTGACCTATGGTGCTGGCAGCGAACAACATTGATACGTTGACCACCACGTACCTTGAGATGGTGAGCAAGGAGGACTTTGCGCCCGCCTTCATCCGCGCGTCTGATATCGAAATCGTCACGATGGAGATGCCGGATCTGGGATTCTACAAATTCCTGTATCAGTCGGTGGGCGAAGAATGGGCTTGGCGCGATCGGCTGCAAATGTCAAACAGCGAGCTGCGGAAGATTCTCGCCTCAGCCAACACGCAAGTGTATGTCATGTATGTGAGCGGATCTCCAGCAGGCTATGTTGAATTGTATCGTCATGAAGATGGCTCGGTCGAGATCGCCTATTTTGGTTTGCGGCGAAGTTATATGGGACGGGGCTTGGGCAAGCATCTCTTGAGCTACGGTGTGGATCGCGCTTGGGATATGGGGGCGAAACGCGTCTGGCTGCACACCTGCAATCTCGATGGTCCGCACGCTTTGTCCAATTATCGGAAACGCGGCTTCCGCATCTTCAAGATCGTTGAAGAGCCGATGCCGGCGCTTTACAGCTAGCGCGGCGTCATTCATTTCAATCGCGGCTGCCAGCAATGGCCTCCAAAAGTCTTGGGTTGTCGTTCCTCCACTCAAGGCAAACGCGATCGACGATACCGGCATAACGGTCAACGAGCGCGGCATAGATATCGTCCGGTTTCGCAATGACCGTGAACTCGTGAAGCAGGTCGTCTGTCATCGCGTCTTGCACAGCTGCCCAGTCTCTCTTGCCAGCCATTTCCTGTAGTTCATCAGCTAGCGCCCCCCAGCCATGCAGGCTCATGACCTGCCGAAATGCCGGACTGCTGGAATAAGTGGCGAGACGCTCGCTCAGGGCTCTTGCCGCGCGATCCCGCTCGCCGCCCGTTTCGCTGCTCATGACGAAAACAGGCGCCGTCACTTCGAAATCACTGCGCTCCCGTTCGGCAATATCGAGCCCTTTCTCAACTGACGGAATTACAACCTCTCGCAGATACGATGCTGTGTGCAATTCATGCGCATGCAGACCCTGGCAGATTTCTCCCGCTAATTGGCAATCTTCCGGATTCAGGCCGGTGAGGTAGACGGGCGCCTCCGGTGTCGCGATTGGACCGGGATTGAAGAATGGCGCCATCAGGCGGAATTGATAGTGTTTCCCGCGATAACGGAGGCGCGCGTCCGTCTGAAAACTGGTCCAGATGGCGCGCAGGCTTTCGATATATTCCCGCATTCGTCCGACGGGGTCGCGCCAGTCTTCGCTGAAGCGGCGCTCAATATGCTCCCGCTGCAGCATACTCAAGCCTAGAATGAATCGACCGTCGGATTGCCGCGCCAAATCCCAAGCGATTTGTGCGGCGACCATCGGGCTGCGCGGAAATGCGGCTGCGTCCCGCGTGCCGATTCGAATCCCTTTCGTTTCTTTGGCGGCGATGCTCAGCGGGAAGAAGGGATTGTGCGCCGTTTCCGCCACCCAGACGCCGTCAAAACCAAGCTGCTCGGCGCGCTTAACCTGCTCGGCATCGTGCCGCAGGTCGCCCGTCAGTCTGATCGCCACATCCAGTTTGATCGCTGGCATTTCCGAAGAATCCATCCTCACAGAATCAGGCGGGCGCCGTGCTCTTTGAACCAGGCGTTCCAATGACGGAAATCGGGGCAGTAAGATTCGACAAGCGCCCAGAAGGCCGGGTTGTGATGCAGCTCTCGCAAGTGACAGAGTTCGTGGATGATTACGTAGTCAATCGCCGCGTCCGGCGCCATCATCAGCCGCAGGTTGAGATTGATATTTCCCTTGGCGGAACAGCTTCCCCAGCGCGTCTTTTGATTCTTGATACGCAATTTCCCATATTTGAATCCGTGCCTTTCGGCAAGTTCGCGCACCCGGGGCGGAAGGTACTGTTTCGCCTGCGCGCGATAGAATCTTTCGACGGCTCTGCGGAAAAGCTCGCTGTCATCCTTCGGCGCTGATTCCGGCAATAATAGCTTGAGTACGTTATCGCTTAGGTGAACCATGACACGCCCGCGCGTCGGGTCTGTCTCCAGCTTGAGCCGGCAGCAGGCGCCGCGGAACAGAAACGTTTCACCCTCGCGATATTTTCGCTGCGGCAGCTTGGCCTGCGCGTCGCTGAATCTGTCAATGGCTGAAAGGATCCAGTCCCTTCGCTCGTGAAGCAGCGCCGCCGGATCCGGCTGCCGCAATCCCGGGGGATAAACCACCTCAAGCCCGCCGCCCAGGCTGTAACGGACGCTGACGCGCTTGGCGCGTTGACTCGTCCGAACGCGATAGGCGATCGACATTCCCTTAAGCTCGATGATTGGCATCAGCGCTCCATCGCTTTGGCGGCGTGCTGCCAAATGATGCGCATAGCATCGTCTTCCGGTTCGAATGGAAAGTAGAAGCCGGCGCGATCCAGCAGGCCGGCATACCGGTCGCGGAGCGCATATGGCAGTTCGTCGGGTGGCGCGATGACGGCGAACTCCGCGAGCATGTCGTCGCTTATCAGCCGGTGCATTTCAGTCCAGCGATTGCGCCGCAGCAGCGCGTTGAGACGCGGGATTAGATCGGTCCAGCCGTGCAGTTCCAGGACCTTGCGGTAGCTGGGTGTGCTGGCGTAGAAAGCGATCTGGGATTTGGTGAGCTCCTTGCTCGCCTCAATGCTGTCGTCATCGATTCCGCTGACAACGAAGACGGCGCAAGACAGGCTCAGCCGGTCGCGGAGGCCGCTGGCGCTTCGGCCCGCCTGAAACGCTGGCAGCAGCACTTCGCGCAGGTAACGCGGCGTATGGAAGGAATGCACATGAAAACCGTCGCATTGCTCGCCCGCGAGTTTTGCCAATCCCGTGTTGACGCCGGCGATGTAAATCTGAATGCGACTGTAGGGCATGGCTGGCGGCGCGAACTCGGGAGTCATCAATGAAAATCGGTAGAATTCGCCCTCGTAATCCAGGTCAGCGCCCGTTTGAAAACTGTGCCAGATAGCCCGCAGCGACTCAATATACTCGCGCATCTGCTTCACGGGTTTGCCCCAACGGCTGCTAAATCGCTTGGTTATATGGGGCTTAATCTGGCTGCCTAGGCCGAGGATGAAGCGGCCTTGTGAAACCGCCGCCAAATCCCAGGCGGTCTGTGCCATGATCATCGGACTGCGCGGGAATGCGACCGCAATGGCCGTGCCGAGCGTAATGCCTTCGGTGGCGAGCGCCGCGTGAGAAAGCGGCAGAAAGGGGTTATGCGCCGCTTCCGCCACCCACAAGCCATCAAAGCCGAGGTCTTCCACCGCGCGCGCCAGAGGACCAGCCCGGTTTAGATTGTCCACGAAGACTGAGACGTCAAATTTCAATTGAACACCGGTATGTCAGCGCTTCCAATCACTCGCCTATTCTAGCCTTCGGATACACAAGTGGCGAGAGCACAACTAGATTCGCTATCGCGTGTTATAAATGATACAATTGTTCGCAATCGTTAAGCGTCGCCTGGCAGTCATCGGCGTCGATGAATCTGGGACGCGCTCAAGGCGGTTAGCTGAAGAGGACGCGATGAGTGTAAGAGGCACGCGCTCGGTAAACATAGGTTTGCGCAACGTCGTGTTGACGATCCTGATTGGACTCGGATTCATTTTCGTCTGGCAGATCCGCGGCACGTTGATGCTGACCTTCGCGGCGGTGATTCTGGTGGTGCTATTTACCATGCCGGTGCGCCTGCTTGTTGACCGCTTGCGGATAAACCGCCTGGTCGCCATTCTTGTCAGTGTCATCGGCTTCTTTGTCATACTTGTTTTGATCGGCATTCCGATCCTACGCACGATCGGCGATCAATATGAACCGCTTAAAATGCGAGTAGAAAGCGGCTTTGAACAGGTGCGCGCGTCGCTAACCCGCGAGGCCTTGTTGGAACAGAATTCCATTCTCAAAGATGTGGTGCCAATAATAGAGGGTTTGCTTACTGGCGGCGGAAATACTCAGACGTCGGATGATCTCGTCAGCCAGGCAATTTCGCAAGTGACTGACGCCATAGGCCGGCTTGGCGGCTCTGTCTTGCCAGTGGTCGGCGGGGTGGCTAACACGATTCTGAGCGCGCTCATCATTTTCTTCTTGAGCATGTACCTGTTGGCTGAACCCGAGCTATATGTCAGCGGCATCATCAAGCTAACGCCGATCTGGTATCGCGAGCGCATGCGCAGCATATTATGGCGGCTCGATAGCACCTTGCGCGCCTGGCTTAAAGTCACGGCAGTATCGATGGTTGCGGTTGCGATTCTGACTGGTTTCGGACTTTGGCTGGTTGGGATCAAAGAAGAGGCGTTCGCTCTCGGCGTACTCGCTGGCATTTTATCGTTCATTCCCAACTTTGGTCCGGTGGTTGCCCTGATTCCGTCCGTGGCGGTGGCTATCGTTGAAGCGCCTGACAACGTAATCTGGGTAGTGCTAATCATTTATGGCGTGTCCTTCTTCCAGAGCCAGGTGATTAGCCCGGTGCTGGCCAGCGAACGAATGAATATGCCGGCGATTCTGATTCTGCTCGGCCAGATCATATTCGGCTTCTTCTTCGGCTTTCTTGGTCTGATGCTGGCGGTTCCGCTCAGCGCTTGTCTCGCGGTGCTGGTTGATGAGATGTATGTCAAAGATGTGCTGGGCGATCATAGCAAGAGCGAGGCGCCGGAAGACGCGCGGCTTGAGGAAGTGTCGAGCGAGCTCCTGCCGGAACCTACCTAGCAGATTTTCCAATGCAGATAAATTGCGTTTTTCTCCTTGACAGGTTGTCTGCGCCCTGCTAGTCTGAAGATCGTAAAGCTGAGAGGAGTCACTCTCGCTTTTTTGTCCCCTTAGTGGGGGCGGTGCGGATTAACAGCAGAATAGCAGGTTAAGACAGAGCGAATCAAA
>JAPOXG010000071.1 GCA_026707225.1 Chloroflexota bacterium
CGCGGGAGCTCGCCGACGAAGTCCCGCATGAAGTCTTCGCGCTGAAATGGCTGGACAAAATCGAGCGCGTAGAGGCAGTTCTGGCGCGTGGCAATTATGAGGGCGCGGTAGCGGAGACGGTCGCTCGAATCTGGCGCGACAATGCCGATGTCATCGATCTATGCCGCAAGCGCTACCTTGAATTGGGGGCGCGTATGGCAGAGCAATCAGCCGAGTTCGTAATCTGCCACGCCGATATTCACCCGGCGAATATTATCATTGACCATACCGGCGCGCTTCACATCGTCGATTGGGATGAAGCGCTGCTGGCGCCAAAAGAACGCGACCTGATGTTCTTCATCGACGATGGCCGCTCAGCCGATACTACGGACGCCTTCCTCGCTGGTTACGGCGATCACACGGTCAATCCGCTAGCCTTGGCCTATTACAAATACGATTGGGTCATTCAGGAGCTCGGCGATTATGGCGAGCGCGTCTTTCTCGCCGACGATCTGACCCGTGATGACCTGGCGCTCGCGCGACGAGAATTCGCCCGCCTTTTCGCGCCTGACGATGTGATCGACCGCGCCCATCGGGCTTACGTAAACCTCCTCTCGAGCGAAACCGAAACCGACGCGGAAACAGGTTAAACGCTGGCTGGCGTAGGGAAATCTTCGGGCGGCCGCCTCCTATAATGAGGGCAAGCTTCGCCGGGTTATTGGGATATTCCGATGCGCCAAATCTGTTTCTTTTTTCGCGTGCTCTTGCCAGCGCTGATCTGGTCTGGCTCTTTGCAATTCCTCGCGCAGAGCGAGCGGGCCGAGCTGCTGGAAGTGATTGACGCGCAGCCATCGCCCGCCGGCCGGCTTGCTCTCGACGAAGCGATCACCTTCACTTTCAATCGCCGCGTGGATTGCGCCGCAGCAGAAAAGGCGCTAACCTGGCAGCCCGTCATTCGCGGCCGCCTGCATTGCGACGAATACTCGCTTGCCTTCGAGCCAATCGAGCGATACCAGCGCGATACAGAATACACTTTCAGCTTTACGCCGCCGTTGCAGGCGAAAGATGGCGCGCCGCTGCTCTAGCCATTTGACGCCACCTTCTCCACGGCCGGCTACCTGCAGATCGCCGAAGTCTTCCCCCAGCCCGATAGCGCGTCCGTCCCGGTCGATTCGGCGATCACCATCGCTTTTGACCGTCCGGTCGTTCCGCTTGTCGCTTCGATAGATGTGGACGAATTGCCACATCCGCTCGTCCTGTCTCCCGCGGCGGCCGGAAGCGGCGAGTGGGTCAATAGTGCCGTCTATATCTTTACGCCGTCGGAACCCCTGAAGAGTGTAACGGAGTACCGAGTCACGGTTTCGGCAGACCTGGAAGCGGCTGATGGTTCGGTCCTGAGCGAGCCTGTTCAGTGGTCGTTCACCACTATGGCGCCCTCAATTGTTTCCGTCCATCCACGGCCTACGAGTCGCTATTGGGGGTCCCGCTGGGATGACTTGACACTTGAACCAAGGATTCAGGTGCGCTTCAACCAAGCCGTGGTCCGCGGCGCCGTTGAGCTCGCCTTCTTCTTCCGCGCTGGATCGGAGAGCGATGCCATTGATATCGCTGGCGGATTCGAATGGATGGAGGACGGCAAGAGCTTCACCTTCATCCCTGGCGCCCGCCTCTGGTACGACACTGAATATGTAGCGGGATTCCCGCCCCTTTTGCCTTTCAGTCGTGGCGGCAAGTCCTGGAGCTACCGGACCGTCCCGCGTCCCGCAATCGCGCGCACGAGCCCGGCAGACGGCGCGTCTGGAATCCGTGGTGGCGGCTTCAGCTTGAAATTCGCCTCGCGCATGAACATTGACACGCTGCGCGAGCGCATCCACATTGAGCCCGAGCCGGAACGAATAACCAACGACTACTATAGCTATATGGACGAGCGATACGACCTGTACTTCAAAGCGCAACCGTCAACCGAATACACCGTCCGCATTGATCCGGGCATGGAAGATCGATACGGCCACCCCATAACCGATCCGCTGACCTTCAGATTCACGACCGGTCCATTGCCGCCGACGGTGGACTTGCGCGCGCCCGGCTCGGTCGGCTTCTATAACGCCTACCGCCAGCCGACCAATTTATTCCTCACCCATCGCGGCGTCGAAGAGGTCAATCTCGAGTTTTATCGCCTCTCGGTAAAAGCACTTGTTGCCGATCTTAACGGCGGCTCGAGCCGGACCACATCCGACTATTTTGACTCGAGACGCGCGCTCCTGCGCCGCTGGACGATCGACGGCAAGGTAGCGGAAAACCTGACGCAATACGAATTGCTGCGGTTGGGAGCTTACGGTCCGATCTCGCCGGATGATGACGAGCCGCTGAGGCCCGGCATCTATTACCTTAAGGCGACGGCGCCAGAGTTAGAAAAATGGAAACGCGAACGCACGCATTACCTCAATGTATCGAATGCCGTACTGACGCTAAAACACACCTTTGACCGCCTCACGATTTGGGCGGTCGATGTCAACTCCGGCGCGCCGATCGTCGGCGAGCGCGTCAGCGTCTACAACCAGTTGGGTGAATATGAAGGTGGCGCTCTCTCTGATGAACGAGGCATCGCGCAGCTGCCTATCTGGTACGAACCGGAAATCTTATTCATTGGCTTAACCGCTGTGCTTGACTCGGCTGAGTATTTCGGCATCGGAAATACCAGGTGGTCGGAGGGCATGGGGCGTTGGGATGCCAATCGACCCTATTGGGACAATGACAGCGACTATCTGACCTATATGCGTACCGATCGCCCGGTCTACCACCCTGGGCAGCGGATCTATTTTCGCGGCATCGTTCACAGCAAAGACGATGTCATCTACATGCCCGCCCCCTATGAAACGGTCGAGGCCAGGCTTCGCAGCCGCGAGACCCGCAAAATCGTCGAGAGTCGCGTCCTCGAAGTGAGCGAATTCGGCGCCTTCAGCGGCAAGTTTGATATCGCGCCCGACGCGTCTCTCGGGCGATATTATATTTCAATCACATTCCCCAACAGCCGCGGCGAATTCCGCTATGAAACTGACCGCCTTATGTTTATGGTCGCGGAATACCGCCTGCCGGAATACCAGGTGACGCTCTCCACTGATGAGCCGGAAATCTTGCAGGGCGACAAGGCAACCTTTGAGTTGGAAGGCCGCTACTTCTTCGGCGGTCCCGTATCCGCTGCCGCCGCCGAATACAGCGCCTATCCCGCGCCTTATCAATTCAACTACGAAGGCGACGGGCGTTATCGCTTCACCAACGGGCGTCCGTATCGGGTCCGCCGCGGCATACATTCCGAGAAGCGCATTGTCGCCGAGGGGTCGCTGCAAACCGATGACGATGGCGTCGCCAAATTCGACCTTGTCGGCGACTTGGGCGACGAGCCGGGCAGCCAACGCTGGCTAGTCGAAGCCTCCATCCGCGATGAAGCCGGGCAGACCATCACTGCCAATTCAGACCTGGTCGTGCATCAAGGGCTGCTCTACATCGGCGCTCAGCCCGAGAAATACGTCACGCGCGTCGGCGAAGACAGCGTCATCAACATCATCGCCGTCGATTGGGATAGCCAGCCTATCGCCGAGCAAGACATTGAGGTGCAGGTGGTGGAGCGCCGTTGGGCGCGAACGCAAGAACAGGGCCTCGCCACCGGCCGCGTCAAATCGATTTGGAGTGTCGAAGAGATTCCCGTGCCCAGCGGTGCGGTCAGGACTGGCGCTGATGGCAAGGCGCGCTTTGTGTTTCAGCCACCAGAAGGGGGCAGCTTCAATATCAATGTCTCCACGGAAGACAAGCTGGGTAATCCCGCGAGCGCGACCGCGCGCATTTGGGCTTGGGGCTCGTCATACATCCGTTGGGGCCGGGACAGCGACAAGACGATCGACTTGATTCCCGCGCGCAAAGATTACCGCGTCGGCGACATCGCGCAAGTATTGATCGCTTCGCCCTTTCAAGACGCGACTCAGGCGCTCATCAGCATTGAGCGCGGCGATGTGCTCAGCACCGAAGTCGTCACTCTCACGAGCAATTCGCATATCCACGAATTCGAGATCTTGCCCGAACACGCGCCCAATGTCTACGTCGGCGTCTTCCTGCTGAATCCGGCTGGCGAGGACAGACCTTTCGCCGATTGGCGTATGGGCACGGCTCAGTTGCAAGTGGACCCCGAGCGATACGCGCTTCATATCGAGATCAGCGCCGAACCGGAACGGGCTTCGCCGCAAGAGGAGGTCACCTTTCGATTACGCGTCACCGACTGGAAGGGCGAACCGGTGACCGCGGAGGTCGGCGTCGCTCTGACGGACCTGGCGGCCCTGTCCCTTGGCGAGCGCAACAGCGCATCCTTGTTGGAGACCTTCTTCAGCCCGCAAGCCCGTGGTGTTCATACCTTCAGCTCGCTGGTGCACAATGGCGACGAATATACGGCGAATCTCGTCGAAACCATGGGGACGCTGGCGATGGCGCCCTCTATTAAAGCGCGCATCTGAATCTCTCTTTGCCGATCGAAGACATCGCGCCATTAAGCCGCGGCCTTGGAATCTCGCGCAGCTACACCATGCTCGACGACGAAAAGAAAACGCCAATCTCGCGCGCCGCCATTGGCGATACGGTGAAAGTTCGCCTGCGGATCGTCGCGCCGAATACCCTGCGTTACGTCGTCATCGAAGACTTCTTCCCGGCTGGCGCCGAAGCCATCAATCTGAACCTGGCGACCAGCGCGCAACTCGGAACCATGCCACGCGGCGATCGAATTGACGCGCGCCGGGGATGGGGCTGGTGGTATTTTGACCACGAACAATTCTATGACGAAAAAGCGGTGATTTACGCCAATTACCTGCCGCGCGGCGTCTACGAATTCGTATACAGCATCCGCCCGACCAGCGCTGGCGAATTCAATGTCATCCCGCCAATTGCGCAGGAAATGTACTTCCCGGAGGTCTATGGCCGTGGCGCGGGGGCGCTGTTTGCCATTACGGAAGAGACGTGAGCGATTAGGATTCGACCATTTCGATGATGGGCTCGCCTTCAGTGGTGAATACGCCGCAAGGTCCGCCTTCTTCGCTATCCAGCAAATCAACTTCTTCGCCGGCGAAATTCAGCACCGGGTGATAAAACTCATTCACCTTCTCGGCTTCGCCAACGATGTAATGGGCAATCAATGAACGGCGAAAACGCGTCTCGCTTCGATTGGGGAAACTGCCGTGGATGACATGGCCGTTGAAAAAGACGACATCGCCCGCCTTCATGATGA
>JAPOXG010000030.1 GCA_026707225.1 Chloroflexota bacterium
CTGAGCATCTAGTATACTCTCTTTACTAGGTGTCCAGTTTTTCAGGACCACTACAAGCGATGGCCACATCCAGATTCTGGCTCATGTGGATGAAGAGGAAAGCGAAGGCGTTGTGCGTACACATGGCGACGAAGAATTGGCTGGCGGCCAAGACATATATGCCGAGGTGACGCCGCCGCTTCGGCCCCGTTTCCGCTTTCGCCTTTTCTTTGGGCTTGGCGGGGAAAATGGTCGAAAGCTGCACGCTGATCAACGATAGAATTGCGCCGACGCTGAAGGTCAGCGAATAACCGCCTAAGGCGAATACGGAGCCGGCCAAGGCGCTGGCGCAGGCGAATCCCAGCGCCGAAAAGGAGCGCATCTGCCCGAAAATCGTCTTGCCGCTGCGCAGCAACTGCGAGAGCGTCAGCTGCGCGCCGAGCGTCATGCTTGGTCCCGTTGTCATCCTGAAAAGCAGGACGCCGACAATGACGAGCCAATAATGCTGGCTGGTGGCGAAGATCACGGCGGCCAGCGCGAAGCCGCCATAATAGAACATCAGCAGCCAGCGATGAATCAACAGGCGGTCGGCGATTTGGTTGAGCACTGGCGTGGCCGCCAGCGTCAGAATCGCGCCAGCGCTGGCAAGCGTGCCGATCAAGGTGCCGGAGAAGCCGATCTCGGTGAGATAGAGATTGATGTAGGGGTAGACCATGCCCAAGCCGGCCGTGCTGAATAGTTGCAGCGCGACCAGGCGCATGGAGCCAAAGTGGTTGCGCAGGGCGAGTAGAACAGACATGGGCGCTTATCCCTGACTCCGCCGATTGCCGCGACCGACCATTCTGCTAGGACGCCGTGACCAAGCCATATCCTACCTCAAACTGGGGACCAAGCGCAGGGCAAGCCCCTCGAAACTTTGACCACAGAGGAAACAGAGGTTACACAGAGAGCACGGAGGGAAAGCGCTTTTGCGACATGCACTTCACGGATAATCTGAAAGCGCTGCGGCAGGAAGCGCGCGATTTCGTCGAATACGAAGTGCTGTCCAAGATTAATCCCGATTGGGAATAGGGGGCAAAATCGGCAAACGCGCCGTTCTCAACGCCGATATCGCGCTGCGAGATGTCTATGTGCCGGCGGCGAATAAGCTGGCTTACGCGAATTGCTTTAGTGATATGGCGCGCGCGGTCACCCGCGGGGCGGGAGCTGACGGGCTTGAACGCGTTGGTGTGATGTTGGGCAATTGTCAGTATCCACACTTGGACAGTCGGCAATGGTTGCCTATTGGCATTTCTCACAGGCGGATGCAAAAGGTCTCTGAATTGTCAGGCAATTGAGTTGCTATGTTTTATGGCAAAATAGACTATTGAATATGCAAAAAATTTAAGTAAAATAGGTAATTGGAATCAGAGTAATCCGATAACTACATTCGTCATTTTCTCTTTAAATTCAGTAGATTACAAATGCATAAGCTGAAAATTTTTCAAAAACAAGCCATAAGTTCCGCAACATTTTTTGATACAATTATTAGTATACTTTTGAGTATTTCGTTTGAGATTTGGCGCAAGGCAAATTCAAGATGGACTCACATGAATTCATACGTTTTCCTCCCTACGAAGTAAAGTTAACCCCATCGCTTCTAATGCTCTTGGGTGAGATACAGGCAGAGTTAAATCAGATCGCCAAGATTCCGATTTCTCCTCAGGAGCAGCATCGACTGAAGATACTGTACTTCGCTCGAGCAGTCCACAGTACAACCGCCATTGAGGGTAATACCCTGTCTGAAGATGAGGTATTGCGAATCATACGAGATCAAGACCCGTCAAGTCCTTCAAGCAATTACGACGAGCAGGAAGTCCGCAATGTCATCGATGCCTTAAATTTGATTGTTCAAGACATATTGGACGGCAACAGCGCTTCGTACTCACTGGCACTACTTAACGGATTTCATAGGCAACTTATTTCCGATACAGGCACTCCAAATTGCAGTGATACAGAGATAGGCGAATTGCGCAAACAATCAGTAACAGTCGGACGCTATCTAGGTCCTCCTGCTGCTGAATGCCGAGATTTGCTGGCCAAATTCTGTGAATGGCTTAACGAGGATACATCTATACCTGAAGGGCTTGAACGATATGAATTGACTTGGCAGATTGTGAGGGCAATAGTCGCGCATATTTATTTTGCTTGGATACATCCATACTGTGATGGCAACGGTCGCATGGCGCGTCTCATTGAATTTAGACTTGCATTTGCTGCAGGTGTGCCGGACTTCGCCGCGCATCTATTCAGCAACGTGTACAACCGGCGACGAACGAAATATGTCGAATTACTTCAGGATTCTCACGGTGACTTTTTGGACGGCGCATATTCACAGGTCGCGGACATACAGAGGTTTGTTGAGTGGGCGCTAGAGTGCTACAGACATGATCTTCATGAACAATCTTTGTACATATATAGTTCACAAATTACTGTGATTTGGCACGATTACATTTATTCAAGTTTCCCTGAAAAACTGAGCAACGCGCAGCGCCGCCGCCGCAGGCTTGCGTTAGATTTGACACATCCAGAGTTTCAGCAACCCGTTCAATTTCGCGACATTCGAAATCTCTCTCCTGCTGTAGCCGTGGCCTATGTTGATGAAAGCGATCAAACCATCCGAAACGATCTGAGAGTTCTAATTGATATGGGATTGGTTCAGAGGGCTGCAGGGGGCTACAAGCCGAACACGGACATCTTGACAGGCTTCTTTGCCAAATCTCGCGACGCAGATGAATAGATATGAGATGTGAAAAAAAGCGCGCCAGCCGGCACGCTCTCTCCCTGTCTCTTCCCGGACGAGCCAAACGCTCAGCTAGCCCTCCATCACCGCGCCGACCAGATTCTCGCCCATATTGATCTCCGCTTGCGCCGCTATCGCCAACTTGCCGGAAACTCCCGTTGGCGGGTTTGGCGCCCAAGCCGCCAGGTATTCGATGGTGAAGGCTTTGCCCGCGTCGTTGGCCGCGAGCGCCGCAGCTTCGCTCTCGAAAACGCTGATGCCGACGACCGTATCCTCGCCGTCATTGAAGGCGTATTGGGCGAATAAACCGCCCAATTCTTGCAGCGCTGGCAGCAGGTGCAATATGGCGAGGTCGTTCGCTTCACCAAAATGTCTCAGGTCGAAGCCTTCATAGAAGCGAATGCTGGCATATAGCGCTTCAACTCCAGAAAATTCCTCCGAGCGGCGCAATGCGGCGACATAGTTCAGCGACAGAGAGCCCTCATAGATAATCGGCGCATTGGGCAGCAAGGGCGCCAGATACTTGGCGACGAATTCACGCGCCGCTTCGTTTGAGGCCGATGCTTGTTCGGGCGCGTCGAACAGGCTGATGGTCGCCAGCATCTCCCCCGCTGGCAGGAAGTAATAACCGACGAAGCCGTCGCTCTCGCGTATGATAGGCAAGAAACCCTCGTCGGTCAGGCGGACGATTTCAGCCTGATCGGCCGGGTCGATGCCGTCGTAGACGCGGACGCTGGCGAAGGCCGTCTTCATTGTCATGGCTTCGATTAAATTCGCGCCGTCGTTCAGGTCCGCCAAAACGGCGATGCCGACGCGCCCGCTGGTGATCAAGGGGGCCTTGGGCAGGAACGCTGTCAGATTCTCGGCGACGAATTCGCGCGCTTGTTCGTTGGATGCCAGCGCCGATGCTTCCGTATCGAATATGCTGATGGCGGAGAGCGCGCCGGCGCCGTCGTGCATCAAATAGTAACCGAAGAAGCCAGCGCTCTCGCGCATGATTGGCAGGAAGCCGTCTTCGACAATAGCGACAAACTCATCCAGATCTGCGGCCTCGAAGCCGTCATAAATGCGCGCGCTGGCGTGCAGGCTGCCGACTTCGCCATTCCCCATGCCATCCATCATCTCGACAAAGCCAATATCAACCAAGCCTTCGACGATCCGCGGCGGATTCGGCAGCAGCGGCGCCAGATGGTCTACCACGAATTCGCGAGCCAGCTCGTTGGACGCTGCCGCCTGTTCGCGCGTCTCAAAGATACTGATGGTCACTCCCGTGCTATCGGTCGGATACAGGACATAATAAGCGATGAAGCCGTCGCTCCCGCTGATAATCGGGACGAATCCTTCGCGCGTGACGCGCTCCAGTTCTTGATTGTTCGCCGGATCAAGTCCCTCATAGTGGCGGATGCTGATGAAGACGCCGTCCGCTATCGTATCAGCCGCGCCCGCCGGCAGGGGCAAAGCTAACAGCAGGGCAAATGACAGTAAGGCGAATAGCGTGATCCGTTTCTTACGTGCGCTAGCAAAACTCGGCACAGTGTTCCTCCTCATTGGGTACGATAAGCCAGTTAGAAGCTGCGAAACGATTCGCGCAGCTTAGGGCTTCTAATTTCAGTGTATAATAGTTTGAGACCTGAACTCAACCAACCAGATTCTCACCAAATAATTCTGAGCGCAAGTTTGGCAATTCATTTTGCTTGCCTAGGCTTGCGCCCATTCAGGAAGCTGCCGATCCAATTGGGCGAGCTCATCTTCAGTGATCGGTCTGATCTCGGTGTCGTGCAAGTGCGTGTCTCGATTCTCGACGATCAGGAAAGAGACATCGCGTGTTGCCACCAGATTGTGCCAGACGCCGGCCGGCACATTGTAGAGTTTGCCCGCGTCCATCTCGACCGCCGCCAGCGCGCCGCCATCGGGTCGGGTGAAGAGCAAGGCTCGACCGCGCAGCAGCACAAAGACTTCGTCGCTGTGATTGTGCCTTTCGATCTCATCAAGATTGCGCCGGTCAAATAGCGGCTCCCAGTTGAGCAGAGCGGCTTGCCAGCCCTCGGCGAATACCAGCGGCTCGAAGCCTTCGCCCGACCAATCATAGACTTCCAGCATCATATTGGCTCCCACGAGTCGCTTTTACAAGGCTAGTCCCGCATTGTATTCACGTGCAATTGTCAGAGCCGTAAACTGCTGAAAACCCCCACCCCAGACCCCTCCCCCATAAAGACTGAGGACAGGACAGGTTTGTAACAACTTGAAAGGCGGTAAATCGAGATTTATGTAAAGATTCATCAGTAACACTTCTAACCCAGCTAA
>JAPOXG010000078.1 GCA_026707225.1 Chloroflexota bacterium
ATAGCGATAACCGCCGCCGGGCAGGCGCTCCAGCGAAAAGCTCGCCAGCTCGCCAAGCAGGGCAGGATCATCCAGCAAGCCGATGAAGCCGCGCTCAATCGCCAGCGCCAGCGATTCAATCAGAGGCGATTTGCTCTTCGACGTGGTGAGGAAGCTGCGCATGGGCAAGCCTTCTTCCTGCAGCGCTTCGATGTTAGGCGCGCCGATGCTGTTGGCTTCCGCCCAGATCAGCTGGGTCCGCCAGGCTGCCGCCATCGCCTTCAACCGCCCGCGCTGCAAGCTCCAGCCGATATTGTTGAAGCGATCCAGGGCAACCATCCGCCGCGCCGTCGCATCGATAACGGCGATGACGGTGTAATCGCGCTGCCGCCCCCAATCGACGCCGGCGATATAAACATGCCCCGCTTCCGGCGCCTCAACCCGCCCGGGGATTACGGCGGCGCGTATGCCGCGGAAAACCTGCCCGCTGTCATCGCTGAATTGCGCCAGGTATTCGGTCCGCCAAACTTGATCGGTCGTCTGCTGGCGGATGCTTGCCAGCTCTTCGCGCGCAATCATGGGGTTCGATTCGGTGGAGAATTGAAAAGACTTCCATTCCGGAACCTCATTGTCCAAGCCCAGGCGATACTGTTCCCAAAACCAGTTGCGGCCGAAGGGTGTGCTGAGGAAGAGCGCGCCGCCCCGCGTGCTTGCCAGCATCGGGCGCACAATCTCGGGCCAGACCCGCGGCTCCATGAAAGCCGCTTCGTCCAGCACCGCCAGGTCCAAGCCCTCGCCGCGCAGATGGTCCGGATGGTGGGCGCTTCGAATTGCGATCATGCCGCCGCCGGTGATGTCAATGCGCCGCTCGCTCTCGCTGACGCTGACGCCCGGCAACAATCGCAGGCTCGCTTTCAGATCGCGCCATACCTGGCTCGCCATCATCGCAGTCGGCGCCAGCCACCAGCCGCGCTTCCGCTGTATGATTGCCGTCTCCAGCAGCGCCGTTTTGCCCAGCTCGGTCTTGCCCCAGCGTCTGCCGCAGGCCACCACCTTGAACCGCGCGGGCTCGTCCCTCACTAGCGCCTGACCACGGTGGAGCATCCTGAACCTCACCGTCATAGTAGTATTCAAAGCGGATGACTTGCTCTTCTTCATCATCAATGTCTTCAATCACCTCCTCCAGTTTCAATGCGTGGCTTACCAGACTGCCGAGCGCCGTCGCCAGTTGATTCAGCGGCGCTTTCGCCAGCCTGTCTTCATCCATCCGCGCCAGTATCGATTTGCTCCGCTCCAGCATCTCGAACTGCAAGTCGATGGTCAGTCGCTCGCGCTGACGATATCGCTTCTTGCGATACATGCGGCGCAGATCGCGCTCGTCACGCAGCCAGCGTCCCAGTGTTCGCGCTGGAATCTCCAGAAACTCAGCCACGCGCGCTACATCGCCATCGTGCTCTTCGATCTCGTTCAGCGCGTTGATCTTGGTTTTGAGGGAATAACGTCGACTCATCCGGATTCGGCCCTTCATCATTGGCTCTGCGCTAAAGAAGAAGAGACCCCCACAACTCGCCATCCGGCTGATAACGGGAACGGCAGGCAATCCGTCCGCGTATGGGAATCTCTTTCAGTCCGAGGTAAAGATAGCACAAGTGTTCTGTATGAGGGCGTTGTTTTGGTCGCGCGACTCGCCTTCTGCCTTGGTGGCGCGGCAGAGCAAGACAGGCGGCCGGCGCCGACACGCCACGACGGTTTAGATGAGGTTTTGCTGGCTCTTTGGTTGATACGGGAGCACAAGCGTTGGATTGTCGTTTGCCGGGCTGTTGACATCAGTCGATACCTCGTGGAAGGTCAACTGCTCGGGTCTCGGTCCCAACATCAAGGGCAGCCATTCGTCGGCGACCAGTTCACGCGGCGCCAGCCACAAGTCATAATCTTCCGGCTCGATAATCACCGCCATGCGATGATGAATCGAACGCAGTTTTTCATTGGCTTCGGTGGTCAAAATCGCGCAGCTATGCAGCCAGGATTCGTCAGGTCGCTTCCAGCTCTCCCACAATCCGGCGAAGGCGAAGACCTCGCGCTCGGCATGCTGAATATAAGATGGAATCTTCTTCTTGCCTTGTTTTTGCCACTCGTAGTAGCCGTCCGCGGGGATCAAGCAGCGGCGCCGCTTAAAGGCGGTACGAAAGGATGGCTTCTCCGCTGCAGTCTCCGAGCGGGCGTTGATCATTCGGTTGCCGATCTTTGGGTCCTTCGCCCAGGATGGCACCAGCCCCCATTTCATAAAGGAGAGCGCTTGCGGGTCGCGATCGGTGATCACAGCCACCTGCTGCGAGGGCGCGATGTTGTAGCGCGGCATCTCATAGCCATCAGTGCTGGCGAGATTAAAGGCGAGTTGAATCGAATCAGCGTCCGCCGTCAGGGTATAGCGTCCACACATTTGTCATGCCTTTCTCGTTACGTCCGCTACGCTCAGGCCGGCGGAGGCGGCATGGATTGCGCGCAAGGCGATGTCATGGCATCTGTGAGCTTTCTATTCAAACCGGCGCCACATCAATAACGACGCCGTTGTGGTCGCTGAGCCGTGTGCCGTCTTCAGCGATCTTGCTGATGAATCGCAGGGAATCGACGCTTAAATCGGAAGTCATGGCGACATGATCGATGTAATTTTTGCGAATGCCGGACGTCGGAATTAGCCAGCTTTCAAAGGTCGCCTTTCGCTTTTGATTAACCTCGCTGTGTGGGTACGGATAGTTGAAGGCTGGGATCTGCAAATTGAAATCGCCGAGAATAACCATGCGTGCACAGGCTCCAATCCGTGGCAATAAATCCTTGCCCAAGGCATCCAGAAAACGGCAAGCGCCTTGCCAAGCCTTGAGCCGTTCCTCGCCCCATTGGTCGCCAGTACGATACGCATGGTAAGGGATACATAGGCTGATAATCGTCCAGCGCTCGTTGTCGCAGCAGGTATCCGCCATGATGAATCGTCCAGGTGGCATGTGTGGCGAGCCAGCGCGTCGATGTTCGACCAGCCAAATCGACTCCAGAGTACGACTTTGCGGGCGCCCCGATTCTCGATATTGCCCGCGCCGGATAGCGCGCTCGTGACTGTGTGACCGCCTTCAGGCATCGTTTCTGTACGCGCTTCCGTCAAACAGATGACATCCGCATCGTGGCTTGCAATCAGAGCCTTTGCTTTGGCGAATCGCTCTCCATGACTGCGTGGTCCAAGCCACTGCGTATTCCAGTTTAGAACGCGCATTGCTTACCAATCAAGAATCTGCTTCGCTTATCATGTGCTCGACGATGTCGTCGAGCCCGGTATATCGAGTTATCATCTGCTCGACAATGTCGACCAAGTCTTCCTTTTCCAGCGACAAGAGCTCTTCGCGCAGCGCTTCGCCCGCTCTGAACAATTCCGGCTGCAATACATAAGTGAGCAGCAAGGCGACGATGTGCTTGCAATCGCCGCCCCAATCATAGGGACAAGTGCAATGCGTCGTTAAACAGCCAGACTCATTAAAAGAGGCCGTCACACGATAGGCTGCGGAAGACGTGCCGACGCACATAGCGCTCAGTTGATTGCCGCGGCGGGCGGGCAAGAAAATCGCGTCGCTCTCATAAAGCGATAGTCCGCGATAGAAACTTTGATCGAGGGCGCGCTCTATAATCTGTTTGTGATTTATTGTGAATTTATCTCCCATTGCTTTGCACATCCTGTTAAGCCCGCCGCGTACATTTAATGGTGAAATGGCTGTTGGTCGCCAATGACATTGTCGGTCAGTCTCTAGTCATCCAGCTTTCGCTGTCCCGCCGACCTAGAGCGGTTCGCGCAGCATCGCCGCCATGATGGCCGCCCGCTCCGCCAGCGATGATATCTCGCCGTATTCGTTGATCGCGTGCCCGCCTTCGCCGACCATGCCCATGCCATCCAGCGTGGGCACGCCCAGCGCCGCCGTCTTGTTGCCATCGGAGCCGCCGCCAGTTCTCCCTTCTTCCAGCGCGATGCCCATCTCCGCCGCCAGCGTCTGCGCCCGCGCGAAGAGCGCCGCGATCGCCGGACTGCGCTCCATCGGCGGCACGCCAACGCCGCCCTCGACGATGATTTCCGCTTCCGGATGGACAGCCTTCAGGTTCATCATTTTCTCGTGAATCGCCCGCTGGTTGACGCGCGTCCAGGCGCGCACATTTATCTCGACCCGCGCTTCCGCCGGCACGACGTTGGGGCGGGTGCCGCCGCTGATGACGCCGACGTTTGCCGTCGTGCCAATTTCATAATCCGTCATCGCTTCCACCGCGATCACCTGATGGGCGATCTCTTCAATCGCGTTGACGCCTTGCTCGTGATCGGCGCCCGAATGCGCCGCCCGGCCCTTCGCCGTGATCGTATAATGGCTGACGCCCTTTCGCTGCGTCTTGTAGGCGCCATCCTGGGGTGGCTCGGTCACGAAGACGACATTGTGCGCCAGCGCCTCAGTCTCGATTTCGCCACTGGAATGCTTGCTGCCCGTCTCTTCGTCAGAATTGAGCAGGTAGGTGATGGGTCTCTCTGGGAAGAGACCGAGCGCCCGCAGCGCGCGCAAGGCCCAAAGCGCGATGACGATGCCGCCCTTCATATCCATCGCGCCGACGCCATAGAGCCGATCGCCATCGATGCGCGTCGGTCGGCCCGCCACCGTGCCCACATCCCAAACCGTATCCATGTGGCTCATGATCACGATGCCGCCTTCGCCCGGGTTCCAACTCGCGCGCAGCACATCGCCGACCTCGGCTTTGGGGATGACTTCCACCGCGCCGCCCAAGCCGCGCAATTCCTGCGCCAGCGCCGCCCCCAGCGCATCGACGGCGGGTTTATAGGAGGTGGGCGATTCCAGGGCGATCAGTCGCTTCAAGTCGGCGACCATTTCGTCCCCGTGGTCCCGAAGATAATTCAAGATGCGGCGATTGTCGTCAGCGGTCATTTGATATATGTCCTTGTTCGATGAATGCGTGGTCAGAGTATAACAGTTCAGCGGAGAATCGCAGGGCGCGAATCCCCCGTCGGCACATGGCCGGTATAGCACGGGCAACGTGCGAACTCGCTCGC
>JAPOXG010000049.1 GCA_026707225.1 Chloroflexota bacterium
CTATGCTCTCTTGACTATTTTGTATCTCTCGGCGGGTTGCCTCAGTCGTTCTGGCCTGAGGGTGGAGAACCTGTCCCATAATGCTTCCTTTTCGCACTTCGATATGACTCCATGATAGCCCGATACTATACAACTAGATAAGCGCCGGGCGAGACAATCGATTCGTATAGATATTGCGCTGCCGACAGCGGCGGACGTCGCGTCGAAGCGCGGTCGGCGATGCCATTGAACAGAGGCGCGATACGGCCCTCGCCCAGAACATGGCAGGCGATGCATTGAAAAGCCTCGATCAGCGTTTCGCCTTCCGAGGCAGATGCGCCCACGAGCGCCGCAGCCACGTCGGTCGTGTAGGAGCGCGCGTCGATAACGGGAGAGCCGGTCGATTCGGGCGTGCTTGTGACCACAAAGGCGGCAACGAAAACGCTCGTGACGATGATCAGGAGCGCGATGGTAATCGTAACCGCTATCTGCGGACCGCGCCGCTTTGAGCCGTTGTCTGGCACGCCAAGCGCACTCTTACAGCAGAAGCCGGTCGAAGATCATCGCCAGGAACAGCAGTGCCAGGTACAGTGATGAATACTTGTAAAGTACGCGTGCTGTTGCTTTATCCGCCCGGCGAATGAGCTTTGCAGCCAGCCCAACAAGTATCAAGCCAAGAACCGTGGCAATCGCCAGGTAGAAGCGATTCAGCATCACAGGCGCCTGAGGCAGCCACAATAGCACAGCGGGTGACAAGTTGACGATCATCAGCTGAATGGAATAGAACAGGATCTGAAAGCGGGTTAGGCTTTCGCCGCGCGCCACCGGCATCATGGGGATATCAGCCGCGGCATAGTCTCTGTTGTCCAGAATCGCCAGCGCCCAGGAATGCGGAGGCGTCCAGTAAAACACGATGGCGAACAAGATGAAGGCCTGCATCTCGAGCGATCCACTCGCCGCCGCCCATCCTACCAGCACCGGCATAGCGCCAGCGCCGCCGCCGATAAGAATGTTGACGACCGTATTGCGCTTCAATATCAGCGTGTAAATGACGACATAGTAGATTGCGCCAGCCAGCGCGAGAGCGGCAGCCAGCCAATTGACAAAGAGCCCCAGAATCAGCACCGAAGAGAGAACGAGAGCCATGCCAAAAGCCATTGCGTGCCCCGCCGGTACCCGACCGGATGGTATCGGACGGCGAGCGGTGCGCGCCATCTTGGCATCGAGTTCGCGGTACAGATACTGATTGATCGCGCTGGCGCCGCCCACGGAAAGCACACCACCTAGAATAGTCGGCAACACGATGTCGACTGGCGGGAACGAATCGATAGCGACGATCATGCTGGTCACGCAAGTGAAGACGAGCAATATGACAATGCGGGGCTTCATCAACTCGATGTACGGTCGTGGTGAGAGGCCAGATGCCAGATTGCTGCGGAAAGTTCTAGTCATCGGGAATCTATCTCAACTTGCTGCCTGTTCATGCCTCCCATGATCGCGAGTATGACAAGCAGTCCCCAGACGGCGGCTGCCAAGCCTACGTGTATCGCGCCCCATTCTCTGCCGGCTGAGCTCAGAACAAACAGCGCACCGGCTACAATCTGCACGATGTGAATGAAAACGGCGCCCAAGGCAATCCGCTTAATCAAAGGCTCACTTCGATGCCGATAGACTTGCCACAGCAATATGAGGAGCGTAACGCTCATAGCTGCCACCGATAGACGGTGGATCATATTGATGACCGCCAACTGGCCCTGCTCAAAGGGCAAAATCGTGCCGCTGTCGCAAAGCGGCCACTGTGTACAGGCGAGCGTAGCGCCACTGCCCCGCACCAAGGCGCCGGTCAATATGACGACAAATGCCATTGCGGCATTTACCGCCGCTAGCACCGCTATTGAATCCGCGCGCCGCGCTAGTGAGGGACGATGCCAGGCCAGCGCCGCCGCACCCAGCAGAGCCGCCAGAAGCAGCATGGCAACGCCCAGGTGCAGCGTGACAAATGTCGGCGGCAGCTCCAGGAAGACAACGATGGCGCCCAGAGCGCTCTGAACGAAAAAGAGAATGGCAGCCACGACCGTGATTTGCAGCACACGCCGATTGTTCTGGCGATATTGACGCCAGGCAGCAGCCAATGTCGCCAAGCCGAAACATCCAATCAGCAGGGCGAAGAGACGGTGCAGCCACTCAATCCAGGCGGTGATGTTATCCAGCGGCGGGAAGATTGTGCCGTTGCAAAGGGGCCAGTCCGTACCGCAGCCCAAGCCAGATTCCGTCACCCGAACCACCGCGCCGAAGACGATCAAGCCCAGCGTAAGCGCCGCTGTAGATAGCGACAGAAGTACAAAGCCAGATATGCGGGAAGCACTTGCGTTTTGCTCAATCATCACAAATGATTTCGTTGGCAGGCAATCAACCGAGATACTTTGTCACAGCTCTCCCTGCAAGGCAAGGTCAATGTACTCTTTCTTTTGCGTCACCTGATATTGAGGATAGCTGAGCTTCTTATCCAGCGCGGTTGCGTGTTCCGTTTCAATCTTGTGGCTGATCTCCACCCGTGACTCGACGATGCGCTCCAGCCCCTCAGGCGTCGCCATATAGCGCAAGCGCGCGTCCGCCCATTGTGATTCGTCTGACGCATCCTGATCGACGACCTCGCCGGCCTTCACGTAGTCGAAGCAATCCCAGCCATGTTCCGGCCAGAGCTCTAGTTCCAGCGCCTTGACCGAATCGCCTTGCCCTTGCAGCGTGCCCAAGAAAGCCCAGTCGACATCGATAACGCCGACCGTTTCCAAGCTGAGCGGCGCAGAGTGCGGGTGGCCCTGCTGCAGCTCGGGGATTTCAGCCGGAGGCTGCATGTCTACATCAATCAGGATGCGGCTGGAGAAGGTCGACGGCGCTATGATCTGCGGTCCTTCCGCCGTCCAGCGACCGACGATGAACATCTCGTCACCTGCCTCACCCAGGCTCGCGCCGAGGGCTGCCACGCGCGCATCATAATCCGCCACAAAGGCATCGGCTTCAGCGCCCATATTCATGGAATCGCCGACGCGTATGAACTGTGTGGGCCAGTCTTCGGCGAAGGTGGCTGTATTGCAGACCGGCGCGATGGCATTCAGCTGCGCCAGCACATCAGGATCGCTGAAACCGGCGAAGAGAATCAGGTCAGGCGCCAACTCGAGGATGACTTCCATGTTTGGGCGGAAGAAGGCCCCACCGAAACGATGTCCGCCGGCAGATGGTCATCCAGGTAACGTGGCGGCGTCATCTGTCCGCGCCCATTGGCTCGACGCCCAGCGCCAGCAAGCCATCGATATCGCCTTCCTGCAGCGCCACCACGCGTTGCGGCCCCTCGGGAACGCGGATCGTCGCGCCGACCGCATCGACAACCCCGCGCATGCCAGACTCGCACTCAAGCGGCAAGAGTTGCGCGATCTCCGGCGCCATGTTTTCGAGGATGTATTGCAGGCTGAGCACCGTGCCGAAATTCAGCGCCGCATCGTATTCATCGGCGACGAAGAAGACCCGGCCGTCTTGGACAACGTATAGCTGGCTCAGCAAGGGATCGGTGTTGATTGCTTCGATTGCCACTTCGCATCCCCCTTCGTAGAATTGCAGCGCAAAGCAATCCAGCAGGTCTTGATTCAGCAGGTCGACGCGTTCTTCGCTCAGCGCGTAATTGAACTGATCGCCGGCCAGCTCATTGTGTTCGTCAGGCACGACAAAGCCAAGATCGGTGAAGAAGCGTCCGCGACCGTCTTGCGCCGTATAAGAGCCGTAGGTCTCGCCCCAGTTGTAGGCAACCGCTACCGTCGCGCCCTGGAACTGCGGGAACTGTTCACGCAAATGGGCGCGAATAGCCTCTGCCTCGGCGACCAAGGCTTCCGCCTCCGCAAATTTGCCAAGGGCTTGTCCAATGAGAATCGTCGTCTCTTGCCAGGGCATGCCGAAGTCAACATAGTCGTCAACCTGTGCGATTGTCGGCGCAATCTGTGCAAGAATGACGTATTCTTCCTGCGTGATGCCCGAATAGACTGCACTAATGAGATCGGGTTCCAGAGCCAGGATCGCTTCGTAGGTCAAGCCCTCATGCGCGGGGCCGGTGAGCCGACGCGTGATATGCGGCGCAACCAGACCGACGAAGCCAACCGTGCCCGATACCGCCACCGCTACCGCCGCCAGCGCAACGCGGATAGTGAGCAGAAAAAGGCGCTGCGCTTCTATTTGGAGTCCGAGACCGGTCGCAATCTCTTCGCCAAAGGCTGCGCCCTGATTCGTGACCGACTGCCTGGAAACGCTGGATGAATTGGGGCATGAAGGGCGAGAGCAGTTTGCGGAGGGCGGCGGCAGTCCGGAATTATTTCACCTGGCGCCCTGCCTGAACGCGAATCTCGACTTTATGGATGCGCTTGCGGATATTGTTCGCAGAAACGCCCTGGGTTGGACCAACACCAAAGGCTCACAACCGCTCGCTGATAATGTGACTCCTGCTCCAGCTAGTGAACCATAAGCGCGTCTTGCCAGATTACGGGCGCGCAACTATTCTCATATCAGCCGCAACGTCGATCTAGCCTTTGACACGAGGCGCCACTTACCTGATCGTCCGCGAACATACGCCTGCCCTTTCTGCTCAAAGGCGTCAGTGAAAGCGCTGGTCTCTTTACCGCGATACCAAATCTTCCACTCATGCCAGGCACACATCGCCTTTGCAGATGCCAACAGTTCGCGCTCCAGTTCACCGGATATATCTGATTGCGAATAAACGAAACAGACAGGCCCGGTAGGAGCGTCTTATCACGTCGCCCGCTTTGCCATATCCGATTCGGTGGCAACTTAATACTTCGCCCCTACAAGGCTTGTCCGCTACTGTTTCGATATAGCCAAACGAGAATTGA
>JAPOXG010000050.1 GCA_026707225.1 Chloroflexota bacterium
TGGACGACCAGACGGAGCGATATCAACTCTCATCTGCTAGTAGCGGACAAGCCTTGTAGGGGCGATCAACCTGATCGCCCGCAAAAGGAAAATGAGGCTCATAAGATTATGCCAGAAATCACGCTCTTTCCCCAACCGCAGCAGCTGGAGCGCCAGCCCGGCGCCTTCACGCTCAACACGCACACGCGCCTGTTCGCCGCTGACCGCGCGCTTGGCGAAAGACTCGCCAATTACCTGCGCCCGGCAACCGGCTTCGGCCTGCCCGTACACCCGCTCGATGAAGACATACTCGCGGACGCAACCAATGCGATATTGTTGGTTCCATCCCCGGACCTTGTTGACGCCGAAGCATACAAGCTCGATGTGAGGCCGGAGCGGGTCACTTTGCGCGCTGGCGGGCGCAGCGGCTTTCTATACGCGATGCAGACGCTGCGGCAGCTCATGCCGCCGCAGATACTGGCCGATTCGCTGCAAGACGATGTCGCCTGGGAGATTCCGGCTATGAGCATCACGGACGCGCCGGCTTTCGGCTGGCGTGGATTGCATCTCGATGTGGGGCGGCACATGTTCCCGGTCGACTTTATCAAGAAGTTCATCGATACGATGGCTCTCTACAAATTCAATACCTTCCATTGGCATCTGACTGAGGATCAGGGCTGGCGGCTGGAGATCGAGAAATATCCGCGCCTGACCGAGATCGGCTCCCAGCGGGCGGAATCGCCGATTCCAGCCGATCCGAAGCGGACGGACGGAAAGCCCTACGGCGGCTACTATACGCAGGACGAGGCGCGCGAGATCGTCGCCTATGCCGCCGAACGGGGCATCACCATCATGCCCGAGATCGAATTGCCGGGGCACAGCCTAGCCGCGCTCACCGCCTATCCTCAGCTCGGATGTCTTGGCGGCGGCTATGAAGTGCGCCTGACCTGGGGTATCGACAGCAATATCTACTGCGCTGGCAACGATGCGGTCTTTGAATTTCTACAGGATGTGTTTGAGGAAGTGCTGGCGCTATTTCCTTCGACCTACATTCACATCGGCGGAGACGAGGCGCCAAAGGAACGCTGGCGCAGCTGCCCCAAATGTCAAGCGCGCATCGAAGCCGAAGGGCTGGCGGACGAAGACGAGTTGCAGAGCTGGTTCATCCGTCAGATTGAAAGCTGGCTTAATGAAAGAGGATGCCGCCTGGTCGGCTGGGACGAGATTCTGGAAGGCGGGCTGGCGCCGAATGCGACGGTGATGAGCTGGCGCGGCAGCGACGGCGGCATCGCCGCGGCCAACGCGGGGCATGATGTGATTATGACGCCGACCACCTATTGCTATCTGGATTATTACCAGCACGAGGACTGGACGCGCGAGCCACCGGCGATCGCCCGTACGCTGACGTTGGAGCAAGCCTGGCAATTCGTCGTCGTGCCAGAGGAGATCGCGCCGGACAAGAAGCATCACATTCTCGGCGGACAAGGCAATATCTGGACGGAATACATTCCAAGCGCGGACCAGGTGGAATACATGGCGTTTCCACGCGCCATCGCCATCGCGGACGTCCTTTGGAAGCATCCGGACGATCGCCATTACGCCGCCTTGTTGGCGCGGCTGAAAGCGCATTTGCCCTGCCTGGATTTTCTGGGCCTGAACTATCGCCACTTGGACGACTAAAGGATTGGCGCGCCATGCATCTGCAAAAGGAAATCGCGCAACAGCCGGCCGTGATTGAACGGCTGCTAAACGATGGAAAGGCATTAACCGAAGCGGTGGCCACCTCCATCCATGACTTCAACCCGAGTTACGCTTGCATCGCCGCGCGGGGCACCTCGGATAACGCCGCCCATTATGCCCAATACATGTTTGGGGGGATGCTGCGCATACCGGTCATGCTGGCGACGCCATCGCTGCACACGGTTTACGGAACGCCGCCTAACCTGTCCCAGGCGCTGGTCATCGGCATCTCGCAATCGGGGCAGGCGGAGGATGTGCGGACGGTCTTGAGCGACGCGAATCAGCAAGGCGCCCTCACGCTGGCGATCACGAATTTCGAGGAATCGCCGCTGGCGCAGACGGCGAAATATCATCTGCCGCTGCTCGCCGGGCGGGAATTGAGCGTGGCTGCCACCAAGACCTATACCGCTCAGCTGACGGTGATCGCCATGCTGACGGGCGCGCTGGCGGGAAATCACATGATGCGGAAGGATCTCAGCGCCCTGCCCCGGCTTGCGGCGCAAGCTCTGCGCCTCGGCGAAGAGATCGCGTCTTGGGCGCAGCGCTACCGTTATATCGATCGCCTGATCACATTGGGCCGAGGATTCAATTATGCCACCGCCTGCGAGATCAGTCTCAAGGTCAAGGAATTGAATTATATCGCCAGCGAAGGCTATAGTGAAGCCAATTTCCGCCACGGTCCCATCGCCGCCATCGATCGCGGTCATCCAGTCATCTTGGTGTCTCCACACGGCAAGAATCTCGCCGGGATGGTGGATATGTGCCGGCGGCTCAATGAACTGGGCGCCGAAACCTTGGTTATCAGCAACAATAGCGACCTGCTCGGTCAAGGCCGGCAAGCGATGACGATTCCATCGACGCCGGAATGGCTCAGCCCGATACTGGCGGTGATGCCCGGTCAGATCTTCGCCATGCAGCAAGCGCTCGCTCGCGGCTACGAGGTCGACAAACCGCGGGGCTTGTCAAAAGTGACGATCACGGAGTGAGCCTCGCTGGCGGCTTTTGGCCCGCCCTCATAAGGAGGGAGGGCTTCAAACCCGCGCGCGCCACTCGGCCATGCTGCGGTTGCCTTTACTCTTGTTGCAATGGGTGCAGAGCAGCTGCAAGTTCTCGACATGGTCGCTGCCGCCTTTGCTGCGCGGCAAAATGTGATCGACTTCCATGACCTTGAAAGGGAAGAAGGTGTCGCAGCCGGCGCAGACGCCTTCCTGCTCGCCATAGAGACGGTGCTTATGCGTACGGTAATTTGGCAGCTTTCCCATATCAGCGCGCAGCGGCGGATCGTCGCGCACGATCGCCCCGCCCCAAAGCGCGCCGCGGTCGTCGCGGATGCGCTGGTCGACCAGCTTGATAGCCAGCGGCGACAGGTCAATGCCGGCCCATTGTCGGTTCAGCCGGTCGGCCGCGACCAGGGTGGTGGCGCAGCCGCAGAAGGGGTCGAACACCATATCATTTTCGTTGCTGGAGATTTCGATAATGCGTTCCATCATTGCGAGGCGCTTCTGCGTCGGATAGCCGGTGTACTCTTTGCTGCCCGCGCTGTAATTGGTGAAGCCGATGGGCTCAAGAATCAGATTTTGCGGCGGCGTACCAGAATCGGCGGCGGCATAACGTTTGAGCCCGGGCCACTTGCCGCGCTGTGGATGATGTATCAGCCCGGCTCTGTCCAACGCGTCCAGCCGTTCGTGTACGCCTTTGATGCTAAGGTAACCGGGGATAAAGCGCCTCTCGATGTATTTGGCATACTTGCCAGTTTTCGGCGCCGACCAGACGCGACCGCGAGCTGAGACATCGTAGTCGCACCAAGGCAAGCTGCTAGGCGCCAACGAATCCGTGTTATGCTTGGGACCGGTCAAGTCGGCAGCCCGAAAGCGCCCGCGTTCGTCTTGGCTGGGGTAGGCGCGTTCCAGCGAATCAGCGTCTCGCGGCTGTCTTACGTCATTCCAAGCCGTCTTGTCGGATTTGGCATATTAGAGAATATGATCGCAGATTCGTCCATAGCGGCCGGGGTCATTATGTGAAGTGGCGCGCCGCCAGACGATGCAGTTGCGATAATGCCGCGCGCCAAAGACCGCGTCCATTAGCAGCTTGAGATAATGACTGGCGGTATCGTCGCTATGCAGATAAATCGAACCCATGTCCTTCAAAATGCGCCGCATCTCAATCAACCGCACCGCCATCATAATCAGATAACTCATCATGCTCTTGCCATGCGTCTGGCGCGCGGCGTCGATGACGGCGTAGGCGGCTGGGTTGCGCTCAGCCAGTTCGCCGTGTTCGTAGACGTCGATATCGGAAAGCGTCCAGGTGTCTTTGAAAGCGGCGCCGGCCGCTTGGCTGCCGATGGGCGCGGCGTAGTCTTCGTTGGAGTTGAAGGGCGGGTCGAGGTAGATGAGGTCGACACAGGCGCTGTTGATGCCGCGCATGACGGGCAGGTTGTCGCCGGTCCAGACTGTGCCGCTGGCGAAGTTGGCTTGGGTCATGGGGCGCTCCATCGCCGAGGCTCGCGCGGTGAGCAAACGAGTCAAACCTGTTTGACTTCCATAAGATAGGTGAAACCGACACAATCCGCAACGGCAAGGTCGAAGTCGCGGCGATTGCCCAACTGAAAGATTGTTCTCTGTGCGCTTTGCGTCTCTGGGGTTAGAATCAAGCGAGCATCGCCAAGATAACAGGAGCGCCTCATGTCCAGCGACCGCCTGCAACGATTTCAGCATATCCTCGCCGAGCGCGCCGATCTCGCCTTCTTCCCCATCTCATCCGACCTGCAATATCTGACCGGCGTCCCGCGTGACTTTCCCAATTACGGCAATACGATTCATCCCGGCGACTGGCTCGAGGGCGCCTGGATCACGCCCCATCACGAGCCTGTACTGCCGCTCCCGCGAATGACAGCGGAGTTCGGCGGCTTGAGCCGGCTGGAAGGCATCGACATCCGCGTCCTGGGCGATTGGGATGAGCCGACCGAGATGGTCAAGAGCATCCTCGATGGATTTGACTTGCCGGCGAATCCGCGCGTGGCGATTAGCGATTTCGCCACTGGCGAGACGGTCTCTCATTTGCAGCCGCTTCTGCCCGGCGCTTCGTTTCTTTCGGCGACGGCGCTGCTGCGTCCGATGCGCGTCATCAAGACGGAGGCGGACATCGACCTGATGAGGCAAGCCGGGCGCATCACGGAAGCCGCGTTCGGCGATACGCTGAAGGCTTTGCGCCTGGGCATGACCGAGCTGGAAATCGTCGAAGAGGTCAATTATCAGCTGCGCAAACATGGCTCGCTGGGCCAATCCTTCACGACATCGCTTTACAATTCGGGACCGGATCATCCGCTGCTCTTTGGCGCGCGAATGGAGAGTTGGCATCGCAAGCTGGATCCGCCGGTGTCCATTCTCTTCGATTTCGGCGGCATCTATGAGGGCTGGTGTTACGACTTTGGGCGCACGGTCTTTTTCGGCGAGCCCGACGATGAGGCGCAGCGGGTCTACGATGTGATGATGGCGTCGCAGGCGGCGGGCGTAGCAGCGCTGAAAGCGGGCGAAGCCACCACCACTGACGCGGACCGCGCGGCGCGCCAAGTGATTGAGGACGCGGGCTACGGCGAAGCCTTCCGGCACCGCCTTGGGCACGGCATCGGCATGGATGTGCACGAGCCGCCTTTCTTGACCAAAGGCGATGAGACGCCACTGGAAGAAGGCATGCTATTCACCATTGAGCCGAGCATTATGCAGATCAATAGCTATTCAGCGCGGGTTGAGGATGTGGTAGCGGCCAGACCCGGCGGCGGCGAAAAGCTGACGAATGGCTGGCAGGAGTTGATTGTCGTTGGCTGACTCGCTATGAATACAGCAAAACCTCCGCGCAATTTCGCTCAAAATCGCGCGTGTCAGGCTCCCAGCTTTCGATGAGCGAATCGACTGGTTGGTCCGAGTCGATGCAATTGCGCAGACTATCGCTGCCCCAGAGCAGGTCGATCGGTGGGCGCGCGCCATCGCTCCAGGGTTGACGCCAGGCGAATTCATCAGGATAGCGCCGCTTCAGCGTCTGCAATATGTGGAGCATGCTGTTCACCGGCTGCAATGCGTCTCGATCCGTGACGTAAACATGCGCGCCGGCGCATAGCTCGCCCTGATACTTGCTGAAGGTTGGCACAAAATAGACCGGTCGAAAGCGCAAGCCCGCTAGCAACCGTTCATTCAATTCATCGGCCAGCGACTCCGCATCGATCCAGGGCGCGCCGATATATTCAAAGGGGCGGGTCGTGCCTCTGCCTTCGGAAAGATTCGTGCCTTCGACGAGGCAAGTTCCCGGATAAAGCGTCACCGCCTCCAGCGTCGGTAGATTGGGCGAGGACGGGATGAAGGGCAGCCCGGTCTCATCAAACCACATCGCCCGCGACCATCCGCGCATCGGAATCACCGTCAGCTCGCAGCCGATCTCCCGCTCGTTTACAAACAGCGCGACCTCGCCAATCGTCATGCCGTATCTGATGGGCAGCGGATAGGGACCGACGAAAGATGCATAAGCGCGGTCGAGAAGCGGACCCTCAACGCGCATGCCGCCGATTGGCGCCGGGCGATCCAGCAGGATCACGGCGACGCCGGCCGCCTTCGCGGCCCGCATGACATAGAGCGTGGTCGCTAGAAAGGTATAGAAACGCGCGCCGGCATCCTGCAGATCGATGAGGATGACATCAAGATCGGCCAGCATCTCGGCTGTCGGTGATTTGCTCTCGCCATAGAGGCTGTAGACGGGCAGGCTCGCGCGCGGGTCGATGGCGGACGCAACCAGACTGCCGGCTTGCGCATCGCCGCGAATGCCGTGTTCGGGACCGAAAAGCGCGACCAGATTCAAAGCGGGATGGCTATGCAAGCGGTCGACGCTGCCGCGCAATTGGCTGTCTACGCTGCTGGGGCATGCAAGCAAGCCAAAGCGCAGCCCGGCGACCCGATCCAAATGCGCCTCAAAAAAGACTTCCAATCCCAACTGTGTTCTCATGGATCCCTCTCTTTCACGAGTCTCAGCGCGCCGGCTCAACTGTTGCGCCTTCGAGGCTGTTTTGACAAAGTGTGGAATGCAAGCCATAATTATCGATGATAACAGCGTTGCAATGGCAGCGGAAACAAGGTTATCCGCAATTTTACGAAGCTCAAGCAGGAGGATGGAACGTTATGAGCGAGAGAATAGTATCGCGCAGGGATTTCTTGCGGGCGAGTATGGCGGCGGGCACGGCAGCGGCGATATCAGCGATGCCGGCTGGCTTAACCTACGCCCAGGAGCAGGCATTCCTCAATTATTGGACGGGCTGGAGCGGCTTTGAATTTGATGTGCTGCAAGGATTGGTCGACCAGTTCAACGAAGAGCATGAAAATAGCTACGTCAATATGACGACCGTTTTCGGGCAATACGAGAAGGTGCTGACGGCGATAGCTGGCGGCAATCCGCCCGATGTCGTCTCGGCGGTTTGGCTGCATCAACTGGTGCAGATCGCCTCGCAGGGCGCGCTCACGCCCTTGACCGCCTACGCCGAAGCGGCCGGCATCGACGGCTCCGAATATTTCCCGCAGCTCTGGGAGAATTGGTGGTACAACGGCGAGCTCTGGGGGCTGATGTGCACCTCGAACGCGCGCGTTCTGGCCTTCTCGCCACCCGCGCTGGCAGAGTTGGGCGTCAGCGAAGCGCCGACCAGCATTGACGAGCTGGACGAAGTCGCGCAAGCCTTCGAGATTATTGACGCCGATGGCAATATCGAGCGCGTAGGTCTTTTGCCAGCGAATCTCACTTGGTGGGCGCACGTATTCGGCGGGGGATTGTACGACGAAGACAGCGGGACCATTACTGCGAACGACCCAGCTAACGTAGCGGCGTTGGAGTGGATGGCTGGTTACTGGGAACGGCTGGGTCCTGAGAAAGTAGCGGCTTTCACCAGTGGCTTCGGCGATTACCTCAGCACGCAGAATCCCTTCTTTGTCGGCAAGGAAGGCTTCAAGCAGGTCGGCGAATGGTTCATCCAGTTCCAGAAGAAATTCGCCCCCGATCTCGAGATGGATATGATCGCGGCGCCTTATCCTGATGGCGGCCGTCCGAATTGCACGACCTTCGGCGGCAGCGTCTTCACGATTCCGACCGGCGTCATCAACCCGGACGCGGCTTGGGAATTCATCCGCTGGCTCAGCGAAGACGAGAACATGGGCGAATTCTGCTTCAATATCCAGAATATCCCGCCCAAGGTGGGCGCGGCGACGGCCGAGCGCTTCGTCAGCGATCATCGCTTCCAATTAGCGCTGGACCTACTGAATGGACCCAACGCTTTTGGACCAGCAAAGATTCCAGTCAACGACTTCTACAATTCGCGCCTGGGCGAAGCCGAGACATCGGTCAAAGCCGGCATGCTCAGCGCGCAGGAAGCGCTGGACCGCGTCGCGGAAGAGGTGCAGCGCGAGCTCGACATGGCGATGATGTAGGCAGGTGTGCTGCCTGTAGGGGCGAGACTTGTCTCGCCCTCTAGTTATTTGCAGTAGCCGTAGACTCGCAACCTTGTTCGACCCGGTAGCGCAGCGCATGTGAATTGAATGAAATCTAGGGCGAGACTTGTCTCGCCCCTACAATCATTTTAATTGGCGAATGTACCAAATGGCATTTACATTTCGCCGACCCAGGCTCAGCAAGCAGCAGCGGCGCGCGCTGATCGTCGGTTTGCTATTCATTTCGCCGGCGATCATCGGCTTCTTCGTTTTCAACATCGGTCCCATTGTTCAGTCGCTGCAGTATAGTTTTACACGCTACAACATCTTGCAGCCGCCGCGCTGGGTCGGCTTGAACAATTATAAATTCCTGATCGAAAGCGATCGCGTCTTCCGCATCGGCATCAGCAACACGCTCTACATGGTGCTGATAGGCTTGCCGATTCATCTCGTCTTCAATATGCTGATGGCGCTTCTGCTCAATACAAGAATCAAGGGGCTGTCGCTCTATCGCAGCATCTTCTACATCCCGTCGATTACGCCGGTGGTCGCATCCACCATTGTCTGGCTCTGGATATTCAACGGGCAGTTCGGCATCTTGAACGAGTTTCTGAAGTTCGTAGGTCTGCCGCCGATCGGCTGGCTCACCGACCCCAAGTGGGTCAAGCCGTCGCTGATTTTCATGGGCGCCTGGTTTGGCGGCAACACCATCCTGATCTACCTGGCGAGTCTGCAGGATGTGCCCTATGACTTGCTGGAATCAGCCGAGCTGGATGGCGCCAACGCGATCCAGAAGACCTTCAGAATCACGCTGCCGATGATCAGCCCGGTCATCTTTTACACCATCATCGTCAACGTCATCGGCTATTTCCAGTATTTCACCGAAGCCTGGGTGATGACAGCCACGCGCGACGGATCGGCCGGCGGCGTCGCCAATTCGGCGATGTTCTATTCGATGTATCTCTATCAGACGGCTTTTCAGCAATTCAAGATGGGTTATGCCAGCGCCCAAGCCTGGATACTGTTCATGATCGTATTGATCGCCACCGTCTTCTTGTTCAAGACAGCCGGCTGGGTTTATTACCATGCGGAAGACTAAGCGATGACGGCGAGCATACACTGGCGGGAAAACCGCATCGTGCAGGATCGGATCAAGAAAGCGATCGCCTACACCATCGTGATCATCATGGCGGTCGCTTATATTTTCCCGCTCTACTGGCTGATCGTGACGGCGTTGAAGACCGATGTGGAGATCTTCCAGCAGCCGCCGCCGATTTTCCCGCCCAATCCACAATGGCAGAACTTCGGCGAGTCGACCACCTATATTCCCTTTTGGCGCTATATGTGGAATACGATCGTCATTTCCGGCTTGACGGTGTTGGGCACGGTCCTGTCCTGCACCTTCATCGCCTATGGCTTCGCGCGGATTCGCTGGCCCGGTCGCAACATCATCTTCCTCATTTATCTTTCAACCATCATGCTGCCATCGCAGGTAACGCTGATACCGCTATATCTGATCTTTCGCGACCTCGGTTGGGTTGGCACCTTTTTGCCGCTGGTGGTGCCGCATTTCTTCGGCAACGCGCTCTACGTATTCCTGCTGCGGCAATTCCTGCTTACCATCCCACTGGAATTGAGCGATGCCGCCAAGATTGACGGCGCCAGCGAGCTCGGCATCTTGTGGTACATCATGATCCCGCTGATGCGCCCGGCCCTGGCGGTGGTGGCGCTCTTCACCTTTGTGCAAACTTATCGCGATTTCCTCGGTCCGCTGATTTACTTGCAGAATCAGCAGGACTGGACGATTTCGCTGGGATTGAAACTGTTCCAGAATATGTACGGCGCGCAATGGCAGCTGATGATGGCGGCGTCGACGCTGGCGATGCTGCCGACGATTGTGCTCTTCTTTTTCACACAGAAGACTTTCACTCGCGGCATCGCGCTTACTGGTCTGAAGGGCTAAAGAATGACAAGCATTCGTCTTGCCGTGATTGGCGCGGGCGGGATCGCCGGGACGCATCTACGCGCTTACGCGGCACAGGCCAAACGCTGCCAGATCGTCGGCGTCGCCGATATTGACCAGCATGCCGCGCGCTCGCGAACGCAGGAATACGGCGGCCAAGCCTTCGCCGACGGCGTCGCGATGCTTGAGCAGCTTCAGCCCGATGCCGTCAGCATTTGTACACCGCCGAAGTTTCGGATTCCCTTTGTTGAAGCGGCGGCAAAACAGGGAATCGCCGTGCTCTGTGAGAAGCCGCCGGCGCGTACGCTCGCCGAAACGGGCGCCATCGTTGAAGCCATGCGTGGCGGCGTCCTGCAGTTCGCCTTCTGCCATCGCTTTCACCCGCCCCTAAATGCGGCGCAAGACCTGATTCGCAGCGGTAAGCTGGGCGAGCTCGTTCAGATTGAGAATCGCTTCGCCTTTCGTTTCGCGCGGGCGGGCAAGTCTTGGTTCACCGACGCCGAAATCGCCGGCGGCGGCATCTTGATCGATACGCTCGTGCACAGCATCGATATCTTTCGCGCGCTCAGCAGGCAGGAAATAGAAGCGGCGCAGGCCTTCTTGTCGTCCACGCTGCCGATTGCGGTGGAAGACAGCGCCTCGCTTCTTGTTCGGAGCAGTGGCGGCGTTCTGGGGACGCTGAATTGCAGCTGGGTCACGCCCGTGTCAGAATCTTTCGTGCGGATTCATGGCAGCGAAGGGCAAGCCGTCATCGACTACAACGCGGCGGCTGGCTTGCGTTACCTGCTGGCTGACGATGACGATTGGACCGAAATGCAAATCGACGCGCCCGATCGCTTCGCGCGGCAGGCGGCGCACTTCCTCGATTGCGTCGAAGGCAAAACCAGCCCAATGGTCAACGGCGAGGACGCCCTGGCGGTGATGCGCGTGATTGAATCAGCTTATGAATCAGCGGGAGTGAAGCGGTGAAACTGAGCTTGAGCATGTACAGCTGTGTGCGAGCGGTCCAAGCGGGGCAGCTCGATTTAATGGGATTCGTCGACTACGCGGCCGCGCAAGGCGTCGCCGGCGTCGAATTGCTCGACATCTTCTGGACTGATGCCGAGAGTGAGCTTCCGCTGATCAAGGGACGGTTCGCCGATGCCGGGATGCAAGTCGCGGTGTATTCCATAAGCAACAACTTCATTCAGCCGGAGGCGAGCGCCCGCGCCCAGGAATTAGCCGATTTGAAACGCGGCGTCGATATCGCGCTGGAGCTGGGCACAGACATCCTGCGCGTCTTCAGCGGCAGCGCGCGCGAAGGCGTGACGCAGGCGCAAGGCATGGAATGGATCCTGGAAGGCTTGTCCGCCGGCGCCGCCTACGCCGCGTCACAGGGCATCACCCTGGCGCTGGAGAACCATGGGAAGTTCGCCGGGCGCAGCAATCAGGTGCGCGACATCATCGATGCGGTCGCCTCGCCGGCCTTGCGCGTTAATCTTGATACCGGCAATTTCTTGCCCGTCGGACAGAATCCGACCGAAGCGGCCGAGGATCTGGCTGATCTGGTGGTTCTGGCGCATCTGAAGGATATGTGCCACGCGTCCGGCGGCGAGGCCAGCCATGTATCTGCAGATCCGGACGGGCGACTGCTAACTGGGTCCGTGGTCGGTGAAGGACTGGTCGACCTGGCGGCGATTCGCGCAGTTATGGACAGCGCGGGCTACGACGGCTGGTGGTCGCTGGAATATGAAGGCGCGGAGGAGCCGCTCGAAATCGGCGTGCCGCGGAGTTTGGCTAATGCGCGAAAGCTGTTGGGGTGAGGATGGGCGGGCATACGCTCACGATGACAAGGCCACGGCGTTTTCGCTATAATCATGGAAACGGCTGATGAGGCAACCGGCTGATGAAACGGTCTACAATCGAACTGGAAATTGCTCCTTAAATTGAAGAACACGTTCGCGTAATAGCTGAGGGTGAAAACTGCAGTATTGAGTCTGTTTTGCAAGAAGGCTTAGCTCTCCTATTTGGCAACGACTCGATCGCTGAGTATCTGCTCGACAGGCTCAGCGATTGTACAGACGAGCAACTTTGGGCGCTCATATATCAGCGCTTGACCCAGTCGCAGGACTATCGCATGCGTGAACTGCTGGATCGAGGCACAGAAGGCAGGATCACGAAACAAGAAAACATGGAATTGAACTACTATGTTGACCTGGTCGATCGCCAAATGCTCTTGCGGTCACGGGCGCTATTACTGTTAAAGGAACGGGGCCACGACATCGACATTTACCTTAATACAAGACTTGAGGCGGAACAAATGCCACGGACTCCCATCTGACTGCGCAATCTTGTTGGCGATCGCGCGCGATGGCAGTGCGAATATTGCCAGGCACAGCAGAATATTGTGCTGTCAATGGTCGTGGATCACGTCGTTCCCGTTTCGGCAGGCGGGAAAACTGTCCCTGAAAACCTCTGTTTCTCCTGCGTCAGTTGCAACAGTTACAAGCTTGACCATCAAACTGGCTATGACCCAGCATCTTATCTTGAATCTCGCCTCTATGATCCGCGCAGCGACCGTTGGGAAGAACATTTTCGATGGAGTGACGATAGCTGTGAAATGGTCGGCTTGACTTCGGTTGGTCGCGCCACAATTGCCCGGTTGAACATGAATCAGCCGAGAATGTTAATTGCCCGAAGTGAGTGGAAAAAGACCGGGCCGCACCCTCCGCCGGCAGCAACAATGCGCGTAAAACCTACGAAATAGTAGATCGCCTACTATCAAACATCCTGCTGCTTCGGAATGATGACCAGATTGCGAATCGTGACCCGCCGCGGCCGCGTGAGCATATACAGAGCCGCTTCGGCAACATCTTCCACCTTCAAGTAATGCTGATCGCCGACCGTCACTTTTTCGATCTCGTCGGGATCAGTCAGATTCCATAACTCATTGGCGACCCGCGCTGGCGCCAGCGACATCACGCGGATGCCATCTTCCGCAACCTGCCGGCGCAGCGTATTGACGAAGGTCTCAATCGCGTGTTTGGTCGCGCCATAGGCGGGACCGCGATGCAGCTTCTCATGACCTGCCACTGAGCTGGTGACGATGATGTCGCCGACGCCCTGCGCCTGCATGATCGGGATGACCGCATGAGCACAGCGCAAGACGGCATCCACGTTGATCTTGAGCATGTCGGAGATGTCTTGGATGTCATTCGCGGCGAAATCACCATGAATGAAAATGCCCGCGTTGGCGAAGAGCACATCAATGCGGCCGAAACGCTCGAGCGCGCGCGCCGTCATATTCTGAATGTCCGCCGGCGCGGTCATATCGGCGCGAACGACCAGACTCTCCGCCGGGAGCTCGGCTGCCAACGCCTCCAATTTATCGACCGAGCGGGCGGCGAGAATAAGCTTACAGCCCTCCTCAGCCAATAGGCGAGCGGCGCCCGCGCCAATGCCCGAGCTGGCGCCGGTGATGATGACGACTTTGCCTTTGAGCGAATCTGTCATAAGCGCGACTCCCCTCAGATATTCACCTGATTCTGCGGCAGGATCACCAGATCGCGAATGGTGACCCGGCGCGGTTGCGTCAGCATATAGACCAGCGCTTCGGCGCAATCTTCGGAGGTCAAGTGTGTGCGCGCGCCGGCCGAGACGCGCGCGATATCGGCCGCCTCGTGGAAACCCCAAAGCGGATTCGCCACTTGCCCTGGCGCCAGAGACATCACCCGAATGCCGCTGCCAGCCAATTGGCGCCGCACCGTATGCACGAATGTCTGTACCGCGTGTTTGCTCGCGCTGTAGATCGGCTCCCAATGCACATCGATGAAGCCGGAGACTGAGCTGGTTACGACGATATCCCCTGCGCCACTCGCTTTCATCGGCGGGATGACGGCGTGGGCGCAGCGCAGCACGGCGTCGATGTTGATTCTGAGCATCCGCGTCAGCGCTTCGATATCGCCATCGGCGAATTCGCCGGGAACATAGATGCCGGCGTTCGCGCACATCACATCAATGCGCCCAAAGCGCTCCAGCGTATGCTTGATCATGTTGGCGATATCGGCGGGAACGGTCATATCAGCGGGCGCGACCAGCAACTCCGCGTCCAATTCGGAGGCCAAGGCTTCCAGCTTGTCGACCGAGCGCGCGGCAAGCGTCAGCCGGCAGCCCTCGTCCGCCAGGCGGCGCGCAAAGGCCTCGCCGATGCCCGAGCTGGCGCCGGTGATGATGACGACTTTGCCGTTGAGTGAGATTGACATTTGGAATGCACTTTTCATCGGCGGGCGACCTGATAGGTCGCCCCTACGGTTTCCAATGTTGGGCGACCCACCGGCTCGCCCCTACAGATTCGATTAGTGGGAGGCATAGCGGCTCGCCCCTAGACGCGGTTCATCTGCGGCAAGATTACCAGATCGCGAATGGTGACGTGCGGCGGCCGCGACAGCATGAAAAGAATCGCATCGGCGCAATCTTCCGAAGCCAGGTGCGAGCCAGCCACCTCGACCGCGCGCCTTTGCTCCTCCACTTCATACAGCCACTGCATCGGATTGGCCACCGGACCGGGCGCCAGGGACATGACGCGAATGCCATCCTCCGCCACTTGTCGCCGCAACGTGTGAACGAAGGTCTGCACCGCGTGTTTGCTCGCGCTATAGACGGGCTCTCCTTCAATATCGATGTGACCGGCAATCGAGCTGGTGACGATAATATCACCGCCGCCTTGCGCCGCCATGACTGGAATAACCGCGTGGGCACAGCGAAATACCCCATCGACATTGAGCTTGAGCATCATCGAGTAAGCATCGATATCCCCTTCGGCGAATTGCCCAGGGACATAGACGCCGGCGTTGGCGAGCAGGACATCAATGCGACCGAAGCGCTCCAGCGCGCGCGCGACCATGCGCTCAATATCATCCGGCTCAGTCATATCGGCGCGAACCACGAGCGTCTGCGTAGCCAGCTCCTCCGCGAGCTTTTCCATTTTGTCGACCGAGCGGGCGGCCAGCGTCAGTTTGCAGCCTTGTTCAGCCAGCAGTTTGGCTGAGGCCTCGCCAATGCCGGAACTGGCGCCGGTGATGATGACGACTTTGTCAGAGAGTGAGTTTGACATTGCTTCGTCTCGTTTCGGGCGAGTCACCGCCGTAGGTCAGTGTCTACGCGACCTCGCCCCTACAGATTCGGATTTTGGGCGGGCGACACAAGTGTCGCCCCTACATTTTCGCGCTGGGCGGGCGTCGCAGCGAACAAAACAATTAGACAAGCTACGGCGTCAGCGTAACTTTGACGGATTCGGCCCCGGACGCAACCAGATCCATGCCCGCGTGGAATTCCGTCAAGGGCAATTGGTGCGTCATGATGCGATCCATCGGCAGCAAACCCTTGCTCAGCATATCGATGGCGATGGGATAGGTGTAGGGACTCAAGTGTGAGCCATGAATGTTCAGTTCCTTGGTATCGCCGATGATCGTCCAGTCGGCGGTGACCGGCTCGCGCATGACGCTGAATTCGACGAAAGTGCCCAGCTTGCGGATCATCTGTAAGCCCTGCAGCACGGCGGCCGGATAACCGGTGGCTTCGATATAAACATCGCAGCCATAGCCATCGGTCAGCTTCAGCACCTCGTCGATGACGTCGATCTTGTTCGGATTCATGCTCATGTCGGCGCCGCAGAGTTCGGCGATTTCCAGCCGCTCGTCGTTGAGGTCGATGGCAATCAACAGACGCGGATTCTTCAAGCGGGCGGCGGCGACCATGCCCAAGCCCAGGGGACCGCAGCCGGCGATTACGACAACATCATGCAGCTCGATTTCGCCGCGCTCCACCGCATGAATCGAGCAGCCCAGCGGCTCAATGAAAGCGGCATGGTGGGCGGGCAGAGAGTCCGGCACCTTGTAATTCAATGCGCCTGCGGGGAAGCGCATGTACTCCGCCATCGCGCCGATGGTGGCTTGGCGGAAGCCGTAGACATCGTGCTTGTCCTGGCACATCCAATATTGCCCGCGCTTGCAAAAGCGGCAATTCCAGCAGGGCACGATCTGTTCGGAGACAGCGATATCGCCCAGCTGCAAGCCATACTGCTCGCCGGCGCCATCGCCCAGCGCGACCACCTCGCCGACAAACTCGTGACCCGGGATCACAGGCGGCTGGCAATAACCCTCGCGCGTCTCATCGCCCCAGAAGAGCGGCGCCCCTTGATAGCATTTGAGGTCGCTGGCGCAGATGCCGACTGACTGCACACGGATGACCACTTCGCCGGCGGCCGGCTGCGGCACTTTCCATTCTTCCAAGCGGTAGTCTTCCGGTCCTTGGCAGACGATGGCGGGCATGGTTTTGGGCAGGTCGAAATGGGAATGGCGAGCCACGAGCTTATACCTTTCGCGCGTAGAACCATCAGGCGCTATTGTAGCCGGTATGAGGCAGATCCCAAAAACCAGTTTACTTGAGAACGCAACGAGATTAGAAAGTTAAGGGCAGCCAGACGACTGCCCTTTGACGCTCGACGCTAGCCGCAGTTTCCGGTCTGCCGCGTGTAAACGCCGCTGATCCAGCCCCTCTGCCCGTTGTACTCGACCTGCAGCCAGCCCGACCGCCTGTCATAGACGCTTACGGTCGTCAGAGCCGGTAATGTCAGCAGGATTCGCCCGCCGGGGGTGGCGCGGAAATTGAGCGGATCGGTCGTGATGGCTACACAGCCGCTGAATTGCGCCGGCGCCGCCGTTGGATTGGCTGACGCCGCTCGCGTCGGGACTGCCGTCGGCGCGGTTGAGGACGGGCGCAGCAAAATCAAGGTGCCCGCGCGGTCGACCTGGGAGCAGATCATGCCATTGCGACCGTAGGAATCGGCGTCCGACTGCAGGCGCGGGGCATAAGCGGCATCAAGGAAGACCAGATCGCCAGCTTGCTTGAAGCAGACTTCGAAATAGCCGCGCACCCAGCCCCAGACATCAACGCCAAGCACGGCGCCGCGCGCAATCAAGTCGGGAGCGCCGAGGCCGACGGGGCCGACGCATTGCACATTGAGGCCGATAGGCTGCGAGCTGATGGCGATCATCGCCTTCTGTTCGTCGGTGCAGTTGAATGCGGGCTCGCTGCGCGTGGCGGTCGCGGTCGGGGCGCCATCCGCTCTATCGCCGCTCCGCGAAGAACCAGAATCGCCGGAGCGCGGACGATCGCCATCGCCTCGGTCGGAATCGCCATCGCCCCGGCCAGAATCGGGACTGCCCCGGCCAATATCGGAGCCTTGGAACGGAGGCCGCGTCCTCACATCAATAAATGAAGGGGAGGAGGCGCCGCCACTGTTGTTGGCGCGCACATAGATGCGATATTCTGTATCGGCTTCCAGTCCGGTAAAGGAAATTGAATTGACATTGCCGATATCGGTCCAATCGCTATACAGAACTTGTGGCGCCGCCTGCCCTTCGACATCGTCGGACATTTCAGTGCCCTGCGTTTCGTAGCCGGTGGCGCGGGCGGACGGGCTCCAGCTAACCTGAACGCCGCTTTCGGTAATGGCGCTGCTGCTCATGCCAGAAGGAGGGGGAGGGACTTCAACCAGCGTCCGGCGCGTGAGGGTGACAGCTGCCGAGGTGGTCTGGCTGTTCTTGGCGCGCACGCTCACGGTGTACTCCGTATCCGCGCTGAGACCGCTGAAGGTATAAGTAGCGACATCGCTGACATCGGTCCAGTTGCTCAGCGTTCCGCCCTGGACTTCGTAGCTGGTCGCGCCGTTGGATTTCGTCCAAGACAGAGTGATGGCGGTCTGCGTGATCCCGCTCGTGGAGACGCTGGAAGGGCTGGTGAGGGCGGCTGGCTGCGTCGCTAGCGTCCTGGCGCTGACCGATGCCGCCGCCGAATCCCCGCCGCTGTTGCTGGCGATGACTTTCAAGGTGTATTGTGTATTCGCCGTCAAGCCGCTGAACGTGTGAGTCGCCACATTGCCGAGCGTGGTAACTGCTCCGCTGTTGGCTTGGACTTTGTAGGCGGTAGCGCCGGTGGACTTCGTCCAGCTGAGCGTGATCGCCGTCTGCGTGATGCCGCTGGTCTGCAAGCCCGTCGGCGCCGCGAGCAAGGTGCTGGCGCTGATCGTCACAGCGCTGGAATCACCGCCGGCGTTGGTGGCGATGACCTTCAGGGTATAGCTCGTCCCAGCGCTGAGGCTGCCGAAGGTGTGCGTCGAGACATCGCCCAGCGTAGTGACTGCTCCGTTGTTGGCTTGGACTTTGTAGCCCGTCGCTCCAGTAGATTTCGTCCAGCTTAAGGTGATCGCCGTCTTTGTGATGCCGCTGGTTTGCAAGCCCGTCGGCGCGGCGGGCGCGCTGATCGGCGTATTTGTTGGCGGTGGCGTATTGGTCGGCGTATTCGTTGGCGGTGGCGTATTGGTCGGCGTATTTGTTGGCGGTGGCGTATTCGTTGGCGGTGGCGTATTTGTTGGCGGTGTCGTATTGGTCGGCGTATTCGTTGGGCCCGTCCCAGCCAATGTAGTGGCGCTTATCGACGCGAGCGCGGAATCGCCGCCTCGGTTGCTGGCCGACACTTGCAGCGTATATGCCGTATTCGCGCTCAAGCCAGTGAAGGTATGAGTGGCCACATCGCCGAGAGTCGTCCAAGCGCCGCTGGTGCCCCTGCGCACTTTGTAAGCCGTCGCTCTGGCTGCTTTCGTCCAAGACAGCGTGATGCTGTTATGGGTGATGGCGCTGGTCTGCAAGCCCGTCGGCGCGGGCGGGGCGGCTGGCGGCGTGGTGAGGGTGGTGGCGCTGGTTTGCGCGAGCGCGGAATCGCCGCCTCGGTTGCTGGCCGACACTTGCAGCGTATATGCCGTATTCGCGCTCAAGCCAGTGAAGGTATGAGTGGCCACATCGCCGAGAGTCGTCCAAGCGCCGCTGGTGCCCCTGCGCACTTTGTAAGCCGTCGCTCTGGCTGCTTTCGTCCAAGACAGCGTGATGCTGTTATGGGTGATGGCGCTGGTCTGCAAGCCCGTCGGCGCGGGCGGGGCGGCTGGCGGCGTGGTGAGGGTGGTGGCGCTGGTTTGCGCGAGCGCGGAATCGCCGCCTCGGTTGCTGGCCGACACTTGCAGCGTATATGCCGTATTCGCGCTCAAGCCAGTGAAGGTATGAGTGGCCACATCGCCGAGAGTCGTCCAGGCGCCGCTGGTGCCCGTCCGCACTTTGTAGGCAAATGCCCCAGCTGATTTCGTCCAGCTGAGCGTGATGCTGTTATGGGTGATGGCGCTGGTTTGCAAGCCCGTCGGCGCGGCCGGCGCGCTGAGAGTTCTGGCCGTGACCGTCACGGGACTGGAATCATGCCAGCCGCTGCTGGCCACTACTTGCAGGGTGTATTCTGTGTTCGCGCTCAAGCCGGTGAAGGTATAGTCCCCGTTCCTGCCGAGAGTCGTCCAGTCCCCGCTGTTGCCTGCCCGCACTCTGTAGCCGCGCACGTCGACGGTAACCGTCCAAATTAGCGTGATGAAGTCACTCGTGATGTTGTTTGCCGACACGCCCTTAGGCGCGGCCGGAGCCGGGTTATACAAGCAATTCAGCGCCGACCGGATGCGCCTCCAGAGTTCGCCGCCGTGGGGCGCCAATGCCACGGCATTCGCCTGCGTGCCAGCGCCGGTCAAGGCGTTTTTGGAGGCGGTGAAAGCGGTGACCAAGTCCGTCCGCCCCGTATTGTCGCGATGGTTGACGATCTTGGCGTCGATTTCCGCCAGCAACTGCTCTTTATCTTGCATCGCGCAGGCGGGCAAGGTTCTTACAGCCGGCGCGCTGACGATGCAGGAGTACGTGCTGCCGCTTTTCGCCCGCAATTGAAAATTGTAGCTGGTATCTCCGCTCAAGTTGCTCAAGACATGCTCGGTATCGCTGCCGGTATCGGTCCAGTTGATGCCATTGCTGCTGACTTCATAAGTGACCGAGCTGGTGCTGCTCGCGGTCCAAGTCAGCTTGAAGCTGTTGTTCTTAATCTCGGAGACTTGCAGAGCCGAAGGCTCGTCAACATGCGCCGCCTGAGTCCTCACTGTTAGGGGTACGCTGCTGCTGAAGGAGTCGGCGCCGCTAATTGTATTCACCGCGCGGACATGGAATGTATATTGCGTGTTGAGCGAAAGCCCGGATAATTTGCGAGCGAAAGACGCGCTTCGGGATCCCCAGCCGCCGTTGTTGATTTTGATCTCATAATTTTTCGCTCTGGGCGGTTCATTCCAGGTGATCTTTACGACAGTGCCAGCCACACAGGTGGTGCGCAGATTTTGCGGGGCGGACGGGTTTGTATAGCGATTCACATTGGCTGACCAAGCGGATCTCTGGTTGCCGACAACAGCGCGGACAGTGTATGAATACAACGTGCCGGTCTGCAAGCCGGTGATGTTGACTGAAGTCGTGCTGGCATTTGTCGCCCCCGAGTCGGCTTCATCGGGCGCTAATCTTTTGTATTCATAGCGAGTCGCCCCGTTGACCGCAGTCCAGGAGAGTGTGAAGCCGCCCGTGGTTACGGCGGATATGGTCGCCGTCGGAGCCGCTGGCTGCGCCTGCGCGCCGAAGGGCTGGGCAAACAGGCTGAAGAGAATGACGATAAGCCATCCCAAGCGGGACCTCGGCATAGAACCTATTGATTTCTTGAACGCGCTCATAAGTCTTCCCGGGATTTGAGGAGTTCCTACCCATTGCTATATGTCGCATTATATTGAGTTCTTCCAGTTGCGCAGTTAAATCAATGAGGAATTTTCCCGCGAGCGCCTGTTTTTGGCAGCGGCGGCTCAATCTTGTACAATTTGATTAGGAGGCGCTTATGACCCCGCTTAAGCCAGAGAAAATCGTGCGTACCACCTGCCCCTACTGCGGCGTCGGCTGTCAGATGAATCTCCATATCAAAGACGAGCGGATTTATCGCGTTGAGGCGCCTTTTGACGCCGCGCCAAATTACGGCAATCTTTGCGTCAAAGGGCGCTTCGGGCTCGATTTCGCAACCCATCCCCGCCGCCTGACGAAGCCGTTGATCCGCGATGGCGCGCGCGGAGATTTCCGTGAAGCGAGCTGGGACGAAGCGCTCGATTTTGTCAGCGAAAAGCTGGCCGCGATTGTGCGCGAGCATGGCGGAGACAGCGTCGCCACCTACGCCTGCGCCAAAGCGACCAACGAGGACAATTACGTCTTTCAGAAATGGGTGCGCGCGGTGATGAAGACGAATAATGTCGATCACTGCGCGCGGCTCTGCCATGCCGGCAGCGTCACCGGCTTGCAGCTGGCGATCGGCTCCAGCGCCATGAGCAACAGCATCGCCGAGATGGAGAATCTTGACACCTTCATCGTCACCGGCAGCAACACCACCGAGACGCATCCGGTCATCAGCTTGTTCTTAAAGAAGGCGGTGCGCAAGAACGGCGCCAAGCTCATCGTCATCGATCCGCGCCAGATCGAATTGACCGACTTCGCGACGCTTTGGCTGCGGCAGAAACCGGGCACCGATGTGGCCGTTTTTCAGGCGATGGCGAATGTCATCGTGACGGAGAACCTCTTCAATCCCGAATTCATTGAGGCGCGCACCGAAGGCTTTGAAGACTATATCGAATCGCTGGAGCATTGTACGCCGGAATGGGCGGAGGCGATCAGCGGCTTGCCCGCCGAGGACATTCGACAGGCGGCGCGGATGTACGCCACTGCCGAGCGCGCCGCTTTCTACTGGGGCATGGGCATCAGCCAGAGCACGCATGGCACCGACAATGCGCTCTCGCTGACCAATCTGGCGCTGATGTGCGGCCATGCAGGCAAACCCGGCACCGGGCTCAACCCCCTGCGCGGACAGAACAACGTGCAGGGCTGCTCCGATAGCGGCGGCTTGCCCAATGTCTACACGGCTTATCAGTCGGTCGCCGATCCCGAGATCCGGCGGAAGTTCGAATCAACCTGGCGCACGGACCTGAACCCGCAGCCCGGTTTGACCGTCACTGAAATGGTCGATGGCGCGCTCATGGGGCAGATCAAAGCGATGATCGTCATGGGCGAGAATCCAATGATGAGCGAGCCAAACCTCTCTCATGCGCAGCACGCGCTGGAAGCCCTGGACCTGCTGGTCTGCATCGATATCTTCATGAATGAAACCGGCGAAATGGCGGATGTGATCCTGCCTTCGGCCAGCTTCGCCGAGAAAGAAGGCACCTTCACCAACAGCGACCGGCGGGTGCAGCGGGTGCGGCAGGCATTGCCAGCGGTCGGCGAGTCACTACCTGATTGGGAGATTGTCTGCGCGCTGGCCAAGCGCATGGAAGCGGCGCTCGGCATCGGCGAAAGCGCCGGCTTTGACTACCGCGATCCCGAAGCGATCTGGGAAGAAATGCGCGCCCTGACGCCCGATTTCCAAGGCATCAGCTATGCGCGGCTGGACGAAGAAGGCGGCGTGCATTGGCCCTGCCCGGCCGCCGATCATCCCGGCACGCCCTATCTCTTCGAAGAAGACTTCCCGCGCGGCAAAGGCAAATTCTGGGAGCTGGAATACGGCAGCGAAAGCGAGCTGCCGGATGAGAAGTATCCCTATCATCTTACGACCGGTCGCGTGCTCTTCCATTGGCATGGCGGCACGATGACGCGCAACTCCCGATTGGAAGAGGCTTTTCCCGTGCCCATCGTTGAGATGCACCCGGCCGACGCCGGTGCGCTGCGGGTAGTGTCGGGCGATTGGCTGCGCATGACGTCGCGGCGGGGTTCGGTCGAATGTCAGGTCATGGTGACGGGGCGCTCGCCGGCCGGCACGCTGTTCCTGCCTTTCCACTTCGTCGAGGCGGCGGCGAATCTGCTGACGCTTGACAAGATTGACCCGCGCGCAAAGATTCCCGACTTCAAGATGGCGGCCGTCAAGCTGAAAAAAGTGGAACGGGCGGTGACGGCGCTTGAAGAGCAAGGCGCGATCAAAGACCCGACGCGCTATGTGCATTGAGCCAGCATTGCGCTACAATCGCCAGTGGCTTGTTCAGTTAATGTGTAGGGAAGATCATGAGCGAGATAGCGGCTCCCCGTGCCTTGCCGGTCGAAGCAATCTGCGCTTACTGCGAGACCGAGCCAATTGCGCGGTTATCACTGCTAGGACCTGACTTTGATGCCTGGTTGCGACCGGAAACTGATACTGGAATGCTGGTAGAGTATCTTCCTGATGCATCCGTAACATATATAGACATGGCGCGGCAGGAACGCGAATTGAGCGAGATTCTGGTCAGAGCAGTTGACTTGCGTACGCCAAACGAGCTTGAACCGACTGGTAAGCAGCAGATTCTTGCCGGAGCGACACTTGTCTTTGCCGAAGACGCTGGCGAATGATCCCACTCGTTTGCGTCACATGCTGGAGTGGGCGCAAACTTCGGAGCGCCTTGCCGCACGTGAAACACGGATTTCCCTCGACGAAAATGTATTCCTGCGTCTGGCCTTGACCAGAACGTTGCAAGTCATAGGCGAAGCGGCGAACAATGTCACGGCGGAATCACGACGATTGTACCCCGCCATTCCTTGGGCCGATATCATTGGTATGCGGCACAAACTGGTGCATGTCTATTATGCCGTAGATTTGAATGTAGTTTGGACTACAGTCTCCGAATATGTGCCACCGTTGCTTGTCGAATTGCAGCGCATACTTGAAGATGATTAGCGCCGAAACAATCGATGGGAATACCTGACGTCATGAGCGAGCCCGTCGCAATTGACCTGCCACTGGAAGCGATACGCGCATATTGCGAGACGCAGCCGATTCGGCGACTATCGGTGTTTGGCTCGGCCGCGCGAAATGAATTGACGCCGGAGAGCGACGTTGATTTTCTGGTAGAATACCTGCCAGAGGCCCGAGTCAGCTTGTTTGATATCGGTGGGCACCTAATGGACTTTCAGGACATCATCGGACGCAAAGTTGATCTGGTCACGCCGACCGGTTTGTGTCCTTACATCCGCGACGAAGTGTTGGACGACGCGAGGCTTATCTATGCGAAGGAGTCCTGCGCGGGACCGAGTACATCTGCTGCGCATGCGTGATGCAGCTCAGTATGCGCAGCAATTCGCTGCTGGCCGCGAGAGTGATGAGCTGAACATCGACATCCAGTTTCGTATGGCTCTGGTGAAAGCCATCGAGTTGATTGGCGAATCTGCCAGCCGCACCTCCGATGAATTGCGCGCTCAGCAACCTCAAATTCCGTGGAAGAAAATGATAGGCATGCGAAATGTTCTGGTACATAACTACTGGGCGATTGAGCAGGACGAGTTCTGGGATGCCGTGCAAATCCACATACCGGCGCTCATCACTGAACTTGTGCGCCTAATCGAACTGGAAGATTAGCGGCGCGTTGCATGACCTCCAGCCACTGGGTCTTCTCCCTCGCCATCATCGCCGGTGGGCAGAGCCGCCGCATGGGGCGCGACAAAGCCTTCGTCCGGCTCGCTGACAAGCCTCTAATCGAGCATGTCCTTGAACGCAGCGCCGATCTCGGCCAGGCGGAAACGATCCTGATCACGAACAAGCCGGCGCGGCACGCCCATCTCGGCTTGCCCATGTACCGCGATATCTTGCCAAACAAGGGCTCGCTCGGCGGCATCTACACCGCCTTGGCGCAGGCGCAGAGTCCTGATGTGCTGGTCCTGGCTTGCGATTTGCCCTTCGTCAACACGGACCTGCTGCGCTACATGGTGGATCAGATCCGCGCTGACATCGACATCGTGGCGCCGCGCGTCGATGGCTACCCGCAAGGCTTGCACGCGATCTACAAGACAACTTGCATCGCACCCATCGAAAACCAACTGGCGGCCAATCGGCTGAAGATCATCCGCTTCTACGACCAGATGCGCGTCCGCTATCTCGACGAGACCGATTACGCCGCCTTTGACCCGCTGGTGCGCTCCTTCGCCAATCTCAACACACCCGAAGAACTTGCGGAAGCGGCACTTCTGCTCCGCGCGACAGATTAGCCGCCAAGATTGCAGGCGCCACAATCTGTTACAATGTGGCTATGACGATTCATTCCGGCGTCGATGCGATTCTTACGAAGTATGAAGGCCGCGGACGCGAAGCCTTGCTGCCAGTCCTCTGGGATGTGCAAGGCGCTTTCGGCAGCATCAGCCCCGAATATGTACACCGAATCTCGCACCTGCTGCGCGTGCCGGAAGCCGATATCTTTGGCGTGATCGGCTTTTACAGCCTCTTTCACGACGAACCGACCGGGCGCCGCATTGTTCGCGTCTGCACGGATCCGACTTGCGCGCTGGCTGGCGCGGACGGTGTCATGCGCGATGTTTGCGCGCGTCTTGGAATCGCCCCCGATGAAATGACGGCCGACGGCGAATACACGGTGGAACACTCGCCTTGCCTGGGCTTGTGCGATTATGCGCCGGCTGCCTTAGCGAGCGCGCGCGGGAAAGCGGATATGGCGCTGCCCAATGTATCGGTCAACCGGCTGCTGGGCGAATGGCATGGCGAATACTTCCAACCGGCGGGCAACGAATCCTCGGTACTGCTCAACCCGTCTCTGAGAGCCGCGCCAGAGACGCTCGTCGATTATGGCGATTACCGATCCCTGCGCCGCGCCATCAAAGACATGACGCCAGAAGAGGTGATCGCCCAGGTGGAAGCCTCCAGCTTGATCGGACGAGGTGGCGCCGCCTTCCCCACTGGGCTGAAATGGAAGTTCACCCGCGGCGCGGGGGGCGAGATCAAGTATGTCGTCTGCAACGCCGACGAAAGCGAACCGGGCACTTTCAAAGATCGCGTACTCATGGAGCATCGGCCGCATCTGCTGCTCGAGGGCATTGCCTTGGCCGCTTACGCGGTGGGCACAGACAAAGCAATTATCTTCATCCGCGGCGAGTATCCCCAAGCGACGGCGATACTGGCTGAAGCGATTCAAGAGGCGGAAGCGGAAAGCCTCTTGGGCGATACGATCATGGGGAGTGATTTCGCGCTCGCCGTTGAGTTGCGGCGAGGCGCCGGCGCTTATATCTGCGGGGAAGAAACGGCGCTCTTTGAAGCAGTTGAAGGCAAGCGCGGCTTCCCCCGCATGAAACCGCCCTACCCCACGACATTCGGCCTCTTCGGCCAGCCGACCGCCGTCAACAATGTCGAAACGCTCTGCGCCGTGCCGGGGATCATCGACAAAGGCGCCGACTGGTTCAAGGGAATCGGCACTGAAGGCAGCGCCGGTCCCAAGCTGGTCTCGGTCAGCGGCCATGTCGGCCAGCCCGGCGTATACGAGATCGAGCCGGGCATCACCCTGCGCCACTTCCTCGGCCAGGTCTGCGGCGGCGTCATCGGCGAATTGCAGACGGTCCTCATGGGCGGCGCGGCCGGCACTTTCCTGAAGCCGGAAGATATTGACGTGCGCCTGACTTTCGAGGATTTGCGCGCGGTCGGCAGCACCTTCGGCTCGGGCGCTATCATGGTCTTCAATCAGACGACCGATCTGCGCGATATGCTGAAGCGGCTGGGACGTTTCTTCCAGCACGAGAGCTGCGGCAAGTGCTTCCCTTGTCAGCTAGGCACGCAACGCCAAGTGGAGATCCTCGAGCGGCTGGATGCGCCACAAGCGGGGGATGCCGAGCGGCTGATGGATATCGGCTTGACGATGACGGAAGCGTCGATTTGCGGCTTGGGACATACGGCCGGGATCGCCGTCATGAGCGCGATTGAGCAGTTTCCGGAGTTGTTTGAAGCGAATGGACAGGAATAGGACAGCATGGCGTTTAATCCAGTAACCGAATACGACATTCAGCGGACAAACATTCGCATACGCGACTTTGATGATTACGAGGATGATTATGAAACTCGCCCACCATATCAGCGTAAAGTGGTTTGGGACAAAAACAAACAACAGGCGTTACTGGACAGTTTATTCCGTCGATTCTACATCCCGAGCATAGTTCTCCGCATTGTGCGATTGGACGAAATACAGACCAAGTATGAGGTTGTGGACGGCCAGCAACGTATTAACACGGTACAGGCATTCTTCCGCGACGAATTGCCACTCCCTAGCACACTTGCAGACCTCAGTACAAACTTGCCGGAATGCAAATACTCCGATTTGCCAGCAGAAATTAAGAAATTCATTCATAAGGAACTCAAGTTTGATGTCGATATCATCAAGAACATTAGCGATCCGTTTGACCCCACGCACCAAAAGGCGGCCACAGAAATTTTCTGGCGACTTCAGCAAGGCGAATCCCTGAACAATATGGAAACTGCACATGCCAGACTCTCCAGTTTGGTGAGGAATTTCCTTGTGAAGTATGCCGATGACTATGATTTCGACTTTGATACATATGTGACCATTGAGCACAATCCACATAAATTGGCGTTTTTTACCGAAACCAGGGCGAGAACCAATAGCAGAATGCAACACCTGACGCTTTTGGGTCGTTTCCTGCTTATTGAGATTGCGGATGGCGCAACTGACCTTGGCGATCGCAGTATCGTTTCCTTAATCGACCAAGAGGATTTGCAAGATCGCATCGGGAGTCAATGCTATGAAAATGAAAATCCAGCCAAAGCAGTGGTCCGAAATCTCCGGCAGTTTCGCGAAGTCTTTCATGATGACCCGTTGCTCGACTCCAACAACTATGGAACGGGTATACTCGCTCTTCAATATGAATATTTTACGATCTCTTGCTACATGCTCCTGCGCCATCTTCGCAAATATTATGTGTATGATGAGACTGTGCGCTTATGTTTTAGAGAATTCGTGTGGGAATTTTACAAACGCATCAAGGGAATAAGTCAAACAACGAATCAGGTGACTCAGTTTGTTGAGAATCGACAGCAAAACGTAAGGGCCGTGCGTCGCAGAGAACAAATCATCCGCTTGGAGTTTTTTGGATTCGCAAGAGATAAGAGCCAGATCATTCTTGTCGAAAAGGACCGTCAACGAAATTTCAACGAAGACCAGCGCATTGGAATCTACCTTAAACACAACGGCTTATGCCAGCAATGTCTCGTCGACGGATTGCCCGAAAACCAAGCCCGCGTTCCTTGGTCCGAATTCGAAGCCGACCACATCATCCCCTGGATCAAGGGCGGTCCAACTAAACCTTGGAATGGCCAGGTTCTGTGTGAACCACACAACTTAGCAAAGAGCGACAAGACATGACCAACGACACCATAACTCTCACGATCGACGGCGACGAAGTCAGAGTCGCGAAAGGCGTGACCCTACTCGACGCCGCCAACCAAGCCGGCGTCGATATCCCCGTCATCTGCTACCACGAAGCGACCTCGCCCAACGGCTTATGCCGCATCTGCGTCGTCGATGTCGATGGCGGGCGCGTCTTGCAGCCGGCCTGCGTCGCCGAGTGCCAAGCCGATTCCAAGGTGGAAACGCGCAACGAGCGGGTCGAACGCAGCCGGCGGACCATCCTCGAGATGCTCAACGCCTCGGTCAATCTGACAGAAGCGCCGGAGATCCAGACGATGATGGCTGAATACGCGGCTGACGACGCCCGCTTCCCTGACGCGCATTTGCGTGAACATGCGTTAATTGATGACAATCCCTTTTACGTGCGCGATTATGAGCAATGCGTCTTGTGCTGGCGCTGCGTGCAGGTCTGCGCCGAAGACGCGCAATTCACATTCGCCTTGACGCTGAAGAACCGCGGGCACGATACATCGGTCGCCACCGCTTTTGACATTTCGATGACAGAATCGCCCTGTGTCTTCTGTGGTCAATGCGTCGGCGTCTGCCCGACCGGCGCGCTAAAGCCAAAAGTGCAATGGGGCCTGGAGCAAGGCTGGGGCGCCGACGAGATGCGTCAGAAGACGCGGCGGGGGCGGAAGCGCAATCCCGAAAAAATCGATGGCGAGTAAAGCAAGGGAAAAACTCGACGGCGCGCTGCCCTTCAGCTATCAAGTTCTCGAGGGCGACCAGGTCAGACAGGTCGAGGGCGGCGTGATTGATGAGCAGCTGCTCTCGATCTATGTCAACGGCGAGTCGCTGGCGACCATGATGTGCAGCCCGCTGCAGCTGAAAGCGCTGACCGTCGGTTTCCTCTACAACGAAGCAATCATCGACTCCGCCGATGAGATCGCCCTGCTGCAGCTCAACAGCACGAAAGCGGTCGCCGATGTAATCTTGACGCGCGGCGACTTCAATCCGCCCCGGCGTATGATTTTGACGACGGGCTGCGGCGGCGGCGTGACCGGGCAGGAGCTCTCGAAGGAGTTTCCCGCGCTCGAATCCTCGTTCCGCACGCAACCCGCGATCGTCCTGCGTTTGATGCGGCAATTGCAGGGCGCCGCGCGCTTGTACAATGCGGTGCGCGGCGTACATACCGCCGTACTTGGCGCTGAGAGCGGCTTGCTGGTCAGCGCCGAGGATGTCGGGCGGCACAACGCCGTCGACAAGGTGGCGGGCCAGGCGCTGCTGGACGGCATCTATACGCGCGACCGGATGCTTCTCACAAGCGGACGCATCAGCTCGGAGATGCTGGGCAAAGCCCGGCGCATGGGCATCCCGCTCGTGGCGAGCCGAACGGCGCCGACTAGCGTCACGGTTGAACTGGCGCAGGCTTGGCAGATCTGCGTCGCCGGCTATGCGCGCAGCGGCGGCATGCGCGTGTATACGCATGGCTGGCGGCTGGGGCTGGATTAGACGGGGCTGTGGTAGAATTTCCCCACCGCAACCCGTTAATCGCGACCGAGACGAAATGCCATCGCCCGAGTTCTTCCAAGTCTTACCGGTAGCCGATGCCTTGGCGCTCTTCGACCAGCACTGGCAGCCGCAGCCCCCGGCGGAGACCATCGCGACCGCCTCCGCGCTGGATCGCATCCTTGCAGCGGACGTTCACTCGCCCGAGCAGGTACCCGCATTCCGCAAGAGCACGGTTGATGGTTACGCGGTGCGGGGGTCCGATACCTTCGGCGCCAGCCAGTCGCTGCCGGCTTTTCTGCGGCTTCGCGGCGAGCTGCGGATGGGCGAAGCGCCGCGGGACGACATCGACGCCGGCGAAGCGCTGCTCATCCACACGGGCGGCATGCTGCCGGCGAGCGCCGATGCCGTCGTCATGCTGGAACACGCGCAGACCATCAATGAAGGCGAAATCGAAATCTTGCGCGCCGCCGCGCCCGGCGAGAATGTGATTCAAGCGGGCGAGGATGTCGCTGCGGGCGCCTTGGTCCTGCCGCGCCGGCATCGCCTGCGACCGCAAGATATTGGCGGTCTGCTCGCGGTAGGCATACACGAGGTCGAGGCGCTTTCGCGGCCGCGCGTGGGCATCCTCAGCTGCGGCGATGAATTGGCGCCGCCGGAAGCCAGCTTGAGGCCGGGGATGGTGCGCGACATCAACGCCTACACCTTGAGCGCGCTGGCGGAAAAACATGGCGCTGCGCCGCTGCGCCTGGGAATCGCGGCCGACGCCATTGAGGATTATCGGCAGCGCGCGCAAGCGGGCTTTGCCGCTTGTGATATTCTGCTTTTGAGCGCCGGCAGTTCCGTCTCGGCGCGCGATTATACCCGCGATGTCATCAATGGGCTGGGCGAGCCCGGCGTCTTGCAGCACGGCCTGGCGACCAAGCCAGGCAAGCCGACGATCATCGCCGTCTGCGAGAAAAAGCCCGTCATCGGCCTGCCGGGCAATCCGGTCTCAGCGCTTCTGGTGGCGCGGCAGTTGCTGCCCCATTTGATCGGCCGCTACCTGGGTCGGAGGCCAGAACCGCCCGCCACGAAAAAAGCCAGGCTGTCGCAGCGCGTCGCTTCGGTCACGGGCCGCGAGGACTGGCTGCCGGTCAAATTGACCCGCGCCGATGATGGAGAGACGCTGGCTCAGCCGGTCTTCGGCAAATCAAATCTGATTTTCACGCTGATCGACGCCGATGGCCTACTGCGCGTGCCGCTGAATACCGGCGGCTACGAATCGGGCAGCATCGTCGACATCGAGCGAATCTGAGCGGCTCCCGACCAATGTCGAAGCGGCGCATTTTCCTCGAAGACATTCCGCTGGACGAGGCGCGGGCGAAGTTGCAATCCGCCTTGGAAAGCGCCGGAAAAGCGAGCCCCACCCCCGGCGAACTCGTCCCGCTGGATGAGGCGCTGGGCCGCGTGACGGCGGAGCCCGTGCGCGCGCGCTTGTCTTCGCCGCATTATCACTGCGCCGCGATGGACGGTTACGCCGTTTCGGCCGCCGCTACCGTTTCGGCGCGCGAGACGCAGGCCCTGTCCCTTCGCCTCGGCGTCGACGCCTTTCCGGTCAATACCGGCGATCCGCTGCCGGAAGCGACCAATGCGGTCATCATGATCGAAAACACCAAACAAGGCGACGAGTCGGACATTCTGATTTATGCCGCCGTCGCGCCCTGGCAGCATGTGCGGCTGATGGGCGAAGACATGGTTTCCACCGAGACTGTCCTGCAGATCAACCACCAGTTGCGCCCGGTGGATTTGGGCGCGCTAGCCGGCTGCGGCCATCAGCGTGTGGCTGCCCGGCGCAAACCGCGCGTCCTGATCATCCCGACTGGGAGCGAGCTGGTGGCAGCGCATGAACAACCGAAGCGCGGGCAACTGATTGAATTCAACAGCTTGATTCTCAGCAACCAGATCCGCCAAGCCGGCGGCGAGGCGAGCGCAACCGACATCGTCGGCGATGACGAAAGTGAACTGCGCCGCGCTTTAACCGACGCGACCGCTTCCAAGCCTGATCTGATCCTGATACTCTCCGGTTCATCGGCGGGCAGCCGCGATTACACAGCACATGCCATCGATGCCCTGGGCGCGCTGCTGGTTCATGGTATCGCCGTGCGGCCCGGTCATCCCGTGGTCATCGGCATGGTCTCCGACGTCCCGGTCATCGGCGTGCCCGGTTATCCCGTCAGCGCCGCGCTCACCGGCGAGCTGTTCATCGTCCCGCTCATCAGGCAGTGGTTGGGTTTGGCGCCGCCGGAAGCCTCAACCATTGAAGCCGTTTCCACGCAAAAGATCGCGTCGCCGCTCGGCGATGACGACTACGTTCGCGTGGCGCTGGCGGAGATCGACGGCCGCCTGCAAGCGACGCCCTTGCAGCGGGGCGCCGGCGTCATCACCTCGCTGGTCGAGGCCGACGGGCTGGCGCATGTCCCGCGTTTCCACGAAGGCGTCGACCGTGGTGGAACGCTGCGGGTTTCGCTGTACCAGCCCCTAAGCCTCATTGAGCGTTCCTTACTCATCATGGGCAGTCACGATCCCATGCTGGATTTGCTGGCGACGCATTTCCGCGCTCGGTCCGCCGGGCAGCGGCTTGTTTCGGTCAACGTTGGCTCGCTCGGCGGTCTGATTGCGCTGCGGCGCGGCGAAGCCCACCTCGCCGGCTGCCATCTCTTTCACCCAGAATCCGCCACCTACAACGTCCCTTATCTCCAGCGTTATGGGCCGAACGAGCCCGTTGAGTTGGTGACCTTCGCGATGCGCGAACAGGGCTTGATCCTGCCAGCCGGCAACCCAAAGGGCATCGCTTCAATCGCTGACCTTCGCGGCGCGCGATACATCAATCGGCAGCGGGGCGCGGGCACGCGTCTGCTCTTTGATCACTTGCTGGCGCAGCATGAGATTTCGGCTGCAGAGATCGCTGGTTACGAACACGAGGAATATTCTCATCTGGCGGTGGCGGCGGCGGTTGCCGATGGCATCGGCGACTGTGGCATGGGCTTGCGGGCGGCGGCCGAAGCGCTGGGGCTGGATTTCATCGGGCTGGTCTGGGAGCGCTTTGACCTGGCAATTCCTCAGCGTCGCCTGGAGAGTGAAGCGGTCCAAGCCTTGTTGGAGGTACTGCGCGGCGACGCCTTCAAGCGCGAGTTGGGGGCGCAGAGCGGCTACCGCAGCGATGAGACGGGGCGGATCGTGAGCAAGTAGCTTTCCCGACCTGATCCAGAGCCTGCAATCTAAGTGGGAACGCAGGGGCGAGTGACGCTTAGTGTCTACGCTAGCCATTGGGTCGCCCGCGTTAGGCTGTGATGCCTCCAACTAACGATAATCGCTGAAATCAAACGTGTAATCCACCGCCGGACTGCGCAGTTGCGCGTCCATGCCGCCATCGACGAAGATGCGCGTGCCGGTGATGTAGGCGGCGTCATCGGAAGCGAGAAAAGCGACGGCGCCCGCGATATCTTCCGGCGTCCCTTGACGCGGCAGCGGAATGACAGCCGAGGGCGGGATCGGCGCATCGCCCACCGACGTGCCGTGATCGACGCGCGTGCTGCCGGGCACGATGGCGTTCACCCGTATATTCAGCCCCGCCAGATCAAGCGCCATCGCCCGCGTGGCCGCCTCGATGCCGCCCTTGCTGGTGTCGTAGCCGAACATCTGGCGATGCGCGCGCGAGGCGCCGCCGCTGCTCATATTGATGATGACGCCGCCCTGCCCGCGCTTTGCCATCATACGGGCAGCCACCTGCGAGCAATGGAACATGCCCGTCAAATTCACGTCCAGCGTCTTCCGCCAGGATTCGTCGCTGTATGCGAGGAAATGGGCGATGACGCCGGGCTTGTGCACAAAGGCGGCATTGTTGACCAGGATGTCGACCGCGCCGAATGAAGTCACCGCCCCAGCAAATAGCGCCTCGACCGACGCGCGCTGGGAGACATCGGCGCGCAGGTAGCGAACCGTCGCGCCCAATTCCGCGGCCAGCGCCTGCCCGGCCGCGTCATCGATATCGGCGATAACAACATTGGCGCCTTCTTCCGCCAGGCGCCGCGCGCAACCCGCGCCGATGCCGTTGGCGCCACCGGTTACGATGGCGGTTTTGCCTTCGAGTCGCATGATAATCTACCCCTCCCCCAGCCCCTCCCCAACGCATTGGAGAGGGGAGCATTATTGTTCAACTGCTGACCGGGGGCGACCCACCGGTTCGCCCCTACATGTTCACAAGAAATATAGTTTGTACGGGTCAGCCGGTGGCTGACCCTTCAATACGCCACTACACATAAGGTTCGAATGGGCGACCCACCGGCGCGCCCGTACAATTCTATTCCTGAACGTCGGCAAGACGCGCAATATTGAAAGCCGAGATATCAAGCGCGGTCTTTCCATCCAGCGCCATTTGCGCAAGGGTCTCGCCGATGGCGGCCGAGTGCTTGAAGCCGTGCCCGGAACAGGGCGACGCCACTGCCACGCGCTCGGAATCGGGATGAAAATCGATGACGAAATGTTCATCGGGCGTGACGGTGTACAAGCAGACTTCGGCGCGGATTAGACTGGCGCGCAAGCCGTCGACGCGCGGTTGTGTCAGACGATAATACATGTCATCGCGTTCAGCGGCTGACACCTCGCGGTTGACCTTATCTGGATGCGTTGAAGTACGGTACTGCTCGGTCACGAGTTTTACGCCATCCACGCCATCGCGCGGCGCGGGAAAGACGCTCCAGAAGTCCGCCAGCGTATCGCCAATCCAGATCACCCAGGGGAAGACTTCGGGCCGAAATGAGCGGATGTTTTCCGCCTCAAACCAGTAGATCACCTGACGGCAGACGCGCAGCCTGGGGCGGTAGGCTTCGGGCGCCAGATCGGCCATCCAGGCGCCGGCGGACAAGATCAGCTTGTCAGCGTGGTAACTGCCCCGCTCGCTGCTCACGGTCACGCTGCGCGCGCCCGCGTCATAACCCGTCACCTTTTCGCCGGTGCGGATGGTCGCGCCCGCTTGGCGGGCAAGCTCAAGCTGCGTCGCTATGCAGCGCTCGGGACGCAAGACGCCGGCGCCCGGCTCGTAATAGGCGCGGTCGATGTTTCGCGGCTTCAGCAGCGGATGGCGGCGCCGGATTTCCGCCGCGTCGATGACTTCGTGCTCGATGCCGTGCCGCCCCGCCACGCGAGCCGAGGCAGCGACAAAGTCACCCTCGCCATGAAATGTCGCGCTGGAGCTCGGCGGCGCAATGATGAGGCCCCCGCTGCGATGGGAGAGCGCCCGTCCGCTAATCGCTTCCAGCTCGCGCCAAATCTCGTCTGAGCGCCGGACGAAGGGCAGGTAGAATTCGCCTTCGCCGATGGCAGATCGAGTAATGCGCGTGTCGCCGTGACTGGAGCCCAGCGTATGCGGCGGTTCAAAGCGATCGATGCCCAGGACTGCCGCGCCGCTCTTGCTCGCCTGATAGAGCGACGCCGCGCCCATCGCGCCCAAGCCAACTACGATCAAATCAAAGTGCCGCGCCGTCATGTCCCCGCTCCTTCCGCAGCGTCTCCGTGGCCGCGTCGTCAATGGTCATGGTCGCCGGGTCAATCACGACGCCATAATCGCGTTCCGCCGCCAAATGTGATACGTAACCCTGCCGCACATCGGCCAGGACGCGCGCTGGATCGCGCTCATCCGGCGGGCCAAATCCGCCGCCGCCCGGCAATTCGAGGATGACGCGTTGGCCCGGCTCCAGAACGTAATGGCTCTTGGGATGGGGACGTCCGCCATCGGAGAGCCTCACTTCGCCGGGCGCGCCGGGCGCCCCGCCAAGCAAACCCAGCGCCGGGTTGCCCGTGCGATCGTACATGCAAGAGTGATTGGCGGGCGCGCCGGTGATGATTTCCATCTCCATCACCTGCCCCAAGCCGCCGCGGAAGCGCCCCGCTCCGCCGGAATCGGGTCGCAATTCCCGCCGGTGCATCAACAGAGGCGCGGCGGTCTCGATCGCTTCCACCGGCACGCCCATGATCCCGCTGGGAAAAGCGGTCGCCGATAGTCCATCGCGATCGTGGGCGGCGCCCATGCCGCCGGCCGAGAAGAAGATATAGGCGAATTCGTCGCCATGCTCGTCCATGCCATCCATCATGGTATTCCAGAGCCCGGCCGAGCCGTTGGCGATCACCTGTTCCGGCACGATCGCCGCTAGCGCGGTCAAGAGCGGCTGGCTGACGAAATGGCCGATCAGGTGGCGGGCGCTGACCGGCGCCGGGCGCGTGCAATTGAGAATCGAGCCAAGCGGCGCGCAAACCTGGATGGGACGAAAGGCGCCTTCGTTATTGGGGATACCCGGCGCCAGCGCAGCCATCAACGTGTAAGTCGTGTAGGCCTGGGTGTAATTGAGCACGACATTGATGCCGCGATCAACCTGCCGCGACGAGCCGCCGTAGTCGACAGTCAACTCATCGCCCGCCACATCAATGGCGCAGGCGATGGTCAGCGGCGCGTCAAAACCGTCTATCGTTATCGTGTTTCGATAAGTTCCATCGGGCAGAGCGCGGACCGCGGCGCGAACCGCCTTCTCCGTCCGGTCGAGGATAAGTGCCGAGACCTGCTCGATATCAGGCAAGCGGTATTCTTCCAGCATTTCAATCAGCTTGCGAGCGCCAACCTGATTGCCCACCTCCTGCGCGTAGATGTCGCCGATGACCTGCTCGGGCACGCGGACGTTGGCGCGGATGATATCGAAGAGTTCGCGATTCGCCTCGCCCGCCTTGAACAGCTTCATCAGCGGGATCGCCAGCCCCTCTTCGTAGAGCGAGCGCGCATCGCCGCCCATAGTCGCCCCGCCGATATCGACTGCGTGGCAGGTGCTGGCAAAATAGGCGACGCCCCGCCCGCGATAAAATACCGGCGAAACAATGGTCAAATCAAACAGGTGACCTGAGGCTTCCCAGGGATCATTGGTGATCAGCGTGTCGCCCGGGTCCAAGCTGTCGATGGGATAATTCGGCGCCACATACTTGCGCACGCAATTCGCCATCGTATTGATATGCCCCGGGGTGCCGGTGACCGATTGGGCGATCATATTGCCGCTGCGGTCGAAAACGCCAGCGGAGAGATCGCCCGCCTCGCGCACAACGGTGGTGAAGGATGAGTGAATCAGCGCGGCCGCCTGCTCATCGACCACCGAGATCAGCCGGCTCCAGATGACTTCGAGCGTGATGGGATCGATCACTTGAATTTGCCCCCTGAATGCAAACGTAGAGACGGCGGACAGACGCAGCAAAACATGGAGGAAGGTTTGTAGGGGCGACCTATCAGGTCGCCCGCCGATGAAGCGTTACCCAGGTGGGCGACCCACCGGGTCGCCCCTACAATTCTGCTCAGTTGTGAACGGGTGATAATGAGCGCCGTCATTATGATTCCTGTTCCCGCGTCAACAGCAGGCAGCCGCCCGCAGCCATCTGCGCCGACCAGCCCGGGGCAACGATCGTGGTCGAAGCGGCTTCTTCTATAATCAGCGGGCCCGCCGCCGCCCAAGCCTCGCCAAGCTGCTCGCGGCGATAAACCGGCGTCTCTTGTGGCGCCTTCTCCGGCTCAAAGCGGACCGGGCGAAACGCGACCGGCGCGTCATTCACTGCGAGAGACGCAGCCGGCGGGGCGCTTGCAATATCCGGCGCCGGACCGCTGATCAGTACGCGCCAATTCACCGCCTCAATGGGCAGGCCATCGGCCAGTTGACCATAAAAGGCGCGATATTCGTTTTCAAATGCGCTTTGCATTTGGCGGATATGCCGCGCGGTCAGCGTCTCCATCGGGAAGGGCACCCGCACTTCGTAACCCTGGCCCACATAACGCATATCGATATGCAGACGAACGCTGATATCAGACGGCGGTACGCCTGCGGCCTCGACGATGCCTCTGCCCTCGCGCTCTAAATCGGCCAGTATTTCATTCAGTTCTGTTAAATTCAACGCGCTAAGCTTTGCGACATAGCTGCGGGTGAAGTCGAAGGCGATGGGAGCGGTGAGGAAGCCAAAGGCGGAGCCGACGCCGGCCAGCGGCGGGATGATGACGCGCCTGACGCCCAAGCCTTTCGCCACCCCGCAGGCGTGCGCCGGCCCCGCGCCGCCGGTGGCAACCAGGCAATAACGGCGGATCTCCAAGCCGCGTTCAGCCGCATGGACGCGCGCCGCCGCCGCCATATTCTCATTGACCAGTTGGTGCACACCCCAAGCCATCCGTTCCAGCGGGAGATCCAGCGCCGCAGCTAAATCGGCAAAGGATTGGCGCGCCGCCGCCGCATCCAGTTTGATGCCCCCGCCAGCGAAGTAATCGGGGTTGAGATAACCCAGCAGCAGATCGGCATCGGTGACCGTCGGTTCCGTTCCGCCAATGCCGTAAGAAGCGGGACCAGGCGCGGAACCGGCGCTCCGCGGACCGACCGCAGGCAAGCCGAGCGGATTCAAATGGGCGATGCTGCCGCCGCCAGCGCCGATCTCGATCATTTCGATCATTGGCACCATCAAGGGCAAGCCGCTGCCCCGCTTGAAGCGATGAACATGCGCCACTTCCGACTGGTGGCTGATGGACAGTTCGCCGTCCCGGGTGAGCGCCGCTTTGGCGGTCGTGCCGCCCATGTCGAAGGCGAGCACGTCCTGCTCTCCCAGCAGACGCCCCCAGTACAGGCCCGCCAGCGCGCCACCGGCCGGACCGCTTTCCACCAGCCGGACGGGGAAGGCGCGCGCCGCCGCCACCGTGGTCGTGCCGCCGCTGCTCAGCATGATATTCAAAGGGGCGTCGATGCCGCAGCCCTTCAAACCGGTCTCGACCCGCCGCAGATAACGCTCGGTAATGGGCTGGACGTATGCGTTCGCGATGGTGGTGGATGCGCGGGGGTATTCGCGCATGCCGGGCGCCACTTGATGCGAGACGGAGGTCGAGACCTCGGGCAGTTCTTCGCTGACGATGGCCAGCGCCGCCAATTCATGCGCCGGGTTGGTGTAGGCGTGCAGGAAGCAGATGGCGACAGCTTCGATTTCGTCCGCGCGCAAGACGGCGCATATTTGACGGGTGCGAGCCTCATTCAACGGCGTCCAGACCGTGCCATCAGCCAGCATGCGCTCCGGCACATCAAAACGCAGTCGACGCTCAGCCAGCGGCGGCGGCTTTTTCAGCGCCAGGTCGTACATATCGTAGCGACCCTCGTTGCCGATTTCGACGGCGTCGCGGAAGCCTTCGGTCGCCAACAAAGCCGTCTTCGCGCCTGTGCGCTCTATAAGCGTGTTGGTGATGAGCGTCGTCCCATGAACCACATAGCGGATCGAGCCGGGCGCAAGGCGGGATTTCTCAAGCAGACTGGCCAAGCCTTCCAGCACTGCCGCCGACGGATCGGGATAAGTCGTGAGCAGCTTTTCGACGGCGATGCGCCCACTAGCGATGTCGAGAGCGACGAGGTCGGTGAAGGTGCCGCCGATATCGATTGCCAACAAGGTGGGCGGCGCGGACATAGACATTGGCGCCTCAGCGCTGTTCATGTACGAAATCGGGCATCATCATAAGACTTGCGCTGTTGGCTGTCAAGCAAGGGCGATGCTTGGGCAAAGTTGCAAACTTGCCTCAAGCCGCTACAATCTCTTCAGGCAACGCCGTTGCAAAATTGTAAGAATCGAATAGAGGCAACGCGAATGAGCAAGGAAACCATCCATGTTGGCCTGATCGGCACGGGCGCGATCGGGGGGCTCCACGCCGATAATCTGATGCGGCGCACGCTCGGCACGCGTGTTGTCGCCGTGATGGACATTGACCCTGAGCGGGCGAATGCGGTGGCGGCCGCCTGCGATGGCGCGCGTGTCCATGCCGATGCCGGCGACCTGATCACCGACCCGGCGGTGGATGCGATTCTGATCGCCTCGACAGACCGGACCCATGCGGACTTCGCCATCGCCTGCATTGAGGCGGGCAAGCCGGCGCTTTGCGAAAAGCCCCTGGCGATGACTGTGGCCGATGCCGAGCGCGTCCTGCGCGCCGAGCTGACAGCCGGGAGGCGTCTCGTGCAAGTCGGTTTCATGCGCGAGTACGACCTGGCGCACCGGGACATTTACGACCTGCTGCATGGCGGCGTCATCGGCGCGGCGCTGAAATTCCGCAGCGTTCATATCAATCCCCGCTTTATCCGCGAGTTGACGATCGATTCAGTAATCACCAATTCGCTGATCCACGATATTCACTCGGCGCGCTGGATCATGGGCGAAGAGATCAGCAGCGCCTACGTGCAATGGGTGCCGACCGACCCCGCCAGTCCGCTAAGCGCGCGTCTCGCCGAGATACAAGTTACATTTGAGAGTGGCGCCATCGGCAGCCTGGAATACAATGGCGACTCAGGCTACGGCTACGAGGTGACGGTTGAAGTGACGGGCGAAACCGGAAGCGCCAGAACAGCGAGCCACCCAAGCCCTTCATTGCGCCAGGCGGGGATGGCGTCTCGCGCGATCACCCCGAGTTGGCCCGAGCGCTTCGCCCAAGCCTATCGCGACGAAGTTCAAGCCTGGATCGACGCGATTGGCAATAACGAGGCGTCCGGCCCTTCGGTCTGGGACGGGTATCTGTCGCTGGTCGTCGCCGAAGCCTGCATTCGTTCTGCGGAGGCGGGGACGCCTCAATTCGCGAACGCCGGCGAGCGGCCGTCCATGTACCAATGATCGGGCAGCGCCTCACGCTCGGCCGCCAGCAATTCGCGCAGGATGGCATCGGCATCGGCGATTGAATTGGTCAACGGGTCGGTCATCAGCGCACGCCGCAGCAAGCGATAATCCGCTTTGACAATGGCTTCCGCCGTGAGCTCATGCGTATCGAGCACGACTTCCTGCAGGCCGCGCAAACCTCGCGGCATCTCGCCGACCGGGCGCGGGCGCGGTCCGTTCATATCGATATCGCAAAGCAATTCCAGGAAGGCGTCGTCAGCCATATTTCCCACGGCGCCGCAGTTATAGGTGTTGATGTAAAAAGGACGACCGAGCCCGCCGACCATGTTCTCGATGATGTCGGTGGCATGGTCGGGACCGAGCGCCGTCTTGAACGCGCTGATCGGGATTGCGCCGTTGATGAAGTCATCGACCTGGCGCCACATGGCGGCGTGGCGGGCATAGCGCGTTTCCGTCTCCCAGATCAATAGCGGTGGAATCTCATCGGGCAACACACCGTGCCCTTGGTAGAAGCGCAGGTATTCCTTGGTATGCGATACACAGACGGGGATGGCGCCAAAAATCTCATAAAGCTGGCAGCCGATGGCGTCGTTATCGATCGCCTTTGCGCTCCGGTCGCCATCCATCGTCACGTTCACTGTGCCGCGGCGCAGGCGCTCGGCGATTGTCGTGGTGACATCGCGACCTTGGTATTCCGCCTTCAGCATCCAGGTGAAGTGATTGACGCCGGCAATGCGCAGGTCGAAGTCGCCATCCAGTTCGGCATTCCATTCCGATGCGTCGCTGATGATGCCGGCGTACTGCGCGTAACGGATTTTGACGTGCGGCATGTGCAGCGAATCACAGAGGGCGAAGCTCTTGAGCGCCGGCGCGTATCGAGCGATCGCCATGCCATGGACCGTGCTGGGATTGATGTAGTTGATAACCCAGGCATCGGGACAGAGCCGCTCGATATCGGCGGCGCAATCCATGATAAGGGGCAGTTCACGCATGGCGCGGAAAATGCCGCCAGGGCCAATCGTATCGCCGCTGCACATGCGCAGGCCGTATTTTTCGCTGATTTGGCAATCCAGCCCACGATAACGCACAGTATCAGCGGCGAAGCTGAGCACAACGAAATCGGCGCCGGGCAAGACATCGCGCCAATCGGAGGCGGTCTCTATCCGCAAGGCGACGCCCGCTTCCTCAACGGCCATTTCCGCCAGCCGTCCCATCTTTTCCAACCGTTGCGGAACGTTGTCGACAAGCGCCAGCGTGCCCCTATTCAAATGCGGCGAGTGCGTCATCCGCCAAATGGCTTGCCGCCCAAAGAACAGGCTGCCCGCGCCTATGACGACGACCTTGGGCTTTTGCAAGTCGCTCATGTTTTGCTCCTCCGCTTCGCAGTCGAGCTAGGCTGCATGCCGGGGCCGCTCAGCTTGCGCGGTGATGCGAGACGCGAGGACGGCGGTTTACGCGTGAGCGCCGTCCTCGTCGGCCGCGCTTTGCGTTCGGCGCATCGCCTTCGGCCATCGGTCGCTGCGGCGGCGTGACCGTGGACACAAAGGGATGCTCGTCCACGACCGAGATGGGTTGGCGGATCAACTTTTCGATATCGTGCAGATACTTCCGTTCATTGACATCGCAAAATGAATACGCGATTCCGGATGCGCCGGCTCGCGCAGTTCTGCCGATGCGGTGCACGTAACTTTCCGGGACATTGGGCAAATCGAAATTGATGACATGCGACACGGATTCGATATCCAAGCCCCGCGCCGCGATATCAGTCGCGACCAGGACAGCGCTACGGCCTGACTTGAATCTGGACAGGGCTTTGGTTCGCGCCGTCTGCGATTTGTTGCCATGAATCGCTTCAGCGGGAATGCGGGCGCGGTTCAACTGCTTGGCCAGATTATTGGCCCGATGCTTAGTGCGGGTGAATACCAATACGCGCTCCGATGCAGGATCTCGCAGAATATGTTTGAGCAGCGCTCGTTTATCACCGCTTTCAACAAAATAGATTGATTGCGCGATGCTCTCAACAGTTGACGCTTGTGGATTCGCCTCCACTTTAATGGGTTCCGTCAGGATGCTTTTACTCAAGTCCTGAACGGCTGGCGGCATAGTCGCTGAAAACAGCATGGTCTGGCGCACGCTTGGCAGTCGTTTGATAATCCGCCTGACATCGTTGATAAAGCCCATATCCAGCATGCGATCGGCTTCATCCAGCACGAAAAATTCAACTCGGTCCAGGCGGATAAACCCCTGGTTCATCAGATCCTGCAGACGGCCCGGAGTCGCCACGACTATGTCGACGCCGCGCCGCAGCGCATCAACTTGAGGCTGCTGGCCGACGCCGCCGAAGATCGCCACATGTCTGAGTGGGGCGCCGCGGCAGAATTTGCCGAATTCCTCATCAATCTGCGCTGCAAGCTCCCGCGTCGGCGCCAGCACCAGAGCGCGGACAGGCCGCCTGCCCGAGACCGGGTCCAGCATTTGTACGATGGGCAAGGCAAAGGCGGCGGTTTTGCCACTGCCAGTATGGGCGCAGCCGATAACATCACGTCCCTTCAGGATATGCGGAATGGCGCGGTCTTGTATCGGCGTCGGCTTGGTATATCCAGCCCGCTTGACGACGCGGAGCGAGGCGCTATTCAAATCTAGGTTGTGGAATGACATAGGGTTTAGTGTTTTCTCGATGGTTTACAAAAGGGGGAATCTCTATTATTAAACACAATCGCGAAAGTTACTAGGTCGTTCAATTATTGGATACGAATCCACAAGCGCATCGTGTATCATGCACGGCATTGGCTGTCAAAAGAGACCATACACGGGGCAAGACATGAGCAACCCTTACGAATATGCCAAGGCGCGCCAGGCGCGATTCCTCGACGAGTATCAGGAGCTGCTGCGCATCCGCACGATTAGCACGCAGCCTCGGCACGCGAAGGATGTCGCGCGCGCCGCCGAGTGGCTTAAGGCGATGATGCTGCGCATCGGCATGGATCGCGCCGAAGTGATCCTCATGCCGGAGGGACGCTGCCCGCTGGCGCTCGGCGAATGGCATGGCGCCGGCGAGGACGCGCCAACGATCTTGATCTATTGCCATTATGATGTGCAGCCGGCCGAGGTCGCCGACGGCTGGGACACTGACCCCTTTGAACCGACGATGCGCGACGGGCGACTGTATTGTCGCGGCGCGGTCGATAGCAAGCTGCATGTCATGTCCAACTTGAAGGCGGTGGAATCCTGGCTGGCGAGCGGCGACAAGCCAAAAGTGAACATCAAAGTAGTGCTGGAAGGCGAGGAGGAATCTGGCTCAGAGAACATCAACGCCTTCATCGCGGCGCATCCGGAGCGGCTGGCGGCCGATATCGCCATGATTTCTGACGGCGCGATTCTGGCGCCCGATCAGCCGAGCCTGACTTATGGGCTGCGCGGGGTTGCCGCCCTTGAATTGCACGTTTCCTCGCCCGTCAGCGATTTGCACAGCGGGCATTGGGGCGGCTCCGTGCATAATCCGATTCAGGCGCTCTGCGAGATTCTGGCGCAGCTGCACGATGACAAGGGCGCTGTGGCCGTGCCCGGCTTCTACGATGATGTGGCGCCGGTGACAGCGCAAGACCGCGCGCTGCTGGAAAAAGTCGAGCCCTATTTGCAGGCGGAGTGGGACGAAGTCGTGAGCGCGCCGGCGCTTTGGGGCGAACCGGACTACATCTTGCCCGAGCGGCTGGGCGCCCGCCCGACGCTGGAGATCAATGGCATTCACGGCGGTTATACCGGCGACGGCATGAAGACGGTGCTGCCCGCGCGCGCCTTCGCCAAGATCACCTGCCGCCTGGCGCCGCGCCAGGTTCCAGCGCGTGTGCTTGAATGTGTCGTCGAGCGCATCAAGCGCATCACGCCGAAAACGGTGCAAGTCGACTTCCAGTTCGGCGGCATGGGCGCCGAGGCTGTCCTGCTGGATGTCGATGGCTTGGCCATGAAGTCCGCCGCCGAAGCCTACGCCTACGCTTGGGGCGTCGAGCCGGTATTCGAGCGCGCCGGCGGCAGCGTGCCCATCACATTCGAGTGCATGAAGGTGGCGAAAGAAGTGGTAATCATGAGTTACGGGCTGAAGAGCGGCCGCGCTCACGGTCCCAACGAGAATATCTACTTGCAGAATTTCTATAATGGCATTCAGGCGACGATCAAGTTTATTGATTTGGTCGGGGCGGCGGGACTAAGGGGACAATGCGGCCAATAGTTGGTCAACGCCTAGCAGGAAGCTACCCGAGAATATGAGACAGATTATCGCAACTATGGCCTTGTGCGACCATGTTACCATACTCCCCTTGTCGTCAACGATACGCGCGTTGTTCTCATATATCTGTATGTAGGACTTCTGCATTAACTCCGAGAAATACTCCGGTTCGCAAGCAGTCCAGTCTTCGGCGTTCTGTTCAGTTGGTCGCATCGGATGTGTCCGGTGTCGTCTTACCCAGAGTGTGCGAATTGAAAGTATAGCTACAAGAGCGCAGAGGGCGACCAATGCAATACTTAACGCCGTCGCCAACAAGAAAACTAGAGGTTGGTTACCGATTATCCGTTCCAAACGGACTTCCCCAGCACTAAAAGGCAGGTTGAGCGCCGCAACAATTCCTGCTATAATGTTTACGATGGTGAGATTGTGCATGGCCTTGGTTTCCAAGACTCGCAGAGCATCCTTTTGGGACTGAACATGTGCTTGGAGAAGTTCCAATACTTTCTCTTCATTGTGTAAGACAGTGGCTTCAGCCATTGCGATGCTCCTCGGAGGCAGTCATGAATGATAAAGATCAACAGGAAAAAGACATTCAGATTCAAAGCCCTAGCTCAGGCAACAATGCTGTAGGCAACACACACCGCGCACCTGAATCGCCCAGACCTCGACCGGATCCTTCCTACGGAGAAATCACAGAAGGCGAATCAGGCGCATCGCTTTGGCAGACAATAAAGATGGCTCTGCGTGAATGAATTTCTATCCACCACATTGTATCACTCTTAAACCATCGTAAGCCAATCGTGCGTTATGCGAGCATTTGCATGAACAACAGTGATCAGGCGCCTAGCGAGAGTGAGCCTAAACCGCCATCGAGTGGCCAACCTGATTCAAGCGATACCGGCAAGCCTCCGGAACGCCCGAAGCCGCGTCCAACACCTTCCTCTGGTACTGTTGATTACTCGGACAACCCACCTTCTGAGCGGCAAGGTCAATTCCACAAATAGACTGCAATATTGCCTCAATTCATATAAAGCAGTGTTGCGGTCTCTTCCCAGGATAGACCTTCTCAACAGTTCACTATTTCCGAATAGTTGCTCTGCCCGAGACCTGCAACTACGAACTTGGCTAAAACGATTATAGCCTCACGCTGAATAACCCGTCCTTCTGTTGCTTTACACACAATTTACATCGACGCCAAACTTAGGCAACAGGCCTCCTCAATAATGTGATCCGGCGGCGGCCGCAATCCCGCGATTGCCGACCAAAGCAATAAGGAGGTTTCCAAAATGACTGTCAGACGATTTTCATCTGTCATAGCACTGCTCGCGCTGCTGACCGCCGGCGTGAGCGCTAGCGATGAGGCCAGCCCGAAAGGGTACGCCATCGCCGGTTATTGGCATAGCGGTCCCAGCGTCTTGCTGGCCGACCCGATCGTTCAGGAAGCGACCGGCTTGGAAAGCCAGGACTTGCGCGCGGCGCTGAAAGACGGCAGCAGCATCAGCGAACTGATTGCGGCAAACGACGGCGATGCCGAGAGCGTCATTTCGACATTGATGGCGCAAGCGACCGAGGCGATCCAGGCGCGGGATGCGGCGACCGTTGATCGCTTGGAAGCGGGCATCAGCGAGATGCTGGAAGAAAGCCACCGTCGGCGCTTCCCCGGGTGGCGGCGGCGCAATCCCGTGCGCGAACATTTTGGCGCCTGGGGCATGGACGAGACGATTTCGGCGGCGACGGGCTTAAACGAAGCGCAACTGAATACCGCTCTTTTGCAAGGGGCGACGATTGCCGACTTGATCGAAGCCAACGACGGCAATATCGCCGCCACCGTGTCGGTGTTGGTGGAGCAGGCGTCGGCGGGGATCAACGAAGCGGCCACCACCCGCGTAGAGAGCTATGAAGAAGCGCTAATCGAAGCCTTCGAGGCCGACTTCAGCGACGCTTCAAGACGCTGGCGCAAATGGCGCCCGCGTCGTGGCGCGTTCTTCGGCTTCTGGGGCAGCTATGACAGCAGCCAGCCCGCGAAAGAAAACAGCGGCCAGCAAGCGCTTGGCGAAAGCGAAGAAGCCTAAATCAATCCCTGCTTTCAGCTGCGAGAAGCGCGGGAGTGAAACCTGTGCTTCTCGTCTCGCCAACGGCACGCGGGCTTCCCGCCCTTTCGTATCTGGCGTCCGCTATCAGGAATCAGGGGCTGCCGCGGCCGGCACGACGTACTCAGCCAGCACGACCTCTGTGTCGCTGAGCAATGGATGATCGCTGGAGAGGACCAGCAGAGGCGCCTGGATATCCGCCGCCTTATGCCACAAGGTCAGGACGAGCAACAGTCGCGAGGCGGTGGGGGGGGGGGCTGAGGAGCGGACACGTTTTCAGCACAGACTGTAGTGGACCCATACTAGTGGACACAAATGTTCAGAATCTTAGGGAGAGATTAT
>JAPOXG010000016.1 GCA_026707225.1 Chloroflexota bacterium
ATAAAGTCGATGCAATTCGGTTTTCCAAATAAGTAAAGCGCGCCACCGTCCTTGAGCTTCGACGACAATCGCTGAATGAGGTTTAGATTGTACTTTTGTATATTTGGGATTCGGTCCCACTTGTTTTCCGTGACACCGTAGGGACCGTCGCATACTATTAGATCTACTGAATCGTCCTCAACCTCATTCAATAACTGCCAAGCGTCGCCAACATGAATTACATTGCGTTCAAGGGGCATGTGCCTACCCTAAAGAGACTTCAATTAGCACATTTATACTATATCCCCCGACATTAGACAACTTACTCCGCCATCACCCGCCCCACCGCCTCGACGACGCGCGCATGATGCGCGCCGTTGCTGACGATCATGCCGGGGTTGGGCAGGGTCTCGCCTTGGGAGAAATCGAGCGGGCTTCCATCGAGATCGGTGACTACGCCGCCGGCCGCTTGCACCAGGGCGACGCCGGCGACATGATCCCAGATTAGGTGAGCGTAGCGGCTGCCTTCGCGCGGCAGGCGCATATAAAGATCGGCATCGCCGCAGGCGACCAGGGCGTATTTCTCCATGCTGTCCAATTCGAGGATGCAGGCGCCGCCCAGCCCGGCGAGTTCACGGGCGCGCGCCATGCGCGATTTGCTGGCGTGGGCGCGTTCGAAGCTCTGGGCGGCGATGATGTCTTTGGGCTTGGAGCGCGAAGAGACGGTCACGCGCCTACCGTGGCCGGCGGCCAGCGGCGCTCGGAATGTCGCGCCGTTACGGGTGTAGAACAGGGCGCCGGCGCCATCGTCATAGCCGGGCGCGGCCACGATGCCTTCCGCCACCTGCCCTTCCAGCAGCAGACCGCAGGCGATGGCGTAGTGGCGGCGGGCGAGGAAACCTTTGGTGCCGTCGATAGGGTCGATCACCCAGGTGCGGGCGGCTGCGCGGTCGGCGCCGAAATCAAGCCAATCCAGCAGATCGGCTTCGCAGACGTTTTGGCGTAAGACCTGCGTCAAGAGCGCGAGGATGTGGGCGCGCTGTTCGGCCGAGACAAGGTACGTGAATTGCTCGCTCGATTCTTCGGCGACTACGGCATCGTCCGGATAGCGCTGTTGCAGAGCGCGGCAGATGATCGCCTGTGAGCCGTAATCGGCGATGGTGACTGGCTCGGAATGATCGCCAGCGGTTTTGGTTTCGGCGCTGAGGTAGCGCTCCTGCACGAGGCGGCAGAGCTTTGCCGCGTCCCGCACGGCAGCGAGAATGGCAACCATGGTTTGTCCTTTGAGATTCGTTTGGCGGGCGCATGATAGTTGGTCCGGCGCGAATATGATATGCGCTGTTTTCTGCGCAACGCAAACAGACGAGCCAAAGCCCGTCCGCCGTTCCGATGTGAAGCTTGATTTGGCGCTGCAGCCAGCGCGCCGTTAAGCCCCAATGCGGAGGAAATCGTTGTTCTCTTTTTCAGCTGGCTTGGAGCGACCGGACGCGATTGACCTAATAGTGATCAAGAATATGGCGGCCATCGTCAAGACGAGCATCATGACGATACACATTTCGGCAAATCCAGGACCAAAGGATGACATGCTCTTTTTCCTCTTTCAATTTCACCACTATTCTATACTATCTATACAGGATATGTAAAGCTATATTCATGCTAATTGCACAAAGGCATTCTTGTTGCTGGCATATTCAGGCGCCTTCGTCTCAGTTGCTCCCGGCCAACGACAGGAAAAGCCAGCTGAAAGGGCAGCGCAGCCAGACGAGCCGCTGCGTCGCGTAGGTCGTTTAGACACTGACCGTCAGCCGCGGCTTACCATGCAGCCGTTCATCACATGTTTGAGGAGGGACCGGCGTTCTGATCAGGCCTCCAAGACGGGAGCAAAATGACATATTCCGTCAGAAAGCGCGACACCACCCTTGCGCTTCGCGGGCAAGTCATGTACATTCCTCTCCCTTTGAACTAATGTTCGATGGTTAGCCAGTTACAGGAGCGCGCATTGAACCAGAAGAGCGAGTTTTCAGTAGAAGGTTTGCGGGATTACAATCGCTGCGGTCCCGTGCGCTGGATCATCTCGCATTGCCTTGAACACAAGCTCTATCTCTTCGTGGGCTTGTTCGGCTTCGCGCTGACCTACATCGCCTTTTCAGGGGCGCGCGTGATGTTTGGCCGCGGCGCGGAGCTCATCATCGAGGGCGGGGACGCGCAGGCGGTGATCGCGGTCAGCCTTGCCGTCCTGATCCTGTCGGTATCAGATGGTCTGTTTGCGCTGTTGGGCTCGATGGTAATGGTGATCTTGTCGACGCGGGTCGAGCGCGATTCGCGGCATGAGCTCTACGCCAGCCTGCTGGGCAAGAGCCAGACCTTCCATGACCAGCAGCGGGTGGGCGATATCATGGCGAGAGCCACCGATGATGTGCGGCAGCTCAACTTTGTAATTCACCCGGGCATCATGTTCATTTTTGATATGTTTCTGGGTTTCGCGGTGCCGATGATTTATATCGCCGCCATCAATCTGGAATTGCTGCTGGCGCCGGTCATATTTGTCATCTGCTATGTATTCGTCGTGCGCCGTTACATGCGCCGGCTGGAACCGGTGATGATGCAGCAGCGCATGCAATATGGCACGCTGAGCGCCCGTTTGGAGGAGACGATCAGCGGCATCGAGATCGTGAAAGTGGCGGCGCAAGAGATCGAAGAGCGCAAGAAGTTCAAACGCAACGCCTGGAAATACCGCGACTTTTTCGTGCAGCAAGGCAAGATCGAAGCGGCTTATCTGCCGCTGCTCATGTTCGGCATCGCCTTCGGATTCTTCTTCCTGCACTGCTTGAATTTGTACAGCCGCGGCATCCTCAGCATCGGCGATATCATCGCTGTCGCCGGCTTGATGCAGGTGATCTCGTTCCCGGTATTCATCTCACTGTTTTCGATCAGCATGATTCAACTGGGCATCGCTGGCGCGCGCCGCATCCTCGAGTTGATTGAGCAGCGCGCGGATATCGATGAGAATCTGGCGGGGCACGGCGCCGCGGTGGTCGGCGCAATCGAGTTCGACCATGTGACCTTCAAGTTCCACGGCAGCACGGTATTGGAGGATGTCTCTTTCACCGTTGAGCCGGGGCAGACGGTCGCCATCGTCGGGCAGACTGGCTCGGGCAAGTCCACGCTGACGCAACTGGTCAGCCGCACCTACGATGTCGATGAGGGGCGCGTTTTGATTGATGGCGTGGATGTGCGCGATTGGAATCTGGATCGGCTGCGTTCGCAGATGGGCAAGATCGAGCAGGATATTTTCCTGTTCTCGCGCTCCATTGCCGACAACATCGCCTTTGGCGTGCAGAACGCGACAGCGGAAGAGATCGAAAACGCGGCGAAAGAAGCGCAGGCGCACGACTTCATCATGTCCTTCAACGACGGCTATGAGAGCGAAATCGGCGAGCGCGGGGTGACCTTGTCCGGCGGGCAGCGGCAGCGGCTGGCTTTGGCGCGCGCCTTCTTGCGGCAGCCGCGGATTCTCATTCTGGACGACTCGACGAGCGCGATCGACAGCGCGACTGAAGACGAGATTCAGAAGGCGATGCGGCGGGCGCAGGAGGGAAGAACCACGATTCTGATCACGCATCGGCTCTCGCAAATCCGCTGGGCGGACCGCATCATCGTATTGGAAAACGGCCGAGCCATCGCCAACGGTTCGCACGAAGAATTGCTGCGCAGCTCGGAACACTATCGGCGGATATTCGCTCGTTATGGGGCGGTCGAGTCGCCGATTGGGCAACTGGCAGCGGGAGGGGGCGCTTAATGGGCTTCATCATGGACGGCTTAGACGCCGAAGAATACGATCGCATTTACTCCGATTGGGCGCTGGTCAAACGCATACTGGGTTATTTCAAGTCGCATCTGTGGAAGATGTTGGTGGTCGGCGCCGTGGTATTTCTCAGCTCGGTGATGGATCTGATTCTGCCGGTGGTGGTCTCGCAAGCGCTGGATCAATTGCAGTTCAGTCCCGAGGCATTTGACCCGATCGGGACGTCAATCATCCTGGGCGTCGCGGCGAGCGCCGGCTGGGTGGCTAACATGATCCGCCAGTGGCTGTCGGCCGAGGCGGTGGGCGATGTCACGCTCGACTTGCGCGAGGACGCCTTCAACGCCGTGACCGAGCGCGACATGTCCTTTTACGATCAATACCCGACTGGCAAGGTGGTCAGCCGCGTGCTCTCTGATACGCAGGCATTTTCCGAGACGGTGCGCCTCAGCATCAACCTGATGAGCCGGCTGCTGCTGGTGGTGCTGCTCATCATCTACCTGTTCACCGTCAACGTGAATATGACCTGGGTGCTGATGGCGATCATCCCCTTCATCGTCTATACGGCGCTGAAGTTCCGCACGGTGGCGCGGCGGACGGTGACCAACTCGCGCCGACAGTTGGCGACGGTCAACGCGCATATTCAGGAGTCGATCAGCGGCATCGGCGTGGCCAAAGCCTTTCGCCGCGAGCAAATGATTTACGACGAGTTCAAGACGGTCAATCAAGAATCGTATGAGGTGGAGAAGATCAACGGTTTCGTCTTCGGCAGCATCTTCCCGATCCTGGTGACGATTGCGGGCCTGGGCGTGGCGGCGGTGGTTTGGTTCGGCATCAATATGGCGCAGCAGGGCATCTTGACGGCCGGCGAGTGGTTTCTGTTCATTCAGGGCATGGGCATGATCTGGTTCCCGCTGACGAGCATCTCGTCTTTTTGGAGCCAGTTTCAGCTGGGGCTGGCCGCTGGCGAGCGCGTCTTCGCTTTGATCGACGCCGAAGCCTTGGTCAAGCAAAATGCCGATGACCCGGTGGATCAACTCGAGGGCGAAATTGAATTCGTAAACATGGATTTTCACTACAACGAGGGCGAGCAAGTGCTAAAGGACTTCAGCCTGCGCATCCGCCCGGGCGAGACCTTGGCGCTGGTCGGGCATACGGGCTCGGGCAAGTCGAGCATCGCCAAGCTGATCAGCCGCTTTTACGAGTTTCAGCAGGGCGCGCTGCTGATTGACGGCGTGGACATCCGCTACTTTAACTTGTCGAGCTACCGCTCGCAGCTGGGCGTCGTGACGCAGACGCCGTTCCTGTTCGATGGCACGGTGATGGACAATATCCGCTATGGCAAGCCAGAAGCCAGCGACGAAGAAGTCATTGAAGTGGCGCATCAAGTGGGGCGCGGCGATTGGCTGGCCAGCCTGCAAGAAGGGCTGGAGACGCAGGTCGGCGAGCGCGGCAACAATCTCTCAATGGGGCAGCGGCAATTGGTGGCGATTGCGCGCGTGCTGCTGCAAGATCCGGCGATTTTCATCCTGGATGAGGCGACGGCGAGCGTCGATCCACTGACGGAGACGTTGATTCAAGAGGGGCTCGATACACTACTGGGCGACCGCACCTCAATCGTGATCGCGCATCGGCTGTCGACGATTCAGCACGCTGACCGCATCATCGTTCTCGAACTCGGGGAGATCATCGAGTCTGGCAGTCATGATTCGCTGATGGCCGCGGGCGGGCATTACGCCACGCTCTACGATTCGTATTTCCGGCATCAGAGCTTGGAGTACATCGAGCGCATGGCGGGCTGAGTCTAATAGCCATGAATTGCTTCTAGACCGCCAGTAAGTTATATTGGAGACAACTGATTTGCATTCGATTGTCGAAATGCCATCATATCTTCGGCAGGCGCAGCGGTTGCGTGTCACCGAGGACGAACTAGATGCGATTAAGGCAATCTTTGCCCGACAGCCCTCTGCAGGCGTCATCATACCCGGATCAGGAGGCGCCAGAAAGGTGCGTATTCGCGCGAAAGGGAGAGGTAAGAGCGGCGGCTATCGCGTCATCACATTCTTTAGTGGGGTAGCGCTTCCAGTGTTTCTGCTGGATATCTACTCAAAGAGCGACAAAGCAAACATGACGCGCGGCGAAATTAACCAACTGCGGACGATCATTGACGCGATTTCACAGGAGTATATGGAGTAGTTGTCATGACCGAGTATGGTGAAAGACTCATTGAAAGCGCAAAGCAGGCACTTGAATTTGCCCGGGGCAAAGCCAAGCCGGGCACCTATCGCATCACCCAGTATGACGATGACGGCAATCCGACGGTCACCGCCGATTTCAGTGAAGAAGTTCTGGCGCAGATTGAGGCCGAGATCGCCGCTGAGCGGGAAGCGGAAAAGGAAGAGCGGGTCCAAGATCAGCGCCCGAAAGCAGAGTCAGTCTAGCGGCGCGACACATTGAACTGGCGCGCAAACATAGATATACTTTATGCGCCATTATCTCGAGACGGAGGCAAGTGGCGATGGATATGACCATGACGGCGGGAATCACTATAAAGCCCGAAATCCGCGGTGGCAGACCATGCATCGCTGGTACCGGTCTTCGCGTGACCGATATCATTATTTCAGCGCAGTTCGGAGAATGTTCAAAGCCTGAGACCGCCGCAGAATTCGAGATCACGCTCGAACAAGTTGAAGCCGCATTCGAATTCTACGACAAGAACAAAGCATACATCGATGGTGACATTCAACGCCAGTTCGATACCTTTGATAGGCTAGCGAAAGCTGGTTATGGAAGACCAAAAGCTCCGGTTTTACCTCGATGAGCACAAGCCTGCGGTCATCGCGCGAGAACTTATGCGCCGAGGCATTGATACCGTTACGGTCAAGGGATTGGAACTTCGTGGCGATTCTGATGAGAACCATCTCGCGTTAGCTACCCAATTGGGGCGTTGCATCTGTACGATGGATGATGATTATGTGAAGCTGGCAAAGTTAAACGTTGCACACGCTGGCATTGTCATCGGGACGCGAAAAGACCGTCAGGCAATTGGAACATGGGTCCGATTTCTGATATGGATGCACAACACGTACACCCGTGAAGCCATGCGGAATCACGTCGAATATCTCAGACTCGTTTAGCCAGACTTATATCAGGCTGTCCCAGCCGAGACGCGAGCAGCCGACGCATTGAAGAAAGCCAAATATGCCAATTCAATCTCTCACCGACAGCAACTTCAAATCTTACATCGGCGACGCAGCGGCGCTGGTTTTGATCACCGATGGCGGCGACAAGCTGCGCAGCGACTTCAAGACTGCCTTTGACAAGGCAGCCGATGAAGAAGACGACATCGTCTTCGGGTTGGTGGATCCCACCGTTTACGACAAATTGAGCGAGCGCTTTGATTATCAGAGGCGCGCGCTCCTCATTGGGCTGTATCGCGGTGAAATTACGTTTCGGCGGTCGCGCCCCTGGGCCAGCGACCTGCCCGATTACCTGAGCCAACTGAAGGAGGCCATCGCCGCCGATCTTCCAGCCGAAGCGCGCGAGGCGATGGCGGAAGAAGCGGAAGCCGCGCCCGTGCTCGACAAGCCGCTGGATATCACCGACGCCAGCTTCGAGCAGGAGGCGATTCTGGCGTCGCATGAGCTGCCGGTGCTGGTCGATTTCTGGGCCGAATGGTGTGGTCCCTGCCGCCAGGTAAGCCCGATTCTGGAGAAGCTGGCGGGCGAATACGCTGGGCAGATCCGCGTGGTCAAGGTTGATACCGATGCCAACCCGGGACTGAGCCAGGCATTTCAGATCCGCAGCATCCCCACGATTGCCGTCTTCAAGCAGGGCAAGCTCATCTTCATGCAGCCGGGCGCGCTGCCGGAGCCATCATTCCGCGAGTTGATCAAGCAGGCGATTGAGCTGGAGATTCCGGCGGACGGCAACGGAACGCAGACGCAAGAGCCAAGTCCGGAAGCAATGCCCAAGCGAAAGCGGGGAAGCGCGCGCTTGCGTGATCTGTTGAGCTAGATGTCGCGGCTGCGCGTTTGCGACAACCCACTCAGCCAACAACTTTACCCGTCAAAAGCGCCAGGCTCTGCTGGTCGTGCGGTGGACTGAACATATTTGGCGGGTGACGGTCGCGGCCGTCGAGCTCGCCGATGTAGGTCTGCGTCGTCTGCAAGCTGGTATGCCCCAGGTTTTGGCGGATGCGCTCGAGATCCATGCCAAAGTCGTAAGCGTTGCGCGCGTAGGTGCGGCGCAGGTCGTGCGGCTTGACCAGGCGCAGCGCGCCGGCGATGCTGATGGGATAGGCATTCATGATGTCGTTGACCGTCCAGGCGCCGATGCCGCTGGGGCGCACGGTTGCCCCGCCGCGCCGAATCCCGCGGAAGACATGCCCGGCTTCGATGCGGGCTTCGCGCAGCCAGGCGTCGACGTACATCAGGCACCAGTCCAACGGACCATAGGGGATGAGCCGCTGCTTGCCGCCCTTCCCTTCCCGCACGCGCAGGGATAGTTCGCCGCCGAGGTGCTGCCGCAAGTCGTCGACATGCAGCGCCGCCGCCTCGGCCGCGCGAATGCCGCTGCAGACCATCAAAGTCATCAGCGCCGTATCGCGCAGCCCACGCAGGGTGGAGATGCCGGGCGCCTGCGCCAGGGCGCTTACCTGGTACGGCTTAAGGCGCAGGTGCTCGCTATCGGCGCTGTCTTGCGCTTCGATGATCTTGACCGGCGCCGTGGCTGGATGCAGATCGTTCATCATGCGGATGAAGAATTCATCGACCAGCGCGCGCTGCTCGGCTTCGGAGTCTTCGGGATTCGCCAGTTCGTAAAGCAGATCGCGCACGTCGTTGCTGCGCGTCAATTGGTTGTAGCGGCCGCGGATGGTCGCCAGATGCGCCAGGACGGTCGGCGGCGACAGCACCGCGGGCACGCTGTTACCCCCTTTGTCGCGGCGCGCGCGCTGATGCAGCAGGTAATCGCGGTAGGCGCCCAGGTCCGGCTGATACCAGGTCAAGCCCCTTCCGGAGAGCCAGTCGATGTAGAAGCCGAGGCGCGACTTCTGGTCTTTGTTGGGCGCGTCGGGCATCAGAATGGCGTAATTCTCGCGCCAGAGCGTGGAGCGACTCGCGTCGTCCCCGTTCGAGCCTTGTTCGTTCGTGACTGCCATGTTGCTGATTATAGTACGAATGGCGGCGGCGCGTTTGTACTAGCGCGGCGGGCGGGGCACAGGGTCGCCCCTGGAATCCCAATCGGCGGGAGTAATTCCCGTCTCACGGTAATCCATCTTTTGCCGCTATAATGGCGAACACGAACACATCAGCGCGACAAGGCGGCTACATGAGCGAAGCGGCAACGGCAGATATCGGCTTGGAGCAATTCGGCGATCTCGCCCGAGACATCGAGGCGGAGATCGGCAAGGTCATCGTCGGGCAAAGCGACGTCGTGCGCAGCGTCGTCATCTGTGTGCTGGCGGGGGGCCATGCCCTGCTGGAAGGCGTGCCCGGCTTGGGCAAAACGATGCTGATTCGCACGCTGGGCGATGTGCTCGATCTTAAGTTTTCGCGCATCCAATTCACGCCAGATTTGATGCCGGCTGATATTGTCGGCACCGATATCCTGGAAGAGACGGAAGACGGCCGGCGCGAGTTTCGCTTTCAGGCTGGTCCGATCTTCGCCAATCTGGTGCTCGCCGATGAGATCAATCGAGCGACGCCCAAGACGCAATCGGCGATGCTGGAAGCGATGCAAGAGAAGACGGTCACGGTTGCCGGGCGGCGCTATGAGCTGGACGCGCCCTTCTTCGTCTTGGCGACGCAGAACCCGCTGGAGATGGAGGGCACTTATCCCCTGCCCGAGGCGCAGTTGGATCGCTTCCTGTTCAAGGTCAACATCCCCTTCCCGGAAGTTGGGGAGTTGGTCACCATCCTGGAGCGGACGACCGGCGTTGAGCAGCCGCAAGCGGGCCAAGTGGCTGATGGCGCGCAGGTGATCGGCATGGGTCGGCTGGCGCTGAGCGCGCCGATTCCCACGCATGTCAGCGAATATGTGGCGCGCATCATCGTCGCCACCCACCCGGAAAGCGACGACGCGGCGCCCTTGATCAAGCAGTACGCCCGATATGGCGCCAGCCCGCGGGGCGCGCAAGCCTTGATCATCGGCGCGAAGATCAACGCGCTGCTGGAAGAGCGCAGCAACGTCTCCTATGAAGATGTCGCCGCGGTGGCGCCGGCGGCTTTGCGTCATCGGATTCTGCTCAATTTCGAGGGGCAGGCTGAGGGGCTGAGCACGGATGCCTTGATCGCCGATACGCTCAATACTGTGCCCAAGGTGACGAGCTGAAGCATGACGAAGATTGCGATTCGCGAGGCGCTGCTGCCTGGGGAGACCGTGCATTCGCGGCTGGCGCTGGCGCGCGAACTGGGCTTCGCCGGCGTGGAATTCGCGGCGGAACAACTAGAAGAACGAATCGACGTGATCGACGAGGCGCTGCGGGCGCAGGGCTTGGTCGCCAGCGGGCTGAATATGGGCGAGACCGATGGCTGGGTTTCGGCCGATAGGGCGCGGCGGCAAAGCGCCAATGACCGCCTGCGGGAAGCGCTGGCTTGCGCGCTCGATCTCGAGGCGGAGTACGTGACTTTCGCGCCGCAGATTGGCGCGAGCGACATGCCTGATTTGACGCCCTTCGCCTCGCCGATGGACCTGCAGAAAGAAATGCTGATCTGGCTGCTGCGCGGCTTTTCTGATCTGGCCGATGCGATGGATGCCAAGCTGGCGCTGCTGCCGCTCAACAGCGGGAAGACGGCATTCCTGACGCGCTTGGAGCAGGCGGACCAGTTTTGCCGCGAGGTCAATCATCATCCCAAGATTACGATCGCCGCGAGCGCCGGCGAGATGGCGCTGGAAGAAGCGGATATAATCGGCTGTCTGAAATCCCACCTGGAGCGGATCAGTGTGATCTATCTGACTGATCGCGGCATGCGCTTGCCGGGAAGAGGCGGGCTGCCCTTCCCCGAGATTGGCCAGGCGCTGCGGGAGCGAGATTACCGCGGTTGGCTAGTGATTGATGGACGAGCGTCCCACACAGGGCGCGAAGGTTCCAGCGAGCTCGCCGCCTGTTTAGATCTCCTGCGGGATTGCGGGCTCGCTTGAATTTGCTCATTTCCCCGACCGCCAAATCGCGAGATCCAAGATCGACTGGTCGAACGGCCCAGCGCTGCGCCTTGCAATAAAATCAACGCGGCCAAAAAAAGCAGCCTGCGGGTTTATGTTCAGCAGACTGCGCGTGAGTTTACAGTTGTTAGCGGGATTGCATTCGCATGTCATCCCGAAAGCTTAAGAACGGAATTAGTTCACCGAATTTGACAAGCTGGCGCCCGGCTTGAACTTGACGACATTCTTGGCAGCGATCTGAATTTCCTCGCCGGTGCGGGGATTGCGGCCCGTGCGCGCATCGCGTTTGTCAACGGAAAACGAGCCGAAGCCAACCAGCGAAACTCGATCGCCGCTCTTCAGCGCAGCCTCTACGGAATCGGTAAAAGCCTCCAGCGCTCGGCCGGCATCCGCTCTGCTAAGCCCTGCATTATCTGCGATTGAACCGATTAATTCTGCTTTGTTCATGTCAACTGCTCCTTTTCGTCAATGTTCGCGGAGTAGTATATCCACTTTTTCTGGATTGCGCAGGTTCAAATTTCAAACTTTGGCGACCGATACCACATTGTAACGAGGGCAAATCTTGGAGCGGCTGATCATGCCGAGTTGCTGCAATCAAGCCAGTCAGAATTTGCCGCCGCCATGAATTGATCGACTTCCGCGCGGGTGGGCAAGGCATTGCGCCCGCCCAAGGCGCGGCAGTTCATTGAGCCAACGGCGGAAGCGAAACGCGCCATCCGCGGCAGCTCCCAGTCTTGCAGCAGCGCGTAGAGAAAAGCGCCATGATAGGCGTCGCCGGCGCCGGTGGTATCGACCACGTCTACGGGATAGGCGGGGAAGGCTTGCGTGCCCGCCTCCCAAGCGACAATGGCGCCCCGCTCGCCCAAGGTGACGACCGCGATTTCGGCGCCTTCGTCGCGCAGTCGCTCGGCGACGGCGGCCGGCGCCTCATTTGGCATGAGCGCGCGCGCCCAGTATTCGGGCGCAATCGGCACATCGACATAGCGCAGCAGCGGCTTAATCTCCGCGTATGGCAGCGCTGGATCGAGCAGGACCTTGGCGTCCGTTTCCCGCGCCCAGCGCGCCGCCTGCAAGGTAGCGTCGTTCAGCGTGTCGATGAAGAGCACGCGGGCGGTAGTGATGTCTGCGCGCGCGAATTCGCCCGGGGAGATGGGGGCGCCCGCTGTCGGTCGGCTAATGATGCTGCGGTCGCCGGAGGCTTCGTGCACGAGGATCAAAGAAACCTGCGACTCGCCGCCCGGCTCAACCAGAAGTTGAGACACGTCAACGCCTTCTTCCTGCAAGACTTGACGGATATAGCTTCCGCTGTCGTCAGCGCCGACGCGGGCGATGATTTTGGCGCGCGCGCCGAGCCGAGCCGCGGCCATCAAGGCGATGGATGCCAAACCGCCGGGCTGACGGTCATAGTCGATCGCCGTCATGTTTTCGTTTCGCCTGGGCAGGCGCGGCACGGTCACCAGATGGTCGACGGTGCAAATGCCGATGCCGACAATATCGGGGTTGGGTGGCATGAGCGGATCCTTCGCAGAATGCCTGACGCGAGCGAATCGATAGCCCCTGTTTTACCACCAAGGGCGCAGCGGGCACAGAGTTTTCTTGGGCTAGGCGCGGCAAATCCAAGAATGCGCAGGGACGTGCCATTGGGGCGCGTAGACTCTGCCGGCCGGTCGCGCGGCTGTTATAAGAGACCGTACGGCGGAGCCGGCGCCCCGCCCCTACAAAACAAAATTGCATTGACCTTCGACAATTGGAATGGAAGGCAAGCCGAATTACAATTCGGACATCAATTCATCCGGTGTAAAGGAGACAACATTATCATGGAAACAAGAGCCGAAGCGATTGACGCGATTCGCAAGCTGCCGGCCCAACTGCGCGAGCTGGTCGACGGTTTGAGCGTCGAGCAGTTGACCGCCGCCTACAACGCGCCCGAATGGACGATCGCCCAGAACATCCACCATTTGGCCGATACGCACATGGTCTGCATCCGCCGCTTCAAACTGATTTTGACCAGCCCTCGCTTTCAGTTTACTGCTTACGATGTGGACGCCATTGCCGAGTATCCGGACGCCAAAGACGCCGACATCGAACATTCCCTGAAACTCCTGGAAGGCTTGCAGGCGCGCTGGGCGATCTTGCTGGAAAACCTGAGCGAAGAGGAATGGGGCAAAGTCGGCATCGGCTCCAGCCCGGACCGAGCCGATATGAGCCTTGAACAGTTGGCTTTCGTCTATTCGCAGCACGGCATCAACCATTTGCAGCAGATTCAAGACGTGCTGGACAAAATGCCCGGGTGAGCGATACCGGCTTCCTCATCCCGACAGCGCCCCAATTTGACTTCGAGCGCGCAGTGCTCAGCCATGGCTGGCGGATGCTGGCGCCCTTCTCTTGGGACCAGGAGCGCGGGACACTTTTATACGTCTTTCAGAGCGCAGCGGGCGCTGTGCTGAGGCTGCGGCTGCGGGCGGTTGACGGCGGCGTTCAGGTCAGCAGTCCCGACTGCCCCGCTCCAGCGCCGGACGCGGCGGTCGAGATTCAGCGCGCCGTCAAGACCATGCTCAATGTGGACTGGGACTTGAGCGGCTTCTACGCGGCGATGAGGGCGCATGAGGGCTATGAATGGCTGGCGGACCAGCGCCGGGGCCGCATTCTGATCGCGCCGAGCCTCTGGGAAGACCTGGCGAAGACGCTGCTGACAACCAATTGCAGTTGGACGCAGACGATGAATATGTGCCGGCAACTGGTCAAGCTGGGCGCGCCGCATCCCACGATAGGCGATTGTTACGCCTTCCCGACCGCGGAGCGCATCGCCGCCCTGGATTTCGATGACTTCGCCGCGTGGGTCCGCGCCGGTTATCGCAGCGCTTATCTGTACGAACTGGCGCGCAAAGTCGCCGCCGGAGACTGCAAGCTGGATGCCTGGCTCGCGTTTGACGGGGACGCATTCTACCGAGCCGTCAAGTCGCTGAAGGGATTCGGCGATTACGCCGCCGGCACGATGGCGCGCATGTATGGGCATTTCGACAAGATCGCCATCGACACAGCCGCCCATGCCATGTTCGCCGAGCGGCACAATGGCGGCGTCAAGGGCAGCGAGGCCGACATCAAAGCGCGCTACGAGCCCTTTGGTCGCTGGCGCGGTCTGGTCTTATGGATGGATATCATGCGGCATTTTGAAGCGTAAAGGGCATCCCCACCAGCGAGAACGCCCGGACACAAACTTATGGCGCGGAAAGTGTCCTATGGCGGGGCAGGCGTCATGATGCTCTAAGCTTGGAAATGCCACCGCATATAAACTATAATAGTAGGTAAGAATTGCAGCACGACGGAGCTGAAGGCAGATGCGTCAAGACTGGACACTGTTATGTACAGAAGTCAATTATCAACAGTATGGTACTATTGGATTGGGCAACGTATTCACTCGCTTAAGGATCTCTGAACCGAGTCGCCCACCTGTTCACGGTGAATCTGTTGCTCTTGATCCACCGATACTTCTGGTATCGCATTGGACAGCCGAATTCAAAAGCGATAGGCGGGTACATCCTGGAATTGTTCAGCTTTTGGCGCCAGATGGAGATATGGTAATCTGGGAGGACACGCTAGAATTCGATGTTCGCGAGACGTCATCATTTCGAATGATTTATGCTATGCCGAGTCTAAAGTTTCTGGGCAGTGGCATTTATGAGTTTCAAGTGTTTCTGGATGTCCTCGGACCGATTGGAGAGTGGGGAAGAGCTTGCCTCACAGTAGAGTGAGAGAAACCAAGGAGTTTTTCAGTCATGTCTAAATCAGCCTTTCAAATTACTGATGACACCAAGAATGTTCTCTTCCGACCCACTTCAAAGAAAGTATATGCCGACGACAAAAACGCGCCGCCTCTTAAGAGACGCACTCCGAAGTCGCCCAAAGCAAGGCTAAAGCGCGTTCAGACCGACGCTGAGACGCAAAGCTAAACACCTAGCTTGCTTCTTAAGCTGACAGAATCGGTCAACTCTCAAGAGCGGATGAAGGCGCTCGCGTCGGCTTTGAGCTTGGCCAGCGATGGCTCGTGCACGTACATCATGTGGCCCGCCTCGTATTCGGTGATGGTGATATTGTCGCGCAGCGCCGGGTCTAAGCCCATGTGCGCCAGCGAATAGTAGGCGGCTTGAAAGGGCGTGGCCAGGTCATAATAGCCCTGCGCCACCAGCACGCGCATGAAGGGATTCTTGGCGAAAGCGGCGCGCAGCCCTTCGCTGGTATCCGGAAAGCGACCGCCTTCGTATTTCCAGTTTTCGTTGACTTTGAAGCTGAGGATTTCGTAATTGAGGTCGGTCTCATACGCCAACTGCTCGCGCACATATTGGTTGAAGACCGCGGTATAGGGCGGCGTGATGGCGTGCATCGAAGGATCAAAGTCGAAGGCGGCGCCCTCAGCTGAAGCCATGATGCCGATGAAGCGGGAATCGAGGCGGCCCACCGCGCGTTTGTCATCGCGCAGCAATTCTTTACAGAAGCTCATGATATTGATGCGCAGATCAGCGCCCAGGATGAAGCGCTGCGACAAGCCGGTATAGCGCGTCAGCCGCTCGGCGATCTCGGCGCGTTCTTCGCCGCTCATACGATCGCCTTTGGCCAGGGCGACGGTGTAATCGGCTTCAGCCCACTCGGCCACTTCCCGCAGCAGTTCGCGCAAGTCGCGCTTCTGCAGATCTTTTTCCAGCTTCCCGTGATAATGAGCGGCGGCGCAAAAGCTGGGCAGATAGAGGGTATAAGGCAGGTCATTGGCTTTGGTGAAGCGCAGGGTCTGGAAGTTCATCACTGTTGAGATGAGCGCGATGCCGTTGAAGGCGATGCCGCGATCGATGAGGTGACCGGCGAGCCCGGCGGCGCGCGTGGTGCCATAGCTTTCGCCGGCGAGATAAAGGGGCGAGGTCCAGCGCTTCTCCCGCGAGAGATAGAGGCGGATGAACTCGCCCACGGCTTCGAGATCTTCTTCCAGCCCCCAGTATTTCTCGTTGTCGGCCGGGTCAGCGGCGCGCGAGTAACCGGTGCCGACCGGATCAATGAAGACGAGATCGCCCAGGTCAAGCCAGGTATGGGTGTTGTCGATGAGTTTGTAGGGCGGCGGCGGCATGAATCCTTCTTCGCCCATGTCGACGCGTTTCGGTCCCAGCGCGCCCATGTGCAGCCAGATGGAAGCCGAGCCGGGACCGCCGTTGAAGACGAATATCAGCGGACGATTGGCGGGGTCGGCGTCCGCCTCGAGGGTGTAGGCGGTGTAGAAGATTTGGGCGGCGATTGCCCCCTTCTCGTCTTTGAGCGGCATCTTGCCGACTGCCGCGCGGTAGGCGAGCGTCGAATCAGCGAGCGCGAGCTGGTGGGAAGTGACGATAGGCGCCTCTTCGCTGATTTCGCTTTTGTCATCCGCGCATTTCTTCTCAGTTTCACTCATCTTGCGCTCCATATTTGGCTTCAATCAGACGATTCAATGCGGTGATAAGTGGCGGCAGCTGATAAGTTATGACTTCCCACAGCACGTCAAGGTTGATATTGGTATAGTCATGGATGAGTCTGTTGCGCATGCCGATGATTTTCCCCCAGTCAATCTCCGGCGCCAACGCCCTCGTTGCTTCGCTGACATGATTGGCGGCTTCGCCGATGACTTCGACTTCTCTCACCAATGCCGATTTCAGCATCCTGATTTTCTCGATTTCGGCGCGCGCGCGCCCGGTGGCGAATTGAATAGCGTCTTCAGCCGCGTCCCGCATATGCAGCAGGCGCAGACGGTCTTTATCCGGCTTTTTATGCATCGGCTTTCTCTTGCTGGGATAGATGCCGTCGACATCGTAGAGCGGCTCGGCGCTGTCGATAACCTCTTGGCGAATGTAAGGACTGAGCGACTGTGGCGTGCCCAGGTCCACGGACCGTCCAATCAGTTCGCGCAAGTCCGCTTGTTGCCGCAAGACTGCATAGGCGTCGATTTTCGCCTCTGGCGCATATTCAATCAGCATGTCGATATCGCTGTCCGGACCAAAGTCGGCGCGCAGGACGGAGCCAAAGAGCAGCAGGCGCTTAATCGGGCGCTGCTTGCAATAAGCGCGGATGGCTTCCAGCGGCAGTTGGAATTCAGCTGTCTCGCTCATCGTCTTTGCTACCCAAGGCTTGCGCGCGAAGGCGCTGTGCAGTTGAACGTCGTGTCGACTAGCTCGAGCTGGTGGGAAGTGACGATAGGCGCCTCTTCGCTGATTTCGCTTTTGTCATCCGCGCATTTCTTCTCAGTTTCACTCATCTTGCGCTCCATATTTGGCTTCAATCAGACGATTCAATGCGGTGATAAGTGGCGGCAGCTGATAAGTTATGACTTCCCACAGCACGTCAAGGTTGATATTGGTATAGTCATGGATGAGTCTGTTGCGCATGCCGATGATTTTCCCCCAGTCGATATCCGGGGCTAGCGCTCTGGTATCTTCGCTGACATGGTTCGCGGCTTCGCCAATGATTTCAATGGCTTTCACGAGCGCGAGATCCAGCATATCATCGCTATCTAAATCGGCGCGTGTTCGTCCGGTAGCAATGCGGCGGGCTTTCTCAGCCGCGTCCCGCATGTCCAGCAGGCGCATGCGGTCTCTGTCCGGCTTCTTTGGCATAGGCTTGCTCCTGCCTGGTTCAATGCCATTCACATCGTATATCAGCTCGGCGCTTTCGATGACCTCTTGGCGAATATAGGGCTTGAGTGAGCGCGGTTCGCCCAGGTCCACCGGCCGCCCAATTATCTCGCTGAAATCCTCTTGCTGTCGAAAGATTTCATAGGCATCCAAGTCTGCTTCCGGCGCGTATTCCACCAGCAAATCGATGTCGCTTTCCTGTGTGAAATCTTCGCGCAGAGCCGAGCCAAACAGCAACAGCCGCTTAATCGGGCGCTGCCTGCAATAGGCGCGGATCGCTTCCAGCGGCAGTCGGAATTCAACTGTCTTGCTCATCGTCTTTGCCACCCCATGCTTGCGCGTGGAGGCACAGTATATCATAATCGCGCCAGCCAATGAATGCAGCGCCATGCCGCCACGCCAGTTCCGCACCCAAGCCATCATCCTCAGCCGCCGTGATTTTGGCGAAGCGGACCGGCTGCTGACCCTGTTCACGCCGGGCCGCGGCAAGATCCGCGCCATCGCCAAGGGCGCGCGCAAACCGAGCGCCAAGCTCAGCGGTCATGTCGAGCTATTCTCCCGCAGCGATTGTCTCATCCATCGGGGGCGCAACCTCGATATCCTGACGCAGGCCGAGTTGATCGAGCCTTATCTCGGGCTGCGAGAGGATTTGGCGCGGGGCGCCTACGCCAATTATGTGGCTGAGCTGCTGGATCGCTTCACCGCTGATGAGGAGGAGGCGGGCGCGGCGCTATTCACGCTGCTGCATCAGACGCTGGAGCGCATCGCGCAGGCGGCTGATCCCCGCTTGGCGGCGCGCTACTTCGAGCTGCAGCTGCTCGATCTGGTCGGCTTTCGACCGGAGCTGAGCGAGTGTGTGATCAGCCGGGCGGCGCTAGAGCCGGAGTCGCAATACTTCAGCCGTGAGGAGGGTGGCGTCGTGAGCCGCGCGGCCGCGTCTCAAGTGGCGTCGCGGCTGGTTGAGATCGACATGGTCACGCTAAAGCTGCTGCGTCATTTGCAGCGCAGCGCCGAAGCCTGGGAGCGGGTGAGCAGCCTGCGGGTCACCGCCGAGCAGCATCAGCGCGCCGAACGCATCATGCTGGGCTACATCGCGCACCTGCTGGAGCGCAAGCTGGAGAGCGTCGATTTTATACGGCGGCTGCGGCAGTTTTCGCCGGGGGCGTGAGAGGGATACAGATCACCCGCTGCCGGCGGATTCCCTCACAACTTTCGTTCTGTCTGATGATTCGAGCAGTTTCCTGATTGCCACCATTTCTTCCACCATCTTGGCCATCAGATTTTCGATATTCTTCAGTCGCTCGGCCCCCTCTTTGAATATCGTGGACTCTTCACGCTTGCCCGCGCTAAGCTCTCGCTGCAGTTGCATTAGTGCGATTTGGTCAATCAACGACGCGCCTTTCACGTCATTTATTCGTCCGACTTTCACGTCTTGGGGTTCCATTTTCAGCAGCCTTTCGGTTATCTAATATTAGCCATGAGTGCCACGCATTTTACATCACCCGGCCGTATATGCGCTCAGCCTTTTGCTGAACCCAACATTTCGCGATACACGGCCGCAGTCGCCTCAGCGATGCGCTCGTGGGTGAAATGCGACAGGAAGCGCGCCCGGCCATTCTGAACCAGCTTGGCGCGTAGAGTGGGCTGATCGCGCAAGTCGCGCAAGGCAGCCGCCAGCGCTTCAACATCGCCTTCGGGCACGATGAGACCGGCATCGCCGATGACGCCGGGGATGGCGCCGCTGTCGCTGCCGACGACTGGCACGCCCCCCGCCATCGCCTCAACCAGCACGCGGCCGAACTGCTCTTTCCAGTTGGGGCGGGTCAGTGATGGCAGGACTAGCGCATCGAGCTTGTGATATTCGGCTGATAAGTCCGTCGACGGCAGCTGCCCGCTGAAGACGGTCTGTTCGCCGTTGCCCAGAGAGTGGGCGAGCGCTTCCATTTCCTCACGCGCCGAGCCGCCGCCGACCAGCCGCAAGCGCCAGTCGCCTTCCAGTTGAGCGGCCGCTCGCAGCAAAATCCCCACGCCTTTTTCCGGCACGATGCGCCCGATATAGCCGATGGTGAAGGGGCGCTCGGGGCGGCTCGCGGCTGGCTGGAATAAGTCGGGCGATGTGCCAAATTGCGGAATCACAGCCAGCGGACCGGCGTATCCCTTTGCGCGCAGAACATCGGCGGCGGCGGTTGTGCCAGCCAGGGCGTAGTCGGCATTGCGCATGGCATAGCGCTCGCCCCAATTGAAAGGCGGCGGATAAGCGCGCTGGATATTCTGCCAGCTGAAGAAGAGCGACTTAGCGCCGAGGCGGCGAGCATGCCAAAGCGCCTGCCAGGTCGCCAGGTTATATGGTTCTTCGTCAATATGTACGATGTGCGGCTTGAACCAGCGAATTTCACGCGCCAGGGTCGGGTAGTGGTGCAGGTGGAAATTGCCGTTGAAGCGGATGGGAATCTCGCGCAGTTGATATCCCTGAGTGTGAGCTCGCTCGAGCTGCTGAACGCCACGCTCGTCCGCCCAGCTTGGCGGCGCCAGCACGGTCAAGTCGACGCCCAAGCCGGCGATCGCCTCCAGCTTCGGCTGGTAGATGCCGACGATACAGGCTTTCGATAGCATCAGGACGCGCATGATTCGTCCTCACGATCGGAAATCGTCTGCGGTCCTGCCTAAATGATTTCGAGCGGCGGTTCGCCACAGCGCGCGCTCGCGTCGTAAACGCGGAAGTTGAAGTCGGGCAGCGACAGCACGCCGTAGGAATGGGAGGTGGCGCGGGCGCATTTGAAGGTATAAAGCGACCCGGGATTGACCAGGCAGCCCCACTCGGTTTTCATATGCAGCGGCAAATGGGTATGACCCGTGACCAGGACATTGGCTTTCAGCGAGCGCAGCACCATCTTCAAATAGGTCGTCGACAGGTGATCGCGATACATGCCCCACATATTATTGCCGGGCTTGCCATGGCACATGTAAACCGTCACCCCGGCCAACTCGCCCTGCCAATCCAGGGGCAGACTGCGCAGATACTGCCGATTCTCCTGCCGGAGTCCATAGAGCCATTCGTCATGATTGCCGCGCGCTACCGGGATGCGACGCGCGCGAATCATATCAACCACGCGGTCGGGATCGGGTCCGCGCCCGACTAAATCGCCCGCGCAAAGTATCTGGTCTACGTTATGATGTTCGGCAAATCGATCGAGTACATCCTCTAGCGCAGCGTAATCGGCGTGCACGTCAGATATGATTCCAATCTGCATCCGCACTAGACCTTAACCGTTCACTACGTCACTCATTATAGTCCAGCTTCACCGTGATGTAGAGACGGGATACGCCAAGACCGCGACTGACCTTCAACCCGATGGCGGCGGAAATGGAAAATGGTAGTTCTATCCGCGTTTGACATTTTCGACCAAAGAGAATGACGCCAGGCAAATATGCAGTTTCAGGCTGAAATCAGTCTGAATTCTTTAGCATTTCTACAGCGCCATAAGTAGAGCTTCATCACAAAACTAAGCATATTCTATTAACTTCTATAACATAGTTTAGATTAAGACTGTCTGCCCAATTTGCGTGACAGGTCGCAGTGATTTGCGATACGCGCGTCCGACGCCTTAGCCAACCGCGGAGCTATTCTCTCTTCGGCGATCGTACAAATTTTCTATTTACATCATTGTCGCTTTGTAATAAACTGATTCTAATACAGCATCTTGCGCTCTTGATCACAGCCGTTGGATTCATCCGCAATGTGGCTGTTAATTACCTGAGTTTCCATTTGCGAAGGTATGACACATTCACAACTATTAGATGAATAGCAACACCCTATTTTAGAGGCAAGATGCAGACCGCTCGCCACAGATTGACATTCTGTTAAGAACATCCAGGCGATGTGACCATGACACGACTAACGCTGCTGATCGCAACATTCGTTTTGGTGATACTATTGCTGGTCGTACCGGCGCTTGCTGGCAATGTGGGAGCCCAGCTGAACGCGTTTAGCGCGAGCCCGCCTTTCGCGAATTTCGCTTGAGTGGCGCGCGCCGCTTTGGCTCAGAGGAAGTTCGTTGAACAGCACTGCGGACATTGTTCGTCGGACACGTTGACCACCGCTTTGCAATCATCGCAGATCGTAATGTTGCCCTTGCGCAAGCCATGGTCGAGCGACACGCGTTCATCAAATACAAAGCACTCCCCTTCCCACAGCGATTCTTCCGGTTTGACCTTTTCCAGATAATGCAGGATGCCGCCGCGCAGATGGTAGACCGCTTCAAAGCCGCGGCCGAGCAGGAAGGCGCTTGCTTTCTCGCAGCGGATGCCGCCGGTACAGAACATGGCGATGCGTCTATGCAGAGCCGGGTCGAGGTTCTCGGTCATATAACGCGGCAATTCATGGAATGACTCGGTCTCGGGATTGCGCGACCCGCGAAACGTGCCCATCCGCACTTCGTAATCATTGCGAGCATCCAGCAAAAGCAAGTCATCCTCTGTGATCAGGCGATTCCAGTCTTCTGGCTCGACATAGGCGCCGGCGCGAGCTCGGGGGTCGATTCCTGGCGCCTTCATCGCCACGATTTCCCGCTTCAAGCGCACCTTCATTCGGCCGAAGGGAATGACATCGTGAAAAGAATCCTTCACCAACAGGTCGGCCAAACGCGGATCAGCGCGCAGATACGAAAGCGCCGATTCCACGGCGGTCCGCTCGCCGGCGATGGCTCCATTGATGCCTTCGCTCGCGAGCAGGATCGTGCCGCGGACGGGGAGCGCTCGGCAGAAATCCAGCAGCGCTGGGCGCAAGCCCCGATAATCGGGCAACGGAACAAACTTGTAGAAGGCGGCAATGCGGACCGGCTTTTCCATGGACAGGGCGCTCTCCACCATGCCCCGTAATTGTAGGCGGGCAACGCAACAATGTGCAGGTGAAATCGGGCGCTTGACCATTGAACGCAGCAGCGTAGGTTTTGCGCAAGAAAGACTCGAGACGGCGTATGTTATACTCGAAGGCATGAAGGTTGGACTGAACGCGCACTTGCTGTCGGGGCGGGCGGGATATCGCCGGGCTGGGATTCACAGCTACATCAGCAATCTGCTGCGCGATATGCCCAGTCAAGCGCCGCCTGATTGGCAGTTTGAGGCGATGGTGGGCGCGGGCAACAGCGCGGCTTTTCCCGGCGTTAGCATGTCGCGCGCGCGCCTGGATACGGAGCCACCCTGGCGCCGCGTCTTTTGGGAACAAGCCCTGCAGCCCTGGCAGCTTCGGCGCTATGACCTCTATCACGCGCTGGCTTTCGTCGCGCCGATCGTCTTGACAGCGCCGATGGTCGTCACCGTTTATGATCTAAGTTTTCTGCGTTTTCCCGCCCGGCTCAGCGTTGCCCGGCGGCTATACTTGCGCGCGATGACCGCCTTGACCTGCGCGCGAGCCCGCCGTGTGCTCGCGATCAGCCAGAGCACAGCAAAAGACTTGACGGCGCATTTGGGCTTGCCGGCGGGCAAAATTGACGTAACGCCGCTGGGCTACGATAAAGCCGCTTTTCGCCCCTTGCTGGAGGCGGATACCAGTCACTTTCGGCGCAAGCATGGATTGCCGGAACGCTTCTGGCTCTATGTCGGCACATTGGAGCCACGCAAGAATCTGCCGCTGCTGCTGAAAGCCTACGCGCGCCTGGGGGAGGCTGAGCGACTGCCGCTGATCCTGGGTGGCGGCATCGGCTGGATGGCGCAGGATGTATTCGCCACGATCGAGCGCTTGGAGCTGGCGGAATGGGTCAAGCACGCCGGATTCATCCCTACCGCCGACCTGCCCTTTTGGTACAATTGCGCGGAAGCCTTTCTGTTTCCTTCCGTTTATGAAGGCTTCGGTCTGCCGGTATTGGAAGCGATGGCTTGTGGCGCTCCGGTCATCACTACTAACGTTTCGGCGCTGCCTGAAGTGGCGGGCGAGGCGGCAAAATGCCTGCCACCAGGTGATACAGAGACTTGGACCGGGGCGCTAAGAGATCTCAGAAGAGATGGCGAATGGCGCAACCTGGCGCGGGCGCGGGGCTTGGAGCGCGCGCAACAATTCAGCTGGGCGCGCACGGCTGAGCTGACCCTCAACAGTTATCGCAAGGCGACTGTCGCTCGCGATCTCCCGCTCGGCGAATGCGAAAGGGTGACGCGCGTTGAATCCAAATAGAATTCGCTTGAAGCGCCGGCAGGAGCCCGCGAAATCGCATTGGCTCAGCGGCACGCGATGAGCACGGCTTTGTCGCTATCGGAACGCCCCACGCTGGAACCGCGCTGGCTGCTGCCATTTATTGACGGGGCGCTTGCCATTCTGGCCTTCGGCGCCGCCTACATTTTGCGCTACGACTTACAGATCATCCGTCCCGCCTATGATCCGCTGGAGCGCGGATTTGGACCATACATCCCTTTTGCCGCGCTCTACGCCATATTCATCTTGCTGAACTTCCAGCGCAATGGCTTGTATCGCAACATCGCGGGCCGGGCCTGGCTGGAAGAAGTGTACTATATCGCCAGCAGCGTCGCCGTCTCAATCGTCATCGTGCTGGCGATGTTCTTCATTCTGCAGCCTTTGGTGACCAGCCGCCTGATGCTGCTCTATGTCGCGGCTTTGACCTTGATCGCCAGCGCGCTTTCGCGGCTGATTCGGCGCTGGATACTGGCGTATCTGCGTCAACAAGGCTTAGGCATACACCGCGTGCTCATCGTCGGCATGGGCGAAGTCGGCCGTTCGCTGCTGGGCATCATGCTGACGCGACCGGAATTCGGTTACCGCCCGGTCGGCTTTCTGGACGACGACCAGGAGAAAACGGCGGCCGGCATGGGACGCGTCGAGGCTTTGGGCGGCACGGACAATTTGGCCGCGGTTATCTATCGGGAGATGATCGACACGGTAGTTATCACCTTCCGCTGGAAGCATTATGATCTGATCCAGGCGCTCACCGAGGTCTGCCGCGAGACCGGCGCCGATGTGCGCATCGTGCCCGAAATCATGCAGTTGAATATTCGTCAGGTGCAAGTGGAGAACCTCGATGGCATTCCGCTGCTGGGCTTCGGCGCTCATCGCTCCATGAGCCGAGCCAATCAATTGCTGAAGCGCAGCCTGGATATTCTGGTGGTCATTGTAGGACTGCCGCTGTGGGCGCCGATCAGTCTCTTGGTGGCGCTGGCGCTGGCGCTCGAGGGCGAAGGACCCGTCATCTATCGCCAGGCGCGCGTCGGCAAGGATAGCCGCCCCTTCGAGATGTTGAAGTTTCGCAGCATGATCGAGAATGCCGAGGCGCTTCAAGAAGCGATGCTGCGCGAATCGGGCGAAGATCCGCGCCATCCCAAGTTCGTCGATGACCCGCGCGTCACCGGCGTCGGCAAGTTCTTGCGCCGCACCAGCCTCGATGAGCTGCCGAATCTCATTAATGTCATCCGCGGCGAGATGAGCCTGGTCGGGCCCCGGCCGCCGACGCCGAGCGAAGTCGAGTTATACGAGGCGCGGCACACGCGGCGCTTGCAGATCACGCCGGGCATGACGGGCTGGTGGCAAGTGCGCGGGCGCAGCAATGTGCCCTTTGATGAGATGTTCGAGATGGATATGTATTACATTGAGAATTGGTCCATCGCGATGGATATCGAAATCTTGATGCTCACCATCCCACGGGTCTTTCTGCGCAGCGGCGCCATCTAGCGAGAAATATTCTCCCTTGCGTCTGGCCACGTGCGCGAGCCAGTCGCCCCCCACCCCCGGCCCTTCTCGCCATCTCTATGGCGAGCATCCCATAAAGAGGGAGGGGGAGCTAAAAGTCGAGGGATGCATGGTTTCTAACGTGTGCGGGCGACACAAGTGTCACCCCTACAGTTTGGGAATTGGCGAGCGAAGCAATAACTTGCCGCGGCAGTCTTTGCCATCAATAAGACAGGCGGCGGAGCGGTCGCCTACCCCAAATGCTGGCAGTTGAAGATCAGTACGGCAGTTTATGACAGCTTACGACAATATCTGTTGCTCTTGACCGCCGATCAGCCGGCGCGGCCGCGGGCTTGAATTGCCAATTGCGACGCCCTTAGGCATAATGCACTCAAGTGAACGCGCCCCCGCGACACAATTGTGTGGGAATCATGGTCTCAAGTCTCCGCGTCATTCCCGTTGTGCTTGTCGTCATTCTGCTGAGCCTGAGCGCCTGCGAATCGGCGCTGCTTCAAGAAAGTGTCACAGCCGCTACCCCCTCCCCCGCTCCAGAGATTGAGACGACCGCCGGCGAACCGGCTGATGTGCTGGCTGCTTTCATCGCCGCCTGGGCGCGCGAGGATTTCGAGGCGATGCATCGGCTGATCGCCGCGCGCAGCCGCGAGCTGTATCCGCTGCAGCGCTTCATCAACCAGTATACGGCGGCGCACAGCGTCATTCGCTTCGCCGGCGTCAGCCACCTGCTGAAGACGGTGGCGCGTCAAGGCGAGACCGCCGTCATCCGCTACGACATCGTAATTGACTCGCCGACCTTTGGCGAAATCGCCGATGACAATCGCGTAATGCGCCTAATACAGGAAGGCGGCTGGAAGATCGCCTGGTCGTCGCTGGATATCTTCGATGGCTTGTCCAGCCGCGCGCGCCTGACCGAACGCGCGGTTTTCCCGCCGCGCGCCGACATCTACGACCGCAACGGCAAATCGTTGGCGGAAGAAGGGGGCGAAGTCTACAGCTTATATGTGGTCAAGCAGGATATGCCCAATGTCGAAGATTGCCTTGCGACCCTGGCGGAGGCGACGCTGCGGCAGATCAGCTCGCTGCGCGGCGACTTTGCCAATTATCTCGCTGAGACGCGCTTCCACGTGGCTGAGATGGACCCCGTTCGATTTACAAGATTTCGCGAGGCGCTGGCGGCCGACTGCGCCATCACGCGTACGGAGGGACCCTTCAGCAAGATCCTGACCTATCGTTCGCGCAGCTATTACGGGCATGGCATCGCCACGCATATCGTTGGCTACATCGGCGCGGTGCCGGCTGATGAGCTGGAACGCTGGGAGGCGCGCGGTCGCTCGGCTGGCGACCTCGTTGGCAGGGCGGGCATTGAAGAAGCCTACGAAGACACGCTGGCGGGCGCGCCACAGCGTTATCTGCGCATCGTCGAAGGCGGCAGCCTGGTCATCCGTGAATTGGCCGGCGCGCTGGGCTCGGCGCCGAGCGCGGTGACACTGACCATTGATCGCGATTTGCAGGAAATCACGGCGCAGGCAATGGCTGACGCGGTAAGTTATGCTGTGCCCAATTGGGGCGGCATCACAGCCGGCGGCGCGATCGTCGCCCTGAAGGTGGGAACGGGTGAGATATTGGCGCTGGCCAGCTATCCCAGCTTCGACCCCCATATCTTCAATCCGGAGACCTCCTACAACATTGGCACCGCCGTCCTGCGGCTGGATCGGGATATTCGCAATCCCTTCGTCAACAAAGCGCTGGCCGAGCAGTATACGCCCGGCTCCGTCTACAAGATTGTGACGACGCTGGCGGCCGCTGCGGAACGGATCTGGGCGCCGGAAGCGATTTTTGAATGCGGCTATATCTGGCGCGGCGGCGAATACGGCGATTCCGAACGGCGCCGCACTGACTGGCGCCTGCTGGAAGATCGCGAACCGACCGGCCCGGTCAATATGCCCCAGGCGCTGGCGGCCTCCTGCAATCCCTTCTTCTATGAGATGGGCGCGCTCATGTATCGCGAGGATCCTTTAATGCAAGTGCGATACGCCGAACTGCTTGGCTTCGGCGCGCCCAGCGGACTAATCGGGCTCGGCATAGAAGCGGCCGGCACGGTGTCGCCACCGCGCGAGCCGGCAGCCGCGATCAACAACGCCATCGGTCAAGGCGAGGTGACGGTGACCGCCCTGCAAATGGCGCAGTTGGCGGCGCTGGTCGCCAATGGCGGGCAGCTTTATCAGCCCTATATCGTCAGCCATGTCGGCATCAAAGGCGAAGCGGATTACGCCGTGGTCAACGCACCGACGCTGAAGGCGCAGCTGGCGCTGGACGAAGAGGCGCTGCGAGTCGTGCGCGAGGGCATGTGCATGGCGACCACGGTCCAGGAACTGGGCACGGCCGAATATGTCTTTCGCGGGGCGCCTTACCAGCTCTGCGGCAAGACGGGAACGGCGGAAACGGCGGGCAATCCCCATGCCTGGTTCGTCGCCTATCATCCGCGGGAGAACCCGGAGATCGCCTTCGCCGGGGTGATGGCGCAATCCCGCGAGGGCTCGGAAGTGGTCGCGCCCATGATCCGCCGCATCCTCGATGTCTACTATCGACATCCCGTTGAGCCCTTCCCCGACTGGTGGACGGAACCCTACATCCCGGTGAAATCCCAGCAGCAGGCGCTGGCCGAGTTGCTGGCTGAGGAGAATTAGCCGCTGCAGCCGCCGCTTGGATAGCTGACGCTGGGCCGCCAGGGGGGCAATATGTGAATGATCTTCTCCGGCGGGGGCCAGAGGTGATAGACCCAGGTGTAGCGCGTGCGCGCGTCGGCCGCCTGCGCTTCGGCGCGGCTGCCGTAACCAAGATCGATCCAGAAAGGCGTGCTGCGAGGTCCGGCGCCGGTATCGCGTATCGCGCCTTTTCCATAGCCCGGCACATAAACCGAAGTGTGGTAGGGAATGATGTGGGGTTTTGCCGCGATGACGCCTTTTGCCAGCGCCGCGCCTGTCGCTGTAGCGTGGCTCCCCCCTTGTGATTCCGGGTCATAGTTGGTGGCAATCACGCAGACGCGGCGCCAATAACCCAAGTCTGTACCCGGGACCGTGCCCACGATCTCGACCTTTGAGCCATAAGCGACAATCTTGTCAATCGGCGCTTCCACGACGACCGTCTCGATCAACTCGCGTTCGACCTCGACGGCATTCGCATAGCGTACGCGATAGCGGGTCTCTTCGGCGCCGGCGCGGCCTTCTTGCCTGACGGCGACCTCATCGAGACGCAAGCCTGCGTCCAGCTGCGTCACCAGCGCAAAGTCTATTGGCGCGCGTTCCGCGACGATGTCTTCGCTGACGCGGCGGATTTCGATCGTCATATCCGCGTGGACGGCCGAATCCGCGGACGGCAGCACATAATCCAGGCCAAAGAGCGGCGCATTCAGCTCGATAAGCGCATCCCCCACAAGAGCCGCGCTGGTGCGGGCTTCAATGGTGAGGCCATCGACCAGCAGTTTCACCGGCAGCGCCCGCTTAATATGCACGGTCATATCGGCGGCGGGCGCCGTTTCCAAGGGGGGACTCACCTGATCGGTCGGATAAAGCGAGACGCCGGCCTCTGAGAGGGTGTCGCCGATGCTGTCGGCATTGGTCACAATGGTGGACCGGGCGCCGTCATCGATGACCGTCAGTTGGACGGCGCGGCGTATTCGGATATACTGAGCCGGCACCGTCCATTCGCGCAGCGCATCGGCAAAGGCGAGCGCGCCGTTGACCCAGATCTTGTCCATAGCATGAATAGAGATGCCCGCGCTCAGAAGTATATCCCAAGGATTCTGCAGCGGCGTCCGCATTCGGCGCTCGCTGCCGTCAATGATAATGGTGATTGCGCGCAGCGGCCGGATCTGAATGACCATGCCCTCAACGAGCGGCTCGCTCTCCGCGTGAGACAGGGCAGCGTATTGCGGGGCTTCCAGCCCCAACTCGCCGAGCAATTCGCCCACCGTTTCGCTGCCCGTAGACAGCGATTGCAAGGCGCCACTATGGTCAATGCTGACCTGGATCGCGCCGAACTCAGCTCTGTTCCGTTGCGGTAAAGCGCGGAGGAAGAGGGCCAGCGTGACGATGAGCGTACAGCAGGTCGTCAGAATGATCGTCAGCAACAATCGGCGCCCGCGCCTTGCCCGATAGGGATGCTGGCTCCCGAATGCAGGGAGCGCGCGATGCCGGTCGCTGGCAGTCTTCGTCTGCTTGCTATCGCGACGTGTCATGAAGCCGAGTTTACCCAGTGGCTCCCGTAATGAACAGGAAAAATGGCTTGAGGCCATCAGTTTACCGATGCCAAAGGAGGACTCAAACCTACGCAAATGCAGCTTGACTGTGATGCCGTGCCTAGGCATAATGAGACGCAGTATCAATAAGATAAGGGGAAATGATTCATGAGTTGGAAACTCAAGCTGTTCGTAGTACTTGTTTGCGCAGTGTTGCTGTCAGGCGGAGCGTCACTCGCCAACGGTGGTCAGCTGCATGTTGTGGCGACGCACGGCATTCTCGCTGATGTGGCGCGAAATGTGGCTGGCGACCACGCCGAGGTCAGCTCGCTGGTACCGGTCGGCGCCGATCAGCATGCATTCGTTCCCACGCCGAGTGATCTTACGACGGTCGCCGAAGCCGATCTGGTCTTGATTAACGGCGCGGGTTGGGAAGAGAACTTGCTGGAGGCGGTGGAGAGCGCGGGCGAAGGCGGCAATATCGTCAATGCCTCGGCTTGTGTAGGAATTATCCCCGTTGGCGCCAGCGCGGCACATGATGATCATGCCGATGATGACAATCACGCTGACGAGCATGATGACGACCACGCTGACGAGCATGATGACGACCACGCTGACGAGCATGATGACGACCACGCTGACGAGCATGATGACGACCACGCTGACGAGCATGATGACGATCACGCTGATGAACATGATGACGACCACGCTGATGAACATGATGACGACCACGCTGATGAACATGATGACGACCACGGCGATGAACATGATGACGACCACGGCGATGAACATGATGACGACCACGGCGATGAACATGATGACGACCACGCTAACGAGCATGATGACGACCATGCCGACGAGCACGATGACGACCATGCCGACGACCACGCTGACGAAATGGCCAGCGAGATCGGCTGTGACGCTTATGACGGGGGGGTCGCGGCCATCGTCGGCGAGGAAGAGAATGATCACGCGCATGTTGAGACTTTGGGCAGAGCTGGAGAAATCGACTGCCTGGGCGGGAATGACCATGGTGGCGGCCACGGGCACGATCACGGCGAGGGCTCCTGCGATCCGCATGTATGGATGGATCCGCACAATGTCATCTATTGGGTGCTGATGATCCGCGATTCGCTGTCAGCGATGGACCATGCCAATGAAGCCGCCTACGCCGCCAACGCAGCGGCATACGCTCAGGAGCTGGTCGCGCTGGAAGCCGATTTCATCTTGCCGACCTTGGCAGAACTGCCGGACGACAAGCGGGTCATGGTCACCGGCCACGGTTCCCTGGGCTATTTCGCGACTACCTTCGGTTTCGAAATCGTCTCGACGGTTCTGCCGGGGGTGTCGACCACGGTGGAGCCGAGCGCGCGCGATATGGCGGCTGTGGTGGATCTGGTGCGCGACGAGGGTGTGCCAGCGATATTCAGCGACGCCCATCTCTCCGATGTTCTGGTGAATATGATAGCGGCTGAGACCGGCGTAGAAATCGTCGGCTTGCATACCGATTCCTTGAGCGGCAGCGAGGGGCCAGCGGGGACGTATCTCGAATACATGCGCTATAATGTAAGTACGATCGTCGAGGCGCTGAAGGGCGACTGGCGTTGAACGGTGCCGCGGTGATCTTATGCTTATCGGCTCAGTGGCGCGGGAGGTTTACGACTTGGCGGCTTCAGCGATTAGGGATACGAGCCGCAATAATCGGGGGGATCCTCCCGCCCTTCGTGTCGACGGCGTATCGGCTGGTTACCGCGGCAACCGCCATGCGCTGGATGACATCAGTTTTAGCGTGGACAGGGGCGAGCGGGTCGCCGTCATCGGTCCCAACGGCGCTGGCAAGAGTACGCTGTTCAAAGCCATCGTCGGCGTCATGCAAGTCAGCGGCGGGCGCATCACGATCTACGGCGAAGACACCCATAGCAGCCACACCAATGTTGGTTACGTGCCGCAGCAGAGTGCCATCGATTGGGCCTTCCCGGCTTCTGTCTTTGATGTGGTGATGATGGGACGCTGCCGGCATATCGGCTGGTTTCGCTGGCCCCGCAAGGACGACCGCGCAATCGTGCGCGATATCCTGGAGCATCTCAGCCTGGATCAACTGGCGGACCGCCAGATCAGCGAGCTAAGCGGTGGACAGCGGCGGCGGGTGTTCATCGCGAGGGCGATGGCGCAGGACACGCGCCTGATGGTGCTGGACGAGCCCTTCACCGGCGTCGATCAGACGGCCGAACAGGAGATTATCGACTCGCTCGATATCCTGACCAATCATGGCATAACGCTGCTCTTATCGACGCATCACATGGAGAACGCCGCCTTGCACTTCGACAAGATCTTGATCTTGCGTCAGCGGCTGCTGGCTTACGGATCGCCGGATGAGGCGCTTACGACGGCGAATCTGCGGGATGCCTTCGGCAGCGCCTTGCCGGTGATGACGCAGAGCGACGACCTGCTCATGTTCAGCGTGGATTACGCTGACGAGGAGGCGGGGCGTGGATCCAATTAGTTTCCTGTCGGAGCCGCTCGCTTACTCCTTCATCCAGCGGGGCATGCTGGCGCTGATCCTGGTCGGCGGTATCAGCGCGGTGGTCGGCTGCTTTGTGGTCGTGCGCGGCATGTCCTTCTTCGGCGATGCCCTGTCCCACGCCATCCTGCCCGGCGTCGCCCTCTCTTACACTGCCAGCGGCTATGTCGCCAGCAATCTCTTCCTCGGCGGTTTGGGCGCGGGCATCGTATCGGCGCTGGTCATCGCCTGGCTGACGCGCAAGGTCGAGGTCAAGGAAGACAGCGCCATAGCCATTGTCTTCGTGACCATGTTCGCTCTGGGCATCGCCATCGTGAGCACGCAAACGAGTTACGCGATCGACTTGACGCATATCTTATTCGGCAGCATCAACGGCATCAGCCAGGGCGATCTGTTGATGGTGGCAGCCATGGGCGCGGTCGTGCTTGTGATTATCGCTCTGCTCTACAAGGAATTTCAGATCATCAGCTTCGATTTAAGCCTCGGGCACAGTCTGCGCTTGCCGGTAGAAGTCTTGCGCATTTCGCTGCTGCTGTTGATCGCGCTGACGATCGTCGCCAGCTTGCAGGCGGTGGGGATCGCCTTGATGCTGGCGCTGCTTATCACGCCGGCGGCGACTGCGCGCCTGCTGGTGAAGCGACTGCATCACATGATCGTAATCGCCAGCCTGCTGGGCATCCTCAGCGGCGTCGTCGGCTTCTACGCGTCATATTATCTGGACATTCCCTCGGGCGCATGCATCGTGCTGACGACCAGTGTGCTCTTCGGTCTCGTGTTTCTGCTGCAGTCGGGTTGGAATCGATTTCGCGAGCGCCCGTAGAAGGCAGGCCGGATTCGCTGCGACGCCAGCAGGTTACTCCACAGCCCCCCAGCGCTCCATACGGTCCAGCAGCGCTTTCATCCAGTCAGTCGCCCATTGCTGCTGTCCCGGATCCAAGCGGTCAAATTGCGATTTAGTCACGTGCTTGTCAAAGCGCTCCAAGGCGCCCGGCAGCGTCGATGTTTTCTCCTTAGATTCCGCTTTCGTTACGGCAGTATCGCGTCTGGGATGCAGCCATTTGCGCAGCTCAAACTCGGCGATGTCCAGCTCGTCGGCTTTGATCCACTGCTCCTGCGTCAGCCGCAGCAGCGCCCGATACTGTCGGATTCGCGACGCATTCTCGAAGCCACAGGCGGCGCACAGCTGCTCGGCGCGGCCATAGGGCACACGCCACCGTTTTGAATCGGCGACCTGGGCGTAAAAGTCCTGCTCGCGGTCGAAGGTTTCGATAGCTTCGAAATGCTCCCAGCCGTGCATATCCATCAGCAGCAGGGCAATTTGCCGGGCGCGGGCGATGGCGTTGAGATTGTCGCGGGCGCTGTTCTCGCTGGCTTGGCGCCAGAGATTGATCTCGGCCACCCGCCGGGCTGGAATGGCGCGATAGGCATCGCCGCCGCTATAGGCGTTCAAAAGATGGTACGCCAGCCAGCGCCGCTCGCCGGTTTCTATCAGGTAGCTGTCGCCAGCGCCGACGACCGTGACGGGATTGGTCAATCCGTCCTGACGAATGCTGGCCGCCAAGTCGGCCAGGCGCAGCAGCGGCAGCTCGTGGGCGGTGGCTTGCCGATCTTCGCGCGCGCGCAATTCGACCTTTCCCATGATCAATGCCTCCAGGGGAAAGGCGCGTCCGCTTTCGGTTTCCACCTCGTCCAACCAGGCTTCGATCTGGTCCATCAGTGGTCCGCTGCGGAATCGCGTTGGCACGACCCGCCGCGGCTGCATCGGATTGGGCTGAATATTGAAGATGTCAATCGGTTTGGCGCGGATGATCGGCTTCGTTTGAATGTCAATGACGGGCGCGCCCATATCGTGACCATAACCTTCGCTGGCGGCGACGCCCACATCAAACAGATTTTCATCAATTCTCACCCCGCGTTTGCGCGCCGCGTTAGACATAATTAGAAACCCTTTCTTCAACGCATTTGACGATTTCCCAAGTTACCTGCGTGATCTTTGACTTCGGATGATAAGCGAAAATGCTAGCGGCATCGCTTTGCGACAATTCGCCCCACAAGATGGTGAGCGGAATCGGCTCGGTGATGACGCGGGCGAAGGGCTTTTGCAACAGCTTCAAGTTTTCGTTGTGCAGACCGGTGGTTCGCCGAAACATATTGGGGATAAGCGCGACCATCGATATCTCGCGCAAGCCCATCTGGCGCCGCTGATGGCTGAAGCGCTGAAGATTCTGCAGCGTTTGCTTGATACCGTCGAAGCTCATCGCTTCTAGCTGGGTCGGAATAATGATGTGGTCGCTCGCCAGATAAAGCATGGCATGCAATGTCGACCGCGTCGGCGCCGTATCGATGAAGACGTAGTCGAAGGTCTCTTCCACTTCTTCCAGCTTGTTGAAGAGCGCGAATGAATCGGTGATATTGCCGACGATACCGGCGGTCTCCGGATTGCCCGGCACCAGGTAGACCGCGCCCGCGCATTCGCGATTGGGGAATTGATAGAGCGTCGACTCAACCAGCGTCAAGCATTCATTCCAAGCGCCACCATCCAGATCGTCGCGCACAAGCAGGTTGTAAAAGTAGGGGCGTTTTCGCTGCTTCAGCGCAACCGTCAGATGCGCTTGCGGATCGGCGTCAATCATCAAAACCTTATGGCCGAGGATCGCCAGTCCGGCGCCGAGCTGAGCCGAGAGCGTGGTTTTACCTACGCCGCCTTTTTCGTTGTATACCATCACCGTGCGCATGAAGCGTCGCCTATTGTGCCGTAGAGTGCAAGCATTCAGACTGCATTTATTTCAATTTTCGCCGAACATAGAGAATTCGCCACTGCAATGTGTCATGATTCAGGTAGAATCCGATACGACAGCAACAACTCCAGCCCGGGTAAGGAAGAAATTATGCGCTATAAGACCGAGCTCATTATCAATTTGCCGCGCGACCAAGTGATCGAACTCTTCGACAGCTTTGAAAACCTCAAGCTGTGGCAGGAAGGTCTCATCAGTCATGAGCACCTCAGCGGCGAAGCGGGACAGCCAGGCGCCAAGACCAAGCTCCTCTACGATATGGGACGGCGCCGCGTTGAAATGATCGAAACGATCCTCACGCGGAATCTGCCGGACGAATTCTCCGGCGCCTATGACGCCAAGGGCGTGCACAATATCGTGCGCAATTTCTTTCATGATGAAGGCGACACCACGCGTTGGGTGCTCGATTCCGACTTTCGCTTCCACGGCATGATGCGGCTCATGTCACTCTTCATGCCCAGCAGTATGTTCAAGAAGCAAACGCGCCAGACGATGGAAGCCTTCAAAGCATTCGCCGAGAAAGCCTGAATCAGCGGCGGGCCAGCAGTTGACGGGTCATACCGGCATGGCCCAGGTGCTCAGCCGTATGATCGAGGCCCCGCAGCAGGGCGTAGGCGCGCGACACCAGTTGCGACGGTCGTTCCATGAAATGGCTCACATCGACCACTTCGGCCAGGCGCTGCCCATCCTGCCCTTCAAACGCATCCCGATAAAATATCAAGTTCGCCGCAAAGCGCGCCTTTAGCGCCTCCACTTCGAAGCCCGACGCCTGAAACTCAGCCGGACGATTCCGCTCAATCACATCATCGATTCCCAGCCCGATCCAAAAGCGCTCGGCGGCGGTCACGTGCACCCCAAGAACGCAGAGCGAGTTCATTTCTGGACCCGGCGACCAATCCAATTCCTCGGTCGAGAGCCCGGCCATAAAGTCGAAATACCCCTGGTGCATCTCATCCAGGCGGCTGAGCGCGCTGGCAAATATCGGTACCATCCCAGATCTCCTTATCGGCGAGTCCACTGTCGACATTCGTTACTGCCGTCACCAATCATTGGATACGCAACATCACCTTGGATGCCGCGTCCCACAGATCTTCCAAGCCATAATAATCTCGCTTATCCGGCGCGAAAAAATGCACAACGACATCGCCGTAGTCCATCACGACCCAACCATTCTCCGCCCGACCTTCATTGCTGAAGGGCAGCTTCTCATATCTCTCTTTCACAACGAGCCGTACACTCTCTGTCAACGCTCGCAAGTGCCGTTCATTGTCGCCGCTGCAAATGATGAAGAAATCGGCAATGATTTGGTCAGGTCGCAAATCAAGCAGTAAGATATCTTCCGCCTTTCGCTCCTCGACCAGATCCACAATATCATGGGCAAGCTCCAAAGGATTCAAATACTGTATCTCCATACTCGGGACGATTGGCCAATGCGCCAATTCTAGCACAGTAGCGCTTCTGCCGATACTCAGTTCTCCCATTCACCCGCTCTTGCGCATTCGCAAGCGTCTAATGTTAGAATCCAACAGCATTTCTCTAATCGGCAACTGTAGGCTGTCACACGGGGACCACAACATGCGCATCGCGCATCCCAAAATGCCCGCCGTTACAAAGTGGGCGCGCAAGACCGACGACATCCACGCGCTGGTCATCACCGGCTCGCTGGCGCGACATGACGGCACACCCGACCAATTCTCCGACCCCGATCTCCAGGTCATCACACGTAACCCCAAGCGCTTCACCGCCAATGACAACTGGCTCAAGGAGTTCGACGATATCTGGATTCGCTTTCCCCTCGATCGGGATCTTCCCTAACGGCTGGTCTGGTTCCGCGGCGGCATTAAGGTCGACTTTCAGTTCCTTCCTGTCGACCCCTTCTACACCATGATTTCTACCGGCGACTTGCCCGCCGAATACCTGAGGGGCTACCACGTCGTACTGGACAAGGACGATCTATTCCGCGACCTGGCGCCATCGCCGCGCGTCTTTCCGCAGCCACCGCCACCAAGTGTCGCATCGTTAGCAGAAACGATCAATGAATTCTGGTTCGAGGCGATCCACGTGGCTCAATTCATCCGCCGACGCGAATTCTGGGTGGTGAAACACCGCGACTGGACCATGAAAAGCAACTTGCTGCGCCTGCTGGAATGGCATGCCCATTACACAAGCAAAGACCCGATCAATACCTGGCAGCTTGGCAGACGCATCAGCTCCCGGGCGCACGAGGAAGCCGTTGAAGCGCTTAAAGACATCTGGGGCGGCTGGGAAGCGCAGTCGCTCTGGCGGGCGCTCTTCGCTCAACTCGCGCTGTTCCGGCATCTAACTTTAGAACTCTCTAAAGCGCTGAACTACGCATACGATGACAAAGCGCATCAGAAAATCAACAACTATATCTGCCTGCTATATCACGAAGATAGCGACATCGATATCAGAGACTGAATTCGCCATCCGGCTCGAGCGCAACGGCGCTGGCTCCTGTGTCCTGCTCGACGCGCGCCGCCCAAGCCAACGCGTCCTGCTCAATCGGCGGGAAGGTATTGTAATGCATGGGTGATACGAGCCTCGGATTCAAATAGCTGATCGCCCGAATTGAATCATCCACGCCCATCGTGAAACAGTCGCCAATAGGCAAGAGCGCCAAGTCAAGCCCTTCATCGCCAATGAGCTTCATATCACTGAACAAGCTAGTATCACCGGCGTGGTATATCGTCGCGCCGCCCCCGCGAATGACGAATCCATTCGGCTGACCGCCATAGGTGCCATCGGGGAAGGAGGAACTGTGATGGGCGACGGTCCACTTGGCGCTCATCCAGCCGTTGCTGAAAGTGCCGCCGGGATTGCCTTGAAACACATTCTGCACACCGTGCGCCATATACCAGTCGCCCATCTCAAAATTGCAGACGACCAAGGCGCCGGTACGCTTCGCGATTTCCACCGAATCGCCAACATGATCGCCATGCGCGTGCGTGAGCAGGATCACTTCCGCATCCAGGTCCTTGGCCGCCGACTTCGCCACTGGATTGCCGCTGACAAAAGGATCAATCAACAGTTTCCGTCCATCAATATCGAATGAATACGCTGAGTGTCCTAACCATCTGACTGTTACAGCCATGACTCTCTCCTTGCGTCCCGCCATGAAATAGCTCTTCAACAGGGATTGTAGCAAACCCAGCGCTGCATTGCGAAAGAGTGCGCTGTCGACAGCCGGAAGCGAAGCGCTCATAGCTGAATGGTTTCTCTTTGTGTTAGCAGTAGTGATAGTAGAGCCTGTGTAAACTGTGCAAAACGGAGCGCGCAGCTCGTCCCTTTGGGTAAAATATCCCAAGTCTTAAGCAAGTCCCTGACAATCTGCGCGCTTATATCCCAAAAGCTGAAAATCATCGCGCAAAACTTGCGATATCTGTTTTGCACAGCGCTCTGTTCAAAACCGTCCTGGTTTTCAACACTGTACACGGCAGCGCCGAAGTATTTGAACAGTCTCGATAAGATGATCAGACTTTTGCACAAACGAGGCGAGAATGACCGCGGATGCTGAAAGTTTTCGACAAGTTTTCGACTGGCATTGTTGGCTCTCTGTGCAAGGTTTTGAACAAGGCGTCTCGGATTTAGACCTGGTTGAAGGCGCTTAATTTGCGATATATTGGGATATATAGACGATCCGCTTGGGAAAACTTTTGCTGGCGGCGCGTTTCAAAAGCGGACTGGCAGGGTAGACTATACGGCATCACGGTCAGTAGAGTTTACCGTTTCTTTACAAGGTATTCCGTATTACCTTGTATCATGTCCGGCAAACGGACGCTTGGGTTGGAATAGACGGAGACGCCAAAGCGAATGTCAAATACAAGCAGAAGCGGTGTTCCTTATTATTTGGTTCTGATTCTCTTGCTAATCGCGCTGGCGGGTGGCGCCGCCGCTGGTATTCTCGGTTATATCTGGATCACGGGCGGGTCGGGCGAACCCAGCCTGAGCGTCGAAGACGCGCTGGCGACGCTGGAGGCAAGCGAAGATAACATGGCGGAAGCGGTCGGTACGGCCATGGTCGATGTCGCCAACACAGTTTTCGCGGAAGCTGTTGCCGCGGCGGTGGCGGAGGCGGTTGATGTCAGCGTATCGGCCGCGGTGGATAGCAGCGTGGCGGCCGCGGTCGAGGCGCTTACCCCCGTCAGCGAACCGGTGGAATTCAAGATTGTCGCGGCGGAAAGCAGGGCGAGCTTCACGCTGAAGGAAGACTTGCGTGGCGTGCGCACGACTGTGATCGGATCCACCAGTGAGGTGGGCGGCAGCATCATGGTTGATTTGGCGAACCCAAGCGCATCGTCCATCGGCGCCATAATCATCAACGCCCGCACATTGGAAACGGACAACAGCTTCCGCAATCGGGCTCTGCGCAGCCAGATTTTGAAGTCGGCGCAGGACGAATTTGAGTTCATCGTTTTTGAACCGCGCGAATTAGGCAATTGGTCCGCGGAATCCGTTGCCATTGGCGAGACTGTCAGTTTCGATGTCTCCGGCGATTTGACCGTGGCCGGCGTCACTCAGCGCGTGAGCTTTGCGGCGACGGTCGCGCTCGACAGCGAGACGCAGATCAGCGGAGGGGCGACGGTCAACCTGTTGCACGGCGACTTCGGTCTGGTGATACCGGATGTGCGATCAGTGGCCAACGTCACCGACGACGTAACGCTCAGCTTGGAGTTTGTCGCCCGGGCCGGCTGAGAACAGCCGCAACCTAGTTTCCACACCCGTTAGCGCTGCCGCCGAGGTCGCCCCAATAAGGATTTTGGCATGCGCCGGCGCAATATAGCGAGCGCTCCCTACCCCGAATCACGGGCATCTGCGATAATTCAACGGTACGCCCGCTTCTAACCTGGACAAAAGCAAGATGCCCCGAGCCCTGTACGTGACCGAGCCGATGGTCGTCAACACGCTGCAGCCGCGCCGCGCCGCCCAGCCCTACCTCGAAGTCGCCACCAGCAACCGAAACAAGCTGGACGAATTCCGCCGCATCTTGCCAGATATCGAGATCCTGGGCGTGAAGCTCAATATGGAAGAGATTCAAAGCCTCGATCCTTACAAAGTGGTCGGGCACAAGGCGGTCGAAGCATATAAAGCGAACGACTATAACCCGATCCTGGTGGAGGAGACATCGCTGGCGCTGCGCGGATTAGGCGGGCGGCCCGGCGCCTATATCAAAGACTTCTGCGAGGAAACGGAAATGCGGCGCATGATCGCCGAGGGCTGGCTGAACGGGCGGGATCGCGCGGGTTTGGCCAAAGTCTTGATCGCGGTTTATGACGGCGCCGAGGTGCAGATCCGCGAGGGACAGACCGCCGGCGTCATCGCCGAGACCCTGCGCGGCAGCAATGGTTTCGGCTGGGACGACATGTTTATCCCGGAAGGCGAAACGCGCACCTTCGCCGAGATGAGTGATGCCGAGAAAGACCGGCACAATATGCGGCGAAAGGCGCTGCTGGCATTGCGCGACCAGCCCTTCGCGCTGGGGCAGGGCGTCTTTATGATCCCCGAGCCTTATCGACAGGAGGTCGAGCGGGTGGATTACGGCGCGCTGCAAGACGAGGCGGCGCTGCAATTCGCCTTTTCGCTGGAGGCGCTGGAAGAGGACAATCCGCCCAACAGACGCTTTGAAGCGCCTCATTATCAGCCAATTCAATACGAAGAGAACATCTATTACAGTCGTTATCTGCCCAAGGCGGACAGCAGCAGCATCGGATTGATTCTGACCGATGTCGACCGCGGCTCGCTGCGCATGAATAAGAATGGCAGCCCAGTAATCTGGCAGTTTGGCCCGGAGCGGCGCACGCTCTGCCTGGCGCAGAGAGCCGATTTCTTCCAAAGCAATCAAAGCGCCGAGGCGCTGGGGGCGCTGGACGCCATTGGCGCCGCCGCCGATGCGATTCCGCCGCGTAGCAATCGGCGCTCGCTCACGGTCGAATCGGTCTTGGGCTTGAACGAGAATCCTTTCATCACCAGCACCTATTCCTGGAAGGACCTGGGTTATCGCAAGCGGTCGTCGGCGCGGCAAGTCTCGCGGACGCTTAGCGCCGAATGCGGCTTGTTCAATCGCATCGGCAAATATCCGCGCAGCGTGCTCGGTTTCGGCTCCATGCCGGCTATATCGGGCTGGCGCGATGTGCTGGCGACGGCCGCGATCGGGCATCATGCTATTTTCACCCATCGCAACAGCATCTTCGCCGGCTACATCGATCGGCAGGCGGCCGTGATCAACGCGGCGAAAGCGGTGCTCCGGCGAGTGTGCGCCCGCGAAGCCGATTATCAGCGCGCCGCCCGCCATATCGGCGCCGCCATCGGCTGCAGCCATGTGACGGATGAGGTGAGGTCCGCTCGCTATCTTTATGAACATGCCGGTGTGCGGCTCTTTCGCATTTATACGATCAATTCCGACCCGCGCGTGATCGAGATCGCGGCGGCGATCCGCGCCGAATTCGGCGACGACATCGAGCTCTTCGTCGGGCAGGTCAGCGACAAGGCGCAGTGCCTGCAGTTGATCGCGCCCGATATACGCGTCGATGGTCTGTTTTTTGGGCATGGCGGCGGCCGTCAATGCACCTCAGCCACCAACGGCATGGCGGTGACCACGCTGGAAGAAGTCTACGGCATCACCACAGACGAGCGCTTCAACGGCGTGACCATCGCCGTCGAGGGCGGCATCGGCACGTCTATGGGACATCTGCTGCTGATGGGCATCGACCTGATTTCTTATAATCAGCAGCTGGCGCGCTGCGTCATTGAGCAGGGCGATATCTACTTCGAGCATAAGTCGGGCAAAGTCTGCATGCCTTATCACGGCAGCGCCTCAGCGCCGACCATGATCATCGAGAGCGCCAATCCGGCTTTGGCGCGGAAGCGGCTGCGGCCCGGCGGCCGGACGCGCAATGTCGAGGGCAAAGCCGGCTATCGCTTCTTCGAGGAGAAAGCCAATTCGATGGTCTTCTATCTCAACACCTTCAAGCATTACGCGGCGCGGGCGCTGGCGGATGTCGGCGCGCGGGATATGGCCGAGCTGCGGCAATTCGCGCGCGATCACGATGAGGAGTTGATCCGCGTGGTCAGCTCGCAGGCCAGCGCGGTGGGACGGGCTTATGGGAATCAGATGTAAAGAAACAGCTGCGAATACACAGAGAGGTCAGCCAAACAGAACATTTCTTTTCGAGGCGACTGAGCCGCGAGTCAGGAGATTTCACCGGCGGAATCATTTGGAATGGTTGAAATAGTTAGGATTTTGAGATTTAATATACGGGTCGTATTATGTATGGGGACTTTCGCAATGCTTCCCCCCCCCCCCGCAAATCTGAATCGCCGTGTCGGCTGGCTTTGGCGCTTATGAAGTTCTTCAGGCTGTTGCTGCCGCTCGCGTTTTTGCTCATCCCGCGCGCTATCGCCCAAAGCAATCCAACTGTCACGACCTGCGGCCTGCCGGCGCAGGGGACTGTCGTCGCGTCTGTCACCTATACGTTGACCGCCGACTGCGTGCTGACCGGCACTCTGGAAGCCGGCCAAACTTCGGTTACTGTCACCGTCAACGGCGGCGGGCATCGCATCACTGGCGGCGCCTTCATTTTATTCCGAAGCGCCAACATGGTTTTGAACCTAAACAACGTGACGATTGATGGGGGGCGCCAAAGGAGAACCGAAACGATCTTGGTGCATACGCTAAACGCCAACAGTGTCAGTTTCATCAACAACAGAGCGGGACCGGCGGTCAATGTCACGACCGCCGCCAACTTGACGAATGTTCTCCTGGACGGCAACTCGTCTAGCGCCTTTGCCTTGGGCGGGAACGGCAGCGCCGTCCACGCGGGCGCCAACACGGCCCACGTTTGGCAGAATGTCGTCCTGCGCCGGAACTTCGGCAACGGAGGCGCCATATCGCTAAAAAGAGGCGCGACGCTGACCACCAACGGCTGCCTGACCTTATCCGGCAACCTTCCTTTCGATGTCTACGCCCCGACCGGAACAACCTGGACCAACAACAGCACGGGTCCCTGCAGTGGCACAATCGGCAATGGCGCCGCCGCGGTGATAGCGTCGCCCGCTTTGATGGGCTGCGGCTTGCCCGGTCCCGGCGTCTTGGACGCCTCCGCGACTTATACCCTGCGCAGCGACTGCCAGTTGAGCGGCATCATCATCATCTCGGAAGATGTCGACATTCGGATCATTGGCAACGGCAACACGATTCAGTCAAGCGTAGCCACGTACCACTTTCGCACAGCCTTCACCAGCAGCCTGCGCCTGGAGAATGTCGAGTTGACTGGCGTCAGATTCTTTAACTGGGGCGATTTGCGTGGGGATCGACTCCGGGTAGCGAACACCGGCGGGGGCGTCATATTTAATATGGGAGAGGCTCGCTTTATCAATGGGCTTTTTGAAAATAATGCGACTACCAGCGCAAACGGCCGGTCATTTCTGCTTACTTGGAGCGCCTATCGAAAGGGTTTCACCAGCTTCACTGACTCCGCCTTTCGCAACAATACCGGCGGCTTGGGGGTTTTGCAGAATGCCGGCGCCACGATTGAACTGAATGGCTGCGTCCTCTTTGAGGATAATACCCCCCGCGATATCTCTGGATCCGTGACCGACAACCGCGATACCGACTGCGATACCGAGATTGTCAATCCCGTGATTCCCGTTCTTCTGCCGCCAGCGAAAAATCCACCGCCCTCCGACAGCCCTGAAGCGAGCTGCAATCCACACTGTGGTTCGCCGCCGATTCCGAAGCAAGAGGCATGCAATCTGAAACTGGGCGCCATTGGCGTCATCTGCCGGCCGGGGGGGCGAGTACCGGTCGCCCAAGTCTGGCGGATCCGCCCAAACCCCGATGGCGATCATCCGCCCGCGGTCGGCACGTTCATGCTCGCTGTGAATCAGCCGCAGGTGGAGGCGGTGGCGGAAGGGCTGGTCGCCTGCAGCGACGACGGACGCGTGGCTGTTCGCACCGGGCTGCCCCCAGAAATCCGCCGCCTCTTCGAGCTAAGCCCCAAATACGAAGAGGTTCTGAAGATACCCCGCCGCTACATCGTCTTTTCCAAAGGACCGACATGGGAGGGCAAGACACATCATGTCGTGCTGGATCGGTTCTTGAATGGCCAAGTTTTCGGCACCGTGGATACATACGATGGACCGCCCGGCGGCGACTGCGTCAAGAGCCAGCCCGCCGCCAAAACAATACCCTTGCCGACTCCTGCCCCAGCATACGCGCCCTTCGTACAGCCGCAGGAAGCGCAGCCCGACGGCTCAATCGTCCATATCGTCCAGCCGGGCGATACCATCAGCGCCATCGCCGTCGCCTATCGAGTTCATCAGCTTGAAATCATTATGAACAATCAGCTTGAGCACATGGGGCGCTGGATTCGTCCTGGTCAACGGCTGATCATCCGCGAGAGAGGCGGCTAAGAAAGCCGGCGGCGCGGTGGGGCAGGCGTATGGGAATCGGATGTAAGGTATGAATCACATTTTGTTATATTCACTTGACATTGAGAGTTTTGCATGGATGTCAAATCACTAGACTCAATTTCTCATTTCCAAGACGGTAGTTTCGGGGGCTAGTGCAAAGCGTATGTTTGACAGTGAAGAAGATAAATTCCTTGACGAGTATTTTGACGAACTGTTTCGCTCGGGCGGCGAGTTAACCAGCAGTATACGCAGATGGGGTACAACACGTTCAGATCTTGAATCCTTTCAAACACTATTGCTAGAACAGCGAGACTTCTTTTATTCGGATCCTCTGCTCAAGGAGTTCGTCAGGTCCTGGCGAAGCGGCAATCCTCTACCTGGAAAACGCCACAACGACCAAATACACGAATACTGTTGGCTAACGTTCAATTATGTACACCCTCAGCAAGCATTGCAGGAACTTCATTCTATACAGAGGCACTACGGAGACGGGGGCACAGACTTGCAGCGGCCAAACCGTATTCAGAGCTTGATCGCGGGTTGCTATGCCGCCCTTGGCCAGTTTGACGAAGCGAAAGAGGAATTGCGATCCACTGCGCACGAAAGCTTTGGACTGACTCGCCGGTACACTGACTTTTGCCTAGCTTTTGGATTCTACGAAGATCTCATTGAGTTTCTGCGAGCGAATGTTAGCGGTGAGAGGCATTTGAGGGGAGGGTATGCTACTGCTCAACTGATTATGGCGTACAGCTTGCTGGGACGCACCGACGATGCAATACCGTACTTGAAAGCACGCGTAAATGTCCGCGTCCGTGATCAACAGTTGATTGACAACATTTGGAGTTTGAAGCTGCCAACTGGAGAACGACCGGAAGGTAGAGAAGTCTTAACAGTTCAACGTAGCAAGCTTCGGACGTTTGGCAAGAAGAATATGGAAATGGTTGCCGATACCATCGACGTCTTGTTAGAAGTATTTGTGCGGGAGACAGGAGAAAGTTTGCTACAACGGTGGTCCAAGGAATGCAACAGTAGCAAATACGTCTGCAATCTCCACTTGATATCAATACCGGGAGTACTCAATCCAAGTAAGGCTTTGCAATTTGTAAAGGAACGCAATTCGCGTTACTACATTGAGGTTGATGTCATACGTTATTCCTTCATTGATAATCAAAGTGTTAAGGCTTTTTTGGCGGACGTTACACGTTTGGCAGAAGACTTGACTAAGGCCGCTGGAAGGGCTGTCTCAGTAGCGGAAATCAATGACTCTGAGCTAACTAGCCTATTGAAGATTGATGTAATCCGCAGACCGGAATCATTCGATTTGGAAGCCGTTGTTCCTGCAAAGTTCCATGTACCGGCTCTGGTGATAGACACCAAATACAAACCTTCTCGCAAACGCCTTGCGCGGTATGATGCGCTAGGTGGGTTGATCCAGGAATCTTACGCCAGGCGAGACATCGACCCTACCGTGATAGACGAAACTATAAAGCTTTGTGAAGAACAGATTATACTGTCATACCATAGAGCTCAATATGAGCATCGAATGTGGAGGATTGAAGTTGCACGGCGTAAACGAAATAGCGCTCGTTACGCCCATGATCCGAAGTACCAAAAGCTATACCTCGAACAGGTCTCGGAATTCAAGCTGCGGACATGTATCGCTTTTGAGCGACTGGCAATAATCCTCGAAAACAGACATGAATACGAGCGTGCACTGCGTTGTGTCGTCAAGGCAAAAACCGAAGGGTGGCCAGGCAAATGGGATAAGCGAATAGCTCGCTTGGTTAAGAAACTTGGCAAGTAGAGAATGTGCCATAGCTAAAAAACAATCACGCCCCGCGCGACGTCTCCCGTCAGCATGCTCGCGTAAGCCTCATTGATCTGGTCCAGCCGGTAACGATTCGTCACCAGCTCCTCCAGCTTGAGCTTGCCCGCCATGTACAGATCGATAAACAGGTGAAAATCGCGCGCCGGATTGATCGAGCCGTAGAGGCTGCCGCGGATCTTGCGCTCGGTCATG
>JAPOXG010000045.1 GCA_026707225.1 Chloroflexota bacterium
GAATACTTGGTGAGCGCAGATGATTACTTGGCTTGGGAGAGTCAGCAGCCTTACAAGTATGAACTCATCGACAACAGGATATATCCCATGACCGGGGCAAGCCTTTCGCATAACTATATCTGCACAAAGCTGGCAGTAGCGCTAGATATCAGACTGTCGCAACGGGGCTGCGCGGTTTACACCAGTGATATGCGGGTGCAAGTCGAAGAAGCGGGGACTTACACTTACCCCGATTTGGTGGTCTTGTGTAGCCAGCCGCGAATTCGACCTTATGCGGAACAAGACACCCTGCTAAATCCCACTCTTCTTTTCGAAATCCTGTCGCCTTCGACTGAGTTGATCGACCGCAAGCAGAAACACGCGCAGTATCTCGAAATCCCGTCCTTGCAAGGTTATTTTCTAGTTTCCCAGGGCAGACCGCTGATTGAAGCGCACACACGCGAAGGCGACGACTGGAGGCTTCGCATTTTCTCAGGCATAGACGCCACGCTAATCATCCCGACGCCGGAATGCGAGATTCCGCTGAGCGAGATCTACCAGCAGATGATCTTCGCCGACGCATAATCCGGCCCGACTGCACCCGCCACGCATTGCAAGATCTCAATTGTAAATCGCCCCCGAAACGGGCATAATCTCTCCCGTTCGATTTAGTATTCTGGTGATGAGGAATACGATGAATCCACTGCGCGTAACTGTTTGGCATGAATACCGGCATGAGAAGCTCGACAAGCAGGTCGCCGATGTCTATCCCGAGGGCATCCACGGCGCGCTGGCGAAGGGCCTCGCGCCCTATGGATTTGACATCCACACCGCCACGCTCGATGAGCCGGAGCATGGGCTGACGCAAGAGGCGCTCGACAATACCGATGTGCTGACCTGGTGGGGGCACATGGCGCATGAAGAGGTCAGCGATGAGATCGTCGACCGCGTGCAAGAGCGCGTGCTGAATGGCATGGGCTTGATCGTGCTGCACTCCGGGCATCTGTCGAAGATTTTCCGCCGCTTGATGGGCACCGGCTGCATGCTGCGCTGGCGCGAAGCCGATGAAAAGGAACGGATCTGGACGGTCGATCCCTCTCATCCGATCTGCGATGGCTTGCCCGAGTACATTGAAATCGATGAAGCGGAGATGTACGGCGAGCATTTCGACATCCCGCCGCCTGATACGCTGGTCTTCATCAGCTGGTTCGAAGGGGGCGAAGTCTTCCGCAGCGGCTGCTGCTACCAGCGCGGGCAGGGCAAAATCTTTTACTTCCGCCCGGGGCACGAGACCTACCCGATCTTTCACCTGCCGATTGTGCATAAGGTGATCGCCAACGCTATCAATTGGGCGAAGCCGGTCACCAACATGGCGCCCGTGCGGGGCAACATCCCCGAATTCATGGCTTAAACCATGCTCCGCGAGTCATACGTCGAAGCGAAAACATGTAGGGGCGACACTTGGGTCGCCCACCTGCTTGATTATCTGAAGCCGGCGATGTAAATATCGCCCTTAGAAGGCTCTACAACGAGAGACGAAAAGTAGCAAATGAATCGTTTGAGCATGGAGTTGAAATGGAAACTTTAAACGTTGGAATTATCGGCGCCGGCAACATCGCGCCGGCTTACATCAAAGGCTGCGCGCCATTTGACGTGATCAATATCACCGCTTGCGCAGATATACTGACTGACCGAGCGCAGGCTTTCGCCGCCGAACACGGGCTAACCGCCTGCAGCGTCGACGAATTGCTGGCGCGCGATGACATCGATATCGTCCTCAACTTGACCTTGCCGGCCGCGCATGCCGAAGTCTCGCTGCAGATCATCGAGGCGGGCAAACACGCCTATTGCGAGAAACCGCTGGCGGTCACACGCGCCGATGGCGAAGCCGTCATCAAAGCGGCAGCGGCGGCGGGCTTGCGCATCGGCTGCGCCCCCGATACCTTTCTCGGCGGCGGCGTTCAGACCGCGCGCAAAGCGATCGACGACGGCATCATCGGCGCGCCGGTCGCGGCGACCGCTACCTGGCTCTCCCATGGGCACGAAAGCTGGCATCCCAACGCCGGCTTCTATTATCTCGAGGGCGGCGGACCCATGCTCGATATGGGTCCCTATTATGTGACGGCGCTGCTCAATCTGATGGGACCGGTCGCGCGCGTCGCCGGTTCCGCGCGCATGACCTTCGCCGAGCGCATCGCCACCAGTGAAGCGTTGAAGGGGCAGCGACTGCCGGTCGAGGTCAACACGCACGTCGCCGGCACGCTCGAATTTGAAAGCGGCGCGATCGCCACAGTGATCATGAGTTACGATGTCTGGGGCAACCATTTGCCCTTCATCGAGATTCACGGCAGCGAGGGTTCGCTCAGCGTACCGGACCCCAATCGCTTTGATGGCAAGGTATCAGCGGTCATCGGCGGAACAAGGGAATGGGTCGACATACCGTTGACGCATAACACCAATATCGGCCGCGGCGCCGGCGTTGCCGATATGGCTTACGCCATCCAGTCGGGCCGCCCGCATCGCGCCAGTGGCGATCTCGCTTTTCACGCCCTGGAGATCATGCTGGCGCTGGAAGAATCGTCTGAGCAGGGACGGCACATCGAAATCAAGAGCACGCTGGAGCAGCCTCTCGCGCTGCCGGCTGGCTTGCCCGACGGCCTGTTGGATATGTGACACAATCCCCTAGCAATTGAATTGTAGGGGCGAGCCAGTGGGTCGCCCGCATAGGAGACGCCGTGCAAACACTAAACGTTGGCCTCATCGGCGCCGGCAATATCGCGCCTGCGTATATTGAAGGCTGCGCGCCATTTAATGTCATCAAGATCACCGCCTGCGCCGATATTCTCGCTGAGCGGGCGGAAGCGTTCGCCGCCGAGCACGGACTGACCGCCTACAGCGTCGATGACCTGCTCGCGCGCGACGAAATCGACATCATCGTCAACTTGACCATCCCGGCCGCGCATGCCGAAGTCTCGCTGAAGATCATTGAAGCGGGCAAGCATGCCTACAGCGAAAAGGCGCTGGCCGTTTCGCGCGACGATGGCGCCAAAATCATCGAAGCGGCGACGGCGGCCAATCTGCGCCTGGGCTGCGCGCCCGATACCTTCCTCGGCGGCGGCTTGCAGACGGCTCGCAAAGCCATCGACGACGGCCTGATCGGCGCGCCGGTTGCGGCAACAGCCGTCTTCATGGCTCATGGACCGGAAAGCTGGCACCCCAACCCCGGCATCTTCTATCAAAAGGGCGCAGGACCGCTCTTCGACATGGGTCCCTACTACCTGACGGCGCTCGTCCATCTGATGGGACCAGTAGCGCGGGTCTCGGCTTCGGCGCGCATGACCTTCCCCGAACGCATAGCCACCAGCGACGCGCTGATGGGAACGCGGCTGCCGGTCGAGGTCAACACGCATATCGCCGGCACGCTGGAATTCGCCAGCGGCGCCATCGCCAGCGTCATCACCAGCTTTGATGTTTGGGGACACCACTTGCCGAATATGGAGATTCACGGCGCAGAGGCTTCGATGAGCGTGGGCGATCCCAATTTCTTTCATGGAACGAATCACCTTCTCAAAGGCGGGACGCGCGAATGGGTCGAACTCCCCCACAGTCATACGACCCATATCGGGCGCGGCGCCGGCGTCGCGGATATGGCTTACGCGATTCAGTCGGGCCGCCCGCACCGCGTCAGTGGCGAGCTGGCATTCCACGTGCTCGATATCATGTGCGCGCTGGAAGAATCGGCGGCGCAAGGGCGGCGGATCGCGCTGCAGAGCACGGTGGAGCAGCCGCAGGCGCTGCCGGTGGGCTTGGCCGATGGGGTGTTGGATACCTGAGTAGGCAATTTCTCACCACCCAGTACACCGAGGGCACAGATCGGTTCTCGGAAAATCGGACATCCCACCTGTTTTCAGACCTCCGCCGGACAGTTTCGCCCAATAGCATGGTGCGACCATTTGCCCTCATCCCCCGAATGAGCGCGAACTGCGCTACAATCTATTGTGATAAGTGATTATCTTGAGGCAACCATGTCGATTCAAGAGCGGCTGTACACCGTTGACGATGTTTGGCAACTTTCGCAGCTGCCTGAAAATGAACTCAAGCAATTCTATCTGATAGACGGGGAGCTGTTTTGGGACATGCCACCTGGATACGCGCATGGAAATCTCGCGGGACACATCTTCCGCTACCTATTGAACTATGCTGAAGCGCATGACCTGGGCGACGGCAGCGTCGAATCGGGCTATTATCCCCCCGACGACCGTAGGACATTGCTCGCCCCTGATGTGGCTTTTGTCCGCAAGAGAGACGTACCGCCAGCGAATCATGCGCAATTCGTACCGCGTATGCCCGATCTAGCGGTCGAGATCTCGTCGCCCAGCAATACGGTCGCCGAGTTGCGGCGGAAAGCTGAGGTGTATCTGGCGAATGGCACAGAATTGGTTTGGCTAGCGCTGCCTGAGCGAGTTGGCGTCGAGGTATGGCGCATGGGTCCAGACGGCGAGCCAGCGACTGAATTCGTAGCGCGAGACGGCAGCTTGACCGGCGAGCCCGTATTGCCCGGCTTCTCGCTCGATTTGCAGCGGCTTTTCTCCAGCTAAAACTTCGGCTGCCAGACGGCGCCAGCCGGATCCCTCCCGCGCAAAAAGTCAAAATCGCAGCCCAGCGGCGCTTGATTAACACTGCGTAAATACAGTTGCCCGTAACCTCGCACGTAAGCCGGCGGCGGCGCTGACCATGCCGCCCGCCGTTCCGCCAGTTCGG
>JAPOXG010000034.1 GCA_026707225.1 Chloroflexota bacterium
CTTCGCCGCCGGTGAATTGCGCGATGCCGACCGGCAGCGTCCAGTTGATCTGCGTAAGGATGCGCGCGAGCAGGAAATCGTTGTAAGCCAGCAGCAGGGTGAACAAGCCCGTGGTGATGATGCCGGGCCACATGATTGGCACAATTACCGAGAGGAAGGACTTCAAGCGACCGGCGCCGTCGATCATCGCCGCTTCTTCAATCTCGCGCGGTATCTCCATGAAAAAGCTGCGCAGCATCCAGATGGTGAATGGCTGATTGGTCGCGACCAGACAAAGTATGAGCAGGATATGCGTATCGTACAAGCCGGATAACTGGCCCAGGTAGTAGAAAGGCAGCACCAGCGCCATGCTAGGCAGCGATCGGAAAGCCAGCGCGATCACCAGAATGTAGACGGAAATGACATGGCGGAAACGCGCCAGCCCATAGCCAGCCAGCGCGCCGATGCTCAGGGACACGCATAAAGTACCAATAGTCACGATCACGCTGTTGATCAGGTAATCGTAGAACTCCGCCGTGTTCACGATCCGCGGCAGCGCCACCGCAACGATGACGCCGGCGAAAATGCAGCCCATGTATACGATCGAGTTGGGCGCCGGGATGCGATTGGCTGATAGAGCGATGACGACCAGGATGAAGAAGATCAAGATTAGCGCCAAGCCATAAGGCGCGAATGCTTCCGGCGCCATATTCAGCCAGAGTTCCGAATAATTCTCGCCCGTGGGTGAGAATACGAAGCGCGGGACTCGGGCGTTGGCGTCTTTCGGCAGCTTGATCGAGCTCATGATCGTCCAGGTGAAGGGCAAGATGTTATACAGCGTGAATAGAGCCAGCGCGATATAGATAAAGAATCTCGCGATTGGGTTGTCTGTCCGGGTCATTAGTCTTCCTCCGTCTGCTCGCGATAGGTCATGACGAGGAATGGAATCAATACGACAAAGATGCCGAGGACGGTGAGTACGCTCATGGCGTTGGCTTTGCCGAGCCGGCCAAAGGTGAGCGCGACCTGAAAGTTGTAATACATGATGGTTTCGGCATCATAGATGGGATTCTGCGATGTCAGCACGAAGACGCTATCAAAGACGCGATAGGCATCCATAATCGAGATTAAGCCGATAAAGACAAATAGCGAGCGCAGATGCGGGATGGCGACATGCCACAATTGCTTCAGCCAAGACGCGCCATCGACGCGGGCCGCTTCCAATGATTCCTGCGGCAGCGTCTGTAAGCCGGCGAAGAGCACAATCATGGCGAAGGGCGTCGCCGTCCAAATGCTATGGAAGATAATCAGCAGCGGCACCGTCGTGCTGTTCATGAACAGTCGGTAGTCGAAGAGCTGCTGCATCCAATACCAGTAAGGTCCGCCGCGATCGAACATGTCGCGGAAGATCAGCGTGCCGACAACCGGGGTCATGACGAAAGGCACGAGCGCCGCGGCGATGAAAATCCCTCGATAACGCGTAATCTGATCAAGCAGCAGGGCGAACAACAAGCCGAGCACGATGCGCGAAGGCACCGCAACGGCGATGAACAGCAGCGTAAATTCCAGCGAATCCCAAAACTCTGGATCGCCCAAGACTTGTTCGTAATTCTGAAAGCCCACCCATACCGGCGCGTCCAGATTGCGGAAGGTGATGTAGTGCAGGCCTAAAACGATTGAAGCCACCAAGGGCGCGGTCATCAGCGCGAGCATGATGAATACGCTGGGACCAACGAAAAAGCTGAAAGTTCCTTTCTTCATAAGCCTATCTCCTAATTCTTTTGCGCGGCGATCGCTCCGATCATTTCGAGCGCGGCGGCGATTACCACGTCCGGCCGCTCGCGGAAGACGGCGTGGCCCGCGTCTATCGGCAGCGCCTTGCCCTGTGTGGACAAACGCGATTGCGCATACTGCAGCGCGCGCCACATCTGACTGAGGCTCCGCGCATAGAGCTCATCACCCCACCAGTCTTGTGTCGCTACGATGACCGTCAGAGGCAGATCGCCCAATTTGCCCTTGGAGCGCGCCTGCGCGTCGCTTGCGATCAAATATTGGTTCTGCCAATAGTATGTCCACCAGTAATTTGGATTGTTTAGCAAAAGCTTCAAGTAGCGCTCGCCAAATCGCTCAACGAGGTCAGGCGTCAGGCAGTCGGCGATGTCTTCCTCCGTTAGCGTCTTGGCGGCCGCCTTTTCAGCGAACTGACGCACGATTTCCATCCGCTCAAATCGCTCCCGCGGATAGCGCCCGGGTTAGGATTGCGTCGCCCAGAGATCGTAACCGGGCGGGATGGCGACCATCAGGATCAAGCCGGCGACGCGCTCGGGATGATCGGCAGCGAAGATTCGGGAGACCGGACCACCGCCCGACCACGCCAGCAGGATGAAGGGTTCTGTTTCACCGAGCGCGTCCAGCAGCGCGGCGAATTCATCGGCTTCGTTCTGTGCGTTGCGGTCGCTATTGGCGGGGTCGCTCCAGGCAATGCCAGCGCGGTCGTAGGCGCAGACGCGTGTGTGCGCAGCCAGCGCTTCCTCAAAGCCGCCCCAGCCGAGGGTAGTCCCAAGCCAGCCATTTTCCAGCCAGATGGTCGGGCTTCCACAGCCCGATTCGACCACGTGCACGGCTCGATTATCAACGTCAACGATTCTTCCAATTGGCTCGCCCGAGTCAAGTTTGTCAGCTTTGAAGAAGCCGGTCATGCCTTGGCTCAATTCCTCCGCTCCCGCATTCAGCGGACGGTTAGGGGTCAGCGATTGGCTGACCCCTACAAGGAATGGAAATAGATGTAGGGACGAAGGGACTGCTGTGTCGGCGGTCGGTGTCTACGCGACCAACGCGACCAACGCGACCTGCGCGCAGCGGCATTTCGCCCGTTAGACTGCGACTAGCCCTCGATGAAACCCTGGGTGGTCGCTTCGGCGGTATAGGCTTCCGCGGCAGCGTCCAGCAAGTCCGCGGCTGACATTTCGCCGGTCACGATCTGCGGCAGCCATTGCCCCAAGACGCCATTCAACACCGCGCCGATTGCCGGAACGCTCGACCCTTCGCCGCCGCCATTGATCGTCTCGAAGACGGCTGGAAGATAGCGGGCGTCAGCTTCCGCTGCCACTGAATTGCGGCTAATGACGCCATAAGCCGAAGCGCCTACCTGGCTTTGAACATCCAGCGCTTCCATCAGCACTTGGAAGACCAAATCGGGATCGTCGTCGATGTTCGCCGGAATACCCAAGCCAGCGCCCGTGCCGCCGGTTGCGGCGTAGGGTCCGTCGGGGATCGCTCTCGGCGCAGGCGCAAACTCGATGCCGCCGACATAATCGGAGAAATCCGGATCGTCCATAGCGGCCGCGCGGCTGGCCCAGGTGAATACCATCGCCAACTCGCCGGTAGCAATACCGATCTGGCTGTCGTCAATACTGTAGGTCAAGCCTTCTGCGCCCATGCAGGCATCAACGATCTCGACCAGCTTCTCAAGCGCCATCACGCCTTCATCGCCATTGAAGGCGGGGGTATTGTCTTCATTGAGCAGGTGACCGCCGAAGCCGAGCAGCAGGTCGCTGAATTCGAGGCGCCAAGCCCAGCCGGCATGAAGCTGAACGGTAAACGGAAGCACGGTGCTCTCTTCAGCCTGCAAAACGCCGCAAGCATCAATCACATCGTCCCAAGTGTCGGGAACAGCGACCCCATGCGCCTCCAGAATATCGGGGCGATAGAAGAGGTGGCGCGTATTCAACTCCATCGGAAGCGCGTAAATGACGCCATCTATCGACATATCTTCGAGGCCGCCGATATCGGAGATGTGGTAGGCTTCTTCATATTTGTCGATCAGGTCGTTCAGCGGCATCAGCCAGCCTGCGGCCGAGTAGCTATTCACCGTGCCTTGGGTCACCATGATGATGTCATAGGGCGACGTGCCGCCTGCGCCCAGCGCCAGACTTAACTGTTCTTGCGCCGCGCCGGACGACAGCAGCTGCGTATTCACGTCGATATTGTCTACGGCGTTGCAGGCTTCGAGTTCATCCGCGTAGAAATCAATGATGGGATAGGTCCAGCCGATCATATTGATCTGCGCGGCGTTCTCCGGCGGCTCAAGCATGCAACCGCCCATATCTTGCGCGGCAGCCGGCAGCATAAGCGCCAGCAGCGCCAACAAAAAGAATGCCTTCTTCATGGAAAGTCTCCTTCGTGAATAGTCACTGATCGTAGGTGGTCAAGCGCGCATGCCGGGCAGCATGACGCGCCAGCATAGGGACTGTATCACATCGCGGGCGGCAATCCAAATCATGGGGCGAATGGGGCGCGGCAATGTCCTTCCCCAATTTGGGCGCGAATGAGATTCATGCGACAGCCGCGAATCATTGCCCGCATCGCCGCGTTCGTTCGCCAAAGCGCTGGCGGAAACATATAATTGAGGCAGGCTGGCTCAGTGGTTTTCGCGCCGGCGCAAAAGGAGAGTGATTTATGGATTCAGTGGTTACTCGGAATGACGTGAGAGCTATCGTCGCGGAGATTGGCAAACGCGGTTATTGCTTTGTGCCATCCGTGATCTCGCCGGAAAAGGCGGACAAGGCGCGCATCGCATTGGAGCAACTGCTGGCAGCGGAAGCAACGGACGAGACGCGCGCAGCCAAGACACAGCGCGTGGGCGGCATCGCCTACAAGCATCCGATTTTCGCCGAGTTGCTGGCGCATCCGCTCATCGTATCGATCTGGCAGGAGTATCTCGCAGACGAAGC
>JAPOXG010000058.1 GCA_026707225.1 Chloroflexota bacterium
CTGTTTACATTGCGGGCGGCGCACCCCATCCCCCGGCCCCTTCCCCAGCGAGCTAGGGAAGGGGAGCTAAACTTCGCGAGCACGGTATTCAACCGGTTCCTTGTCCATAGCGAGACACAAGGTATTTTGCGTGGGCGGCGGCATTGTCGCGCGCGTGTCTACAGCGTTGGCGCTGGAGAAGTGACGTGGAGTTGAATCTCGTCAATTGGCTGCTGGCGCTCTCTCCTGTGCTGACCGTGCTGGCGCTGATGGTGGGCGCGGGCTGGGGAGGAAGTCGAGCCGGTTCCGCCGGCTTCCTGCTGGCGCTGGCGCTGGCGCTGACGGCATTTGGCGGCGATGCGAATCTGGCCTTGGTGGCGATTGGCAAGTCGGTGCTGCTGGCGATTGACGTGCTCTACATCGTCTGGATGGCGCTCTTCTTTTACAATGTCACGAATGAAGCGGGCGCCGTCAGCTTGATTGGCCACAACCTGCAGCGCCTCACATCAGACCGCGCCGCGCAGAGCCTTCTCATCAGTTGGATCTTCGTATCGCTGATTCAAGGGGTCGGCGGGTTTGGCGTGCCGATTGCGGTGGTCGCGCCTCTGCTCGTGGGCTTGGGCTATACGGCGACGCAATCGGTTATTATGGCTTCGCTCGGGCACGGCTGGGCGGTGACCTTCGGCTCGCTGGGAACATCATTCGTCGCCTTGACCGCCGTCACTGGCCTGCCGGGCGAGGCGCTGGCGCAGGACGCCGCTTTGATTCTCGGCTTCTCCTGTTTGATCAGCGGCGCGCTGGTTGCTTACGTCAGCGCCGGTTGGCTGGGTTTCCTGCGCTCGATACCCATGCTCATTGTTGTTGGCGCGGCGATGGGACTGACGCAGTGGTGGATCGCCACCAATGGCATCTGGACTCTGGGCTCGACATCGGGCGCGCTGGCTGGCGCTCTCGTGGGCGTGATTTATGTTTTGTCGCCGCTTCACCAGAGGGGTGAACAGCGCGAAAAGGCCGCGAGGGACGATAGCGGGCGCAGCCTCGTCTTGGCGCTGGCGGCTTATGTCATCTTGCTGCTGTTGGCATTTTCGGTCAACTTGATTGAGCCGCTTGAGCAATTGATGGACGGCGTCATTTTGCGGCTCGAGTTTCCGGCGGTGGCGACCACACTTGGCTGGGCTGTGCCAGCGCAAACGGGCCGCGCGATCAGCGTGTTTGGGCACGCGGGCGCCATTCTATTTTATGCCGGTCTGCTCGCCTTTCTGCTTTATCGCGCCGCCGGCTCATACGAGAGTCCAACCGTATGGCGCGACATCTGGCGCAAGGTGCGCCAGTCAGCTCAGAAATCGACACTATCTATTCTAGCTCTGGTGGCGATGGCGTCACTGATGACGCACACCGGCATGACCCAGATTATCGCGCGCGGCATCAGCGAGACTTTCGATGCCGACATCTATCCCTTTTTCGCGCCCTTCATCGGGACGCTTGGCGCATTCATGACCGGCAGCAATGCCAATTCCAATGTCGTATTCGGCGCTTTGCAGCAGGAAACGGCGACGCTCTTGGCTTTGAGCGTGCCCGTCATTCTCGCCGGGCAGACGGCCGGCGCGTCGCTCGGCAGTGTTCTGGCGCCCGCCAAGATCATCGTCGGCTGCAGCACCGTTGGGCTGGGCGGGCAGGAGGGCCCGGTCATTCGGCGCATGTTGATTCTGGGATTAATACCGGTGCTGTTCGTCGCGTTGTTCACATTCACGCGCTTGGCAAGCGCTTGAGCTTGAACACGCTCGTCTGACATTCGCTTCAGTCCCCGGATTCGCATTCCCCTATCGCACGGTCGTTGGATATCCGGCTGGATCAATCATCACATCAACCAGCAGAGGCGCTTTGGCGGCTAGTCCAGCGCGGATTGCCGCGTCGCATTCTTCGCGAGAGCTGACTTTGCGATACCCGATGCCGTAAGCTTTCGCGATGTATTCGTAGTCGGGGTTGGAAAATTCGGTGCCGAAAACGGGGCGCCCGCGCCGAATTTGAGCCGAGCGAATCAGGTCCAGCGCCGCGTCATTCATCAACGCGATCAGCACCGGCAGCTGACGCTCCGCCAACAATCCAAGCTCGCCCAGCGCCATGGCCAGCCCGGCGTCGCCGGTGATGCAGACGACCGGCTCTCCGCTGATCTCGGCCGCGGCGATCGCGCTGCTCAGCCCAAAGCCCATCGCCGAGAGCCCGTTGGATACGAAGTAGCGATTCGGAAGTCGCGCACCCCACTCGAGCGCGGCGAAAATCTTGTGCGAGCCAACATCCGTGGTAAGCATCATGTCGTCTGGGCTGTTGGCGCGCAAAGAATCCAAGAAAGTCTGCGGCAGTAGATGACCTGACGCCGGCGTCGGCAGCGGACGCTCGGCGAGCTCCGCGCGGAAGCGCCTCACCCTTGGAGCGCCCCAATCGGGCGCGGCGCTCGCCTCCACTTGGCCAATGTCATTCAGGATTCCGGCTATATTCCCAACCAGCTCCAGATCGCAGGCGATCTGCGGGTCGTGATTCCGCCATTCCGCGATCCATATCAGCGGCTTCGCGTAGTCCCAGGGCTTGACCAGCTCGACCACGTCAAAACCGATGGCGACGATTGAGTCGGCTTCGTCGAGCAACTGGTAGACCGGATCGTCGCGAGTCAAGCCGATGGCGCCGGCGTAGAGCGGGTGATCATTCCGCAGCGCGCCTTTGCTCTTCGGCGTGTCAATCACCGGCGCGCCCAGCGACTCGGCGAGATAGCGGATCTGCCGGTATGATCGGCTCGGCTCCAAGCCCAGCCCGACGACAATGACTGGTTTCGTTTTGTCCGCCAGCAGGTGTCGCGCCGCGTTAACATCAGTTGAATCTATCGCGCTTTCCTGCCGGGGCGCATGAGCCGGAATTGCGGAGGCCAGCGCTTGCTCGGCGACGCGATTATGGATGCTGATGTGCGCGGGGCCCGGACGGTCTGATTTCGCCAGCGCAAGCGCGTGCTGGATCGTGCGGGCCGCGTTTTTGACGGTCAGCTCGGCGCTGAGCTTGCAGATCGGGCTAAAGACGGCGCCCAGGTCGATGACTTGGTGGCTGTGTTTGCCGATAAGTTCCGGATCGTTCGCCGCGGTGATGAGCAGCACAGGCGCCCGGTCAAGATAGGCATGCGCCAGCCCGGCGTAAGCATTGGCCGCGCCAGGACCCAGCGTGGTCAGCGCGACGCCGATGACCCCGGTCAGGCGCGCGTCGGTGGCGGCCATGAAGCAGGCGCTGCTCTCATTCTTGACCAGGATGAAGTCGATCCCCCGGCGGCGAATCGCGTCCAGGATTTCGACATTTTCCCCGCCCGGCAAGCCGTAGACGCGAACGACGTCCGCTGCGGCGAGTTGATCGGCAAAGTATTCAGCCACTGTCGTCATCTTCTACATCCCCGTGTCTTTCCGGCGCAGTGTGATTATGCAGCTTGGCGCCCTGCTGTCAAAGGCGCTGAGGACTGGGTACAATTCAGCGCCATAGGCAGCTGAGTCATCAACTACGAATCGGGAGCGCCATGGCATTTCTGAAAGTCGCCAAATCGGGAACGCTGTCCCTGAATGAAAAGTCTCGCGCTTTGGCTGATGCCGGGCGCCAGGTGTATCGCTTTGGTTTTGGCGAGTCGCCGTTTCCGCCGCCGCGCCGCGTGCAAGAGGCTTTGCGCCGCGCCGCCCATCGCCAGGATTACACCGATGTCGCGGGGCTGCCCGCATTGCGAGAAAAAATCGCCGCCTTTCATCATGAGGTCGATGGCTATCCGATTCAGCCGAGTCAAGTCCTCATCGCGCCAGGCACCAAGCCCCTGCTGCACAATATCATGCGCGCCTTTCAACCCGGGGAAGTAACCATTCCGGGGCCGTCTTGGGTGTCGTATGCGCCGCTAGCTCGCCTCGCCGGTCACAAGGTCATCGGCATTCCGACTGCATTCGAGGGGCGCTGGCGCGTCAAGCCGGAAGACCTCGAGCGCGCCTTCCTGCGTCACCGCGGGATGGATTGCCACAAACTGATGGTACTGAACTATCCGGGCAATCCCGACGGCTTGACATACAGCTATGAGGAGCTGGCGGCATTGACAGCCGTTCTGCGCCGGCACGGTGTCTGGGTGATTGCCGATGAGATCTACGGGCTGCTGGATCACCGCGGGCAGCATGTTTCTATGGCGCGTCTCTATCCGGAGCGAACGCTGGTGACGACCGGCTTGTCCAAGTGGTGTGGCGCTGGCGGCTGGCGCTTGGGCGCTTTGATCCTGCCGCCTGACGCGCCGAAGGCTCTCCATGACGCGCTCGTTGGCCTTGGTTCAGAGACCTATTCCTGCGCCCCCGCGCCCATACAAGTTGCCGCGCTAGAAGCCTACGAGCTCGATTCGGAGTTGCATGGCTATTTGGCGGCGCAGCGGCGGATACTGCGCGCCATCGGCTCGGCTGTTCACCTTGCGCTGGCCAAGGCTGGCATTCGGGCGCATGCTCCACAAGGCGGCTTTTACCTGCTGCTGGATTTCAGTCCCTTTTCAGATCGTCTTGTGGCGCGCGGGATTTGCAGCGACAGCCAGCTTTGCGACCGGCTGCTAGCCGATACCGGCGTGGCATTATTGCCGGGCGGGGCTTTTGGCATGCCTTCCGGATCGCTCACGGCGCGCCTGGCTTATGTTGATTTTGATGGTGAAGCGGCGCAGCGGGATGGCGAGCGGATTGAAGCGACCGCGACCGAACACGCGGCCAAGATGCTCGAAGGGATAGCGGCCTTACGCAAATGGCTTCGCTAGCCAGAGAGCAGGAGAACCACGCTGAGCACAGCAAGCGGGATCATCATCATCAGTTCAAACACTTGTTGATTGATGCGGTCGATCAGGCGGTGAGCGACCAGCACCGCCGGTGGAATCAACAGGAAAACCCAGGCGATGCTCAGGAGGCGATCGTAGTCGAAGAGTTCCAGCGCGATGAAGCTCGGTACTTTGGTCAGGTTCATCACGGCGAAGAAGAGGGTGGTCGTGCCGACGAAGCGGCGCGGCGTCATCTTGGGCTGCAGCAGCAGATAGGCGGTGAAGGGCGGCGCGCCAACATTGGCCAGCGTGGAGCCGAATCCCGATGCCCAGCCGGCGAAATAGCCGTGCCAGGTCCGCGGCCGATAAGCCAGCGAGGCCAGGCGGTCGCTGGCGATCTTGAAGGCTAAAGCCAGCAGGGTCAGGCTGCCGATGACGCGCTTGAGCGTCGCGGCGTCGATGGCGTCAAGCGCCAGCGCGCCCAGCGCCACGCCGATCAATCCGGGCGCCATCATCAGTACGATGTAATGGCGATCCCATTGCCGCCAATAGAAGTAGAGGGCGAAGACATCGGCGAAAATGAGCAGTGGCAGGACAAGCGCGACCGCGATCTGCGGGTCGATAATCAAGGTCATCAGCGGCACCGTCAGGGCGACCGGAACGGGACCGCCCAGCCCGCCCTTGGATAAGCCGACCAGAATGCCGACAATCGCATACAAGAAGATTTCTTCCGCGCTTAGCATATAATCGCTGTCTGGCAAATCCGATACCGTGGATTATAGGTCATCAGCGCCGCGCCTGCGAAAAAGGTTCGGAGTCGCGGCGGACGGAAACGCCTCAATGCCGCCGTGTCGCTTGTCCCTGTCGCCATTAGCTAACTGAGCGGTTAAGACGAAAGGAGGGTGGAATTGGACATCGAGCGTCTCAACCAAGAGGGTCGCGCATTGTGGAACCGAAAAGCGCCATTCTGGGACGAGCTGCACGGCGATTTCGGCAACCAATTTCATCGGCGCTTGATTGAGCCGACGGTGCTGCAATTGCTAGACTTGCAGGCGGATGAAGCCGTCTTGGATATCGGCTGCGGCAATGGCTCGCTGGCGCGGCGGCTGGCGGGCTTGGGCGCGCGCGTCACCGCATTCGATTTCAGCGAAGAACTGATTCGGCTGGCGAAAGCGCGGCGCCGTGCCAATTCGCCGGCGGTCGATTATCACAGGCTTGACGCCACCGACGAAGCGGCAATGCTGACGCTGGGCGCTGGCCGGTTTGATGCCATCACTTGTGCGATGACCCTGATGGATATCCCCACGATTGATCCGCTGTTTGGCGCGGCGGCTCGCTTGCTGGGGAAGGGCGGGCGCTTCGTCTTTGCCACGCAGCATCCGGCATTCAACTCCAACAATCCGATATTCGTGCAAGAGAAAGAAGATCGCGCTGGCGTCGTCAGTGACCACTATGCGGTCAAAATTCGCGCTTATCTGGATTTGCCGCCGGTGAAGGGTTCCGGGGCGCCCGGCGAACCTTCGCCGCATTACTATTACCATCGGAGCTTGAGCGAGCTGCTCGACGCCGCATTCGCCGCCGGTTTCATACTGGATGGCTTGCTGGAACCCGCTTTCACCGCGGATGAAGCCGCCGCAGCCCAAGGATTGAGCTGGCAGAATTTGACTCAGATCCCGCCCGTGCTTAGCGGTCGCCTGCGTCTCGCCTAAATCGCGGGATTGTCGCCATTGAGACTAGCGGCGTCGAAGCTTCCTCCGGCATATTCAGCCAGCAGCTGCTTCAGATCGGCGAGCGCGCTTTCGATATCGACCGTTCCCGTCTCGTGATGCGCTTCCACCGTGATGACGGCGTCGGTCGTGGATTCGCTGGAGGCGCTGGTCGCGCTTTGGCGCCAACACCATCTGCGCGCCACTACCATACGCTTGTTGTCAGAGAAGATCACTTCACCGGGCTCGGGATGGACGATCTTATCGCTGCCCAGGTCGGTGAAGTGTTCGCCGCCATCGGCATAGCGCACGGTGATCGGCTGCTCGATCTGGCTCGTATCGAAGATGGCGACCGGCAGACCGTAACGGATGCTGACCAGATTGCCGATATCAACCAGCGTGTTGATGCCGGGGATATCGCCTTTCTTGGTCAAGCGGCGCAGCAGCGCTTCGGCCGCGCTGCGATACTTGGTTGGGGAGACGCCGAAAGCGCTGATCGCCCGCCTCCAGGCGTTGAGCGTCGGCAGCTCGCTCAGTGGCGTCGCGCCGATGCGCGTTTTCACCGCTGCCTGCTCCGCCATATAGCGCTCGCGCAGCGCATCAGGCGACTGGCCGTTGGTCATGCCCTGCGCGACAATGACGCCGGCGGCCAGATTGGGGTAATTCTCGATGATCCTTGACTCGTATTGAAAGCTTGTCATATCAACCTCCGGCTGCCAGTTCGGGTGAGACGGACAGCGCATGCGACTCCCGTTTTTCCAGCCATTGCACTATCCGCGCCCAGATAAGCAGGGGCGCCAGCGACACCAGCGCCGCGCCAAACACGATCGCCTGAATGCTTTGGTTTCCCGCCGCGTCGATCAAGACGCCGATGACGACAATGCCGATGCTTTGCATCAGTTCAAATCCGGCAAAGTCCAGCGAGAAAGCGCGCCCCAGATATTCGTCGGGCACAACCTGTTGAATGATGACCGAGCTGTATGTCCAATTGACCGAGCCGCCCATGGCGCGCACAACAACGGCAAACACCAAGAATTCCAGCGAAGGCACCAGCCCCCAAAGCAGCCAGCCAAGCGCCATCAGGATGAAGCCGATGATGATCAGACGGCGCAAGGCGCGGACCGAACCATCGCTGAAATGATTGGTAATCAAAGGCCCAATAATAGCGCCGAAGCCGAAGGCAGCCCAAAGAATCGCCATCGAGGTGATGCCTTGGTCGCCCAGAACGAATACCTGTGTGCCATAAATGATTAGCACAGTGTCAGAGCTGGTGATGCTCAAGCCCATCTTGACCAAAAGGGGCGCAGCCGCTCTGGGATGCTTCAGCAGATAGCGGATCCCGTCAGCAAAGGTGCGCTGCGACTTGTCTTTGACCTTGCGAAGCTCCTGCCCAAGATCGGAACGGGGCGTCTCTGGAATCACGATCGTGACCACCAGCAAAGCCGAGACGACAAAGGTCAGAGAGTCAATCAGCAGGGCAGCCTGTATACCGAGGAGCTCGGCGACAAGACCGCCGGTGATCGCCCCAATCGCCAGCATCGCCGACCAGGTCACGCTGCTGAGCGTGTTTCCAATGACGAGCTGATGTCGATAGAGGATGCTCGGCATGATTGCGTTGCGAGCCGGTTCAAAGATGGACGATACTAGAAACTGGACGACGATGAAAACATAGATCAGCGGCAGGTATTCCGGACCTTGCGTGGTGAACAGCAAGCCAAGAACGGCGAGCGAGCGTAAAATATCACTGGCGATCAACAACCGTTTGCGGTCAAAACGATCGGCGAGCACGCCCGCCAGCGGACGCATCAACAGGGGCGGGATCAGGCGGGCGATGAGGAAAGCGCTGACGGCGACGCCCTGGTAGCCGGTCCCTTCCGTATAAGATACGATGAGCGCGGATATGACTATCGTACTGAACCAATCGCCGAGAAGGCTGACGAGCTGCGCCGCCCACAATTTGGCGAAGTCGCGGTTGCTGCTTATGAGCTTGACGTATTCCATTTCTGCTTCCTATCGCGAATCGGTAGTGTACTGTAGAACAGGAGACGATGCACGGCGGAACCGCTGGACCGCGATTGCGGACTGTCCGCCGACGCGACCCGGCAAAAGCTGCTCAGCGACCGCGACAAGAAGCATCCTCGCTCTCACAAGATAGCAGGCCCGGTCAGCGCGCGAGCAAGCAGTTGGGCCAGATGAGCGAGGCAAGCTGAGGCGAACCTGGATTCAAGAGAAACAGTTGCGGGAGCCAGCAATGGAAAGTCTGATGTATGTAGGCTTGGGCGGATTTTTTGGCGCCAACGCGCGTTACGCGCTTTCGCTATGGGTCAATGACTATTTGGCGCCGCGATGGGGTCCTTTCCCTTATGGGACCTTTCTGGTGAATGTGATTGGATCATTTGGCCTTGCCGTCTTCGGCGCCTGGTTCAGCGCAAGCACCGGGCTGTCGCCATCGTTGCGCCTGCTGGTCGGCGCTGGCTTCTTCGGCGCCTTTACAACTTTCTCGACATTCGCTAACGAAAGCGTCGCCCTGATGCAGGGCGGCGACTGGACATCGCTCTTATTGAACATGCTGCTGAACAATGGCGGCTGTTTATTCGGCGTCGTCATCGGTCTAATTCTGGGTAATCGCCTTTTCGCCCTCGCGTAATCAATGGAGCCGTCAGTTTGGCTGCGCTCTAGCATGATGAATGTATGATGGAAGACATTTTCAAAGTTGCCATTCTGTCGCTGATTCAAGGCGTCACCGAGTTCCTGCCCGTTTCGTCGACCGGGCACCTGATCGTCGGCGCGGCTGTGCTCCGCTTTGACGCGCTGCTTCCCCCGATCTTTGAGATCTTCATTCAGATCGGCGCGGTGGCGGCGGTGCTCGTCTACTATAGAAGCCTATTGGGCGAGCAGATATTGTCGTTACGATCATCCTCGGAAGCGCGCCGATTTTTGCTCATGATTGCGCTGGCCAGCGTACCCGTAGCTGCGCTGGGCATCATATATCAGCAAGAAATCGAGGCTCTGTTTTTCTCACCGCAGGTGGTGGCGGCGGCGCTGATTTTTGGTGGATTCGCGATCCTGTTCGTCGAGCGGCTGCCCCGATTCCAGGACGGCTTCAATGATGGGCCGATTGATCTGGGCACAGTGACCATTTATCAGGCGGCGCTCATTGGCTTCGTGCAGGTGCTCGCGCTCATTCCGGGCATGTCGCGCTCGGGCAGCTCAATCGTGGGTGGCATGCTGGTGGGCTTGAGCCGCCGGGCCGCTACCGAGTTTTCGTTTTTCCTGGCGATACCGCTCCTGGGCAGCGCGACAATTTACAAGTTCGTCACGACCGCCGAATCGCTAGGCTCGGAACAGCTTATGCTGCTGCTCTTGGGCGCGGGTCTTTCAGGACTGTTCAGTTGGCTGGCTATTGACTTGCTGTTGCGTTTTATTTCTCGCCGCAGTTTCGTCGCCTTCGGCTACTATCGAATCGCTGCTGGCGCGCTCATCCTGCTGGGATTATCATCCGGCCTGGTATCCTGAGGATAGCCACCGCTCACTGCGCATTCGACTTTCGGATTGTGGCAAAGCCTGTCGCAATCTCGTTTGTCCATAATCTCCACTCTGCCTATAATGAACATCGAAAGGCGTCGTAAGTCGTTTTCGGTTCTCGAAATATTGACGATTGACGGTGAAGCGCCTTCAGAAGAAAACATGACGATGCAACGACAATCTTGCGATAGGGAGTTGCCGACCGATGATTGAGCGCCATCGACGCGATCTGCTTATTGCCCTGCTTGCTTTGACGTCGCTGTTGCTGACTGCATGTTTTCGCGATACATCTGAAGCGATTCAGCAGCAGCCGGTAGCGCGGCAGGTGGCCTCGCCGACGCCGGCCGAAGAAGCGCAGCCGAGTCCCGCGCCGCCAACAGCCACCGAAGAACCGGCGCCGACGGAACAGGAAGCCGACCCATTCGCGCTCACGGCTACCGCGCTGATTGCCTCGCAAACACAGCCGGCCGCCGCCGGAACGTCATCAGGGGCTCAGGTTAACGTGGGCGCAGCGCTGCAGGCGACGGCGATTCCGCTTGCGCGAGCCACGATTCCGCCCGGCGAAGATTGTGTGCATGAGATTCGCGCTGGTGATACATTGTATCAACTGTCGCTGGCTTATGGCGTGACCGTTGATGATATTGCGAGAGCGAGCGGCATCTATAATCCCGATCGGATTGCCGTCGGTCAACATATTACGATTCCAAAATGCGGAACGACCGGCTTCATACCGCCCCCGACCTCCATTCCCCCGCCAACGCAAGCGCCGGCGTTGATACCGGCGACGGCCGAGCTTGAATTGGCCGAAGCCGATACGCGCGACACCTTGGTCGAGCAGGCGCAGACCACGCTGCTGGATAACGCTCAAGTGGATGCGGAAACCGAATTCAGCATTCAGTCGGTCCCGCTGTCGACCCCCGGTGGCTCTTACACGGTGCAGCAGAATGAGACGCTCTTTGGGATCGCCATCGCACTTGGCACCACCGTTGACGTCTTGGCCGAGCTTAATAATATCGCTGACGTGGACTCGCTGGACGCAGGTCAAGTGCTGCAAACCCCTTAAAGGCCGAAAGCCCCTTCACGGTTCACAGTCCGGGCGCGCCTGCCTGGCGCGAAAGTCTCGCGAACACCCTTGTAAGCCGCCATGGTTCTATGCTAGAATGCCCGCCATTCAGGAAGACATCGTGCGCCTTCGGGCGTATTTTTTGGAAGGAATGCAGCCATGAGCCAGGAGTTGGTGCGGGCGCTGGTCGCCGAGAATCACAAGCATCCGGAAATCGAATCCGGCGACACGGTCAAGGTTCATGTGCGGATCGTGGAAGGCGCGCGCGAACGCGTGCAGGTGTTCCAGGGAGTTGTGATTCGGGCGCGCAAGGGCGGGAACGAAGCGAATTTTACCGTGCGCCGGATCGCCAGCCACGGTGTCGGCGTTGAGCGGACCTTTCTCCTGCGCAGTCCGCGGGTGGAAAAGGTTGAAATTCTGCGGCGGGCGAAAGTGCGGCGCGCCCAACTCTATTATCTGCGCGATCGTCGGGGGAAATCCGCCCGGCTAAAGGAACGCCGTCGCTAGGCCGCGATATGAGGGCAATAAAGCGAATGGGCGCCGTGTCTGGCGCTCATTTCTATTCCAGCGGTTTTATTCTCTGAGCACGTAATAAGTGCCCTTCTTGGCGCCGATACGGTTGAGGATCCCTTTTTCCACCAGGTCGACAAGATCCAGCCGCAAGGTCTCGGCTGAGACCGACTGAATCAAGCCGCGATATTCGCGATTGGTTATCGAGCCGGATTCGCGGATGTATTGCAGGGCGCGCGCCTGCCGGTGATTCGTATCTCGCGACCATTCGGGCAATTCCGGCTGCGCGCGTTCGTTGTGCAATGCGACGGCGAAGCTATAGGGGCGGGCGTCGAATTTGGGCGGTGAATGACCGGCTTGTTCCATCACTTCCATCATGCGATCTATGCCCAGGCCGAGCTCTTCAATGTAGCCCCAATGGAATAACCCGCCGACCAAGCGCGGATTGCGAGAAAAGTGTTCGTCTTTGATGTTCTCGACTGTAATGAAGCCGGGCAAACCGCCGGGCGAGATCACCTCCAGGCGGTCGGAAAACATGCGCACTTCGATGCGGCGCCCGCGCAGTCGATAATCGCGATGGCAGATCGCGTTGACCAGCGCCTCGCGCACGGCAAATTGCGGATATTCAAAGGTTTCTTCGCGCTCAAGCCCCTTGACCACGGCGCTGATCGCCATTTCGCTCCAAACCAGATTCCAGGTAGCTTCGATCAGGCGCGGAACCGGACCGATCAGTTCTTCGCGGCGTGAGTAACCAGCCAGCCCGCTTTCGCCGCGCGGGGTCCTGCCGACGAACTTGGCGAATACGACGCCGCTTTGTGGCAGCCAATGTTGCGGATACTCGCTGAAGAGCAGGAGACCGCTGACTGTTGGTTTGCCATCCGCCGTGATCGCGCCGACCTCGGCCAGCATGCGCTTTACCTCGCCGCTGTAGGGGCGCTTGGTGCGTTCCGCGCGCTTCTCCAGGTATTCGTCAATCATCGCGCGGCTGAAGTCATCAATGGTCGCGCCGGGTACCGCCTCGCTTTCGAAATCGCCGGTGTTCTTCGCGCTGGCCAGGCGCTGAATCTCTTGCCCGCCCAACGGGCGATTGACCTTGCCGCTGCGTATCAGAACGCGACCATCGGCGAGGGCGTGCAGCTCGGTGCTGCGCGGAACGCGGATGGCATAAGCCGGCGCCCCATCGCGGATGGCCAAGCCCGAGACGCCGCCATTGCCGAGCGCGGAAGGTCCAGCCAAGAACTGATTGGGCGAATCGAGCACGATCTCTTCCCAATCTTCACGGACGACCGGCGGATTATAGAGGTCATCGGCGAGCCGCAACAGGCGGCCAATGTCATGATTTTCAGACGCTGTCGCCTGGAAATCGCGGGCCGCTTGCGGTCCGATGATTATTGTCCCGCCTTCGGTATTGGCGAAGGCGACCATGGTCTCGGCGAAGAGATCGGCATCGGCCGGGTCGACAAATGCGAGCCTTGGTCCTTCGCCGGACATTATGAAAGAGTCTGTGGGCATGACCAATCTGCCTAGAAATATGGCGGCAGCAGAGGCTGCTGCGCGTCAATATGATAATCGCATGATGACACTTCTGTCATTATAATGAAGTTTCTGCGCGTCGATGCTGGCTTATTCTGTCAGATATGCAGGGTGCGTGCAAATGTTGGATCTCATCCCACCAATGGGCAGCGTTCTGCTGACTTGGCTGCTGCTGTTTCTGCTTTTCAGTGGCTTAGGCTTTGCTGTCTTGCGGGCGTTGGGCAAGCCATTGGCTTCCGGCTGGGTTTGGATGGACAGCTTTTGGCTGGGTTGGGCGCTTTCCCTGGGCATCATGCAATTCTGGCATTTTGCCTTTCCGGTGAATGACGCGCTCGCGCTGCTGTTTGCAGTTGTCGCGGCGCTCACGCTCGTCGGGCGGCGCCAAAGCGTTGTGGACCTGGCATGTCGACTATCGCGCAACAGGATGATTCTTATTCCATTTGCCATCCTAGCGCTGTGGATGTCGAATCGAGCGCTCGGCATGCCGATTGCATACGACACCGGTTTTCGCGATCTTCAGGCAGTATCGTGGATTGATTCCTTCCCCATCATACCTGGCTTGGGAAACTTGTTTTCATCGTTGGCGTTTAATCACTCGGTCTATTTGTATGACGCCCTGTTGGATACGTCAATTTGGTCCGGTCGATCTGTTTACATTGCAACAGGCCTCTTGTTGACGGTTTATCTGGCTTATGCCCTTGGCGCGGCGGCCCAGGTTTTGCGATCGCGGGTGGAAGAAGAGGCGCGTTGGTCGAGCGTGTTCGCGTCGGCGACGATCCCGTTCATCTTGTTTCAGACGGTGCGTTGGGGCGGAATCACCCATTTCCTGACCGATACCGTGGTTGATCTGATCGGTTTCATAACCTTGATCTATCTGCTGGATTTTCTGCAGTATTGGCGACCGAACAACGGCTCGCGAGATTATCTCGTTTATCGACTGGCGATCATCATCTTGACCGGCTTTACAGTCAAGCAGAGTTTCATTGTGTACGGATTCGCAGCTGCTATGCTGGCCTTCGCCGTTTGGCTGCGGCGCGGTGGAACGCGCTCCGGCGCCCGGCGTATTCAACGCACTGTTGCGCTGGTATTTGTGGTCGGCTTAATGCTGCTGCTCCCCTGGATGGCGCGAGGCTTTGTTACAAGCGGCTATATCGCCTACCCCCAATCGATAGGCCGGTTCAATGCCGATTGGACGATACCGGCGGATCAAGTCGAAGCCCGGCAGCGAACGCTCGCCACCAACACGCGTCTCAGAGGCGGCGATCCCGATGCCGTGCTGTCTTCCTGGGATTGGCTGGGTCCCTGGCTGCGAGATTTAGCGCGCAATATTTTCCCAATCTCAATGCCGACGATCGTTTCTGTCATTGCGCTCGCGCTGTACTTTTATGGGACAGGGAAGAATCGGCCTGCGCGCCAAGCGGCGCCCTTAAGTTGGTGGGCGCTGCTCCCGCTGATGGTCATGCTGGCATTCTGGTTTGTCACGGCGCCGGAGGACAAGTATGTGCGTTATGTATTCTGGAGCTTTGCCGCCTTGTCGATCACGATGGCGATGTTGGCCTGGCGCTGGATTGCCTGGCGTCGACGGTTGCTGGCTGTCTTCGCTTTCATTCTGATCAGCCTGGCTTACGTCGTCTTTCTGATTATAAGGCACGAAGAAATCCTGGCGCCGGCGGGACCTAAGGACGGATTTCACGCTCCCTTCCTGCCAGAATACAACCGATACGAAACCGAGCACGGCCTAACAGTCCATGTCCCGATTGGCATGAGCCAGTGTTGGTCCATCCCATTGCCATGCACGCCATATCCGGAATCCGCCCTTTCCGCGCGCGTCCCGGGCGACCTAAGACATGGATTCCGCATGGCAGCGAATCATGAGGCGGGCTAGCCCGCTGGAGAAGCCACCATCAATGCTCACATTGCTTAGACACAGCAGGTCAACGGGATAGGGCGATGTCTACAGTTTTGCCGGTGTTTATGTTGGCTGTCACGTTACTGTTTTTGCGCGCTTGTCTGGTGACTCTGGGATACTACAAGGAGCCTATTCTTACAGCCTTTCAGCGCTATGGCGATGAAGTGGGATTTAGCCCGCTGTTTGAATCGTTCGCTTGGGGCGGCGTCCTGGCTTATCTTTTGTTCATCGCTTTGGCGCCGTCCTCCTTCCTCATACTGATCGGCGTGTTCTGTTTTGTGCTTTTCGTGATGCTCTATTGGCGCATCAAAGACAGTATCCTGAACCACCCGCATATTTTCTTGCGCTTTCCCTACTGGTATCGTGAAATTGTCGATCGTACGACACGGGAAGAAAGGCGAAAACTCTCGTACATGTGGCTGGCGCTGCCCTTGCGAACGCGCTTGCTCTACAATGCGCAGCACGAAGAGTTTCGCAAGTGGGTCGAGTTGGTGGTGCTGTCAGTGTCGTAAGGGGGGAGAAATGAAATCCGCGCTAGCTTCCGCATGAATGAGAGCCAGCTGGGCGAGCTGGCTCTTCTGTCTTCTGGGAGACCTGGACTCGAACCAGGAATGGCGGATCCAGAGTCCGCTGTTTTGCCGATTAAACTATCTCCCAATCCTAGGCAAAGATCGTATCATGCGCCGAGGCGGATTTCAAGTGTCGCGCGCCCCGCCGAGCAAGGTCGGATCTAAGCCCCTGGGCAGGCATCATCCTGCCGTCTCATCGCTAAGGGACTGCAATGCGAGTTCGATCCGGCGGATGGATTCTTCCTGGCCCAGCACCTCCATCGTTTCGAAGGTGGGAGGGGAGACCTTCTGTCCAGTAACGGCAGCTCTAAGCGAGCCGAAAACCTGGCCGTTTTTGTAGCCGGTCGCTTTGGCGAATTCGCGCATCGCCGCATGCTGAGTGTCGGCATCGAATGTATCGAGGCGCCGCAATAGTGGAATCGAGCCGCGCAAGATGTCCGCCGTGCCCTTTTGGTCCATCTTTCGTTGGATCAGGATCTCAGCCGGCGGCGCTTTGAAGGCGGACCAGTCGGCGAAGAAGAACCCCGCCATCGGCGCCACATCCTTCAATGACTTCAGGCGCACCCGCAGCAACGGGACGACGCGTTGCAAGCGCGCTTCATCAACCTCAAAGCCCGCCTTCTCCAGTATGGGCTTCAGCAGCGGGCAGAGTTCCGCCACATCGGCGCGCTGGATGTACTGGCTGTTCAGCCAATCCAGTTTGGCGATCGGGTAGGCGCTGTTGGCTGGGTTGACGTCCTTGAGATCAAATCGCTCGATGGCTTGGGCGGCGGAAAAGATTTCCTCGTTGTCGCCGTAGTTCCAGCCGATATTGCTTAAGAAATTCATCACCGCGGCCGGCAGATAACCGGCCTCAATGAATTCGCGCGCGAGAACGGGGACGCTTTTGCCATCTGCGCCGGCGAACTGTTCCTTGCGTTTGCTTAGTTTGCCCTTGCCGTTTGGATTCAGCAGCACCGGCAAATGGGCGAATTGCGGCATCTCCCAGCCGAGCGCATTCCAAATTTGGATATGCAGCGGGAAGGAGGGCAGCCATTCGATGGCGCGCGTGACATGTGAAATCCGCATGTGATGGTCGTCAATGATATGCGCGAGGTGATAAGTCGGGTAGCCGTCCGATTTCAGCAGGACGGCATCCTGCAATTGCTCATTGGCGAACTCGACTTCGCCGCGGATCAGGTCTTTGCCAACGGTCAGCCCGGTCAAGGGCATCTTGAAGCGAATGACAAAGGGCAGGCCCCGCGCTTCCAGGTCGGCCGATTTGGCGGCGGAAATATCGCGATATCGTCGATCATAGCCGCCGCCCGCCTTGCGCATAGCAGCCAGCTCCTCCGCCGTGGCGAAGCATTTGTAGGCGCAGCCATTTTCGACCAGCCACTTCGCCCAGGTCTGATACAGTTCAAGGCGCTCCGACTGCACATAGGGTCCCAACGCGCCGCCCTCGCGGGGACCTTCGTCGATGTCCATGCCCAGCCAGTCAAATGCCTCGAGGATCATTTTGACGGAACCGGGAACGGTTCGCTTGCGATCGGTATCTTCAATGCGCAGGATGAATTGCCCGCCATGCCGACGGGCGTAAAGCCAGGCGAACAGCGCGGAGCGGATGCCGCCGATATGCTGGGGTCCCGTTGGGCTAGGGGCGTAACGCGTGCGCACCGGTCGGGCGGAAGGCAGGGTCAATTCGCATACTCCAACGATTGGCTAGGCTGATGAGCTCGCCTCGGCTGCATCCAACAGGGTCAAATGATGATGCGGCGCCGCCGAACGATCACACTCTCGACGAGGCCAATGCCCACCATGGTAAATAGCAGAGACGTGCCGCCGGAGCTCACGAAGGGCAGGGTCAAACCGGTGACGGGCATCAGATTGAGATTCATGCCGATAGAGACAGTCGTCTGAAAGAATATCATGGCGGCCACGCCATAACAGATCATACTGCCGAGGGGATCGCTGGCTTCGCGCGCGCCCTTCAGAATGCGCGACAACACCAGCGCGAACATCCCCAGGACGGCGATTCCACCGACCATGCCAAATTCGTGAGCGATGACACTGAAGATGAAGTCGGTATGGCGCACGCGCAGGAAGCGACCCGTATTCTGGGGACCGACCGCATAGCCTTTGCCCAGGATGCCACCCGAGCCGATGCTGATGCGCGCCTGATTGATATTGTAGGCGCCGTCAGGATCCAACTGCGGATTGATGAAGGTCTGCACCCGCAGTTGCTGGTATCCCGGCAGCAGCGGGAATATGATGGGCAGAGCAACTATCAGCGTGAAGAGGAAAAGGGCAATATGCCGCAGCCTCAAGCCAGCTGACCAGACGATCACTGCCCAGATAAAGAGAAATACGATGGTGGTGCCCAAGTCCGGCTGGATGAATATCAGCGCGGCCGGTATCGCCACATGAACCAAGGTCCTAAAAACGATGGAGAGCTTGCCGAGGTCGAGATAGCGCTCGGCGATGTACTGAGACAGCGTGATAATCAGGATGATCTTGCCAATTTCGGAAGGCTGGATGCGGATGCCGATATTCAGCCAGCGCCGGGCGCCGCCCGCGCCTTCGACGCCAAAGGCCACCACAATAGCCAGGATCGCCACGATGCCGGCATAAAGCCAGGGGCTCAGGCTGCCCAACAGGCGATAATCAATAGACGCCATGATGATCGCGACGATGATGCCGATGATCGCGAAGCTGATCTGATCGGGGACGCGCCGAATGATGTCATCGTCGATGGCGTCCTGCGTCGCGCTAGCGATCATCAAAATGCCGAATACAACCAGTACCAAGGTGGAGGCGAACAAGATATAGTCAAATCGACGCCAGACGCTGACGCTCTCAATCATGCGGATTGCTTCTCACATCCGATCACATGCACATTATATTGACTAGGGAATCGCCAAGACAAGGTCAGATGTCAGGCTTGGAGGTCTGCCAATTATCGAGTAAAGGCGCGCCGAGCGGCAGAATGGCCACGGGTGTGTAGGGCAGAGGTCCGGTTGCCGGCCCGCTACAATTATAAGTCAGTTATGATTTCTGGTCCGCTTCTTCTTGGTCATCGCCGCGCGCGTCCGTTTTTTCGTCTTTGGCTGGTTCCGCCTCGTCCGGTTTTGAGTCCGCCTCAGCTTCCGCTGAATCGGCATCGGCGCCGTTGTTCGCGCCGTTTGCGCCCGCGCTATCGGCCGCCGCCACCGTATTCTCGACCGCCTTCTTCGCTGCGGTCGGCGTATGAATGGCAACCGGGATTTCAGCCGTCAACTTGCTATGCGTTCGGTCTCGCTGTTCCAGGTCAATCTCCACCCGGTCTTGGTCGACGACGAGATACTTGACGATCACGGCCAGGATCTCTCGTTTCATCTCTTCCATGCGTTCGGGCGGCAGATTGATTCGGTCGTGCTGCAGGACGAAGCGCAGCCTGTCCTTCGCGGTGGCGCCACTGCCTTTTCTCGTTCGCCCAAGCAGACGGCTCAGTAGGTTGCTCATGAGAGATTCCTTTGCTGGTACACGATGGTCTTGATGCCTTCAGGCTGCAGCGCCTACCGACCGTTGAGGAGCCCGACGAGTCTCTGGAAAATGCCGGGGTTTTCATCCAGATTCATAAAGGGCACGTCTTCACCGATGACGCGCCTGGCGACATTGTTGAAAGCCATGCCGGCTTTGGATTGCATGTTGAGCGTGACCGGGACCCCGCTGTTGGATGCCGATAAGACCAGTTCGTCTTCGGGGATGATGCCAATAATCGCCAAGCCGAGGATGTCGAAAACGTCTTCCGAGGAGAGCATTTCGCCCTTCTTGACCATATCGGATTTCAGGCGGTTGATGATCAGCTTGCCCGGCCCTTTATCGGCCGCTTCGATCAAGCCGATAATGCGGTCGGCATCGCGCACGGCGGAGACTTCCGGATTGGTCACGATCAGGACCTCGTCGGCTGGCTCCAGCGCGTTGCGAAAGCCGCGCTCAATGCCCGCCGGCGAATCAATCAAGACGTAGTCAAAGTCTTCGCGAAGCTCGTCGGTCAGCTTCACCATATCTTCCGGGCTGACGGCCATCTTGTCACGCGTTTGCGCGGCCGGGATGAGGAAGAGATCATCGAATTTCTTGTGCTTGATCATCGCCTGGCGCAGTTTGCTCCTACCTTCGACAATATCGACGAGGTCGTAGACGATGCGGTTTTCCAAACCCATGATGACATCGAGATTGCGCAAACCGATATCGGCGTCGATGACGACAACTTTTTTGCCCAGGCTCGCCAGGGATATCCCAAGGTTGGCGGTGGCGGTCGTCTTGCCCACGCCGCCTTTCCCAGACGATATCGTTACGACTTTCCCTCCCATTTGGCGTCCTTTCTCGGTCTACTCTCGAGATTCCACGATGATCTGATTGTCACGAACAAGCGCGACTTCCGGCATGATTTTCTTGCGCCTGCCGGGTGGAGATCTGAAAACGCACTCCGCAATTCGCAGCTGGCTGGGGCTCATTTCCAAAGCGCAGACGATGGCGGATTCATCGCCGCCCGCGCCTGCATGAACGTAGCCGCGCAGTTTTCCCCAGACGACGATGTCGCCCGCCGCAATCACTTTCGCGCCTGGATTCACATCGCCGAAAACGATAACGTGTCCCTCGCTGTGGATCGTGCGGCCGGAGCGCAGGGTGCGGCGGAACAAAACACCTTGCGTCCCGGTCTCTTCAGGATTGACGGTGGCGGTCTCTTGCCGAGCCGGCTCGGGCGCTATTGGGGCAGCGTGGTGGTTATCTGTCGCCACATCTAGCGAAGCGGCCGAAATCTGCGTTGTGCTGCTCCCGCTGCGCACCAGCGACAAGGTTAATCCGCGCCGCTCTAACAGCGCCTTCAGGGAACTGAGCTCATACTTGGGCACCGGTCGCTCGCCGAGCTCGACGGTGATGTTGGCGCCGGCATAGAATTGCGCCTTTTCGTCGATTCGCGCGGCAAGCTGATCGGTTACGGATTGCCAGCTTTCGGTGGCGCTGAGCGATATCAACAAGCCGTCGTTAAGGCCTTTGATGGCAACGAGTTCTTCTTGCATGTTGGGTCGTGTCCGCTTGGGCGAATTGCGTCGCTAACTGCGCTAGCTTAAATATACTCGCTTTTTGAATCCGCGCCCGTGGCTCCAATAAGGAATAACCCACTAAAGTCCTGCGGAATGGGAATTGATCAGCGGGCATGCGGCGCCTGGCCAATTCGCATCAACTGGCTCAACTTCGCAAGATTTCCAGGAATAGATACGCGGGAAGCACAAAGTAGAGCGACGACACGATATGAATCCAGCGGCCCGTTTCGTCCCCGAGCGATTTGTTCACCCATTGGCCGATTGTGTTGACGGCGTAGGTCATCCACATGACCTGGATGATGAACAGCGGAATGAGCAGAACTTCGCGATGGCCGCCCCGGTAAGTTAAGCCGAAGCAAATGTAGGCGGCGTACGCGATCATGGTTACGGTGCCAAGCGGCGGATACCAGCGGGACAGGCGCGCCAGACCAATGACGCCCAGCACGATGCCAAAGATGCTGAACTGTGCGATCACCAACTGTCCCAATTCAATCCAACTCGCCGCTTCCCTCCAGCCCCAAACATCGAGCGGAGTAGGCGATGGCAAGATGTAGGCGCGAACGAGCAGATAGCTTCCAAAGGCGATAATGGCGAAAATGCCTAGCCAATAATGGGCGGGAAGCCTGGCATACGATAGAAACAGGGCTAGCAACAGCGCCGGCGCGAGCAAGGTAACCAGAGGATCATTGATGGCGCCGACGGCGAAGAGAAACAAGAGTCCGGCGGTGTGCCAGGGTTTTGGATTCTGCGCCGGCTGAATGCCCGGGCGTGGATTGGTCAGCAGAATCATGTCAACCAGCAAGTAGAGCAGCCAGGCAGTTACCAAGCCGGAAAGGCGAAGACTTTGGGCCGTGCCGATCTGGCTCCAGAATATCAACAGGAAGAGGACGATGCCCGAACCAATCCCCAGGTCGCTGCGTTTGAACAGTCGAGACGCAGCCATCATCGCCAATCCGGCGGCGCTGGCGGCGAGGACGATCGTCGACGGCTGCGATTGACCGCCGCCCGTTTGTGACCAAAAGACCGGGCAGAACGCCAGCGTCAAGCCACCGGCGATGGAGGCGACGAATCCCATCTGGCGCATGCCAGCCGTTACGCCAAAAATAGCCAGAGCCAAGCCGGACGCGCGCGCGATAGGCGTTTCGCCGACGATGAGCATAATCAGCCAGGCGGTTGCGGCCGAAAAACCCGCCGGAAACCACTTGCGAAGCAATTGCCGCTGCTCAGTTGAGAGTCGCCCCACGCTAAGCCTCGCTCGCCGCAGCTGCTGCGCTCAGTGGCGATCTGTCGCGCTCAACCTTCAATCGGTAGTACTCTTCCATGGTTCGGCGCACAATCGGCAGCGCAACCTGCGACCCCTCGCCACCGTTGTATACAAAGGCGAGGATGATGACCTCCGGATCATCGTAGGGGGCGTAACCGGTGTACCAGGCGTGCGCGGGCCACTGACCCGGGACGCAAAGATTGAGCGCCCAGGCATTGTCGTCGCAGTATTCGGCTGTGCCCGTCTTTCCCGCGACCTCAACAAATGGCAGCGCCGCTGGCTGCGCCGTACCGCCCTCGCCGATAACCGCTTCTCGCATGCCTTCTCGCACTAGATCAAGCGCGCTCGCGGTGACAAAGGGCGGAATGTAGGGCGTGTTGACCGTGCGAAATCTCACCTGCTGGCAAACAGATCCATTGAAGCTGTAGTTCAGCGGGATGTGAATGCGGTAGGTCTGCAAGTCTTCGATGCCGGGGTCAGGATTCAAGTCAACCGTATTGCGATAACCCTCCGGATCGCAGCGAAACGGGTCGTACCAGGCTGAATTTGGCTCGCAAACGCAAGCCAGGCTCGATTCGCCCTTCATCAGCATATCCTCCAGCAGCAGCAAGGTCAGCTCATCGCCGGGCATCATCATTTCGCGATTGATCGTTCGCAATACCTTTGGCTGGAATCCTTCGATAACCTGGCGTTCTTCATCGAGAAATTCACGGATTATCGTCGGTTGATAGAGCAGGCCTCCGTTGATGGTGGCGGCGACGGACGAAATCAGCTGCAGAGGCGTTACGTTGACGTAGCCTTGCCCGAAAGCCGCGTTGTAGGTATCGCCCGTCGACCAGCTCTCGCCCTGATTGCGGCGCTTCCAATCTGGATCTGGCATGCGATTGGGATTCTCAAACGGGAGTTCAATGCCCAATTCGCTTCCAATGCCGAAGGCGGTGCCATAGCGGAAGAGATCGTCAATGCCCAGACCGCCCGGACGAATGGTCTGAGAGGAAAGATTGGGATTCCCGCCGCCGATCTGGTAGAAGTAGACATCGCAACTCCAGGAGATGCCGCGGATCATGTCGACGCGCCCGTGTCCACTGCGAAGCCAGCAAACAAATCGCTGCGCGGCCGCTCGATCCAGCGGGGCGTAACGGTTCTCCACCAAAAGTTGACCCTCGTCCAGCAGCAGCGTATCGGGATCAATGACTTTCTCTTCCAAGACTGCGGCCGCGGTGATCACCTTCCAGACCGAGCCCGGCGGATACTGGCCCTTGATCGTCTTGTCCAAGAGCGGAAAGAGCGGATCGGCGACGATTTCCAAAAAGTACTCGACATCAATCGCGCGGGCGAAGCGGGAATTGTCGTAGCTGGGATAGCTGACCAGCGCCAATACCTCGCCGGTGCGCGGATCCATAGCGATGACGACGCCCTGCTGAGATACGGAGCGCCCAGCCGTTCTGTTCAGTTCCTCCAACTGATCGATGAGCGCCTGGCGGGCAAAAGCCTGCAAGTCGGTATCAATCGTCAGCCGGACATTTTGGCCCGGCGCCGGATCGACCTGAGAAACGACCTTGATGACTTCGCCCGCGACATCCACCTCGCGAAGAATGGAGCCGCGCTGGCCCGCCAAACGCGCTTCCAGATAACGCTCTATGCCTTCGTAGCCGATGCGGTCAAAGGCGGGATTGTAGCCCAGGGCTTCCAGCGCATCCGCGTCTTCCGCCGGGATCGGACCCATGTAACCGACAATATGCGTGGTTAAGGCGCCGGTTGGGTATTCTCGCACGGCGGCCGGCGCCACATCGACGCCCGGCATGTAGATGCGCTCTTCCAGGATTTGCATCGCGGTCAATTGCGGGACGTCGCGAGCGATGATGACCGGTCGGAATGGCTCAATGCCTTCGACTTCTTCGACCAGGTCTTGAATGCTGCGCAGGAATTGGCCCGATTGTTCGGCGATTTCGCGCGTTGGCGGGACGCCGACCAATGCGGAAAGTCGATTGTAGACATCGAGTTCCGCCTCGGTGTCAGCCGGCAATTGCGCTGGAATAATGGTCACATTGTAGGCGGGCACGTTGAAGGCGAGGCGTTGGTCGTTGCGGTCAAAGATCGCGCCGCGCCGCGCTGCGATGGGCAACTGGCTGAAGCGATTCTCGTCGGCGACAACCTCGAATTCGTCATGTCGTACCACCTGCAGTTCGTACATGCGGATGCCAAAAATCAGGAATACGGCAAAGACGACTGCTTGAAAGAAGGTCAAGCGCCAAGTTTGAAAAGGAACCAATCGGTTGGATTTCACTCGTGATTAACCAATTCCGTGCCAAGCGTCAAGCTGTGAGGCGCAATCTGCAAGCCGCCCTCAAGCCGGCGCTGAGCCCAGCGGACAAAGGCGTACAACGGTAGTACGGCGATGAGATTGTAAATCAGCGTCGGCAAGAGCATAAAACGGATCAAGGCAGGGACATCGTAGGAATGGCCCAGCAGAAACAATGCGACGACAGTGTACGCCGTCATGAATACGGTTGCGATCGCCGTTATCGCCAGCAAAAAGACTACGCGCAGACGCAGCAGCTGCTGGGCAACGCCATTGACGACGAAGACGATCAAGACCAGCGCGGCTGACGATGTGCCTATCGGCAAGATCGATAGCAAGTCAAGCAATATGCCGCCGACTAGCGCCCATACGAAGCCGTCCGCCAGGTTGGAACGCAGCGACCAGCAGATCACCAACAGCATGACCAGGCTCGGATGACCGCGCGAATTGTTCAGAATGGGTGTGAAGTTGCTCAGCAAGGCGACGATGAAGGCGATGAACTGGGGGATAAAGCTGGCGGAAAGCGCCGCCGCCAAGCCCAACACGCCAATGGACAAGTATCGGCCCATATCAGTTCTCGCCCGCCTCCTCGAATACCATCAGGTCGATAGGCTCAAAACTGGTGATGACCAGCACCAGTTCCAGCGTGTCAAAGTCAAAGAGGCTGCGAACCTCCGCTTCTTGAAAGAGTTCAAACTCGAATTGGCGGACGCTCGTCACCTGGCCGACCACGATATCGGGCGGGAAATTGCCCCCCAGCCCCGAGGTGATGACGAGATCGCCTTGCTCAATCACCTCATCCAGGTCGACCATCGTGAGCCGCAGCACACCTGAGGCTTGTCCAATTATGCTGCCATGCGCGCGGGTCGTCTGCAAGCGGGAGCTGACGGCGCTGTTTTCGTCATTGATCAGCTGCACCTGCGCCGCATTGGCGCTGACGTCGATGATTCTTCCCGCCAGTCCAAGTTCAGTGGTGACCGGCATGCCGACAGCGATGCCATCGCGCGTACCACGGTTGATGATAATGCTGCGCGCGATCCCCGTCTGCTCGATAGCGATGACGTCTGCGGGCAGGAATTCCTGATCCTCCAATGGCGCGGTGTAAGCGAGCAGATCCCGCAGCCGCACGTAGTCGCTGGCTGCCTCGCGCAATTCGATCAACTCAACCTGGCGGCGGGCGAGTTGTTCTTCCAGCGCGGCGATCCGCTCCCGCAGCTGTCCCAAGCTGTTCAGTTCCTCAAAGACCGCGTTGATCGAAAGCGAGATGCGATTCAACAAGCCAGAGAGCCCGTTCAGGGGAGCGGCAACCACTGCTTCGGCCGGCGCCAATACGCCAGCGAGGCTGAGAAAGACCAAGCCACCGCATAGGCTGAGCATCAGTATCAGCGCCAATATTCGGCTGGGTTGGCGAATAATTCTCAATCTATGGGTCTCCCGCCAGCGCAGTTAACCCTATGTTAGCACAAGCCGTCGCAAGACAGAACTTAGCTCCCGCAGAATCATGTATCCATCATATTGCGCGGGAATCTTTGACTGGATCGCGCTTGCGAAACGGCTGAACAGCGAAGTGAGACCGGCGGGCGCGGCTGGCTGTGAACGTCGCATTCGCGCCTTCGACGCTAATGCCGTGTGCTGCCGCGTTCGGGTCCGGTGAGCAGACGGCGCAAATTGTTGTAGTCTTCCAGTACACGTCCCGCGCCGCGGGCGACGCAGGTCATCGCGTCATCGGCGAGCCAGGAACGAATATTGACTTCTTCGCGCAGGCGTTCGTCAAGACCGCGCAGCTGCCCGCCGCCACCGGCAATCGTGATTCCGCTTTCCATCAGGTCGGCGACCAGTTCAGGCGGCGTATCGTCAAGCGCGTCCTTCACGGTATCGATGATGATGCTGACGGAGCCGCCTATCGCTTCGCGGATTTCGATTGAACTGACCTCGACGGAATCGGGCAAACCGGTGTTCAAGTTTCTGCCTTTGACCATATAGGTGCGCTCTTGCGGCAGGGGAAAAGCCGAGCCGATGTCGATCTTCGCCTTTTCCGCCGTCGGCTCTCCGATGAGCAAATTGTGTTTGTTGCGCAGGTGCTGCACGATGTCTTCGTCCATTTCGTCGCCGGCCACCCGAATCGAGCGGCTGATGACGATGCCACCCAAGGAAAACAGCGCGACTTCCGTCGTGCCGCCGCCGATGTCCACCACCATGCTGCCGCGGGTCTCCAGCACTGGCAGGTTGGCGCCAATGGCGGCCGCCACCGGTTCTTCAATGAGGTGGGCTTCGCGGGCGCCGGCGTCCAGCGTCGCCTCGATGACGGCGCGTTTTTCGACCTCCGTGACCCCGCTCGGTATACCCACCACGACGCGCGGACGGGGCACCGGCACCCAACTCTGCTCATGGGCTTTCTTGATTAGATAATCCAGCATGCGAGCGGTGATTTCGTACTCGCTGATGACGCCATCGCGCAGCGGACGGACGATCAAGATATCTTTCGGATTCTTGCTCCACATTTCTTTGGCGCGCGCGCCAACTTCAATGGGCGCTCTGGTCTTGCGGTCGATCGCTACGAAGGACGGCTCATTGATGACGATGCCTTTGCCACGTACATACACCAAGGTATACGCGGTACCCAAGTCAATGCCAATGTCGAGCGAAAACAGCCCGAAGAGGAAGTCTAGGGGACTAAGCACTAATGAATCCTCGACGAAACGCGTAGTCCGCGCATTATATCATAGTTCAACATTAACGAATATTTACCGCACTCAACGTTGCGCCAACGCTGGCATTTCTTTCCTTCGCTTCAATCAAATATAGCACCGATTCGCGCATCGTTCACAAGATGACCGCGCGAGGTTATGATTGGGTTGCATTTGGCGAGAAGAAGAAATTCGCAACTCAATACGCGATGATTCTGGATACGGTTGAGAATACGTTGAGGCAGCATGACGCCATTGCCTTCGGGGAGCTGGTAATTGTGGCCGTTTCCGGTGGCAGCGACTCGGTTGCTCTGCTCCACCTATTGATTTGTTTAAAGGACGCGCTTGGAATCGACCTGCATGTCGCTTCGCTCAATCACGGTCTTCGAGCCGAAGCCGGACAGCGGGACCTTGACCTGGTCGCTGGTCTGGCGGCGCGCTGGCGCCTTCCCTATACCCTCGGTCATGCGGACGTCCCGGGGCTGTCGGCCGAATGGGGCATCGGCATCGAGGCAGCGGCGCGGCAAGCCCGCTATGCCTTTCTTGCCCAAGTCGCGCGCGAGCAGGGCGCCCGATGCGTCGCCGTCGGTCACCATGCGCTTGACCAGGCCGAGACCATTCTCATGAACATCGTCCGCGGCGCTGGCACGCGTGGATTGCGCGGCATGCGGGTCTTGTCTGATATGCCTCGCCATGCCGGCATTCGCCTGGTCCGGCCCCTGCTGAGCATCGCGAAGCAGGAGCTGGAAACGTATTGCCATGAGCACAAGCTGCCGTTTCGTGTTGATGAGAGCAATGCGGATATAAGATTTCGCCGCAATTTCCTTCGCCACGAGGTGCTCATTAGATTGCAGCGCCTGAATCCTGATGCGCTGGCCGCGTTTGAGCGCTTGGCCGAGTCCGCCGCCGTCGACGAGGACTTTCTTGCCGATCAAGTTGAACAGACGGTGATGCCATTGGCAACAGTAAAATCTGATCGCTGGCAAATGCAGATCGCCGACTTTGCCGCCTTGCATCCGGCGCTGCAGCGGCGGTTCCTCCAGACGGCCTATCGCCAACTTTCCGGCGGTTGCAATGCTCTATCGCACGCGCTCACCCTTGACTTAATCGCTTGGTCGCGCGAGGCCGCGACCGGCTCTCGCCGCGATATTACCGGCGCTCTTCAGATGCGCATGAGGTATGACGCGCTCTTTATCGAACGGAAAGACGCAGACGACGAGCAGGATCAATACTGCTTAATCCCGATTGAGACTGACGAGCCGCTAAGGCTGGGTAACGCGATTGAGCTTCAGGGATTGACGATTGGTCTGTCTCCTGGCGGGAATGCGGGCGGCGACGGCGTCAGGTTGCGGCTGCCGGCCTGTGCTGCTCTTCGGCTGCGCGCGCGGCGCCCGGGCGACCGCTTCAAGCCAAAAGGGATGTGCGGCCGATCACGCAAAATCAAGGCTTGGATGATTGACCGCAAGATCCCGCGCGAGATCCGCGACCGAATTCCTTTAATCTGCGCTGATGGCGCCGTCATTGCAATCTGCTGGGGTGAAACCTGGCATCTGGCGGAGACCGCTTCTGACGGTCTGCGCGATTCTGATGTCGTGACGCTTACGCTGGCTTGAGCGCCGATTGCGGGGCTGGAAATAGCGGTTAATACGTTTTCACGCTATACCGACATCCTATATAATCTGAAGTAACCTTCCGTACTGGGCCCGGCGGCCACAATGGCTGAGAGACAGCTCATGCGACTACTGCTCGTCGACGACAACGGTGTCAACCGCTATACCGTGAGCAAAGCGTTGCAGCGCGTTGGCTATCTGGTTTCGGAAGTGAACAGCGGCGAAGCGGCGCTTGAACGTTACGACCAGTCTGACTTCGACCTCGTCCTTTGTGAAATCGACCTGCCGGGCATGGACGGCATCGACGTGCTGCAAGGCATCAAGCAACTGGCGCCGGATGCCATGGTCGTGTTGATGACTGAACAGGCGAATGTCGAAACGGCGGTTCAGGCGCTGCGGCACGGCGCCCACGATTTCCTTATCAAGCCCTGCTCCAGCGAAGACATACGCGAGAGCGTCGAACGCGGCATCGCAACTGCGCGCAGCCTGACGCGCCGCCGCCGACTGCTGGATGCCATTGAACGAACGGTCTCCGAATTGGCGCGGGAAATCTCTGATACTGCCCCCGCAGACCGCGATATGGAACCGGGCTCGGCAAAGATTCGTGAACGGCTGCCCCCGCGCGGAAACGCCATCAGTCTTGGCTCGCTCTCAGTCTTGCCCGGCAAGTATCAGATAGAGTCCGATGCCGGGTCGGTTGGCTTGACACCGACGGAATTTGATCTGCTGCTTTATCTAGCGGCACACCGCAGCCGCGTTGTATCCTGCCAGGAATTGGTGCGCGAAGTGCGCGGATATCATGCGGAAGAAGCGGAAGCGCGCGAAGTCATTCGTCCGCACGTCAGCAACTTGCGGCGCAAGCTGAAGCGCCTCGGGGACATTGACCTCATCGTCAATGTGCGCGGCATCGGCTATCGACTCGGCGAAATCGCGGAAGCGGGCTGAACCGCCTCTGCCAATCCCAGCGCCATTTGATATCCTAACCGCCATTATTCATTCGTCATTTCATTTGCCGGAGTCATTTTGCATCGGTTTATCTTTGCATCTGTCATCGTTGCGATTGCATGTTTTGCGCTCTCGCCCGGAAACAGAGCGCAAAACGCGGACTGCGCGGAAGCCGGAACGCTCTCGCGCGAGACTTATTTCAGCGCAGTCTCCAGCCATGAGCGCAAATTCACCATTTATCTGCCGCCCTGTTACAACGCGACGGATGAGACTTATCCCCTGCTGCTGCTCTTGCACGGCTCGGACGCCGACGACAGTCAATGGACGCGCTTGGGCTTCTTGAATGCGCTGGAGATAGCCATCCAGCAAGATAGCGCGGCGCCCATGATCGTCCTGATGCCCTATGGTGGAGCGCTCGCGAACAAGAATCGCTTCAACGGCATCAGCTATGACAGGATCTTGCTCGACCTGCTGAGTCAGGTGGAAGGGCGCTATCGCACAAACGGCAGGCGCGCGATTGGCGGCATCTCGCGCGGCGGCTTCTGGGCATTCCATCTCGGCTTGCGCTTCGCTGACGAGTTCGTCGCCATCGGCGGTCACAGTCCTTATTTCGACCGCGAGCATGCCGAGCCGGTCGATAACCCGCTCGAGCTGGCGCGGAGCCTGAGGCCTGATACACATTTGCAGCTTTGGTTGGACCGAGGCACAAACGATCATGCCGCGGACGGAATCGACCGAATGCACGTGATCTTGCGCCAGGGCGGGGTCTCGCATCAATATGTCGTGCAGCCCGGCGGTGACCACAGCGAGGCGACCTGGCGGCGATACATCGAGGATTATCTCAACTTTTATTCAAGGGCGCTTGACGGCTCCGCAGCGCCTGAAGCGACGGTGGAGCAAGCGGGGGACGACGGCTTGGAATTGTGGCTGCCGGCGGCCGGCTTCGGCGCCTTGCGCACGTCGATTGACTCGGCTGATCTGGCGAATCTGCTCGGGGGCCAGCTCAACGAGCGCCTTATCCTCAGCGAATCCAACACGGATGGATTGCGGCGGCGCGGCATCGATCCGCATCCCCGTACTCAGATCGTCCCCGACAGCAAACTGTTTGCCGCGCTCTGGCGCGATAAGCGCAGTTACACGCTATTGCCCTTTGACCAGCTTCACTTGCGGCTTCGCCCATTGTGGCTGGATGATGTCCCCGTCGTCGATCAGTTGGCGCGTTATCCGCTGGTCTTCCAAAGCGAGGCGCCCAATTTCAACAGCGATCGCTTGACAAGGATCACGCTTTCGGGCACGACAGCCATTGCGCGTCACACGCTGCCGGCGGTAGAAGCCATCGGTGTTGAACAGGCGGCCAGCGGCATTCGCGAATACGCGCGCCGGTCGGATTATTTTCATATCACGCACGAAGCATCGATCGCGCCGACTTGCCCGCGGCATACCGGCGTTGAGCTGGGCGGGGTCAACAGCATGTGTATGCTGCGCGACCACGCGCGGCTTTTCGACATCCTGGATGTGGACGTCGTCGATCTCACCGGCAATCACATCAACGACTTTGGATACCAGACCTTCGAAGATACCTTGGATTACTTCGCGGAACGCGGATTCGCCCTGGTCGGCGGCGGGAGGAATCTTGAGCAGGCGCGGCAGCCTCTGATCCTGGAGCGCAATGGATCGCGAATCGGCTGGCTGGCCTGCAACAATATCGGTCCATACTACGCCTTCGCCAATGACGACCCTGATGCGCTCGGTGGACGGCGGCCTGGGAACGCCTACTGTCGCGGCGGCTGGCTGCGCGAAACCTTGCCACTGTTGGCGGCTGAGGTTGATCTGGCGCTCTTGAGCGTTCACTATCGCGAATTCGAAACTTACCAGCCGATGCATCAGCAGCGTCTCGATTATCAGACCTATGCCGAATGGGGCGCTGATATCGTGATCGGCACGGCGGAACACAAACCGATGACCTTCGAGTTTTATCAGACGCGGCGCGGCGAGACCGCCTTCATCCATTACGGTTTGGGCAATTTATTTTTCGATCAGCTGCCTTGGGGAAATCGGCGCTTTTTCCTCGACACGCTGTATATCTATGAAGGCGACTTGCTAACCGTAGAGCTTTTCCCCGGCATCATCGATGACCGCGCTCGGCCTCGGTTGCTCGCTGGCGAAGATCTGTACAACTTTTTGCACTTTATGTTCGTACAGAAAAACGAGTTCTAATATCAATCAGGCGCAGGCCGTCTTGGCACGTTGATGTTGGCATCGACCGTCAAAATGCGAAAGCATGCGGGAGATCGGCCGCGGGCGCTGGTCAATTTCTGACGATATTCATACGAGTGACATGAGATAATCTAGTCGTGGCGCGGCGTCCTAAGCTATAATGACACTGCGCCCTGGGCGAGCTTGAGTGACGAGAAAGGCAGAGGATTTCTCTGGTCGATGTCTACGCTAAATCCTGACCTGATTTCGAAGGACATGGACACGGTACTCAACGACGCGGCGCCGATGTTGAAGGACTTCCGCAAGTCGTCGATCATGCCGGAGATGGTATTGCTGGCGCTGCTTCGGCGAGAGAATACAGCGGCTTGGCGCATGCTAAAGATGTTTGAGACATCGCGCGGCGTCGATCTCGAGCGGCTGGAGCGGCAAGTCAAGGCGGCGGCGCAATCGCGGCGGGATCCGGATGGCAGTCTTGACTTTGTCGCCATTGGCAACCGCAAGGTTTCGCTCAGCCGACAATGCATCGTCTTGTTGGATGACGGGCTTACCATCGCCAACTCGATGAATGAACAGAAAATCGACACCGATCACGCCTTGGCTGTCTTGGCGGAATCATCGGTGAGTACCGGCGGCATCCTGCGCCAATTCAGCATCACGCCAAAGGCGATACAGGACGCCTACAGCGACGCCAGCAAGATCATCCCGGCGCGCGAAGACAGCACGACGGTGGACTTCGTCAAGCGGGCGAAACGCGGTCTGCTGCGCGCGGTCCATTTTCGTGAAGATCTGCTGCGCAACGTGATCAACGTGTTGACGCAATCGGTCAATCGCCATATCGTGCTGGTCGGTCCTGATGGCGTCGGCAAACGCACCCTGGCGTACAGCCTGGCTCTGTTGATGGCAGAGGAAAAGGGGCCGGCGGGACTATCGAATTTGGTGCAGATCAGCGAGACGGCGCTGCTGGATGGCGACCAGGAGGCATTTCGCGCGGGCATGAGCGCGGCGCGGCGCGGCATTCTATTCCTGCCGCTGATTCATCGTTTCTTCGGCGGTCCTATCAAAGCCGACTTCAACAAAGCGACTTCGCTGGTGCAAAAGGCTTTTCTGAGCGATGACCCGGTCATCATCTGCACCACCAGCGTGCATGAGTTTGAGGAGCGGATTCAAGGCGTCAGCGCCATCATGGAAAACAGCCAGGTCATCCGCGTGGATGAACCGTCACTTGAAGAGACCGTTTGCATTTTGGAAACGATCGCGCCCCATTTGGAATCGGATTATGAAATCGCTGTGGATCACGATGCGCTGAAAATGGCGGCGCGCATGGCTCAGCGTTTTCTTACCATCAGCCCGCTGCCCTTGAGCGCGGAACAGCTACTGCACCGCAGTGCCGCGATGGTCAACATGGGCAAACAGGATGACCTGGCATTCAAGCCGGAAAACAATGACGCCTCGCTCGATGTCGAAGATGTCGCGCTGGTGACAAGCCAAATGACCGGCATCCCGGTGACCAAGCTGGGCGCCGATGAGCGGCTGCGCTATGCCAATATGGAAGATCATCTGCGGCTGCGCTTGATCGGGCAGGAGGAGGCGGTGCAATCCGTTAGCCGCGCCATCAAGACCGCTCGCGTCGGGCTCAAGGATCCGCGGCGTCCCATCGGCGCCTTCCTGTTTTTGGGACCGACTGGGATCGGTAAAACGGAGCTGGCGCGCGTCCTCGCCGATTTTATGTTCGGCAGCGAAGAGAATCTCTTCCCGCTCGATATGAGCGAATACAAAGACGAAAGCAGCATCAACCGCTTGATAGGCTCGGCTGTCGGCTATGTCGGCAGCGACGAAGGCGGGCAGCTCACCGAGCGTATACGACAGCAGCCCTACACAATAGTCCTGCTGGATGAGATCGAAAAGGCGCACCCGCGCATCATGGATGTGCTTTTGCAGGTGATGGAAGAGGGCCGCCTTACCGATGGGCGCGGCAATATCGCGCGCTTCAGCGAGGCGGTGGTGATATTGACCAGCAATATCGGTTCCGAGCATCTGATGGTGCGGCACATCACCGAAGACCTGCGCGAGATGATTATGGAGGAAGTGCTGGAATTCCTGCGACCGGAGTTCATCAACCGGCTGGATGAAGTGATCCTGTTCAACGCGTTGAGCGACGAAGACTTCGTGCTCATCCTTGACTTGTTGATTGAGAAGGAAAACAAACTGGCGAAGGAACGGGGATTGACCCTGACCTTTACGCAGGGCGCCAAAAACTGGCTGCTCGCCCAGAATGACGAGCCCGAATTCGGCGCTCGGCCGCTGCGTCGGATCCTGCGCCGCAATCTGCGTGAACCATTGGCTGATTTTCTGCTGCGCGCCAATCCGCCGGAAGGCACCGAGGTGCGGATCAGCGCCAGCCGCCGCCGTGGTGGCGGGTTGAAGTTTTCCGCCAACGTCGACGGTGAGGAGTTCGTGCTTGATTCCTGAGGTATATGATTGCTGCGCTCATGGACTTGTAAGGCAGAGCCGATACTTGGCCTGCCTTGTTTTTTGAGCGTGGGCGCGCGAGAACGTTTTGGAAACAGGTTGGACGGGCGCGCGGCTGAATATTCCAGTTTGAGGAGCAAGAAGGACAAATGACAACATTCGATGCCTCGATTTTTCGCAAGTACGATATCCGCGGAATCGCGTCCGGCAACGCGCCGCAGTTGACGCCGGCTGTGGCCCTGTTGGTCGGTAAGGCGTTGGGCGCCTATTTGCCGCGGCACTTTCAGTCGCAGCGCGTATTTGTTGGCTCGGACAATCGCGTCACCTCGGGTCCGCTCAAAGCCGCCGTCATAGAAGGCTTGGCGTCCACCGGTTTGCCCGTCACCGATATCGGCGAGGCGCTCACGCCGACCGTTTATTTCGCTTCGGCATCGTATGACGGAATCGGCGCCGGCGTCATGATCACCGGCAGTCATCTCGACACTCGCTACAACGGGATCAAGATGGCTTATGGCAAGCTGGCACTCGCTGGCGAGCAGATACAGGACTTGCTTGGCGTCATCCATGATGAAGCCTTTGCGGTAGGTCAGCCGGATATTACTGAAGACTTCGGTATGATTCAGCGGCACATGGCGGCAATACAAAGCAAGGTGACGATGGCCAAGTGCATGAAAGTCGTTGTGGACGCTGGCAATGGCTTGTCCGGCGCCTATCTGCCGCCGCTGCTGACCGCGCTGGGTTTGGATGTGGAATGCCTGTACTGCGAGCCGGACGGGACATTCCCCAACCATTTGCCCAACCCGGAAGATCCCGAGATGACGCGCGATTTGGAAGCCAAAGTTGTCGAGTTGGGCGCCGATCTGGGGCTGGCTTTCGATGGCGACAGCGACCGCTGCGGCTTCATTGATAATCACGGGCATCATATCGCCGCCGATCGCCTGCTGGCTTTGCTGGCGCGCGACCTGCTCAGCCGTCACCCCAATACGCCAATCGTTTTCGATGTCAAGGCGTCGCAGGCTTTGCCCGATGAGATTAGCAAATACGGCGGCCTGCCCGTCATGTGGAAATCGGGCCACAGCTTGATGAAGCAAAAGATGAACGAGATCGGGTCGCTGCTGGGCGGCGAAGTCAGCGGGCATCTCTTCATCGGCGAAGACTATTACGGATTCGATGACGCCCCGCTCGTTGCGCTGAAGACGCTGGAAATCATCAGCAATACCGATTTGACCATCGCCGAGATTTTCGCGGAGATTCCCAAACTGGTGGCGACGCCGGAGATTGTGCTGTCCGCGCCGGACGATCTGAAGTTCAAGATGATCGATGAAATGACGGCAAGCTTGCAGAGCGACTATGAAGTGGTGACGGTCGACGGGGCGCGCGTGAACTTCGAGCGTGGCTGGGGGCTGGTGCGGGCCAGCAATACGCAGCCGGCCGTCACGCTGCGATTCGAGGCTTATACCCGCCAGCAGATCGCCCAATACATGCGCGTCTTCAAGGCGCAACTGGTCAAATATCCTCAAATCAACCGGGAGCGATTTGAGGAGTTGCTGGTCGAATTCAGCGCTTGAGCGAGTCAAAGGGCCACAATCTTTACAGTGTCTTCGCGGCGAGACTTCTTTCAGGACATCTACCGATATCGAGCCTGCCAGTTTGATCGTCTAGTGGCGCGCGAAGACAGGCAGGGCAAGCTCTTTGCGGCGCTGCATGACATCCGTCCCCTTGCTGGCTTACGCGTTGTTGAATTCGGCGCGGGAACGGGTCGCGTCACTCGGCTGCTCTCCGTAATGGTTGATCAGATCTGCGCCTTTGACATTGAAGCGTCAATGCTGAAACAAGCCCACAGCGCTATGCGGGCAAGCGGCATGACCAATTGGCGCTTGGCGCTGGGCGACAACGGTCGAATGCCGGTTGCCTCGCGTTGCGCTGATCTGGTCATTGAAGGCTGGAGCTTCGCCCACGTCGTCGGCTGGCATCCTGAGAATTGGCTTAGGCGAACCGACATGATGCTCGGCGAAATGGAGCGCATCCTGAAGCCGGGCGGCGTCGCCATTCTCATCGAAACGATGGGTACTGGCAGGCGACGCCCTCTGGCGCCTTCGCCAAAGCTGGCGGCATTGTATGATTACTGGGAACGCGAATGTGGCTTTTCCTACCGTTGGATCCGCACTGATTTTCAATTCGCTTCGCCGGAAGAAGCCGACGAACTAATGCGCTTTTTCTTCGGCGATGACATGGCGGACGAATGTCTTGACGGAAATACAGTGATCGTGCCGGAATGCACCGGCATTTGGTGGAAGCGGTTCGACAGCTGATCGATCGTCCGAACTTCAAAAGGGCGCCGGCGGCGAAACTGCTTGCGCCAAATAATTGAAGACGCTGAAGAGCAACAGCAGGACTGCGCCGAACACAGCAAGCAGCGTTCCGTAAATGATTTGACGCCGATCCCAGGCGCGCGTCCGCGGCGGCGCCGAACCGTCATGACTGCGCCGCAGTTTTCGCTGCCAGGTTCGGTCGCGGTCGACAATCAAAATAATGCCCCAGACGATGAAGGTCAAACCAAAAAACGAGCCGAAGCATAATGCCGCTAGCATAAAAGAAGCGCCTGCCATCAACTTGCACGGGACATCCGCACTGCATGCCTGCGCCGAGCCGTCGCGTTCATACGAATGGTCCGCTGGCATTTTAGCGCATGGGCTGGGCGCGGCACTATTGCAACATCAATGAATTGGGTTATGATGTTCGGATAACATGCTCCGTTTCCGCCTTGTGGATACGCACTTATAGAGAAGCAGATTGCCCATGCTAAACGCGCCGGACGAGGTCCCCAATATCGAGTTTGAGGTGGACAGGGAGCATTCGGGCGTTCGCATGGTCGGTTGTGTCACCTTCATTGTCGGCGCGCTCGGCAGCTACCTGCTTGTCAGCAGTTTTATCCCACAAGGCGGCTTGATCACGATTGGCGCCGCGCTCGTCATTGCGGTGCTGCTAACTTACGGCGCCGATTATCTAACCAAGACCTACTGGCCCAGCAATCGCGGCATCCAGTTCGCGGGCGACATGATCAAGCTGGTCAGCAGGGGAAAAGTTCAAGGCTCCATCGACGCGGCGCGCAACGTCAATTTGCTCATGTGGCATTTTGAAGCGAAGCGACATCCGCGCGTGCCCAAGGGTTGGTACGTTGTGGCGAACGCGCTGGAACAGGATGGCGAGTATATCGTCACCTATAGCATCGTCTCGCCGGCGGACTTCGCGGCGCTGCCGCTTTCGCGTCTTTCGCTCCAGTATCAGCGCAAGAAAAAACGCAAGAATGAAGACGGGCGCGACTTGCGCGATGCTGGAAACAACCGCCGCATCGCCGTAGCGGAGTTTCATCGGGGCGAGCTGGGCGCGGAGATGTCGAAAGAAGATTACTACGCCTATCTGGATTATCTGGCCGACACCTATACCTCCTGGATGCCGAAGGACAAATGACCGCGCCGGGCAGAATCATTTTCTGCGTCGCTTGCTTGTTGGGGTCCGTCTCTACAATCTACGCGCAAGACACCGTTCTGCGGGTTGGCAGCAGCGTCGACGGCGAGTTGGCCGCTGGCGAAACCCAGCGCTATTCACTGACAGCGCTCGAATTGTCGCTGCTTTCCTTCCGCGTAGAAGCGCTGAGCGGCGGGCTTGACCCGCTGTTGGAGATCTTCGATCAGGAGGGAAGGCTCGTTGTTTCCAATGATGATTACGATTATCCGATCGAGCGAGACGCGGCGATACAAGCCTTTGTCATTCCGCGCACTTCAACCTATACGATCGCGGTGCGCGCCTTTGGCGACAGCGCCGGCGCCTATCGGCTGCATGTGCTGCCCGGTTACGATCGCCTGATAATGCGCGAGGCGCCGGTCGATAGCGCGAATTGGGAAGTCGTTTACAGCGACACGGTGCTTAGCGTTTCCGATTCCAGCGCCTTTGCCCTGGAGATGCGGGGGCTGGCGCAGTCAGCCGGCTTGGTCGGCTTGCATCTTCCGATCGAAGATGAGTTGTACTTCGAGATCGCTTTCGGGCAGGTGAGTTCGCCGGCTGTATGGCAGGTCGGTCTGCTTTTTCGCTATCTGTCGCCGACACAGTTCCATCGACTGCTGCTGAGCAAACGTGGCTTTTGGCGCGTGGATCGCGTGGACGGCGCGGAAATAACCCCCTTGCGGAATTGGACTGCCCATCCGGCGATCCGCCCGGGCGAGGGGGATTTCCGGCTGGGCGCACTGGTCAGCGGCGGGCACGTTGACGTTGTCTACAATGGTCAGGTCGTGGGCTCGGCTTGGGACCGGGCGCCGCAGAGACCCGGCAGCTTGGGCGTCGCCCTGATCACGGATGAGCGAATCGGTGGCGCCGTGTCATTCGTCGTGGCGGAGACCCTGGTGACTGCGCCGACCCGCGTTGGCGAGCGCTTGATCTTCCCCCCGCGTTTGGTGACCAGGGGATACTACGCCATGGCGAATGCGCTGGCCAGACAGCAGCTCGTTCCGGTCGGCGGCGAAATCAAGCTGGCTGTGCCGGAAAGTTCGGTCGCGCGCGCGCGTTCCGGCATATCGCGCTTGCCAATCGCCTCCAACTTCAGCTTCGCGCAGTTTGCGCTGGGCGCGTCGCTGACGCTCGATGCGCGCTCGGCACAGAACGGCGGCTGCGGATTGTATTTCCATTACAACGATGATGACAACTACACTTTAGCCTATGTCACCAGCCACGGCGACTTCGGGGTTTCTCGCCGCACAGCCGCTGGATTCGAGCCCGGCATATATGGGAATCAGGGCCTGGCTGATGGAGAAGAGCATGACATGCTGGTCATCGTGGGGGACGAAACCATTCACTATTACCTCGACGAGCGATATGTCGGCAGCCTCGACAGCATTCCACGGATCGGCGGCGTCGGCATTTCGGCGGTGAATTACGATGAGGTGAGAACCGGCTGCTTGTTCAAGGATCTTTGGCTGCTGAGTCTGGATGACTGATCACCCGCGCCCAGGAAACTTGGAAAACAACGGGCGACCCTATGAGTCGCCCCTTCAATGTCGACAACGGCGAGGTGGAAACAAAAAGGGCGAGTCCGCCGACCCGCCCCAAAGAAACGTGATAGATTGGAAACCGCTAGCCTCTCATCGCTTGGCCCAAGGTGGCGCAAGCCGGGCAGCCGCCGCCGGGCCGAATGATCGCATAGCCCGCCTGCGGATCGGCGCCCCAGTGTGTGAAATCGACGTTCCAGACGATCATCAGTCGCACGCGACCTGAATTGCGTGATAGACGCGTGGCGTCAGCCAGCCATTGCGCCTGCTGAGCAACGGAAACATTGCTCGCCCAGCCGAAGTGACTTGGAATCGGGCCCGGCATGCCGTCACCGCTAAGGTAACCCAATTCCGTCCAGCAGACCTTGGTATTGGGGAAGTATTGCAGGCCGCGGTTCAGCATGGAGTGGAAGAAATAAGTTGGATAGTGGCCGCGCGGGTCGCCGCCGCTCTGTGACGGGCTTAGCACGCCCTCGTTGTAATGCAAGCCAAGGCAATCCATATATTGCGCGCCGCCAGCTTGCGCCATTTGCTGCATGAAGACATCGTCGTTGCAGCCATTGGCAGTGCAGCCAGCTGCGCCGAAGTATCCGGTCGGGGCGGGCGCGCCGCTAATGACGATTGTATTCGGGTTGGCGGCTTTGATTGCGTTGTATGCGGCAGCGAGCAGCTGGACATATTTTCCACCGTTGACTTGCCCAAGCGGCCATTCCCGGTCGATATTTGGCTCGTTCCAAACCTCAATGGCGTCAGCGCCTTGACTCGCCAGGAAGCCGACGTACTGCGCAAACTCGGCGACATAGCCGTTGAAGTTGTCTCGCAACCTGTCTTTGCTGCCGAGGGCGCCAAGGAGCACCTTAAACCCTTGCGGACGCGCGGCGGCAATGATGCCTGCCCCGTCGGAAATGCCGTGCGTCACTTGCTTCTTGACCCAGGTCATGCCCGCCTGCCTCATGGCATTGACCGCCCCGCCACCAAAGCCGGCGATATGGCCTCCCAGTTCAAACCCGCCGACATTCGCTGTGCTGGCGATCGGCGCGACCGCAACCGTTTGGCTCTCGGCCGGTTGCTCCGCCGATACCGCAGCCGCTTCCGCCGCGGGAGCGGGCTCCGGCGGAGGGACTGGCGTCGGTTCCGGCGCATACTGAGGCGGGATGAGGACTTCGTCGCATACCACCGAGTGAGCCAGGTCATAACTGACGCGGGCCTGATATTCTTTGCCGGAGGAATCTAAGAAGTTATAGGTCCAGCCAAACAGAATGGTCGCGCGTTTGCGCGCATAGGGTATCCTGGAGGCGCAGCTGTCAATGCCGAAAGCGCCATACAGCTGTACGCTCGCCGCGCTGGTCCAATTGTCTTCGTAAAAGCGCCAGCGAACGAGCCGCAGCGGCTCGCCACGCTCTTCTTCGACGATTTCTCTGGCGACGGCCAGACCCTGCATGACCGGGCTGTCTTGTGTGAGCGCCGACGAGGCGACTAAGAGCAGAGCCATCAAAAGCAAAAGCATTGTCAATATTCGACTGGGATTCACCCCAGCGTCTTGGAGCCGCATCATTTGCCTCTTTTATCTAAACGCGAACATGCTGAAAGCATAACGAATATAACCTAAATTACCATAGCTCGCTTCTCGGCGTTGGCAATTCGTCGGCTAACATTGTTGCGACAGCGCTATGCTGATGCAGACGCCTCGTCGCGCGGCAGCGTGAAGTAAAATGTCGAGCCGCTGCCGACCTGGCTCTTCACCGAGATTTCGCCGCCATGCGCGTCGACGATCGCTTTGACCAGGTATAGACCGAGTCCCGTGCCCTGAGTTCGGCTGGTCAGCTTGTCATCGACGCGGTAAAAGCGCTCAAATACGTTCTCGATCTGGTCTTTCGGGATGCCAGCGCCTTCATCGCGCACAAAGACGGTCACGCTCTTTTCGGTGAAGCGCCCGCCAACGGTAATGGTGGAGTCGTCGGGCGAGTACTTGATGGCATTGGTCAACAGATTCTCAATAACCTGCCGCAAGCGCATTTCATCAGCGGGAATCACGGGGAAGTTGTCGGAGAAGCTGAGCACGATTCGATGATTGGTTTGGCTCTCCAGCCGGGTGACAGAACGCGCGGCGACGGACCGGAGATCGGTATCGGCTAGGTTCAGTCGCAGCTCGCGCGCCGCTTGGATCTTGCTTGCGGTCAGCAAGTCTTCGACCAGGTCGGTCAGTCGGTCTGCTTCATCTTCGATAATCGCCAGGTTCTCGCGGATGACGCTGCTGTCCCACTCTACATCGTCGCGGCCAAGGGTGCTGGCGTATCCTTTGATGATGGCGATCGGCGTGCGCAGCTCGTGATGCACGGTGGAGACGAAGACGGATTGCATCTCCTGCGCTTTGCGGAAGTTCGTGATATCGCGAACGTTCGCGATGATGCTTTCCAGGCGTCCATCGGCGGTCAGAAGCGGGGCATAGGTGATCCCGATGCTGATCATCATGCCATCGCGCCGCAGCAGATCGCCTTCGACGGTGATGGAATCGGCGCGCTCGTCCACTGAAATTGCTTGAGCCCATCCGGCTTCCAGCGCATCTTCAATATCTGGACCCTCCAAAGTATTCCAAACGATGACATCGCCTTTGGGGCGCTCAATTGCATCCTGCTGGCGCCAGCCGGTCATTCGCTCGAAAGCAAGGTTCACCTGCTGGATCGTGAGATCGGGACTCAGAATGAAGACGCCGTCGCCGCTGTTGTTAAGGATCGCTTCCAACCGTTGACGCTCCTGGTTGATTTCGCCATAAAGCTGCGCGTTGTTGACGGCGATGGCGGCTTGATCGGCGAAGCTCTGCAGCGTGTTCAGATCCTCTGGCGTGATGCTGGTCTGATACGAGCGAAAGACGATTAGCAATCCCAGGGGATTCTGGGCGAAGACCAGCGGCATGGCGATCGACTGCGCGAGGCGCGGATCAATGGCATCAGCCATTTCACGCAGTTTGCGATTCAGAAATTCGCGGCTGAAACCGCCAGCCTCTTGCGGGTTCATCAGTTCTTGCAGCTTGTCATTGAGCTGCGGCACATCGCCGGCCGCGATGCCACTGTATGCGCGCACCGAGAAAAAGCCGTCATGTTTGTCGCTTAGGGCGACGACGCCGACGCGACCAGCCAGCATGACAAGCGAGGCATGCAGTACGCGCCGCAGCACTTCGCCAAGATCTAGCTGAGCGGTGATGGCGCGGGTAATCTCCAGCAGAAAGTCGCGCTGCTGCGTTCGAAGGTCAGGTCGCATCAACATGATTTGATTGTATCACGCCAGCGCATAGGCATGATTGCCGCGGGGTGGACCTGTTCCCGCATTCAGCTTAGAACCGCCGGTCCAGTTCACTGATGTCCAGGTTGCCGCCGTCAGTCGCTGCCAGCGCGGCCGCCCCGACCAGAGCAACGTCATCGCCCAAAGCCGATCGCTCAATGCGCAGGTCTTTGATGTAAGCTTCATCCATCACGTGCGTCCGCAGCGCCTCACGCATCGGCGCGAACAGCAAGTCGCCGGTTTTGCTGACGCCGCCGCCAATGACGATGACCTCGGGATTAAACAGGTGCAAGATAGCGACGATGCCCAAGCCGATGATGCGGCCCGCATAAGCCAGCTGCGCGATCCCCAGTTGGTCGCCTGCCGCGGCCGCCATCCCGACCGCTTTAGCGTCAATGCGGTTCAGATCGCCCTGGACGATTTCCATCACCTTGGACTTGGCGCCCTCTTGTATCTCCCGCTTGACGCGGCGCGCAATCGCGGGCCCCGCCGCTTCCCGCTCAACGGAGGACACCATCCCGTTGTCGAGCACGATGGGAATATGCCCGAATTCAGCCGCCAGACCGTCGCGCCCCAGGAGCAGCTTGCCATCACAGATGATGCCCGCGCCAATGCCGGTGCTGACAGTGATATAGGTTACATGCCGAGAGCCTTGCGCGGCGCCCTTGGAGGCTTCCGCAAGAGCGGCTACGTTGGCGTCATTGCCTATATACACGGGCACATTAAACTCCGACTCCATGATGTCGCGCAGCGGCACATCAAGCCAGCCCTGCAGATTCGGCGGCGCGACGATGACGCCGGTGAAGGGATTCAATGGACCCGGCGACGAGATCCCTAAGCCCAGGATTTCATCGCGGCAGGCTGGCATGACTTTGCGGACAAACGCTTTCATGCGCTCAATTGTGGGCTGCAATCCTAAGTGAGCTTGAGTCAGCGTGTTTTCGCGCTGCAGCAGATTAAGATCGAGGTCGTAGCGGGCGGTGCGAATTTGAGTCCCGCCCAAATCGACGGCGATGATCTGCTTTCCCACGGTGCTTGTTCCTTGTGCCGGCGGGCGACTCACTGAATCGCCCGTACACTTGTCCACATTGGCGGGCAGCTTGTAGGCGATTATTGACGCTGCTAGAATAACATGGATTCAGCCGAGAAATAAGCTTGTTGAGAGCGCTGGCGGGGTCTGCTGATGGATCGTGTAACGCCCATGCGGCGGCAATATCTGGAAATCAAGAGTCAATATCCCGATTGCATCCTGATGTTCCGCATGGGGGACTTCTACGAGATGTTCGACGATGATGCGGAAGTGGCCGCGCGCGAGCTGGATATTACGTTGACGTCGCGCGCGCATCGCAAGGGTGGCGACAAGATCCCGATGGCGGGCGTACCCTACCATTCTGTGGATGGCTATATCGCCAAATTGATCGAGAAGGGTTTTCATGTCGCCGTTTGCGACCAAGTGACGGAGCCGACTGGCCGCGGCATCGTCGAGCGCGAGGTGACGCGCGTCATGACGCCGGGCACCGTCGTCGAGCCGGCATTGCTGGAGGAGGGCCGCGCCAATTATCTGATGGGGATCTTGCCGGTCGGCGATGCGGATTCAGGCGAGTGGAATCGGGCCGGCATCGCCTTCGCCGATATTTCCACCGGGGAATTCAGCGCGACGCAATTCAGCGGCGCCGATGTCGGCATTCGCGTCTTTGAAGAGCTTTCAAGGCTGGAACCGCGCGAAATCATTATGCCTGAGAGCTGGGTGGAGCGCGGAGTAACCCTGCCTGACGGCATCCATTTGAGCGCAGCCCAGGATTGGACCTTCGAATACGCTGGCGCTGAGCAGCTTCTCTGTGATCACTTTCGCGTCGCGACGCTTGATGGCTTCGGATTGAAAGACAGCCAAGATGCGGTGTCGGCCGCCGGCGGCGTCCTTCAGTATTTGCGCACGTCTCAAAAGCAGTCGCTCGAACAGATGACGATGATTCGTTCCTACTCAACTGACGCCTTCATGGTGTTGGATCCATTCACGCGGCGCAACCTTGAGCTGGTATCGACGATCCGAGAAGGCAGGGAGAAGGGCAGCTTGCTCGGCATTCTGGACCGGACGGCGACCGCGATGGGCGCGCGGCTGCTGCGTGATTGGCTGAGCCAGCCGCTGCTTGAAATTGGTCGCTTGAACGCGCGTTTGAATGCGGTCGAAGCATTGGTGGGGGGCGAAATCCTCCGCGCAGCGCTGATGGAAGAGCTCAAAAAAGTGAGTGATATCGAACGGCTCACACAGCGAATTGCCTTGGGCAAAGTCGGACCGCGCGAGTTGATCGGCTTGAAGGATGCCTTGGAAGTCGTGCCGCGTCTGCGCGAATTGATTGGCGAGCAGGGCAGCCTGGCCGCGATTGCGGAACGTCTCGATCCCTGCGAGGATGTCTTCAATCTGATTGCGACCGCCATCAATGATGATCCGCCGGCGACGTTGAATACAATCGGTTCGATTCGCCCCGGTTTCTCTAGGGAATTGGACGACATTTTGACGTCGTCGCAAGACGCCCGCGATTGGATCGCCAACCTCGAGTCGCAGGAGAGGCGCCGCACCGGGATTCCCAGCATCAGAGTGAGTTATAACAAGGTCTTCGGTTATTACATTGAAGTGACGAATGCGCATGCCGACAAAGTGCCCGATGATTATGTGCGCAAGCAGACCCTGGTGAATGCCGAGCGATACATCACGCCAGAATTGAAAGAATATGAATCGCGCGTGCTCAACGCCGAGGAAGAGATCCTGGCGACCGAGCGTGAGCTATTCGCGGAAATATGTCGGCAGATTGGCGCGGATCAATTGAGCTTGCTAAGGACGGCGCGCGCCATCGCCCATTTGGACGGTTTCCTGTCACTGGCGTCGGTGGCGGTCCGAGAAGGCTATACGCGCCCGCAGCTGACCGAGGATACCGTTCTCGATATTCAGGCGGGCCGTCATCCCGTAGTTGAAAAACTCTTGGAAAGCTCGACGCGATATGTGCCCAATGACAGCCATCTTGATTTGGCATCGCGGGTTCATATCATCACGGGACCCAATATGTCGGGCAAATCGACGTATATACGGCAGGTTGCGATCATCACGCTGATGGCGCAGATCGGCAGCTTTGTACCGGCAGACTCGGCGACAATCGGCTTGGTCGATCGCATATTCGCGCGTATTGGCGCCCAGGACGAAATCCACGCCGGGCAGAGCACATTCATGGTCGAAATGGTTGAAACGGCGCGCTTGCTCTCCGGCAGCAGCCCGCGCAGCTTGCTCATTTTGGATGAGATCGGCCGCGGCACTTCTACTTACGACGGCCTGGCGATAGCGCGCGCCGTCATTGAGTTTATCCACAACAACCCGCGGCTCAATTGCCGAACGCTGTTTGCGACGCATTATCACGAATTGACCGAGTTGCCCAATATCCTGCCTCGAAGCGCCAACTTCAATGTGGCTGTGGCCGAGCAAGGCGATGAGGTCGTTTTTCTGCATCGCGTATTGCCCGGCGGCGCCGACCAAAGTTATGGCGTCCATGTGGCGCAGCTGGCCGGCATGCCGCGCTCTGTGGTGGATCGGGCGAGGGAGCTGCTCTTCCAGCTGGAGGAGGGCGGCAGCGATTTCTCGCTACTCAAACCAGCGCCGCAGCATCAGCAGCTCAGTTTCTTTGACACGCCGGAAAACCCGGTGCTCGGCGCTTTGCGCGCAATGGAGGTGGATGGGCTTAGCCCCTTAGAAGCATTGACAAAACTTTATGAACTCAAGCGAATGGTGGTGGAGGCTTAAGTGTTTTTCGCCAATACGATCGTGATCGCCAGCCATCGCCGCTCCGGCATGCAGTGGACGATTGACGCGCTGAGGAATAACAGCCGGGACATCAACGACTCGTACATGTCGCTTGAGCAGATGGAAGCGAACCACGACGCCGCTGTTCCTTTGTCCAAGTTTCGCCGGCAGCTGCTCAATATGGACGGGCGTGTCTTGATCAGCGTGCGCGATCTGCCCGCCGCCGATTCATGGAAAGGTATGGACGAGCGCTTGTTTGCGCGCGCCGTCTTGCAGCATTCGCCGACGATTTACGTGCATCGGGACGGCCGCGATGTGATGGTTTCGCTCTACTACTATATGCAGTCGTTCAGCGAGACGGTGCGTAATCAGTCTTTCGCGCAGTTTTTGCGAAGTGAATCGGCGCTTGACGGCGAAGATTCCGCCTATAGCCGCCCTGGCTATTGGGCGTATCACGTTCATTCCTGGCTGCAAAAGGACCGCTTGCTGGCGGTTTCATACAGTGAGCTCGAGACCAACTATGAAGCGACCGTGCGGAAGCTGGCCGCCTTCCTTCAAGTCAACCTCAACGACTGCCTGCGACCGCTCACCACCCCCGGTCCACAGAACAGCGGGCCCATCCTTGACAATGTCTTGGGACGATTAGGCCTCCGGCTTCGGCGGGGCGCATTGCCTGATCAAGCGCGCCTGGGCAAAAGTGGCGACTGGCGGAAGTTATTTGACAAACGCGATCGCGACTTCTTCGCGAGAGAAGCGGGCGAAGCAATGCGGCGATTGGGTTACGCGCGCTGATTTCAGCTAGAAGCCGCCTACTAGCAGGGACGCGCGTACAGTCGCCAACTCGTAAACTTGGGAAAGCAGTATGACCAACATGACCGAAAATACAGCGTCTAAGATGCCAATATTCAATCCTGGCAGATAAACCTTGGGTATGGCGGGAAGCGCCAAGCCCACCGACCAAAATAATGGAATCAATAGCGTAAGAATGAACCTGGGACCAGAAGCGATCGCCGCATACCACACATACAAAAGTATGTAACCCAAAATAAACAAAGACGCGAATAGCCCAGACTGTATGTCCTCTTTCGTCAGTGTGCCGCGCGCGCCGGTCATTCGCAGGCTTAGACTAACGATGAGTATCATGACTCCAATTCCGGCATGTATGCAGAGACCGAACTGGCCCGAACCACTGCAGGCGTTGTTGTGTATGCGAATAGCGCCTTGGACAAATCGTTTCACAATATCAGCAATGGAATGTTCCTTGAGGTACTTCGTCAAGCTGGGGATTTCTTCTGCTGGCATGTCTGGCCAGCCCTCGCGGTCACCGGCGGCCTTCGTGCCGAACTTAGCTTCGCCCCATGAGTCATACCAGACATAAAAGGTCGAATTGACGTTGTACAAGTAATGCCCGTAACGCTCTTTGCTTTCGTTGAAGTATGGGAATAGCCCCACAGAGAACACCAACAGAGGCAAAAGCGCCTGCGAAACAATCTCGACCATGCGCTGGCGATTCAAACGGTTGCGGATTGTGGCAAGCAGTGGAACAGCAAAACTGCAGGCGTAAAGCGCGATGCCGGGGGTGGCGCTGGCTTTGGTAAAATGCGCCAAGGCGAAAAGCAAGCCCAGGCCGACAGATTTGTACCACCTGGGCGAGCGGATGGATTCAATCGATAACATGAAGGCAAAGGCAAAAAGCGTATAGAAGAGAATCTCCGCCTGAAACCAGGGCGCCTTGATGGCGAATAAGAGAAAGGCAATGACCGAAATCGAATAGAGCGCATACCCTTGGGAGAACTTGAGGAAAAATGCGGCGCCAAGAACTGCAAGACAAGCCAAAGACATCAGTACGTTTACCCGCTTGCCTTGTTCGAAAAAAGCCTCGTCGCTCATTTCCGGCGAATAAAGCAAAGCCTGAATCCAAGGGAACAGCGGCATACGGTTGCGATTGCCAGAAAATGCGAAATTCGTTTCGTAGGCTTCTTTTGCAAAATACATATATGCGCCCTGATCAACCTTGCCCCAGTCCTGGTTGGCTTCATTCTGGGCGATCGCAATGTGCAAATAGAGAGATAGACCTAGCGCGACGGTCGCCAAGATCAGCAGCGGTTTGGCAGTTCGACCAGCTAGGGGCAGTTTAGGCATTTCCTTGAGAAGGCGCCGCTTCCGGGGGCAATTCCGGCATCTCCGCTTCCTCTTCTCGCACGATCCCCTCGGAAAGCAGTACGCGTTTGAAGGAAACGATCGCAACTTCGATCATGTCGAGGCTCGGCTCGTTAGTTGTCAGGTGCTGCAAAGCCAGATTCGGCCGGATCATTATGCGAATCCAGGCTTTGTCGAGGTTGGATGCGGTGTATTTCAGAAACTCGTAGGCAACCCCGGCGATTACCGGAATGAAGAGCACGCGTGAAAGAATCAGAAGCGCGAAGGGCGGGCGACCAATCAGCGAGAAGAGCATTACGCTGACGAATACGACCGTCAGGAGGAAGGCGGTGCCGCAGCGCGGATGCTCAATGGCGTGGCGGCTGACGATTTCTGGCAGCAGTTCGTCGCCGGCTTCGTAGGCGTTGATCGTCTTATGCTCGGCGCCGTGATAGGCAAAGATGCGCCGGCCATCGTTTGTCCGGCCGACAAACCAGATATACACCACCAGGATCGACAGCTGCACGACGCCTTCTATTAAGTTTATGAGAAAGGCGTCCAGACCGATTGGCAGCGCCTCGTAAGCGAGGAAGTTGCTCTGTTGCGGTTTCACGGCGATTTCCTGTCCGTCGGCGTCCACGACGATTTCATGCGCAACGGCGCTCAAACCAAGCAAGTTGCCGATGCCGGTCGCGGCGGCTGTTGGCAGGAGGAAAAATATGCCGACGCCGATCAACAGGGATACGGCGATCGTCGCCCAGCCGATGGGACCGTTGAAGCTGATGTCCTCTTCTTCATCCAGGGCGACGTCAGCCGACCACATCAAGGCGCGGATGCCCAGCCCGAGCGCGTCCCACAGGCCAATCAGACCACGAAGAAAGGGAGTCTTGGCGATGCGCCCCCGGTAGAGGCGCGCGCTCAGGGGCTGCTCGTGGATGACGATTTCGCCATTGGGATTGCGTACAGCCACCGCCATAGAGTGCGCCCCGCGCATCATCACACCCTCTATGACAGCTTGGCCGCCGTAAGAGAATTTTAGCTCGCCCGCTTCTCGCTGATTTGTCCTCGGCAACGTACCCTCCTGAGGCAATCAAACTTGCTCAATATACGTGTCTGGCGCGCGCTGGTCAAGTTGAAACACAATCGCGTTAGCCGGCGGCGGGGTGTATATCCAGCAGTTGCAGTTGCAGATTGCGCCGTCCACCCCATTCGTTGATTTCAGCATGATATGCTGCGTCGATTCGGCGCGGCATCTTTCTCGCCCAGTCGCCCAAGCCGAATCCAATCGCATCGGCTTGCGCGCCGCCGCTGTTCGCCAGGCGAAGTTTGAGATGGCGCCCGTCCTCGCCAACGCGGCGGCAATGGAGCACGCCCAGGTCGCGAGTCAGGAATGCAGCCTTTTCATTTTCGCGCCCCGTCGGTTCAAGCAAATCGAGCTCCCGCAGCAGGTTTTCATTCAATTCGCCGAGCTGGACTTCGCCGTCGATTTGCAGTTTTGGCGCCAGCGCCCGCCCGCCCAAGGCGGCTTCCGCCTTCTGCTCCAGCGCCTGCCTCAGCGCTTGCAAATTGCTGTTTCGCACGGTGAAGCCAGCCGCCATGGCGTGCCCGCCGTGCCGCAGGAGCAGGTCGGCGCATTCGTCCAGGGCGTTCGTGATATTGAATTCCGGGATGCTGCGGCAGGAGGCGCGGCTCTCGTCTTCGCCAATTTCGAGAATCACGGCCGGCCGATAGAAAGCTTCGGTGAGCCTTCCAGCGACCAGCCCGATGATGCCCGGCGGAAGGTTTTCATCGCCGGCGAAAATCAACGGCAGGCTTGGGTCCTCGCCGACCTGCTCGCTGATAGCGGCTTGCGCGCGGCGCGTCAACTGCTGTCGCTGCGCATTCAGCGACTGCAATTCCTGGGCGCGCGGCATGGCTTCTTCGACTGTGGGCGAGCAGAGCAAGTCATAAGCCGCCATCGCGGAATGGAGGCGGCCCGCCGCGTTGATGCGCGGTCCCAAGCCGAAGCCGATATCGCTGGCTCGAATGCTGCCCGGCTTTAGACCGGCCACCTGCGCCAGCGCGGCGATTCCCGGACGCCGCATTTCATTAATTGTGGCCAAGCCATGTTTCACCAGCCGCCGATTCAAACCGACATTTAGCGGGATCACATCGGCGACGGTGCCGAGGGCGACCAGATCCAATAGGTCCGATAGTCGAAAACCGGCTGGGTATTTGTCCCGGTGGGTTTCCCAGCGGTGGAGCAGCAGCGCGTTGGCGAGCATGAAAGCGACGCCCGCGCCAGCCAGGCGCGCTTCGCCGGCGCAGTCTGCTTGCTGGGGGTTGATCACCGCCAGCGCCGCCGGCAATTCTGGGCCAATGGAGTGATGATCGGTGACGATGATATCCAAGCCCGCGAGCATGCCATCGGCGACTTCCGCGATCGAACGTATGCCGCAGTCGACGGTGACAACCAGCTTAATGCCGCGCCGCCCCAGCTTCTCCAGCGCGGTCGCGTTCAGCCCGTAGCCTTCGTCGGCGCGGTTAGGAATATATGGCCTGACATCGCCCCCCAGCGCCCGCAGAGTCTGCGACATTAGCGCGGTCGCGCAGACGCCGTCGGCGTCAAAATCGCCATAAACGGCAATTGGCTCGCGCTTGACAATGGCGTCGTTAATCCGGGCTACGGCGGCTTCCACGTCTTTCAGTTCAAAGGGGTCTTCGCTCAAAGCTTGTCCGTGTACAAATTCCTGAGCGGATTGCGGGTCTTCAAAGCCGCGATTGAATAGCAGCTGCGCCAGGATAGGGCTAAGTCCGTGAAAGCGCTCCAGGTGTTCGGCCGGCGCCGGCTGCGCCAGCACCCATTCCTTTTGCATCATAGACTGCGACCGGATATTCCCATAGAATAACGGTTCGATACTACCATTTCGCCATGTGAGGCGCTATGGCAAAGATAGTCTTCATGGGTACGCCGGCCTTCGCTCTGCCAAGCCTGAACGCGCTGATGGTCTCGCATCAGGTTGTAGGCGTGGTTTCCCAGCCCGATCGCCGGGCGGGCCGCCGCAAGCGCCTGCGAGAGTCGCCCGTGAAAACGCTCGCGCGCGAAGCTGGCCTCCCGCTGATTCAGCCACATCGCATCCGCGACGAGGCGGCAATTGAGACGTTGTGTTCCTGGGCTGCGGACCTGCATGTGGTCGCCGCCTATGGGCAGATCCTTCCGCCATCGCTTTTGGAGCTGCCCCGCTATGGCACGGTCAATGTACACGCGTCGCTGCTGCCTCGCTGGCGGGGCGCGGCGCCGATTCAAGCGGCTATCAAAGCGGGCGACGGCGTAAGCGGCGTTACTATCATGCGCTTAGACGCCGGGCTGGACACGGGTCCGCTGCTGGCGAAGCGCGCGCTGCCACTTTCGCCAGATGAAACCGGTCAAAGCTTGCACGACAAATTGTCCCTGCTGGGCGCCGAACTGCTGGTCGAGACGCTGCCACGCTACTTGAGCGGCGAAATTGAACCGCGGCGGCAGGATGATTCGCGGGCGACTTACGCGCCGCGGATCAAGAAAGAAGAGGGCAGAATAGACTGGACTTGCCCAGCCCGGTCGATCGAGCGCATGGTGCGCGCTTTCACCCCCTGGCCCGGCGCCTACACCTTCTGGGCGGGCGCGCCGCTGCGGATTCTGGCGGGGCGTCACGGCGCTGGCAGCGCCGAAGCCGGACGGGTGATTGAAAAGGATGGAAACATCGCCATTGGAACCGGAGACGGTCTCTATTATCCGACTTTACTGCAAGTGCCTGGCAAGACACGTTCGCGCGTTTCCGATTTCGTCAACGGCTACCGTGATTTCGCCGGCGCGCTTCTGGACGGTTGAACATCTCCGCTGGGCAATCGAGAGAATTCCTCGCCAATTTGGCTCATGGTCAATGCCGGCCCGACGCGCGGTTTTGAATGTTAGCAATGAATGAAGCGAAACTTGAATCCGGGCGCCATCCCTACTTGCTTCGTCCCAATCGAACAATCTTTTACCTTTCGCTGCCGATACTTCTGTCGCTGATTGCCGAGCCCTTAACCGGGCTGATCGATACCGGCTTTGTTGCGCGCCTGGGCGCGGCGCCGCTGGCCGCTCTCGGCGTCGGCGCTGGCGCCTTGTCAGCCGTGTTTTGGGTCTTCAATTTTCTCGCTATTGCAACGCAGACCGAGGTGGCGCAGACTTTCGGCCGCGGTGATGAAGAGGGCGCCAAAAACGCGGTCAGCCTGGCGTTGTTGATCGGCATCGCCATTAGCTTGCTGCTCAGCGGATCGCTCTTTGCGGGAGCGAAAGTCATGGCCGATGCCTTGGGGGCGCAAGGCGCTGTGCACGACTTGGCGACCGAGTATATCCGGCTGCGGGTCTTGGGCGCCCCGGCTGTCATTGTCGTCATAGTTGGCTTCGGCGCGCTGCGTGGCGTGCAAGATATGAAGACGCCGCTCTGGATCGCGCTGGGCGTCAACCTGGCGAACATCTTATTGGATTATCTCTTCATATTTGGCTGGGGCGCGTTTCCGGCGCTGGGCGTCGCCGGCGCGGGTTTGGCTAGCTCAGCCAGTCAATGGCTAGGCGCTATCTGGATTTTGCGGGAATTGGGACGGCGCATTGGCTTGAGCCGACATGTCAGTTGGCGCGATGGATTCAAATTGCTTCGCGTTGGACGGGATCTCTTCATTCGGTCGGCTTCGCTGACGATCTTTGTACTCTTCGCCACGCGCGTCGCGACGCAGATGGGCGCCGAGGCCGGCGCGGCGCACCAGGTGATCCGGCAAGTCTGGTTCTTTACGGCACTGGTCACGGAGGCGCTCGCCACAACTGCTCAGAGTCTGGTTGGTTATTTCATTGGTTCAGGCCGCCGAGAATACGCCAGACGCGTGGCGATATCGACGACGCTCTGGAGCCTGGCGACCGGATTCGCCATGCTGGTCCTGATGCTGGCGGCAACGCCGATCGTTCTTGCCGCCTTCGTGCCAGCTGCCGCCGCCGCCATCTTTTACAGCGCTTGGGTCATCGCCGCGCTCTCGCAGCCTCTGAATGCGCTGGCTTTCATCACAGACGGCATACACTGGGGCGCCAGCGATTATCGCTTCCTGCGCAACGCCATGATGATGGCGACCGTTTGCGGCTTGCTGGGCTTGCAGTTGATCGCGAGCGACCAAGCCGAATCTTTGAGCGGCGTCTGGCTGATGATGGCGCTGTGGATCGCTATCCGCGCTTTCTGGGGGGTGGCGCGGCTCTATCCTGGCGTTGGCGACAGCCCCTTTCGCGCCGGGCAGCGGCGGGCGTCAACTGCGACGCGGCAGCCTGATCGGCGTACAATAGTTTAAGCGCCCCATGATTGGACGCTGGGCGACCGGCGCCAAGACTGGCGGACACTAAAGGCTACCGAGGGAGAAGCTGGCGGCATGAAGATTGATAAGAAGAAGAAACTTTATCGTTCGCGCAAAGACGAGCAATTCGCTGGCGTCTGTGGCGGCATCGCCGAGTACCTAGAAATCGACTCGACGATTGTGCGTCTTCTCTTCGTCGCCTTTGCCCTGGCTGGCGGACCCGGGATTTTGCTCTATATTATTCTGGCTTTTGTCGTGCCGGAGGAACCTGAATACGCGCAGGCCAGCGCCGACAAAACCAAGAACGAAGACTTGGTCTAGGGCCGAGCCGCTCGCTACCAACATGGCGCATCGGCGCCGGGCTAGCGCATCGCGCTCACTGCAATTGGACTGTGCCATTCCCCCGAGAGCTCAAAGCAGATCTTCAATCGCATCGCGCTCCGAGAGAAGTTCAGCTTCCGATTCTTTGACTTTGTTCTTGGCGTATTCGCTGAGTTCAAGCCCCGGGACAATGAAGACCTTTCCATCCCCGGCAGCTCGCAAGGGGAACGAGTAGATCAGCCCGCCGGCGACGCCATAAGGATTGCCCCCGCTGGGAATGGCGGCGCTGAACCAATCGTCCGCCGACGTCGGGTTTGTCAGGCTGCGAATGGTATCGAGGGCGGCGTTGGCGGCGCTGGCGGCCGAGCTTTTGCCGCGCGCGCTGATGACGGCGGCGCCTCGATCTTGCACCGTCGTCATGAAGTCGTCTTCCAGCCAGCCCCGATCGCCGATGACGGATTCGGCCGACCGCCCACAAATCTGCGCGTGCTCAAAGTTCGGGAATTGAGTGCTGCTGTGGTTGCCCCAAATCGCAAGTTTGCTCACGGCGCTGACTTGCGCGCGAGCCTTCCGCGCCAACTGAGCTTTGGCTCGGTTCTCGTCCAGGCGCGTCATGGCAAAAAAGCGCTCAGCGGGGATGTCAGGCGCGTTGGCTTGGGCAACGAGGCAATTGGAATTACAGGGATTGGCGACCACGATCACGCGAATATCTTCGGCGGCATGTGCGTTAAGGGCGCGGCCTTGCTCGACGAAAATCGGTCCATTGGCTGCGATCAAATCACTGCGCGCCATGCCGGGCCCGCGCGGCCGGCCGCCCACCAGGATCGCCCAGCTGGCGTCTTTGAAGGCGACATTGGGATCGTCAGAAATGATCACATCCTGAAGCAGTGGCTGGGCGCTGTCCTCCAGTTCCAACACCACGCCGCGCAGAGCGTCCATCGCTGGCGGAATCTCCAGAATCTGCAGCACGACTGGCTGACAGGCTCCAAATACTTCGCCGTTGCCGATGCGAAAAAGCAGGCTGTAGGCAATCTGGCCCGCGCCTCCGGTGACAGCTACACGAATAGGTTGCGTCATTCCGTCGTTTCCTCATCCTGCATCATTAGGGACCCGCGGTCGAGATTATAATGGAAAAGCCGAATCTTGTTCAGTGACGATCGCGCTTAGCCGGCTTGATGCGGCGTCTCGGCAAAGGCGCTTATCCGCCAAATGTCGTCGAAGCGCTCCAGCGTCGTGATTGAGGTATTCTTCATCGCTTTATCGGGCAATTGGGCGAACATCGAGGCGAACAGAATCATCATGGCCGAGCTGTGCCCGACGATTGCCACCGTCTCCCCGTTTGCTGCGCTGGTGATATCATCCCAGGCCGCCTGCATCCGCCGCTGCACATCAAGCCGAGACTCGCCGCCGGGGACGCGATACGGGCGATAACCCGACTCCCACTTTCGGTAAGCCAGCGGGAACAGCGCTTCGACCTCGGCAAATGTGCGACCTTCAAAATCGCCGAATGCGATCTCAGCAAGGCGCTCGTCTTCGCGGACATCTTGCCCCAAGCCCGCGCCAATGATCCTTGCCGTCTCCAGCGCGCGCGACCGCGGACTGGCATAGATAGCGTCGATCGGGACCGATTTCAGAAAGTCGGCCAGAGCCTGCGCCTGCGAACGCCCGCATGCGTTTAAGGGAACGGGCAGCGCCCCTTGCAAACGTCGTTCGAGATTGAAGTCGGTCTGTCCGTGCCGGATGAACAGAACCTTTTCTACGCTCATTGATTCCCCTTATACTTGACGAAAATGCGGGTCACAGGCAAAATGACGCCAGCGCAAGAGTGTAACATTGTAGAAGGCGACATTCGAGTGACAGAAGAACAGAATGTTGAAGCGGCGGGGCCGAGCAGGTTAACGCGATATGGATTGGCGATGGTAGGCGGCGCCGGCATGACGCTGCTGATCCTCGGCGCCAGCATCGGTGTCATTTACGGCGCCGGCTTGGGCGCGGAGTCAACGCACTCGCTTGGCTTGGCGCTCATTGTTGGATTGCTCTTGCTGATCCTCGCCATCGGTTTCTGGCTGGGTTGGGTGCGCCCCTTTGACCGCTTTGATGATATCAACGTTCCGGCGGAACCAGAGCATCACTAAGCCCCTAACATGAAAAGGAAATCTGAGATTCAGCGTCAGCCTATCGCCGAGCGCGTTTCTGGCGTCGTCACTGAACTTGATGGGCAGGCGCTGCTGTCGCCGGTGGAGCTGCCCGCGGGCAATGTGATCGCTCGCGGCCAACTGATCCTCCGATATGGCATTACTTTTTTGGGCAAGCCGCAATTTTCCATCGTGCCCAATCTGGTCGTCGCCGATTATGGCGAACTGCTGAATGGCGAGGAGGCCTGGGCATTTCTGATGACCAGCGCGCATCTTTATCCGCGGGCGGATGTCTGCGGCTTGCTCAATGATGGCAGTGACGAAATGGTCGCGCTGAAACAGCTGGATTTTGACTACCCCTTTGACGTCTTCGTCTACCGAGATTTCCATGATGATCGCCCCTTGGCGGCGCTGTCCGCGCTTATTGCCGACGCCTCGCCGGCTTATCCTGAACGTCTGCTGCGGCGCCTTCCACGCTTCGTCAGCTTGAGCGCCTGGCGTAAGCATGAGTGAGTTGGATTCGATCTTCAGCGATGACTGGGGGGAAGATCATCGCTCGGGTTTAGTCGCGGCAGTCGGGCGGCCCAATGTCGGCAAATCCACCTTGGTCAACGCGATCCTGGGGCAGAAGATCGCCATCGTGACCGCCAAGCCGCAAACGACGCGTCAGCGTCAATTGGGCATCTACACCAATGAGGAAGCGCAAGTCCTCTTCATCGACACTCCGGGTATCCATAAGCCAAAGTCAATACTGGGCAAATATATGGTCGGGGTCGCGCATGACGCCTTGAAAGACGCCGACGTCATTCTCTGGATCCTCGACGCGTCGGCGCCCCCGACAATTGCAGATCAAGACATCGCGGCGCTCTTGGGGCGGGTCGCGCCTGGGACGCCCAGAGTGCTCGCCTTAAACAAAATAGACCTGGCTGACGACAGCGCGGCGCTCACCTCGCATTCTTCACTGTGCGAGCATCAGAAGGCGCTGCCGGTCAGCGCCAAAGAAGGGCGCGGCATCTCCGAATTGATCGCTTGTCTGATTCCGCTGCTGCCGCGCGGTCCGCGCTATTATCCCGCCGACCAGGCGAGCGAAGCCAATCTAAGATTCCTGGCTGCCGAGATCATCCGCGAGCGCATCATTGAGCTCACCAGCGATGAAATCCCACATGCGGTGGCGGTGGAGATCACTCGCTTTCGCGAAAAGCGGCATAGCGCGCAAATCGAGGCTTCTATCTTTGTCGAGCGGGGCTCGCAGAAGGGCATCATCATCGGCAGACGCGGGGACATGATCAAGCGAATCGGCGTCGAATCGCGCGCGGCGTTGGAAGCATTGCTTGAGGCGCGCGTGAATTTGGAGACGCGCGTCAAGGTGCAAAAGAATTGGCGCAGCAACGCCGAGTTTATGCGGCGGATCGGCTATCGACTGCCCAAGCGCGGGCGAAATTAAGTCGGCTTGTCGGGCTGCAAGCTGCTTCGGACGGCAGCGATATCGGCTTGAATCTGCTGCAGCAATTCGTCCAGGCCGCTGAATTTCTGTTCCGGTCGCAGTCGTTTCTCGAAGGCGAGCTCCAGCCGCTGGCCATAAATATCGCGGTCGAAATCCAACAAGTGCGCCTCGATAGTCACGGCAGCGCCGGCGAAGGTGGGCCGCAGGCCGATATTGGTCGCCGCTGGGAAAGCCTCGCCGCCAAGCCGCGCCCAAGTGGCGTAGACGCCGTTCTCCGGGATGAGTTGCTCGGGCCAGACCTCGAGATTCGCCGTCGGCACGCCGATCGTTCGTCCACGGCGCTCGCCGGCGACAACCATGCCTTCCAGCGCATAGGCGCGCCCCAGCAATGCGGCGGCCGCCGTCATGTTTCCGTCGCGGACGTGGTCGCGGACAGTTGTGCTGCGAATGAACTGCTGGCTGGCTTGGGAGGTAATCAGTTCCAGCGACCTAACACTGAAGCCGCGCTTTTCGCCTTGCGCCCGCAGATAGCGGACATCGCCTTCGCGCTGGAATCCAAGCGCGAAATCAGCGCCCACCCAAATTTCTTTTACTCTCAGATAATCAACCAGTAAATCGATAAAGTCAGCCGCGGGCAGATGACGGGTCTCGTCGTCAAATGGATGGGTGATGACCAGGTCCACGCCGAGTTCGAGCAGCAGTTCAGCGCGTTTTTCCGGCGTCGTCAAATAATAGCGCGTCTTCACCTTATCCAGAACTTTGTCGGGATGCGGATAGAAGGTGAGAACAATCGCCTGACGTCGCGAGGCGCGCGCGCTATCGACGAGGCGCTGAATGAGTTGCTGATGGCCTAGGTGCACGCCATCAAAGACGCCGATGGTCACGAGAGAATCGGAAGCGAGATTGGCGTCCATCAAGTTGCGCAGGTGTCTCATTGTTCCTGCTCGCTACATTGGCTCGCCATCATTTTATCAAGACCCGCTTACAAATACCTTGCGCGGTTTCCACCGCTCGGCGCGGGGCTCCAATATGGCGACGAGCTGTTTAGCCGCATCAAAGGCAAATACGGTGCGGTCGGCGATATGTGGAGGACGGCGTATGAATCGTCCATGACGCAGCCTGTCGATGTCTTCGGCATCCAGTTTTACTCTAGCGTATGCCGTCAGCGCGTCATAAGGCGAGGTGATGTTTCGCAGCCATTCACCGGACTCGTTGATCGCTTCAAGGGGGAGGCTTTCGCGAATCTCGAAGGTGCCGCTGGCGGTTCGGGTCAAGCCGGCGAGAAAACCGCCGACCCCTAACTCAGCGCCCAGATCATGAGCCAGGCTGCGGATATATGTCCCGGCGCCGCAATCAATCTCAAGCTCCAGGTCCGGATTGCGCCAAGCCAGGATCTTGAGCGCATGAATGGTGATCGGGCGCGGTTCGCGCTCTATCGTCTGCCCTTGCCGCGCCAGTTCATAGAGCTTTTTGCCACGGATCTTGACCGCGCTGTACATAGGCGGCGTCTGCTCAATATCGCCGATGAAACGGGGCAATGCGCGCTCGATATCGGCGCGAGTGATCTGGTCCGCGCAGCAGCGTTCGAGGATTTCGCCGGCGGCATCGTAGGTTGTGGTGGTGGCGCCCAAGCGCATCTGCGCCTGATAGACCTTGCGCCCGCGCATGATGTAGTCGCTGAGTCTTGTGGCGGCGCCCAGACAAATGATTAGTACGCCGTCGGCCAGCGGATCCAATGTGCCGGCGTGGCCCACTTTCTTGGCGCCGCTGAGCGATCGGTAATGACGGCGCACCCGCGCGACAATATCATGACTGGTCTGGCCGAGGGGCTTATTCAGATTGAGAAATCCGGCGGCGGCGCGCTCACTCACGCTTGCCTGCCCCTTCCGCGATGACTTGATGCGCCAAAGGCAGCACCATTTCATGCGCCTGCCGCAAACTGCCTTCAATGGTGCAGCCGGATGCCAGCGTGTGGCCCCCGCCACCGAGCTGAAGCGCAAGCCTGGCGACATCGTATCCGGGTTTGGCGCGGAATCCGATTTCGACTTTTTCCGCCGGCAATTCCTTGAACACAATCGAGACCTTGGCTTGATCCACGGTCACGAGATAACTGACCAAGCCACCATCGCCGGCTTTATCCAAACCGACCTGGCGCAAATCACTCTGTCGGATGGTGGCGTAGATCAAGCCACCCCGCAGCTGAACCGATGGCAGCACAAGTTTCCATAATTCGACTTCTTCATAGCGCCGCCGATTGAGCGTCCGCGACATGATTTGCGAGAGGGGGGCGCCCCTCCTCATCAAATCTTGCGCGATTTCGAGGGTACGGCTGTTTGTGGCGCTGATGCGAAAACCTTGCGTATCGGTGACCAGGCCAGTCAAGAGCGCGTATGCCGTTGATGGCGCAATCTCTTCACCGAGATAGGCGAGAAAATCATATACGATTTCAACCGCAGCGACAGCCTCCGGCGCGATCAAGTAGATATCGCCGAAACGCGTGTTGGTCGGGTGGTGGTCGAGATTAATGACCTGCCCGCTGTGCGCCATGCCATAGACGCCGGCGCGGCCGATGCGCTCAAGGTCGCTGGAATCGAGCGTAATCAGCAGATCGAAGTCTCCCGTGTCGACGCGGGGCGCAACTATGTCACTGTCGGGAATAAAGCGCAGATCCGCCGGTACGCCATCGTCAATGGCTGCGGTGATGTTCTTGCCCATGCTGCGCAGCGGACCAGCCATACCGAGTAGCGAGCCGACAGCATCGCCATCGGGCGCGATATGCGAGACCAGCAGAATCGATTTTGCGCGGGCGATAGCCTCCGCCGCGGCCTGCCACTGGGGTTCAGCGCGCTGGGTCGTCTGCATAGCGCTCATCGTCGGGGACTTCGGCAGGGATTTCGAGGCTGGAGATGATGGCGTTGATGCGATCGGCTTGAGCCAGCGCGCTATCCCATTTGAAGTGAAGCTCCGGCGTATGGCGCAGCCGAACGCGCTTGCCAACTTCGCGGCGCAAATAGCCGCCCGCCCGCCGCAACCCCGCCATCACTTCGGTTTCGCGGTTCTCGTCGCCCATGGCGCTGACGTAGACTTTCGCCACCATCAACTCGGGATCGAGTGTGACTTCGGTAACGGTGATATCTTGCAGGCGCGGATCGGCAATCTCAGTCAGCAGCAGTTGGCTAAGAATCTGATGAATGCGTTCGCTCATTCGTTCCCGCTTCACGGACATGCCGCCACCTCAGCTGACGCGCTCGCGCACATAAAATTCGATGACATCGCCTTCTTCAAAGTCGTTGACGCCATCCAGCCCGATGCCGCATTCGAATCCCGCGCGCACTTCGCGCACGTCATCCTGGAAGCGTCGCAGGGAAGAGACAGCGACATTGTCATGGATGATCGAGTCGCCGCGTCTTACGCGCGCCTTGGCGTTTCGGCGCGCCTCGCCCTTGCGTATTATGCTGCCCGCGATGAGTCCGCTGCGCGGAATCCTGAAGGTCTGCAGCACTTCGGATTCGCCGATGACCCGATTGACGAACTTCGGCTCGAGCATGCCGTGCAGCGCGAGTTCTATGTCTTCGAAGAGCTTGTAGATGATGTTGTAGCGCCGGATCTCGACCCCCTGCACATCGGCCGAAGCCTGAGCGGCGTTATCCGCGCTGACATTGAAGCCAAAGATGATCGCATTGGAGGCGCTGGCCAGCATCACATCGGATTCAGTTATGCGACCGACCTCCTGGCGCAGGACGCGCACGGCGATGCCTTCTTCATTGCGTTCCGAAATATGGGTCAGTTCGTCGGTGATCGGCTGGATTGAGCCTTGTACATCGGCCTTGAGAATAATCGAGAGTTCTTTGGCGTCGCCGGTCTGGAATTGCTGCAGGAAATCTTCCAGCGTCATCGACGGCGGCGCCTGTTCGCCCACTTCGCGCGCTCGTTCCAGATCGCGGCGACTTTCGGCGATGCCGCGCGCGGCTTTGTCATTCGCGGCCAATTCAAACATGACGCCCGGCGCAGGTGGCGAGCCTAAGCCCAGCACCGCCACCGGCGTTGACGGAGTGGCGCGCTTCACCGGTTTGCCAGCGGGGTCGAACATCGCTTTGATTCTGCCGTAGGATGTGCCGGCGACGATGCTGTCGCCACGTTTCATCGTTCCATTCATCACCAAAAGGGTCGCCATCGTGCCCCGGTTTTTGTCGACCTCGGCTTCGATCACAGAGCCGCGCAGGATCCCTTTGGGATTGGCGAGAATCGCATTCTCATCGGTTACAAGGACCAGCGCCTCGAGCAGGTCTTCGACGCCTTCGCCCGTCAAGGAATTGACCGGCACCATAATCGTCGAGCCGTCCCACTCGTCAGGCACCAGATCTAGCTCCGCCAGCTGCTGCTTGACTAATTCCGGGTTGGCATTGCTTCGGTCTACTTTTGTAATAGCCACGACCAGAGCCACATTGGCGGCGCGCGCGTGGTCGAGGGCTTCCCGCGTTGTTGGCATCACGCCGTCATCCGCGGCTACAACGAGAATGGCGATATCGGCGCCTTGGGCGCCACGAGCGCGCATCGCCGTAAATGCTTCGTGGCCCGGCGTGTCCAGGAAAGTCAAGATATTGCCGTCATGCTGCGCTTGATAGGCGCCGATGTGCTGCGTGATTCCGCCCGCCTCGCCCTCGGCGACAGCGGTCTTGCGGATCGTATCGAGCAGGGTCGTTTTGCCGTGATCAACGTGTCCAAGAATGGTAATAATGGGCGGCCGGCGGGTTAAGTTGTCGGCTGATTCGCCCTCATACATCGCGCTCCATTTCTCTTCTTGCAGCTCGGCGCGCTCTTCTTCTTCGCGGGCGGCGGCAACCGCGCTGGCGGATTGAGCGGTGAAACCCAACTCCTCAACGACGATCGCGGCTGTATCAAAGTCGATCTGCTGGTTGATCGACGCCATGATGCCATTTGAGATCAGCGTCTTCATGACATCAATGGGGCTGCTGTCAATCAGTTCGGCCAATTCACGAACTGTCAAGTAATCCGGTACGAGGATATTCTTTGCTGCTTCTGCCATACCTGCCTCCTTCAGTTTTGACGACCGTATGAGGCAGGAATGGCCTTCCCGCCTCGACTAGCTGTCTCGCATCATGATGGTGTCATCTGCCGCAGGTAATCACGGTCGTCCTGGCTCAAATCTTGTCGAAGCGCTCTGTTTAGAATAGGACGCGCAACTGCCTGACGCCAGCAACTGGCATCGGCGCACAAGTAAGCGCCACGGCCGTTTATCTTGCCCGTTTCGTCGACCCGCAGTTTACCTTGCTCGAATACCAATCGCGTTAACATCCGTTTGTCCCGCTTCGCGCGACAGATGACACAACTCCGTTGCGGGCGGTGCTTGCTTCCCATTCCGCGCCCCTACGACATCGCTAGTAGTCGTAATCTTCCCAGGTTTCTTCATCCCAGCTGCCGCGTCTGCCCTTGCGGCGGCGCTTGGCGATGACTTCGCCACTTTCCTCATCCAGGACCAGCTGTCGGCGCCTTTGACGGTCGGTACGCCGCTGCTGCTTGCCCTTTTGACGGTCGCGTTCAAACTCGGCTTCTCCTTCGTCTTCCGCGAAACCAACTTCCTCTGGCTGCGCTTCTCGCTGCCTGTCAGCTTCAGTGACGGGCGCTTCCAGCGGGGCGGGCGCTTCAACAACCACGGTTTCAGCGTCTCCGCTTGCCGCCACTTCATCTTGTGTTTGATCTTCTACGACCGGCTGACCAAAGGCATCCAGCATGACTTCAGGCTGGCTCGCGTCGGCTCCTTCTTCGGATGGCGCTTCAGCCGCCGGTTCGCCTGCGGTCGCTGCTTCCGCCTGCGCTTCAACCGCCTCATCGGCAGCCGCTTCATCCTCTTCGTCTTCTTCAATCGAGAATGCTTCGGCCAGCAATTGATCGAGGTCAGCCGCATTGATGATATCCAGCGCTGTCCTTAGTTCGACCATCGGCTCGCCTTCCAGATCCACGAATCGGCGGCCGATCAACGCTTCATCGACGCCGCAGATCAGCATGACTTCGCCGATATTCTCGAAGGGCTCCAGAATGTCGAGCGCCTCTTGCGAAACAGCCAGGACATCCAAGGGCAACTCAAATAGCTGCGGCGCGAGCGCTTCCCGCGCCAGCTCTCGCTGCTGCAGATAAATCTGATGCGCTTCATCGCGCTGCTCTTGCAGCAGATGCTCGACAATATCAGCCAAGCGGGCGAGCGATTTGTACTCTTCCGGCATCACGGCGAGCTCCAGGCGCTTTTTCTCGATGATGCGCAGGGACTCGGCGATGAGATCGGCGTGGAGCTCGACCAGGCTGTCCAGCGGGGGAATCTCGAGATTCTCCAAGGCGCCTTGCACAGTTTCGGTCACGCTCTTGATGTCAATGCGCCAGCCGGTGAGTTTGGCCGCCAGGCGCGCGTTTTGTCCCTCGCGTCCGATTGCCAGCGACAATTGATCATCGGGCACGAGTACGACGGCTGTCTTGCCGTCAATTGGATCATCATCCAAGTAGACGCCGGTAACACGCGCCGGGCTCAACGCTTTGGAAATGAAGGCGACCGAGTCGTTATTCCACTCGATCACGTCAATCTTTTCGTTGTGAAGCTCCTTGACAATATTCTGGATGCGAATGCCGCGCATGCCGACGCAGGCGCCAACCGGGTCGATGCCGTCTTGCAACGCCGCGACAGCGACTTTGGAACGATGTCCCGCCTCGCGCGCGATATTCTTGATTTCAACCTGGCCGTTATATATCTCGGGCACTTCATATTCCAGCAACCGGCGGAGCATGCTGCGGTGCGCTCGGCTGACCAGGATCTGAGGTCCGCGATTGCTCTTGGCCACTTCGACAACGAAGACGCGGATCTTCTCGTGCGTGCGGTAGCGTTCGCCGGGAATCTGATGCTGCCGCGGCAAATCGGCTTCCGCCCGGCCCAGGCTGAGAGTGACTTTTCTGGCGTTGGTGCTTTGGACAGTGCCCGTGATCAAGTCGCCTTCACGGTTGATGAATTCGTCGTAAAGCGAGTTGCGTTCCGCCTCGCGGATCTTCTGCAAGATGACCTGTTTCGCCGTCTGCGCGGCAATGCGCCCGAAGCTCTTGGTCGTATGCTCCACCTGCACCATGACGACATCATGAACCTGCGCCTCGGGGTTGTAAAAGCGCGCGCGCTCCAGCGTGACCTCGGTGGCGTCGGTCATGACGTCATCGACAACTTCTTTCTCGACGAAGACCTTTGCCCGGCCGGTATCCGGGTCAATTTCCGCTTCGATGGCTTGCGCCGCGCTGGCGCCGGTATCCTTGCGATAAGCCGAAACCAGCGCGCTCTGCAGCGCCTCAAGCACGATGTCCGAAGGCAATGCCCGGATGTCGGTGATTTCTTTGAATGCGCTTTGCAATTCGTTCGACATGCTGCTTCACTCCAAATGCCGAGCTTCTTGACGATTCCTTGTTCGCGGCATCCCCATATAAAACGAAAAGTGGGGGACTCCCACTTCTGCGAACATATATGACGGACAGAATAGCACGCAAATCGGCGAGCGTCAAGGTGAGACGGGGACAGGCGAATTCGCGCGCAACAGCGCTAGGGCTAGCCTCGGGGGAAGGGCGGGAACTTGCGAAGCGCTCCGGCGGCGGAATCACTGACGTACACGAATCCTTCTTCGTCGACGGCGATGCCGCCGATGTCGCTAAATTGACCCAGCGCGCCATCTTCGCCGTCTTCGGCAAATGAGCCGATGCACTCGCCAGCGGTTGAATAGACCAGAATACGTTTGCCATCAGGGTCGGTGACGTATAGGAAGTCTCTCCCCTCATCCAAAGCCAGGTAAGGGCGGTTGAAAGTTGTGTTGTACCAGCCGCGCACGCGAAAATTCATTTGGTGCGCGCCGTATACATCAAATACGGCGATGCGGCGATTCCAGGTATCGGCGACGAAGAGCCGCCCGTCGCTGTGGATGGCGAGCCCGCTTGGCTCGTCCAACTCGCCGAGACCGCTGCCGCCGCTGCCGATATCGTACTGATGGTTGGCTTGCGCGCCGTCGAGGTCATACACGCGAATGCGCTTGTTGCCGGTGTCAGCGATGAAAACACGCCTGTCGCCATAGAGAGCCAGGTCCCGGGGGCCCCAGAAACCATCGGTCGGGTCAACGGGGGCGTCAAAGCCGAATTCACCAGGGCTGCCCCAGGAACTGGCTCTGTTGTCGTCCAGGTCGATTTGTTGAATCCGGTAATTCCAGGTATCGACCACCAGCAGGTCGCCATTCGGCAGCGCCAAGGTGCTGTTCGGTCGGTCAAAGTCGACCAAGCCGGCAGCGCCAATCGTGCGGACATGCTCGCCAGCGACAGTGAAAATGTGAACGAGATTGGCCTGCTCATCGGCAATGTAGATCGAGCCCGCGCTTGCTGACAGCCCGAGCGGATTCTTTACTTCTTGGACCGTCGTATCAAATTCGAGGATGGGATTGATCGGCACCCAGTTCGTGACGCATTGATTGATCTCGGCCGGAATGTTGCTCGGCACTTCGCCATCGCCCAGGCCATACTCCCAAATCTTGGAGGCGAAGTCCTTGCGGATGTAGATGTGCATGCGTTCGGAGACGGGCCAGTTTGTCAAGGAGAAGTCCATGCCGGTCGCCTCGCCATAACGGTCGTAATCGCGCGACCACCAGATATCGAAGATACCGCGGCGCAGCGCCGAGGCAGCCTCGTTTTCTGGCGAGAAGTCCAGCACGTTTAGGATGCGCTCCGGCGTCAAGTTGAAGTATTCCTGCATCGGCCACCACATGCGCATGTGGTCGCGCCGCAGATAATGATCTTCAAGGATCGGTTCCACATCTCCGCGATGTGCCTCGCCGACGACCACATATATGGCGTCTTGCGTGTTCTGCACGGTTGGGTTGTCGCCGACGAATACGGCGTCCCTATAATCGCGGAAGTACCAGCTATAGGGCCAGGATACTTCGTTATCGTAGGCGAGCTTCATGGCTTTGCCGTCGGTCAGGCGCAGGCTCATTTCCTCGATGTCGTCCAGCACCCATTTGACGCCTGGGGACGCATGCGCATAAACGAGCAGCTCGGTCGGCAAATCGTAATTGATGAAAGACGCCATCCAAGCCGCCCGCAAGGTGACTAGGCTGAGGATGCTGAAAGCGGCCGCAGCGCCGATACGCCGAATGTGCATCCAGGTCGTCAAGCGGGCCAAACGCATGAGCAGATAGCCCAGCCCAATCGCGAGGAATAGCGATGCCAGCCAGGCATAGGTGCGCGCCAACTGCGCCTGCTGCAAACCGGCGAAAGGCGGATCGCCGGCGATGTAGGCGCCCAGCGTTTGCCCGACGCAGATGAGGAAAACCGGCGTCAGCAACAGCGCCAGCCAGCCGCGCGACAAGAACAGCGACTTGTTGATCCGCGAGAAAACGCCGCCAAAGTACCAGGCCGCTATCAAGATCATCGGCGTGGTCAAGTGTGTGCCCAGCCAAGGCATCTTCTCCCCGGCCAGCGAATAGCCGACCAGATTCAGCACCGCCCACCAGGCCAGCAGCAGCAGGAACGGGAGCCGGCAAAGCTGGTCTGATTCTGCCATGCCGGCATTGGCGCCATCGCTTGGGGCTGCGGCGCGCTCTTCTGACACGCGCGCGCGGTTTGGCGCCGGCTCATCATCATCGTCAGCGGCCGAGCCTGGCGCGGCCTCTTCATCAGCGACTTGCACTGAATCCATTGGCTGAAGCGCGTTTGTATTTGCGGGGTCCGGCGCTGCTGCCGCATCGACATCCGCCGACTCTCCAAGAAGCCTTTCACCTGCCATGATGCGTTCTCGGCGGGATTTCCAAAAGCAGGTTACGCCGGCGAACATCGCGCTGACGCTGCCGATGATGGGCAGGAATTCATAGGTCGGCAGGATAATGAGCAGATAATAGTACTGCGGTTGGCTGCCGCGCCGCACGCCTTGCTGCTCCAGCCAGTAGCCCAGGCTGTAAATCATGCCGGTGCCCAAGCCGGCGATGTTGGTGAATACGCTGGTGAAGAAAAAGGCGAATATAATGTGGAAGATGGCGGCGGATACCAGCCAGCGCTTCCAATTCCAGGTGAGACCAATGACGAGGGAGAGCATGACGAGCGGCGCAAAGGCGAAGGCGCCAACCAGAAACTGCCCCACTTGAGCGGCGGACCCCATGTTAGGCAGACTGGCAAACAGGCTATACAAGACATCCGGCGAAGACTCGGCGAGGTTCGTGAAGGCCGCGCTTGAACCACCCATCAGGCGGACGAAGAGCGCTGTCGTCCAAGGCAAGATGAGCGTGCCGATTAAGACGATAAGATCGACTTCGGGAAACTGATAAAGAGATGACCAGAGTCCAACATGCTCTGATCTGTCGAGAGACGCTATGTCTTTCGCTGCCGCCGCGCGCCGCGCATCGCGGATCAAAAATAGCGCGACCGCGATCGCAATCAGCCAGAGAGCAAGACCGGGCGCCCAGCGAATCGCCGCGCCTTGGCTAGCTTCGTCGCTGTCACTCACTTCCGCATCGGGGACCGTTGGTTCAGCCGTTTCCGTTGGCATGGGAACGTGGGACAGTTCTTCAATGAAAAGCAGGCTCCCCGCAGTAAGCAAGGCGATGAGCAGAATAGCGGTGGCTTCACGCCAGGGAATGCGGCTCCAGCGATCGCGGAAGGCGTACAGCGCCGTCGAGACGAGCACGAATATCGCGCTAAACACGGACAGCGCCATCCAACTGATCCAGCTGCCGCGCTCAAGATCGCTGAGGTCAGGCCAGCTCGTGCCGCGCCCGGGCACGATCTCGGCCGGTATCACATCCACAACGATGTACATGCCCAGCGTCATAACGCCGCCCAGCAAGATGCCAAGCATCATCGCATGGAAGATCGGCTTGCCCCGCAGGTGGTAGCGCCGCTGAAATAGACGAACAAGAAAGTAGATGAGCAGGAAGCTGCCGAAGATGGCGATGTAGATGAAGGCCGTTTCTTTCGAGCCCAGATTCAGAATCATGGCGGCGGCGAAGAGATAGAGCCAGACGGCGCGGCGGCGGAAGCGCGGCGACCCGTCCAGGTACATTAGAATGCAATAAGCCATGATCATGCCGAAAAGAATGGACGGCGTGTCGTGACGAATATAGCGATTGTAGTAAAGCAAGAGTGGCGAAATCAGCAGCATGAACGAAGCGAGCGCGGCGCCCCAGCGCCCCAGCCACTTGCGCAATAGCAGCGGAAACATCACCATCAGGACGCCAAGGAGCGCGGTATAGATGCGGCCCGAATAGTCGTTATCGCCGAAGAGATAGAAGGACAGGGCGGTGGCATGAAAAAGCACCGGGCCGTGCATCAGGGGCGTGTGCTGAAAGCTGCCCTCGTTGTAGAAATTGTAAGAAAATCTGGTGTGCAGGCTCTCATCGTGGCTCATAACGCGGTCTTCCAGCATGTGGAAGCGCGTGAAAAAGGCCAGCAGGAGAATAACAATGTAAGCCGCGCTCTCCCAATTGACTGGCAGGCGCTGCGATAAGGCGCGCCCAAAGGCGTTGTCTTCTGGCTGGTTGGGAGAGGTTATCATGCTAGGTCGACCGGTTCAGGTTACTTCAGGCCGAGCGCGCGTGAAGCGGTCAGATGCCTGGGCCGGTGTATTGTGCAGCATCGGCGCCCGCCCGCGCGCGCCCGGCTCCGCCGTCGCGACTAGGAATGGTCTACCCGCCTGATGCGCATTTTGCGTCGACGCGATGATGCTGGACTGCGGCAGCCGCGGCAAATCGATTGGCGACTGAGAAGCGTGGAAACCGATCATCATGGGCAGCAGCAGCGCGATTGATACTGCCAGCATGACCAATCCATAGCTGAATTGCATGCTCTGGGGCGAAGCAAAATCGCTGAAGCACAAGGACGGTTTCGCCGGCGTCTGAAGCTCCGTCCGCAGCGATGTCCAGAGCTCGTCCAGGCGCTGGGGGCTGGGTCTGCCAAGCGCTGGCAGATTGCGTTCCAGTTTCTGAGCGAATTCCCGATGCCGCAAATATTCACGCTGACAATCTTCACATTCGTCGATGTATCGCCCGACGCGCCGCCGCGCGGCTTCCGAAAGTTCGCCGCTGATGAAACGCGCCATATGGACTTTGCAATAGCGATACTTGAACCGGATCATCTCTTCTCAATCGCCGCCAGAAGCGGGCTAGCGCACTCGCAAGAGCTCTTCCAGCAGCCCCATGCCCACCGGCTGCAATGATTGTTTCAGGCGCTGGTGCCCCAGGCGAACGCGGCTTTCGGCTGTCTTCTGCGGGCAGCCCATCACCTCGGAAATCTCGCGGTAGGTCATGCCCTGGCCATAGCGCAGCACAATCGCCTCGCGCAGGCGCGGCGACAAATCTTGCAGCGCCTTCGAGATGGACTCGTTGGCGTCTCGGCGAATGACGGCCGCCTCCGGCGCTTCCGATGGCGGCGCTTTCAATTCCAGCCCCAGCCATTGCGTGATATCGACGGTGAGAAAACGCTTGCGGCGGTAGGTATTGCGGCAGCGGCTTACGGCGATGGTGTAAAGCCAGGTTTTCAAGGATGCCTTGCGCGAGTCGAAGCGGCGCAGGTTTTTGAAGGCATACAAAAAGGATTCCTGCAATATGTCTTCGGCGTCCTGTACATTCATCAGCAGGCTGTAGCACAACCGGTACAGGCTGGCGGCGTAGCGATTGTACAGTTCGGCGTACCCGATCTGGTCGCCGGCGAGGGCGCGTTCAATTATCGCGTCAACCTCAGCGTGGCTTTGCCTTCGATCATCAGTCATGTTCGCATACCTATAGCCCAAGCTCCACGGACACTCCCTCATGTACACATTGTAGCGCGAACATCCTCAGTGTTGGACAATGGAAACGCCATCATAGACATCTTGCCGCAGCCAAAGTAACGCGTGTTCTTCTTTCAGCGCGCCGTCGCGCAGCCGACCTTGCGACCACCATGCGGGCAAATCCCATAGCCCCAGATCGGCGAAACTCCAGCTTCGGCGCAACAGGAAGCGCTGGCCGACATAGTCGCCTTCCAGCGCCTTCGCCGCCTCGTCTTGCTGCGCTGCCAATATGATTGGCGCGCCCGCCGCTTCTTCCGCACTGTTGACGAAGCGCGCATTGGGAAAGTCCCGCGTCAGCCAGGCGACCAGTCCGTCATTTTTGAGGGTCCCGCCGGCATCGCGCACGATGAAGAACTCGAGTGTTGAAAAGCCTGATGAATCACGATCGGCCAGCTCAAATAGTGTTTGACGCAGCAGATAAGCATCGGCGGAGACAGCTCGCTGCCTCCACAGAACGCGCGGTGTCGCGGCGTCGGCTACTGAACCATGCCAGGCGCCGCCCAAGCCCGATATCAGCATCAGCCACATAAATCCCAGACCGATGCCTTGCAGGCAGGTGCCCAGCCCCCAGTAGTTGGCGGTGAACAAAAAGACGACCAGGGCGATGATCGCTGTCATCACCAGCAAGCCAATGCCATGCAAGAGCGTCAACTGCGAAGCGTCAAAGAGCAAGGGAAATAGTTCGCCAAAGCCAATGCCTTCGGGCAACTGCAGCAGCAGACGCGCTATCTGCAGAAACTGCACCGCGAGGATAAGCAGGAACATGAACACGCCGGCTGAGATTGCCCACTTGACCCAGCGAAAGCGCGGCGAATAAAGCGCGTTTTCCCCGTTATCGTCTTCTTCAGCCGCCCAGAGGATCACCACGCGTCGATCGACCATCAGCTGCGTAATGCCATAGCTCGCCAAGAGTGTCAGTGGCAGGACAACCCACATCGCGTCGCTTGCCTTGGCGCCGGGGTAAAGCAGCAAACCGACGGCGCCGATGGCAGCCCAGGCCGCGGCAAATCGGTCGACGTAGTTGATATCGCCCTTCTTCCAAAGCAGCCAGGCGCCGCCCAGCGCATAGACGATCAGCAATGGTTCGTATGTGAATAGCGAGACGAAGCCCGTGCGGGTTCCGTCCAAGCTGCTGCTCTGCGCAAGTCCGCTAATCGCCTCGTTGACTAGCTGGCTCACGGTCCGCAATCCCGCTGGATTGAACATAAAAGCCGTCGATGTTAGGAAAACAATCAATACCGGCACGAAGGCAGCGCCTTTGAATGGGAAGGCGCGCAGACGTTTGACCGCAAGCTGCAAGATATCGTCGCCGGGCAAGCCCAGTCGCTGAGGAGCGCTTATCGCGGTTCGCCAGACGGCCAGCCAGCCCGCCACCAGCAGGACTGCCAGCAGCGGAATGCCCGATGGGCTGGAGAGCAGCAGCATGAAGGTGATGGCGGCAAGCGCCCAGCCGGCGTCGCTGAGCTTGTGTGAGTACCAATAGCGGCGGATAAGCCAGATCGCCAATAAAGCAAAAAACATCATGAAGGCGCTGCCGTCAGCGGCGCGCGACGAGACCGTCGGAATGGTCAGCAATGAGAGCAACGCTGCCCAGACGAAGGTACGCGTGCGCCCGAGACTTTCGCGAAACAGAAGCGGGGCAAGCGCAAGAGCCGTGCCGGCGATTGCCGCGCCGATTCGCGCCCCAAATTCGTTCGCCCCGATGAGCGAAAATGAGACCAATTGCGTCAGGTAGGTTAGCGGGCTGCTCGAAACACTGAAGGCGCCGGGCGCATCGTCTTCGATCGTGTGCCAGGCATGCAGCGCGCCTTCCGCTTCCAGATCCGATATCGGCACGATATCGAGCTCGCTCACGCGGAGGAGCAGCGCTGCCAGCGCCAAAGCGACATAAGCCAGCGCTTCAAAGGAAACCGTTAGCGCTGCATCCCCGGGCGCGGCTGTGGCGCTCAGGGCGAGCTTTTCATGGTCAACGCGCGTCAGCGTAGCGTCCGCTTCCACAAATGTCCCTGTTTCTCCATGAGCATCGGCAGTCTATCAAGCCGTACAGGCGGCTCATTGCCTGCCGGTAAAGTAGATTCGCGAGCGTCCGGATTGACAGACGATGGGCAAGCTGTCGAGAAACTTCTCTTCGCCGAGTTCGCCGTATTTCTGTCGTTCCGATACACCGTACAGGATATAGTTTACGCCATAACGCTCGATGATATCGGCCACATCCATCATGTAGGCGGCTGTGAACAGGCGCTTCATATCGGCATGGCGCGATCCAGCTATAGTTAGATACGTGTTTCCGCGCCACTGCCGCTCATGATTCTCCCATCCGAGAACAATGGGGATTCCCGTTAAAGCGCCTACGCGCCCGAATTCGATGCGATATGGATCGCCAACCGCCTCGGCGACCACAGCATCGGCTCGCCCGACCAAGGCACCGAGGCACTCGATGGCTCTTTGGTCATCGCGGTTGAGCAGGCCGGGCGCGCCATCAAGGCTGAGGGGTTCGGCGATAGTCACAGCGCCATTCTCAAAGATGACGATGCCGTCGTGATTCGCGCGCAGCAAGTCTCCCTCCGCCGCGTCGATCAGGTCGCCTCTTGAATAAAGTATCGTGCCTGGCTCGGCCCAGGCGCCTTCGGCGACGCGTCGGATCGCGTTTTCCCATTCGCCCGGCGGCGCATAGCGTCGCGGATTGAAAGCGTGCTGGCGGCCCGTCTCAATGATAGAGCGGTGGTAGAGGCTTTCCATGCTGTAGGCAAAGCCCGCGCCAAGGCTCAGCGCCAGCGCGAATGCGAATCCCAGTCGAATGAAACGATGCGGCAATGGCAGGCGGCTGTCAGCCATGATGCTGTATACGCCATAAGCCGCCGCCAGGCTCCAAAGCGCCCAAGCCTGGTAATAGAACTTGAAGACGGTATTGATGCGCACGCCGAAGTTGTCTTTCAGATAGAGGAATTCGGGGAACAAGGTCAGGACGAGCCCCATGCCAATCAAGAGCATCGCGAAGCCGGTCGCGCTTGGATACCTGATCCAGGCGATCGCCACTTCGCCGCTGCTGACAGCCTGTAGGCGCGACGGAAAAACCCTTGCCACCACTATCACGATGCCTAAAAGGAGGACTGCCGACGTCACTCCGAACTCGATTCTGCGCTGCATCAATTGAGCGAGCAACTCGCCCCGATTCTCCGAACTGACAACGATACTGCCGATCATTAGCTGGTTGGGTTGGCTGAGGGAGATCGCTGCGCCCAGTAATAACATCGATCCGACCAAGGCAAACAGCAGCATGCCAGCCGACTTCCAGGCAAAGCGCCAATGCAGCCGATGCGCCTTTTTACCGCGCCAAACTTCAACCAGCAGGTATGCGCCTACTATAATTGTCAGCGGTCCAAACATTATGAAAAAGCGGCGAAAGAGCGTCGGATGCAGCAAATTCGGCAGCAAGCCCCCGGCCTGTGAGCGGAAACCGACGAAGTAGGGCAGGTAAGCGACGAGGGCAATCAACGCCAGCGTCGCGCCAAAGCGGATGAGCCCGAGCCAATCTGGCCAGGTTAGTGTACCGCGGTCGCTCGTCATCAGCCGGCGGAGCGCCTCGGCGCCGACCAAACCGCAGAGATAGATAGGACCATCCCAGGCGTTGAGGAAGGTCAAGCCGCCGATAGCCAAGCCGTAGAGTAGAATCTCATCCGCTGCCGGCGCGCGCCGCAAGAGCGTCAAATTCAGCATCATGCCGATTGCCATCAGGACGAAGGGGAGCGCCAACACATGCGGATGATTGTCCCCCAGGATGAAGCTGAAGGCGGGGAATTCACCGATGGGCTGCGTGCTGATCGGGGCGCCGTCAAGTTCATAATCTGTCACGACGCGGCTGGCGCGGAACCACCACCAATAGTCCCAACTGGAAGAGTGCAGCGTCAGCCCCGCTTCGGGATCCTGAACATAGTCGCCCTCGCTGAAATTTGAGCGCTCCTGCGTACCCCAGTATTCGAGGTAAGACCGAGGCGCCGCCCGAGTTTGATAGGGCGCTTCAATCAAGACCATCTGGAAATTGCCGACCAGAATCAGCAGCGCCATCGCCAGGACGCCGGTCGCGATTGCCATTGTCCGCGATCTCAGTTTCCGAATGCGATTCGCCGTCTCGCCACTGCGCGAGCGAACCAGGTTGCAGGTCACTCCAAATGCGGTCAAGCCTGTGAGCGCAAACAGCGAGGCCACCGTCAGGTTGAATCCAACGGTGCTTCCAACGCCGCTCAAGGTGGAAAGGGCCGACCACATGATATAGCCCATGTAGTAGTAGCTGATGGCGTAGCCCGACATCCAAGGGTCGTTCGGCGGGAAGGCGATGCTCCTCTGCGCGGCGCTGAAGAATGCCAGCTCCATCGGCTTTTCGGTGCCAGTGATGTCGTTCTGGTGCGCGCGGTATAGCGCCCAGCCGAAGAACAGCACGACGAACAGCAGCTCGGCTGCCAGCACGACCGTTCGGTTCTCTCGCCACCAACTTATGAACCCATATTTCTCAGTTGAGCGTTCATAAATCGCGAGGGAGGCGATCAGAAGCAGCAGCCAGGAAAGGGCGATGCCACCGGCCGAATTGTCCAGAAAACCGACGCTGGCCAGCAGCCAGAAGATGAAGGTCGCCAACAGCATGCCCAAGGCGCGCGCCAGGGTGTACCCCTTATCTGGCAAGCCGCCTAACAAGCGCAGGCAAATTGGAAAAGCAGCGGCGCCCGCCAGCGAAATCCAGAGCCACCAGGAGAAAACGATATGCCCTTCGCGGGACAGCCAATCCAGCAGCAGCGTCATCGGAAGCGCTCCACCAGGTAGTCGAAAATGGCCTCTTCATTCGCTACGTAGATTATTCCGCCCTCGGTGACAAAGGCTCTGTCGAGCAGCCCGTCGTCGACCATTCGCTCGAATTTCTCCAGCCCCTGCGCAGTCGAATGCACTTCCTCCAATCCGCTGCGGATGATGTACTTTATGTCGAAATGACGGATGATGTCGACGGCGATGTCAATGTCGCCGGTATTGTAAAACTGCTGGATATTTTTCTCCCGCTGGTCCACCCAAAGCGGCATCGGATGAAAAGTCCGTTGCTGCCGCTGGTGAAAGTTCCAGCCGAGCACCGATGGCAGGCCGGTCGTAGTGGATATACGCCCGTTCCATTGGTACTCGCTCGGCCGGCGCCGGCCTTCAATGATCACGGGCGAGCCGCTGACATTTTCCTGCAGCCATCGGATCAATTGATGATCCACAGCGAGATCTATCCAGGCGCTCGCGTCCGAGTTTGGCGCGCTTTCATAATGGCGAGCCTGAGTCATGTAATCAAGACCGTTCAAGGTTAGTGGCAGGTTAGGCGCCAGGCGATCAAAGGAGCGTCCCCGCGTCCCCATGATGGGAAATAAACCCGCGATGAAAATCAGCGTCACGCAAGTCGTACGCCAAATAATACGCAGGCTTTTGCTGAATTCCTCACAGGCGCGCAGCAGGCAAGCGAAGGCGACGCCGCCGGCCACGCTCAGGAGCAGCCATACCTGCATGTAGAATTTGAAGACGGTGTTCTGCCGACCGATATCGCCGCCAATGACGATGACTTCGACGCCTAGCGTCAAGGAAAGCGCCAAGCCAATCAATACGAGCGTAAAGCGCAGGGCGAGGGACTGGCCCGGTCGAAAGAATAACAGCGCGATCCAGACGATCATAGGCAGGACGACAAGCGCGACCTGATAGCCGGCCATCGCCATGATGACCGCTAGCAGACCGACGATGATGCCCGCGCCGCCGGCGGATTTTGCCAGCGCCTGGTTGGAGATGAGCGCGCTGACCCGCGTCGCGCGCAGCCAATTCGCCGAGTCCAACATCAAAAGCGACAGAATCAAGAATAAGAAGAGACCGTGAATGTCGAAGTAGGCCCAGAGCGGGGTCTTGCCGCCATCCCAGAGACGGACGCTGTTATAGGTGGCGGCGTACCAAGAGGTGTAGGGCAGGGCAAAAGCGAGGTTAAGCAGGACGAAGCCGCCGACGCGCCCCAGCAATGCGAGCAAGGACGGCCGCACGAGCCAAAAGCGGATGGAGACCACGAGCGCGACAATCGCGGCGCCCCCCAAGAGAAATAGGCGAACAGTACTGGCGATGTTAGCCAGCGGGGGCTGGGCGCCATTGAAGCCGGCGCTGCTTGCCGGGATCAAGACTGTGAGTAGCGCAGCCGTCAGCAGGAGCGCGCCGAACAGCCCAGCGTAAAATCGCTGATCGGTAAGCGGGCGGAAAGTTGAGCGCCAGCGCAGCCACCAGGCATATCCCAATCCGGCGATGGCGAGCAGGGTCATCGTGGGCCAATCCCAAGTATTGGTCGCTTGCAGCACGCCGACGGCCAGCGCTCCCAGCGCCAGCGCGAGGCAGCGTTCCAGAATCGATCGCTGGTCGCTCCCCGCCAGCGCCACTTCGTTAAACAAGAACAGAACCGACAGCAGGATCAAAGGCATGCTGATCATGTGGGCGTGAAGATCGCCATAGAGAAGGGTGAAGAATGGCATTTCCGTGATGGCGCCGCCACGGACGCCCGGCGTCTCCGCCAAGACGCGCGACGGACCCCAATACCAGCGATCGCTCCCAATCGGCAATGGCTCGCCAGCCAGCGCTTTGCCCAAGCCCCGAAGCAGCCCGCCCACAAGCGAGGCCGAGCTGTCGATCTCATAACGGAGGCGGTCCCAGGGGCGCCAGGCGACGGCTCTATCAGCAAGCTCGGCGCGGATATCGGCCGGCGCTTCAATGCCGTGCTCCGCGAGGTATTCACTTGTCAGGAATGCTTCTAGTCCTTCGGGCTTCTGATACCCGCCCAGATTGGCGATCCCGTTACCCAGCACGCGAACCGTATCGAGGTTGCCGAGGACGACGCAAAGCATGAGCGCCATGACGCCGGCGACCCAGGGATTGCCCAGCTTGGCTCGCGCCGACATCGGCGACTGGGGCCTGCGGCCGCAACGCGCGCGCCAATGCGACATAAGGTTGAAGGCGACGGCAAACGCGCCGAGACCAGTCAAGCTGAAGACGGTGGGAATCATGAGGTTGTATGCGAAAGCGGGAACCACGCCAAGCAAGAGCGTCGGCGCCCCTAGCAGAACATAACCGAAATAGTAATAGTTGATGAAACCGCCAGCGAACCAGGGATCAATTGGCGGGAAGATGGTGCTGCGCAAGACGCCGTTCAGATAGGCGAAGTCCATCGGTTTCTCGCCGCCCTTGTAAGGATGCCAGAGGTCCGGGTTGGTCAAGCGCACCAGGATCATCGCGACGAAGGCGACGATGCCGATCAGTTCTATCCAGGCGAGCCGTCGCCAATGTTCGCGCAAGAAAGCCCTTAATTGAATACGACGGCGGTAACCGAGGACTGCGCTCAGAGCGGTTAGCAGCGCCAGCGAAAACAGGATTCCCGCTTGCGACCAGATGGGAATCTTCAGGCTGGAAAGCGCCCAGGCCAACCAGGCGACCAACAGCATGCCCGCCAGTTTGCAGACGGCGTATCCGCCATCGGCCATGGCGGGAAACAGCGCGAATACCAGGGGAAAGGCCAGCGCGCCGAAGAGGAATATCGTCGCATACCAGACGAGAACGCCGGCGACCTGATTTTGATTTACGATGCTGTCGCTGAAGAAGCGCTCGGACCAGGCGCCGCCAGATGTCTGAACCTCATATTCTTCAAGCGGGAATGTCAGCGCGGTGGGAACCCGATCAGTCTCGGCAGAACTCCAATAGAATACGCCAAGCAGTGCTGCCTCCTCGCCGGTATCTTGCAATTCGTGCGCCTGCATGAGAGAGACTTCGGCTAGCGCCGCCTCGACCAGTTCGCGCGAAAATTCCGGCGTTTTGCGGAAGATGAACACGGCAGGATGATCGTAGACGTGGAAGGCTTCGTCGGCTTCCAATTCGTTCAGCCATGCTGGCGAGTCGTATATCGGCAGATGCTGGTCCGAAACGCGCCAGGGTCCCCACTCGAATGTTTCGTCAAAAGCGGCAATGAGGTCGAAACCCAACTCACCGGCGAATAACTTCTCATAATAGAGCGTCGTCAACGGCCAGCGCATGGGATTGCGTGTTTCCGCGTCATAGAAGCGATTGCTGGCGATCGTCAGGTAATCGCCGATTTCCAGCGTGCGTAAGATGTCTTCGTACTTGGTCCCGTTGTCCACCGGAAAGGACATGATCTGGTCCTGGGCGTTGATGAGGCGGTAATCGGCTTGGGTAGCATTGCAGTCATCCGAACTCAGCAAACCGGATGGCGGGTCGTCGGCCAAGGTCAAGCCATCCGGCAGTTGGCAGGTTCGTATGCCGGTGACGCGATTGTCCCAATCCCCTTCGGTGAGCACGACTGAACCCGAGCCCAAGACGTCTCCGCTGCCCGGCGCGCTGGTCACTTCAAATTCATAGCTGCGGCCCGCTTCGACTTCCAAGGCTTCGACAAAGGGAATGCGGTACGATGCGCCAAGAGGATGCAGATCGCGGCTGAGATTTGCCCTTAAATTCGCTTCAGCCAATGGTCTGTCGCTGTCCGCTGCAAACACTCGAATGACGACTTCTTCGGGCCGCTCATCATCCCAGGGGTCGGCCAGATGCGGCGCGAATACGCTTGGAACAGTGCCGCTTGCCGGCGCGACGAAACGGACGCGCACCGGCTCGCCTTCGCGATACAGCGTCGCCCGGTCATAGGGTGAGCCGCTCAACTCCGGTATCGCAGCGCCCGCGCCAAACACTGCGATATTGATTAGGGGCGCAGTATCGTCGACGCCTTCGATTTTCATGGCGAAATCGCCGGGAATGCGCTCGAAAACGTAGCGCGACGCCTGGACGAGCGTCGTCTGATGGCGATAGATATTGCCGTGCATGAGACCCCAGATCAGCGCGAATCCGATGGTGAAGGCGCCTAGAATCAAGGGGCGATATCGATTGGCCCATGGCAGCGCAGCGCTTCCCAGCAGCGCGATGCCGATGCAGAGCGCGCTAATCGCCGTCGCGTCTGCGACGCCATTGCCGGCTTGATAAGCGCCGACAGCCGCAAAGACCGTCCCGATACTGCCCAAGAGCCAAGACGTAATGGGCAGGCTGCGCCGGTGAAGGTTGGCGTAGCGAAATAATTCATAGAGACACCAGCCCGCCAGGACCGCCAGCGCGCCGTAGAGCGGCAGGTAGTAGCGCATAGTCAGGGTCCAGAGTCGGCCCATCCACAGCAGGTAGCCGGCAATCCAGATGATCAGGATCAAGTTCGCGCTGGCCGCCGGCCGATTGCGCAAGATGCGATACGCCGCCCAAACCCAGCCGAAACAGCCCAGCGCGCCTAAGCTCAAGCCCATCCCCCAAAACAGAAAGTCTTTGCTGAGATAAACGAGCGCAGAACGAGCCAGCCACTGCCAGTTTGGCGGAAAATCCTGTATGCCGCCGACTCCGAGACTGACTTGAGCCAGGTTCGCGAGCCAGCGTTCATTTGGCAAAAGACCGAAAAAACCGGGTCCGCTAAAGGCGTAGGGATTGCCCAGGCGAAATGCCAGAAAGGCGCCAAAGCCCGCCAGCAGCAAGCCCAGCAGGTGACGGGCGACAAGCGCTCGGCATTCTCGCGCGTTTAGGCGGCGGTCGAAAGCGGGCATGGCTTGCAAGGCTGCCGACGCCACGATGATTCCTGCCAGGGGCGCCAGGTTGATACGGCTGGCGACCGCCATGCCGCAAGCGATCCCAAACAGCAGATAGGTGGTCATTCGCCCGCGCTGCTGGACGCGAATGGCGCAGTAAAGAGCGAGAATGACGAAAAAGGCGGCGATTGCATTGACGGTCCCGAAATGCGCCTTTTGAATGGCCAACGGCGCCGAGGCATAAAAGACGGCGGCGAGGAGACCCACCCAGCGATTGTGCATCCGCGAACCGAGGGCAAATACCATGACTATGCTGAGGATATCGAAGATCATCGAGAGCCCGCGCCAGACCAGGTGGCCGCCCTGAAAATCAAATAGCGGCCAACCGGCGTCGGTGGCGGCGCGGACGATTTCGCCGCCGTAATGGGCGAGCAGCAAGGGAAGCGTCCCGTAGACAAAGAAGCCGTGGCCGGCGTTATGCGGATTCAGGGGTGAACAGCGCGCGTCAAAGAACCCGCCGCTCCCGCCTGTGACCGGGAATAGATAGCGACAGCGAAGGGACTGAAGCTCGACAGACGAAATCAAGTCTACAAGCGCAACTTCATCATGCGCGGAAAACAGCGCCGGATCAGCAAGCAGAGCGTCAACAGCGCCTGCGAGCAGGGCGCTCTCGGCCATGCTGAAGTCGTCAAATACGCGCAATCGATCGCGACCGACGAGCCATTCGCTGGCCGCAGCGGCAAACGATCCGCGTACGACGCCCAATCGAGCAGCTGGCTGAGCGCTGATATCCGCGCGGCTGCTTATCATTGTCGATTCACGCAACGCGAGTATCTGTTGTTCAGGAAACTGCGATTCGTCGGCGGTATGCAAATTGCTTCCGCCCAAATTCGGCAGGACGAGCAGCGTTAGAAAGAGTTCATCCGGGTGCGTATGGGAGAAGTCATCCCAATTCTGCCCGGTGAAGCGCAGCGCGCTGCCATAGATGAGAATGGCCGCCAGCAAAATGGTCGCAAAGACTTTATTCCTCATGCGCTAACGCTTCGATCTTCCATGCCATTTTGCGGGCGTCGTGGATCGCAATTATGTTTGCCAATTCTCGTCGAGGAACCGGAGCAGGCCATCGGCGCCCAATGCCGGCGCGCGATAGATGTAGAAGGACTTATGCAAGGGCTGAACTTCAATTTCCATTTGCCTGCCATTTGGAAACCACTCCGATAGTAATTGCAGAGCCCGTTCGTTGTGACGAGCATAAAAGAAGAGCAGGTCGCGTTCCGGTTGCAGTCGAAACTTTGCCTCCCGCCGCAGACCGCTATATAGCAACTGTGGCACCGAAGACGCCTCGCCGTCACTATCCCAAAACATCAAGCCCGCTTCGATCCCGACCGCGCGAGTATCCCACCAATGCGGTGAAGTGAGCACGAAGGCGTTGCCGTAGGCGCCATCGCTTTCGGCGAAGCCCCGCAGCAGTCCGCCCGCCTGCGCATGCGGATGCGATGCGATGTCGAAGTTGTCGGTGAATCCTCCGAAATATAGGCTAGAGTTGTAATGATTGGCGGCGAGCAGCGCGGCGCCGGCAAATGCCGCGGCTGCGATAAGGCCCAATTGCCCTGGCAGTTTCTTACACAGCCGCCGGCAAAAGACCGCAGCAGGCAGCGCGGCGATCAGATAACTGGGCGGGATCGCGCCGCTGGCGCGGACAAAACTGGGGACTTCAATCGGGAAGGACAGCGCAAGCGCCGTTGGCAAAAGGGTCACCAACAGATAGAAGGGAACGAAGACGTCTACAGGATCGCGCGTCTTCGCGATTAGCGCGAGCCAGGCGGCGGCGCCGAGGCACATGAAGGCGGCGGTCACCGGGTCCATGGCCGGCTCGTGAGGGACGCCGCTGACCCAGGCGCTGTCTCCATAATAGTGATAAATCAGCGCGGTCTTTCTGATATTGCTCAACAGGATCGGGATGCTTTCCGCCAAAAATGAGGCTCGCTCGTCATCGCTCGTTGGCAGGTCTCCAAATATGCGTGTGCTGGTCCGCCGCATATAATTTTCCGGCGCTTCCATCCAATAGTGAAGCAGTGGCAAAAAGACCATGAGCGAGACGAAAGCCAAGACCGCCAAGTTGACTAGATAGCTGAGACGCTGGCGCCAACTGCGCTTGGCAAGCACAAGCGCAATCGCCACGCCGGCGACGGCGGCCAGCGGCAGCATACGAACTGCCTGATATCCCATCAAGCCGAATCCCAAAGCCAGCCCGGCTTTCACGTAATCCGGGCGCCGATTTTGACGCAAGGCGCGCACGAGATACAGCGCCGTCAGCGCTGAAAAAAGTGGCGCCAGGCTGATTCGCATGCCCTGCCGTCCGATAACCACATGCCAAAAGCTGACCGCGACCAAAGCGGCGGCCAGCGCCCCGAAGAGCAAGCCAAATCGGCGGCGGCGCTTGCCCATGACCTCGACGCCCAGCCAGAAAACGATTGGCAGCGTCAGGAAGCTTTCGATCGCCGACATCAACTTCAGCGCGTAGTGATCGAATTCCATGCCCGGCTGACTGGCTAGGATGGATAGCAGGTAAAAGTGCAGCGGCTCTCGACCGCCGATATTCTCAAAGAAGATTCGGTAGTCGTCATGGTGATGAATCTTGTACGCATCCTGGATTTTTTCGACCAGGTCGCTGAACATCTGTGGCGGATAGGCGTCCAGCTTGTTGAAGCGAAAGGCGGCGCCGAGAATCAGGACCAGGGCGAGGGCGATAATGGCTCCGCGGTGCGCCCGCCAGTGGATCCGCCGCAAAGCGTCGATTCGATCGCTTGCCCAATCAAAGAGATTCCAGCGGAGCGGCGCAAAGACAAAACCCCAAAGCACGGCGCTGATGAGCCAAAGCAGTATAATGGGCGGCTCAATCCGATTACCCGTTGTATTCGCCCAAACCAACAGGCTGCAAAGGATGGCGAACGCGATCAGCAGTCTGCGCGGCTTGCCCAATGCTGATGAGACTGGAGGGCGAGTAGGCTGCCGCACCATAAATTTCGGCGCTTCAAGTTCCGCGGACGTCCGGCGCCGACGAACTTGCCAATGGGCAATTTCGATGGAAAACCATAGCAGGCTCCCCACCATGAACCAGCCAATGGCTTCCAGCGCCAAATCGGTAGCGCTTTCACTGGGCGCGTTCATGGATGCGATCAGCAATTTTAATGCGTTGATCCAGAGCGCGACGGGCAAGGCTCGCGCAGCCCAACGCAAGCGCCCGCTGCGGTCGATCCCGCGCCAATATTCCTTCAACTGCGTCCAATGGCCCGTCGCTTCGGCTACAAGCCAAAGCAGAAAACCGAGCCAGAGATAGGGCCCGCCAACGATCAGCGAATGGCCTTCAGCGCGCGTCGCATCGTCAGCGCCACGAACGATGACGCTGCCAATCAAGGCGCATACGATGGCGGCGCCGCTGAGGAGCAGTTGAATCGTGTCGCGCTGCCGCAAGACCTTAGACCAGGAACGACGCGCGGACGAAGCGCTGCGGCGGCCTTCGCTGATCTCCGGCGCGCGGATCGCCGCCATTGAAGGTCCAACGCTGGGTTGAAGCCTGTTGGCGGCATGGGACGCCATTGCGACCCGTAGCCGGCGCCAGGTTGTCGCAGGAGCGCGCAACCACAGAACAATGAGCTCGCTGAGCGTCAGATCTTCAATTGGCTCGCTATTGACCGTGTTTTCGCCCGTCGCGGTTGCCGGGTCTGGCTCAATTCGAGCGGAATCAGCCCGCGCGTCAGGCGATTCCCCTTGCGCATCCTCAGGGGTATCTGCGTTTGCGCCGATGAGTTCATCTTCATTTGGCGGGTGGCGCTGCGTATCGGCTGGGTCCTTAGACATGTGGCTTGCGACCCTTTATCGCCAAGTTAACGGTCGCTTCCTGTGGTCCCTCGTCAGCGGTATTCTTGCTGTCGAAGGCGTTGAATAGGGCGACGCCTAGCTTAACAGGATTGTAAGGACTGCCGGTTGCCGTAAAGTCATGACGATCGGCTAGAGCCTGCATGGAACTGGGCAGCAATTTGGATTCCAAGAGTGGTTTTCCCAATCCATAAACCAGGTTGTGAATAAACGGGAAACAGTGACGCGTCAAGGATCGCTCATCGTCAATTAAGAAGCCCGCCTCTTGCACGGCGCCACGCAGCTGGCAGGCGGTGTAAAGCCGCAAATGATTGGCCCAAAGCCCCGCTAGCGGTCCGTGTTTGATGTGCCGATTGAATAGGCTTTCCAGCACCTTGTTAATGGGATCCCAAAAGAAAGGATAATTCGCGTTGGGCACCGTGACCGCCAAGACGCCGCCCGGCTTCAGGACGCGAAACGCTTCTTGGAGGCCGCGGACATCGTCTTCTATGTGCTCAAGCACTTCGGACAGAATCACGGCGTCGAAGCAGTCGGGTGGATAAGGCATGGCATAAATGCTGGCATGATGAATTTGGATCTTCGGCAATCGATCAAGGACCCGTTTTGCCGTCTTGACCACGTTCCAATCCAGGTCGGCGCCGACCAGATCACATTGGCTGACATGCCGCAGCATGTTCAGATAGAACCCGCGCCCGCAGGGAAGATCGAGGATCCGCATTTCATCGCTCGGGTTGATGAAATCAAAGATGGTGCTAACGCGTCGCTTAAAAGCCATGTCGGCTTCATGGCGCGTCATGAACGCTATCATTTCCGGATCGACCGTTCGGCCTCGAGGCATGGCGCTGGCCTCAGGACTTGGCGTATTCGTACAGGATCGACTCGTATCGGCTTACCGTTTCTTCAAGGGAGAAAATGCCCCGGATATATTCTCGCGGTTTGATGTAACGGGCGGGATCCGCCAGCACATCAAGAATGGCTTCCCCTATTGAGCGCCAATCACCCGGTTTGGCCAGCTTGCCCATGCCGGTCAAGGTAACAGCCACGCGCCCGCCGGCGATGTCGGTCATTACGATTGGCGTTCCGCAGAGCATCGCCTCGCCTTGCACCAAGGGAAAACAGTCGCTGTCGCTCGGCAAGACGAGTACATCGCAGGCGGCGTAGAAGTTTGCCAGGTCTTGCTTGTCCCGAATGAGCCCGAGGAAAATAAGCTGCGACTGGTAGCGATTGACGAGGTCCTGATGTCGCTGCCAGGTGCCTTCATAGCTGATGTCGTATTCGCCCGCGAAAACGATCCGAGCGCTGGGATACTCGCGATTGACGACGTCCAGCGAGCGAATCAGCAGATCGGGTCGTTTCTCCTGCACGAATCGTCCGGCGTATCCGATAAGCGGTCCGCCGTCCTGCCGCCACTGTTCGCGCAATTTTCGGACGCCGTCGGGATCGGGCTCGGGAATGATCATGGGCGGATAAATGATTCGCACCTTGTCACGAAATGGCAGCAAGTAGTATGAATTATCCGCGTAGTCATCGCTAAGCCCAATGAGGCAGGGCGCGCGTTTCGCCATGAATTTGTAAAAGGCGAACATGATTTTGGTGATTATGTCGTTGACGGGATTCTTCGGCAAGATCAGGTCGCCATGATGCGTCGGAATGACATTGACGCCGGCCATGCCCGCCAGTAATGCCACCAGCGCCGTTTCCAGCAGTGGAATGTGAATATTCACGACATCATGTTCACGCAGAAGTCGGTTGATGGCCCAAGGATAAGTCGGCATGATTCGCCCTCGGCTTAGGGAGATCGGCGCCCAAAGACGCACAACGCGAACGCCATTGAGCGTGGCTTCGCCCAGCGGCAGTTCGCGACTATGGCAGGAAGCCACCACCGTGACCGTGTGACCGCGGCGCGCAAGTTCCTCGGCGAGCACTCGAACATAGTGGGTTAGACCGGTCGAATGCGGATGGTAGTAAAGCAGAATGATCAGGATCTTCAGTTTGCGCTGCGGACGCTCGATCATGTTGGTCATCAGTAAGACTTTCGCTCCTCCACTTCAGCCACTGCTTTCATTCTATAATGCAGAGATTGATGCCGTGTTCCGTGCAAGGCTGGGCGCCAGGAGCTTAGGCGATACTCGCAGGCTTACCGAGCAAAAAAATCGCGCTGAATCTCCCGCAGCGTGGAGGACTTGGCCCAATTGCCGCGGGAACAAAATCTTATCTTAGCACAATCTTCCCTCTGTGGAAGCGGCGTGAAAGGTCACCTGTGGTCCAGCTTACATCAAACAGGCAAAGCCGCGATTGAGTTAAGGAGCAGCCTCTTCGCCGAAGTCTCTCACGCGGTTGGATCGTCGGGCGATTCGCCCGGATATTGCAGGTTACATGATTATGCTACCCGCGGCGAACTTGACACCGCGACGCCGCCCGTTTAGAATAGATGCAGTCCGCGGGTATAGCTCAGTTGGTAGAGCGCCTGCTTCCCAAGCAGAAGGTCACGGGTTCGAGTCCCGTTACCCGCTAGCGATTCATCGCCCGCAAGTTGCGGGCATATTTATATCCCCGCTATTGACCGGAGCGCAAAGCCAGGCTAAAATCAGCCGACTTTGTCTGGGAATGAAATCGCTCGCGACTGCGGGTTTGCAATCAGGCCGCGCGAGAATTGAGGAGATTTGCATCATGGCGGAATTTCAACTTGCCGCGGAAGTGAGGCGGGCGCAGGGAAAGCGAAATCGCCAATTGCGGCGCGAGGGAATGGTCCCGGGAATCGTATACGGGCCGTCAATCGACCCGATCAGCGTGCAGTTTCCCTATCGCTCGGTAGAGGTTACGCTTATGAATGCGGGCGGCACCAACCTGATTGATATTGAAGTGAACGGCGACAGCTTTCCCTCATTGGCGCGTGAAGTCCAGCGCGATGTCGTTCGCGGCGATATTCTGCATGTCGATTTTCTCGCAGTCGACCAGACCCAGCGCATCCGTGTTGAAGTGCCGATTGTGACGCAAGGCGAGAGTCCGGTTGTCACAGCGCGCGAAGGCATCTTGATCACTGGCCGGAGTTCGCTGACCCTGGAGGTATTCCCCAGCGATATCCGTGACAGCATCGTCATTGATCTTACGACATTGACCGAAATGGGTTCTGAGGTTTTGGTGCGCGATCTCACCTTCGGCGAAAGCGTCACCGTGCACAATGATCCTAATGAGATGCTGGCTAAGATCGTCCAGCCGGCCGCGGCGCGCGCCGAAGAAGAGCTGGATGAGCTTGACGAAGCACTCGAGGGCGAAGAGGCCGAAGGCGAAGAAGCAGACGGCGACGAAGCGGAAGAATAGACTGGCTCAAGGCTGTAGCAAGATGTTTTGTTGGCGTTTTCCGTTGGCCATGCGCATCTCAGAAGCCAGCAATTAAATTGCCCCTAGATGTTCAGCCCAACTGAAGCGCTATCAGTGCGGCGTTTTTACTTGTTGCCGTTGTGTTCTGGAGCGCTTTCGTACGCGCCGTTCGAGGTGGTTGGCATGTCGTCGTCCGCGTCATTCATGATCGCAATGCCGGCGACGTGATCGTCTGCGTCGAGATCCATTATGGTAACGCCTTCGGTATTGCGTCCCCTTGAGCGAATCTCTGACAGGTCAGTTCGCATTACTGTGCCTCTGTGGGAGATGAGCATGATTCCGTCGTTATCGTTGATGCATCGCACGGCGACGACGGGACCTTTGCGTCTGGTTCGTTTGAGCGTTTTTACTCCGTATCCATATCGTCTCTGGGGATTGTAATCATCAATGGTTGAGCGTTTGCCGTAACCGTTGCGTGTTACAACGAGGATGTGGCTGTCATCTTGTTCGAGCACATCCATACCGGCGATCTCATCACCCTCTCGCAACCGCATTCCACGTACGCCGGCCGCAAGACGTCCCATCTCCCGCACTTCATCTTCCCGGAATAGAATCCCCTTGCCATCGGCGGATACCATGACAATGTGTTGATCTCCACGCGTCGCCTTGACCCAGCCGACAATGTCATCGTCGTGCAAGCGCGTCAGAACTAAACCGCTGGGTCGTATAGCCTGAAACTCGCTAAGGCTCATCCGCTTGACGCGCCCCTTCCTCGTCGCTATCACACAGTAGGCGTCCTCACGCTCTAAGGCGGAGTCGGGCAGCGCAAGAAGCGCTGTAATCCGCTCATCGTGAATCAACGGCAACAGAATCTGTATTAGCGTTCCACGCTTTTCCCGTCGTGTTTCTGGAAGGTCATATGATTTGCGCGAATACACTTTGCCTTTGTTGCTGAAAAAGAGAATGGTGTCGTGGCTGTGGGCGAAAAAGATGTCCATCAGCCGGTCGCTGTCTTTTATCTCCATTCCCTTCATGCCCTTGCCGCCGCGCCGCTGCGCCCGGTAGTGCCTCTCTGCCACCCGCTTGATGTAGCCGTTTTCCGTCAGTGAAATGACGACATTCTCGCGCCGATAAAGATCTCCTTCATCGAGGTCCACATTGCCATAAGTCACCGATGTCTTGCGGTCGTCGCCGTATGTCTCCGCGATATCCCTTACATCTTCCCGAATCAAATCGAGGATTTTCTGCGGAGAAGCCAGCAGGTCTTCCAGATAGGCGATGCGCGCCCGCACCGTGTCGTATTCTTCTTGCAGCTTCTGCCGTTCCAAGGCGCTCAAGCGTCGCAGCTGCATATCCAGAATGGCATTGGCCTGGATCTCGTCCAGCTGGAAATTGGCCATCAACCGCGTTCGGGCGCTCTCGACGTTTTCCGAATTGCGAATCGTTCGGATGACCTGGTCGATATTGGCGACAGCTTTGAGAAGCCCGCTCAAAACATGAGCGCGGGCGCGCTGGCGTTTCAGGTCGTGCTCCGACCGTCTGACAATGACATCGTAGCGATGTTCGATGTAGATCTGCAGACAGCGTTTGAGGCTCAGCGTCCTCGGCTCGCCATTGACCAGCGCCAGCATCTGAATGCTGTAGACGCTTTGCAGCTGCGTGTATTTGTAAAGCTGGTTGAGCACGCGTTGCGGTTGCGCGTGGCGTTTCAATTCGACGACAAGACGCAATCCCTGCCGGTCAGACTCGTCGCGCAAGTCCTTAATGGCTTCGATACGGCCGTCGCGGACGAGGGACACAATGCGCTCAATGATGGCGGACTTGCTGACCTGATATGGAATCGAGCGAATGACGATGCTGATGCCGTCGCCGCGCTCTTCGAAGTCGGCGCCAGAACGGACGGCGACGCGGCCCTTGCCGGTGGCATAAGCCTCCTTCAATTCATCGCCAACGACAATCTCGGCGCCGGTAGGCAAGTCTGGTCCCTTGACGAATTGCATCAAATCGTCGACCGATATAGATTCGCTCTGGCTGTAATTGTCAATTAGATAGGTAATCGCCGCAGCCAGCTCGCGCAGGTTATGGGGCGGGATGCTCGTCGCCATGCCAACGGCGATGCCGCTGGCGCCGTTGAGCAGTAAATTGGGCAAGCGGGCGGGCAGCACCGTCGGTTCTTCCTGTGTCTGATCGTAATTGTCGGTGAAGTCCACCGTATCCATGTTTATATCGGTCAAGAGCTCGCTGGCGATATTCGCCATCCGCGCCTCGGTATAGCGCATCGCGGCCGGTTTGTCGCCGTCTTGGCTGCCGAAGTTGCCTTGCCCATCCACCAGTGGATAGCGAAGGGAGAAGTCCTGCGCCATGCGCGCCATGGCATCATAGATTGCCTGGTCCCCGTGCGGGTGGTATTTGCCCAAGACTTCGCCAACCAGGCGCGCGCTTTTCTTGTAGCCAGCGCCGGGTCGCAAGCCCATATCATGCATCGCGAACAGGATGCGGCGATGCACCGGCTTCAGCCCGTCGCGGGCGTCCGGCAGCGCGCGGGCAACAATGACGCTCATGGCGTAGTTGAGATAGCTGCCGCGCATCTCTTCATTGATAGTGACGGTGAGAATGTCGTCCCCGCCGTCTTCCAGCGTCTTCGGTTCGATGCTATCCATTGCCCGCGGTCAACCTCATGTCAAATTGAGCGCAATTTCCAAGTCGTGATGAGGAATCGCGCCGTCTTTTTCGCGCCGCTTCCGCGATACCATGCCGTAAATCTTTATCAGAACATTTAACTCTCGGCGAGGTAGCGATTTCCCAGTCTCTCAGTGTTGCGCCCTCGCCATTATTTGTAGCTATTCTACCAGATTCGGGCTATCCGCGCTATACCAGTCCAACCAAAACCGGTTGGTTTAAGTAATGCGATCCTATTGCTTGGATACGTTTTTCCAGCGCTCGCTTGGCGGAAACGGGGCATAGCGACAACTTTCGCCAAAATCGCCAAGAACGCAAGGATTTGTGTTCGAGTTTTACAATTCATTGCGTAATTTACTTGCCCATGAGACGCGTCCTGTATATACTATGGACAACTGTCGTGGGTAAGTTCTTATGAATCTTACCTATATTTAGATGTCATTACATCTTGCAGCGCTAACGAAGTTCTTAGCATTCTTAGGAGGAATCACAATGGATCAAGATAAATTGAGGCGAGGGATCATACCTGGAATTATCGCCGGGTATCTCTTTTTAGCCTTCATCGGGGCGAGCATGGTGCCGGGCGGCCTTAACGTCACATCGGATGATGCCGGGATGGTGACGGCTGTTGAACAGGGCGGCGCCATGATGAATGCCGGCATGCTCGAGATGGTCGGCGGGATGATCGGGGCGGACGCCTTTATCGGCTTCATCCTGCATATCATCATCAGCGCGGTGATCGGCGCGCTCTACACAGGGATATATCTTGATGTTGCGAAGAACGCACTCGACAATCCCTTCATGCTAATCGCGGTAGGCGGCTTGATCTATGGCGTGATCTGGTGGATCATCGGCGGTCTGATTATCATGCCGACCATCGCTGGCGGCGATCTGCTGCAGATTAATCTCAACAGTCCGAGCCTGTTCGGCCACGTCATGTTTGGTCACGCGCTCGCTTTTTTGGTCGTGATTCGCGACGCCGCCCTCGGCATGGGTGACGACGAATAAGCGCCTACTGGCGATATCTTAGAAGCCAACATGCAGCGGGTCTGCGATAGCCATCGCGGGCCCGTTTTGTTTTCCGCGCCAAGCGTTTCGATAGCCGCAGCCCAGACGCAGACCCCGGCATCAGCTAGCCCGCTTCCACACGCTCTTGACTAAATTGAACAAGATGATCTCATCTCCGGCGCCCTTTGAGCCGCGCGCTTGCACGGTGGCGCGCAGTTGGTGCTTGCCGTCCGGCCCCGACCCAATGAGTTGATCAATGACCCGGTAATCTGGCGCGGTTTCGCTGCGGCTGTAGCGGTCGTATGCTACCAGTCGTACATTTTCATCAGTTGTATCATACAGGCTGAGCCATTCATTCTGTCTGCGCGCGATGAATAGTTCGTTTTCAAGCGCCAAGCGCCATTCAATAAAGTCGCGCCAGTCCAAGTCCGCGCCTGCCAGCGGCTGCGCAAGCGCCGCTTCCATAAGGGACATATCGCTCGTGTCGGACAGTTGCGTCAGCATCCGCGCGACTTTGTCTGCGCCGTAGTTCTCAGCCAAGGACCGCATCAAGACGGCGCCGCTGTCCAGGCCGGTAAACTCTTCGCTAAGCCAGGCGATCGCCGCACTATGCAGATAGTAGGCATCATGGGGATATGCCGGTGTTAGGTCAACGCTGTGGGCGTTGATGAGGCGCTCAGCCAGCATTCTGCTGACGAGCATTTGCAGCCGGCCATCGAAAGGCCTATCGGCGCGCGCAATATCGACGTAGGGCGACCGGATTAGCAGGCGCATCGCCGCCTCGTTAGTCCAGGCGACTTCGACCGCCGCTTCGGGATCAATGTCAACCGTCAGCATGGGCAGATCCCCACAGTCAAGAATCGCGCAGCCTCTGGCGATCCAATCTTGCAGCGCCGCGCTGACCTGCCGCGCAAGCTCGTGATCGGCAGCGCGATAATTGACGCGCGCGTCAGGAGATTCAAGCCAGCCGGGCTCGCCCCAAAAGGTATAGTCCGGCGCGATATGCCGCCAGCCATCGCCGCTTCGACGATAAAACCACAGCTTCGCGTAGGGCCTCTCGTTGATGTCTTCCTGCACCAGCGCGCGGGCGCGCTCCCCGGCAATGTCCACCGCCAATATGCTGCCAGTCAGCTCAATGGCCCCGCTCGACTTGAGGTCGCTGTAGCGCTGAAACATGAGGCGCTGCTGATTCATCCAGTCGGCATCCTCAGAATCTTGCACATTAAGAAAACCATTCAGATCGCCGATTCGGAGCGCGGCTACCTCGGCTTTGACTGTGTCTTGCAAAAGCTGAGCGAACTGGGTTTCGACCTCATAAATCCGCTGTCTAACGAATAGCAGGCTTAGAGCGATCGATGCCAAAAGCAGGCCGATTAGCGCGGCCAGCAGCATCATGTTTCGCCACCGCCGCCGCTTCGCTGTCTTGTCTTCGCTGTCAAACCGCTCCATCTGCTGCGATTCGACCTTCCATTCGAAACGGATCCGGCTCATTTATCGACTCTCATTTGCCGATTGAACGATGAGATCACCGACGTCGGTTTGATGGATATGTCCCTTGTCGTCGCGGATCAGCAGGGCACCTTCCGCATTGGCATCCAGCGCGACGCCTTTAACGCCGTCTACCGTGACCGTTTGACCTAAAGTATTGAGTCGGGACTTCCAGGTCGAAAACAGCGTAGGCGCTGTGATCCGGCAGTACCAGTGATCAATCCGGCGCAGCAGGGTCGCAATCAATACAGCGCGGTCCAGGCGCTTCTGGACGACGTCTTCCAGGCTTATGGCCGAATCTTGCAATTCTGTTCCGCTGAAATCCAGGCGCACGTTGACGCCAATGCCAAGGACCGCGCCGCGCAGCTCTCCCGCTTCCCAGATGGCTTCCGGCAAAACGCCGCTGACCTTCAGCCCGTTGACTTGCACATCATTGGGCCATTTGATGCCGACGGCTTCGCAGCCAGTTTCGCGGGCGAGATCGTAGACGCCCAAGGCGGCCACCATATTCAATCGCGGCAGGAGGGCGCTCTCGGGTTTCAAGATTAGAGACAGCGCCAGCGCCACGTTTGGCGGCGTATGCCAATAACGGCCCCTGCGGCCGCGTCCGCGCGTCTGCTCGTTGGCAATGACGGCGGCTCCTTCCGGCGCGCCGGCCTCCAGCCAGGCCAAGGCCTCATCATTGCTGCTTTCGACCCGCTCAAAGTACTTGAAGGGTCGTGTCAGGTATTTTTCCAGCAGGTCTTGCGACAGTGTCACTTCAGCTCCAGTCCGCGTTTGATGCTGCGCATTGTATCAGACTTGGCAACCTGGCTAGAATAGAGTTGTTCGCCGGCGCGATTATCTCCGCGCGCTCGGGTATCGTGTCATGCCGGCGATTGATGTCGAGCCGTTGCGACTGCCAGCGCAATAGGAGGAACATGAATCAAATCTGGGCGCCGTGGCGAATGGCATACATCAAGGGCAAAGGCAAAGGATTCGACTCATGCATCTTTTGTCAATTTGCTCAACAGCCCGAAGACGACCTAAGGCAGCATGTCATCGCTCGTTCAGCGCATACCTTCTCGGCGCTCAATCGCTATCCCTATACTTACGGCCACACCATGATCATTCCCTATGCGCATGTCGCTTCGACGGAAGGCCTGAATCCCGACGTCTTGGCCGACTTGGCGTTGATGACGAATCGCACGATGGGCGCGCTGCGTGAAATTGCGGATCCGCCGGCATTCAACATCGGCGCCAACATTGGCGCGGCGGCGGGAGCGGGCATCGCGGCGCATTTTCATTTTCATATTGTGCCGCGCTGGGATGGCGACCACAGCTTCATGGAGTGCATCGGCGGAACGCGCACAGTGCCCGACACTTTGTCAAACATCGCAGAGCAGATGCGCGCCGCCTGGGAACAGCTCTACGGACAAACATCAGACCACGACGCATGATCCAACAGCGTTCGTCCCCACTCCCGCTTAAACCGACCGAGCTGGCGAGGTCTTAATGACGCGCTCGGTATTGCTCACTAACTGGCGCGATCTGGCGGGGCTGCTGCTGGTCGTATTGCTCGCCGCCGCCATGCGCTTGCCCTTGCGTTGCTGCCAATGCTGCTCATCGGACTGCGCGCGGCATTTCGGCGAACGCGACCATTCGCCATGCTCCTGTCGCTTTGGGCATTTCTACCGTGCCTGTTTCTCATTGTCGAATGGACGCCGGTGTATATTCACTATTTCATCCCTTCGATTCCAGCCTTGGCGCTGTTGATGGGATTCGGCGTCGAATCTCTGCTGCGGATGGTCGCGCGTTGGCGCCCGCTTCAATACGCGCTTTGGCTCATATTGGTCCTGATCCTGGCGCTCCAAGTTTTTCAGTGGCGCGCCGCTTTGCGCTTCATCGCCGAGCGGCATCTGCCTTACCCTGGTTTCACGACGCCCTTGGCGAAGCTTATGCCTTTGCGAGACGAGCTGTCGGCCGCGGAAGATGTCGTGGAATTGGCTGGCGGCATGGCTTGGAATCTGCATCACGAGGTAGCGGTTTGGGATACGCTGCTGTGGGATGCAGTGGCTTGCGTGCGCGCCATTGTCCCCGATGGCTATGCCGTCTTTCCCCGGCAACTCTTCGCCGCGATCATCGCGCCCGGCGCGCCAGCCGGCTATGCGACCGAACTCTATCGGCATGAGAACCCCAAGGCATTCCCAACCAGGCGTGGCGGCGGAGATTAGGTCTTGTATCACTGGCAAGCCGCTCCAAGTTGGTATGGCGCGAGAATTGTGCTGATAGAGCCCGAACGCTTCGCCAACGGCGTGAATTTAAGCGGCTATGGACTGGCCGAAGATAGCGTGACGCTCGAGTGGCAACTGCCCGCCCGTCAGGTCGGCGCCGATTATCAATACAGCGCGCAGCTTTATGACGCAGGCGGCGGCCGGGTCGGTCAATTGGACGGCAGGTTCTGGCACGGGCGACATTGGTGCGCCGGCGATCGCTTGCTCACCTGGGGACCCATTGAGGCGCAGGCTGGCGCGACCATGTTAAAGGTTGCGCCTATCGCCTGGGAGCTGGAAAGGATGCGGGGCAGATCGTAAATCTTGACCTGCTCGATTCACAGGGCAATCCAAAAGGGCAGAGCGTCGATATCACTCTTGGACCTCACGAAGCCTAGGGTTCGGTTGCGCTCTCGGCTGCTGATTCGGAATCGCCGCCCTCGCGCGTAACTTGCAGGTCTGCGGATTCGCTCACCGCTCCTTCGCCAGTTGGTGCGGCCGTCGACGTTAGCTCGATCACTTCCGGCGCGATTTCCCAGGGAATCGTAAAGGAATCGAGAACAAGCTCGGTGATTTCGTCCTCTTCTTCAATGTTTATCGCGTACTCTAACTTGGGGTAGGTCAGTCCATCGAAAATGTACCAGCCGACTGCGACTTTGTAATCGAGCATATTGTATGCGGGGTCAAAGCGGTGAAAGGTTGTGAACGACTCGCCCCAGCGCCAATACTTGGTTGGCAGGCGCGGCGTGTTGTCGTCTTGGCTGAGTATATTGCCGTCCGCGTCCAGCAGATGGGCGAATACTGTGTAATTGTCCTCCGGCGTCGATTCAGCTTTCCAACTGAGCGCGATCTCATTATGTTTCAGGATGGGCTTGAATGATTCGAGGCGAATCGCTTCGTCGAATACCGGTTGCGCATCCACCGGAATCTCGCTGTAGCCGGAAGCGGGCTGCTGGGTCCTTGCTGTGACGACCGCGCCAATATCCAATAGCACCGTCTCAATTTTCTCGCCTTCGGCATTGGTGGCGGGAATGGATGCCGAGCGCGCCCCGCCTTTCCACTCGACGCGCAAGTCAAAGGGATAGCGCCCGTAGGCTGCTCTGCTGATCTTGATCAAGTATTCGTCAGGAAAAATCATGCCCGCCTGCCAGCGCGAAGTGCGCAAGCTGCCGGCGCCAGGATAGGTGACATAGCGCCCGATCTCTTGCCCGCGATCGTCAACCAGAGTGAGATGAATGCTGTTGTCGTCAGATGATTGCCGGAGAACATGCCAGTAGAGCGTCAGCCGCACCGCGTCTTCGGCGTTGTATCGACGGTCGACGCGTTCGTAGGCGATCAGCGCGACATCGCCATAAGCCGCATATAGCGGCAGTGCCCGGTCCGGCGGCGTCTCCACCGGTTGTGGCGTATTGTATTGACTGGCGATGACCGTGAACGGTACGAAAACCGCCACAACGGCGAGGAATCTCAGTTGCCAGAGCATGGTGCTGTGCAGCAGTTCTTTGGGCACGGCGTCGCCAGCGCGGACGAACTCGAGATTCGGCGGCCGTAAAGAGAAGACGATCCACCAGACGATTTCGACGAAGCCGACCGCCAGCAGCGGACTAATCACGGCGATTAGCGGGAAGAGCATGCGCCCCTCCGCCGCGCGCGTCAATGTACTTAAATACAAGACGCCCAGCCACAAAAGCAAGAGGGCGCTGGCGAGCGTCAGCAGATGCGCCAGTTCGTATCGCGCATAGGCGAAATCGCTAATCGCCAGCAACTGCAGCCCGAGAAAAACGCAGCCGATCAGGCTCAGGACAGCCATCAAATCCAGCAGCAGATAGAAGATGCTTGCCACCTGAATATTGAGCGCGCCAAACAAGCCCCAGAAGGACATGCGAAACTGCTGATACTCGGCGAACAAGTCGGCCAAGTTAAACGTTGGATCGCGCGGACCCGCGAGTTCAGCCATGGTGATTATGCCGAAAGGCTCGCCGTAAAGCTGAAAATTGCGGAAATACCACCAGCCGGCGATCAGAAGCCAGCCCAGCGCCAAGGCATACAAATAAATCAGCAGACCGCGGCGATCACGCGTCTTGCGCTGTACGAAGAAGGCGACGCCCAGCAATACGGGCAGAAGCGCCAAGCCCGTCAGTTTTGTCAAGCTCGATAAGGCAAACAGCGTAGCCAGCGCAAGGATGGCGCGCAGCGAGAAGCCGTCGCGCATTGTTCGCAGCAGCAGCCAGATCAGAGCGCCGTTGAGCAGCATAGCCAGCGCGTCGTTGTTTACCGAGGCGGTGACGAAGATAAACATGGGATTTAAGCCGGTAATCGCCCCGGCGACGAAGGCGACGGTTTGCCGCTGTGGCGCAATCAACTCGCCAATCTTGTAAATGAAAATGATTGTGCCGGCGCCGAGGGCAATTCCCAGCGCGCGCATAACCAGAACCGCCAAGCCGGCGCCATGGAAGAGAGAAAGCGAATTGTCATGGACGATTAAGTTCTTATTGCCAAAGGCGCCTGGCTGATAAATGTTGACGTGCGGGTTTAGCCGGCGGTATTCCTCCGAGTCGTCGATGTTTATCGGCGCCGTCACAATCGCCATTAACGCATAATACAGCGGCGGCTGGCTGCCATGGCGCCGGTAAATGGTATGCCGCTGATATAAGCTCTGCGTTGGGAGGCGGCCAGTCTCGCGCAGATGCTCTACATATCCAAAATGCCAAAGTTCTTCGTTGGCCTCAAACACGGGCGTCGCCAGGGCATAAATGAGCCCAAACACCAGATAGAACAGCAGAATCCACTGCAGTAGGCTTAGGGGGATATCAAGAGCGTTCAGCCAGCGCCAAATCCAAAGCAGAACCGCAGCGACTCGCTCGAGGCCCGCCGTCAGTCGCGTTGCCAGTCGACGCGATTTCGACTTCAGTTTCGCGATTCTTGCCAGCATGGTTGCGAGCTGCTTTCTCTGATCATTTGCGCTTTGCGGCTATAGCGCCCATTGAAAGTATAATGCGAAACTTGCTGCGTCAAAATGCGTTGAGCTTCTCCAAAGGCGCCGAGCGCGTACGGCCGGCGGTTTCGAAAATTCGTTCGCGAACGCCGCCAGAATCGTTCAGTCCACTGCGGTGGCGAACATGGTTTTCGACCGCTCGATGTAATTCAAGGATTGATGGCGGAAATAGGTATTGTAAAGCTCGGCGTAGTGTCCATCGTCGCGCATCAGCGCCTCATGATTGCCTTGTTCAATGATTGCGCCATCGCGCAAAACGATAATGCGGTCGGCGCTGCGCACGGTACTTAGCCGATGGGCAATCAGGATCGATGTTGAGCGCGCCAACAACAGATCTATGGCGTCCTGAATCTGAGACTCGGTGAAGGGGTCAATGCTGGCGGTGGCTTCATCGAGGATGAAGATGGATGGTTTCTGAACCAGAACGCGCATGAGGCTTACTAATTGACGCTGACCCACACTGAGGCGCGCGCCCCGTTCACCGACCGGCGTATCCAATCCATCAGGCAGACTGTCCAGCCATTCTCCGTGGCCGATGCTCAGCGAGATTTCATTGATTTCGTCCAGCGACGCCTGTGGATTCCCGTAGCGAATGTTCTCCAGAACCGTGCCACTGAAAAGAAAGGGCTGCTGCGGCACAATGCCCAGTCGTGAACGGTAGCTCTTCAAGTCGAGCGCGCGAACATCGGCGCCGTCGATGCGAATCGCCCCGCCTTGGAATTCGTAATAGCGCGTGATCAATTTGGCGATGGTGCTCTTTCCCGCGCCGGTGTGCCCAACAAAGGCGACGTTCTCGCCTGGTCTGATATCCAGGCTGAAATTGCGCAGCACCGGCTCACCGCGGTCGTATTCAAAAGTCACGTCGTCGAATTGGATGCGCCCGGCAAGTTCTCCAACGGCGATGCTGTCCGTCTGCAAGACGGTGTTCTCGGCGTCTATCAGCGCGAAGACCCGTTCAGTCGCGCTCAAGCCCTGCTGAAACTGGCTCCAGAACGAGGCTAAATTCATAAAGGGAAACCAGAAACGATCGACGCTTTGGATGTACAGATACCAGGCGCCCGCGCTGAATGCGCCCGCCAGGACGGAATGTGTGCCAGCCCAGACGACGATTGACAGGGCGATAGCGGAGAGAATGCCCATGGTGGGAAACACCAGCGAAAGAATGAAGCCGCGGCGCAGATTGATCTTGTAGCTCAGCATATTGACGGCGGAAAATTCGTTATAGATCATCTCTTCCTGACGGAAATTCTTGGCGACGCGGATGCCCGTGACGCTTTCCTGGATATTGTCGTTGACAATCGCCATCGCTCGTGAGCCCTGGCGCGTAACGATCCGCGCCAGATAGCGAAAGGCGAGCGCGGCAAACACAACTAAAGGCATGGTAATCAGGAGCACGATGGTCATTTCCAGGGAATAGCTCAAGAGCGCGGCGAATAGGATAGACACAGAGAGAAACTGCGCGATGACTTCGCTGCCCAAGAGCATTACATCGCCGAATTCTTGCGTATCGCTGGTGATGCGGCTGATAACCGCGCCGGACTTGTGTCGGTCGTAAAAGGCCAGGTCACGTTCGATCGCCGCTGCAAAGCAATCTTTGCGCATTCGGGCGACGATCCGGCCAATGACGACTACGGTGAAGCGGCGCCTGCCGTAGGTGCAGATGTATTCGCTAAGGGCGATCAAGCTCAAAACGAAAAGGATGAAGTTAAGCGCGCCGCCCGCGCCAACCAGGTCATCCACCGCCGCGCTAATGAATACGGGCCGCAGCGCGCGCGCTAAGCCCACGACCAGGAAACCCAGCATTCCCAACACGACGAGTCTCTTGTGCGCCGCGAGGTAATTGCCGATGCGCTTGAACAAATAAGCATCGCCATATTGCCGGTCGTAGGCATCGCTTTGCAAACCGCCAAAGACCGCCGCCATCTTATCCTCCCGCGGACAGTTGCATCGGCGCGTCCGGCGAAGCGTAACGGTCGAAAATATGCCGGTATGACTCAGAGCTTCGCAAAAGGTCTTCGTGCGTGCCTTGCGCGACCACCCGACCCTTGCGCAGCACGACAATGTGATCAGCCCAACGGATTTGCGAGAGCCGGTGCGTGATCAGCAAAGTTGTGCGCCCGCCCGCCGCCGACCAGATCGCGCGCTGTATTTTGTCTTCAGTCGCGCTGTCGATGGCGCTGGTGCTGTCGTCGAGGATGAGGATTGGCGGGTCTGTCTGGAAGGCGCGGGCGAGTGCCAGCCGCTGACGTTGCCCGCCGCTCAGGGTCATGCCGCGCTGGCCGATGATGGTGTCATATCCGGCTTGAAGGTCCGAGATAAACTCGTGCGCCTGCGCCGCTTTGGCCGATTCGACGATGCGGTCAGTATCGACATCGTCTTCGCCAAAGGCGATGTTTTCCGCCACGCTGCGGCTGAAGAGAAAGACATCTTGTTCGATGATGCTGATTTGCGAACGCAGCGCCTGCAGATTCCAGTCTCGCACATCGACGCCGTCAACCAGCACGCGGCACTCAGCGACATCATAAATGCGATTGACGAGTTTGCTGACGGTGCTTTTGCCGGAGCCAGTCTGCCCGACAATGGCGACCGTCTGCCCGGGCTCGACACGGAAGGAAATGTCACTTAGATTGGCATCGTCAGCGCTGTATCCAAACGAGACCTTCTCAAACTCAATGCGGCCGCCGATGTTCTCGCTGTATCCGTCGCTGTTCTGGTCAAGCTTGTTCGTTGTCACCAATACCTCAAGAATGCGCGCGGCGCTGGCGTAGCCCGAAGCCAGCCGAGACGACGTGAACAGCGAGATAAAGACCGGGAATTGGAAGAGACTGATTAGACCGAGAAAAGCGATGACATCGCCCTCAGTGATTGCTCCGCTGCCATACAGAACTGCTGAATGAAACAGCGAGCCGACAACGGTCAAGCCAAAGAGCAGAACCGACAGGTAGCGCGCCTCAAATTCACCCTGATCGATAAAGCGATCACGGACGAGATCAGCCAGGTCATTAAACGCGCGCATCTCGCTCCCTTCTTGCGCGGCGCCCTTGACCACCTCCAAGCCATCGAGCGATTCCGCCAGTTTGGAATTCATGCTGCCAAAGCTGGCGCGAACCTCCTGCGCAATCGGATGCAGGCGTAAGACGAAATAAATCTGCACCAGAATGTGAGAGACGATGAAAAACAGCGGAACGATGATCAGCTGAGGCAATATGCCCGGCGCATAAAGGGCTGGCATTATCAGAAACATATTCGCGCCCGTGATCAGGTTGACGCCCGGGTTCATCATCAGATTCATTTCGCGCACGTCATTGGTCACGCGCGCCATCGTCTCGCCGACCGGCTGCCGGTCGTGATAACTCATGCTTTTGCCCAGCAGGCTGGAGTAAAGCTCATCACGAATGTCGCGCTCGAAGCGCTGGGCGAAGACCTCGGCTGAGAAATTGCGCAGGAATTGCAAGACCGAACGCAGCGTCTGCGACACGATGATAAGCAGGACGCTGTTCAAGACGAGCTCAATCGTCTCGTCATTATGAAGCAGAATCGCGTTGAAAGCGTCGCCGAGCGCGCCAGGCACCACGCCGGCCAGAAAGGCGTTGCTGAAAGCGCCCAATACGAGAAGCGCCGCGGTGACCGGATGGCGCAAGATGTGCGAGACGATGAAGCGGAACGGGCTGCTATGGTTGCTCTTGATAGGCGATTGGACGTTGAACTCGGCGGTCATGGCGCTTCCGGCGCGGACGAATGATGATGCGCCGAGTTTATACGACGCTCATCTTTTGCAGAATGGATGATTCTAATCCAAACGCAATCACAACTGTCGGCGCGTCATTCAATGGCAATCGCGATTGGCAGCACTCCGATTGTCCCGCCCGCTGTGACGGCGGCGCCGCTAACAGGCAGCCTGACGATCTCTCCATTGCGGTCGCGCCAGTACAACAGGACCCAGATTTGATAGGCGCCGGACGCGGCGTTTTCGGGCAGGCGCAGCGCGCGGTTATCCCAAATGGGCCTGCCGGGCTGCCAGGAAGAAGTCGGCGCGAAACTGTCCTGCGGTCCGGAATCCCTGCCCTGTGTGAGCGGCTCATTCGCGGCCTCGCTGGCGATGAAACAGGCAATCGAGTAATCGCGCTCAAGCGGGGCCTCGGTCGCCCATAAGAGCGAAAGCTCAACGGTATCGCCAGGGCGATAGCTCGAGTCATTCGGCAGCACGAGACTCAACAGCCGGATGCTCTCGCCGTAGCGCAGATCGGTGGGGATCTCGCCCGCGTATTGGCTCAGGGGATTGGGCGCCGCGTTTCGCGTACTGTATTCCAACAGGCGCACAGTCGCGTCGATCGTATTCAGCTTCACTTCGCCCAAAGGATAATAATGTTGCGCCAAATAGCGCTCGAGCGGCCGGAAGCTCCAGCCCAAATAAGGACTGGTGCTGCCCAACACCCACAAGCGGTCCTGCCTGCCGGCGATATGCCGTATGGTTCGGAAGCTCTGCACGTCGAACCAGTCATTAGGATTTTCGGAGACGACTTGCGCCGGCTGTTTGTCGCTGGCTGCCTGCGCCAGCGGTCGCTCAAGGATGACTGGGCGCGGCGCGGCGCCGTCCAGGTGATTCAATATAAAGTCGCCGTAATCAGTGCCGGGCAGCAGCAATACTTCGTCTGCGCGCGCGTTCTCCGCGAGAAACTCGAGCGCTTCGTGCAATGCCCTTTGGCCCGATTGCGTCTGCGGATCTTTGTCGTAGGCGGACATCAAGTTGAGCAGGACCAGCGGCACGCTCAAAACGACCAAAACTGGCGAAAGGCGGCGCCAGCGATGTCGGGATTGGCGCAACGTTTGCGCAATGGCGGCGGCGACCACCGCCGTGTAAATGGCGAAACTCAAGCCCCATATCGGTAAGTTCGCGCGCGTCCAAAGAAACTCATATCCCAAATCTCGCCAGCGCTCTGGCAAAACCACCCATCGGAAATAGCGCGGTTGCAATTGTGACGGTTCCCATTCAGCTAATCCCTCCGCTTCGGGCGGCAGCGAGTCGCCATATCTTTCAAAGCTGAGCGATACCCCGACGAATTGAATCCACAGGCCGTAACAGAGTAATGCAGCCCAGATGATTCGCAGCCACCTGGCTCTCGCATTTAACAGCTCCTGAGCAAGCGGCGCGGTAAGCAACATGAGGACCGGAATGACCGGCAGCAGGAAACGCGGCGGCCAGCTGAGGCCGCCAAACCAGTGCGCTTCCGTCAGGATCGCATGACCGAGGGCATAGCCGGCGAAGAGCAGCCAGGCGGCGGCGACTAATTGCTTCTGGCCGCGCCGCCACAACATAACGCCGCCAGGAATGGCGAGGAGCAGCAGTGGCGAAGTCGCCCACAAACTGGCGCCCGGGCTGAGTATGTACGCGCGCAGAGCAGCTGCCACTTGTTTCGTTTCGATGCCGATGCCGAGCAGAAATTCTCGCGCTACTGGCGGAAACGGCGCGAGCAGCATCAGAATGCAGGTGACCAGCGCCGCCAATGCCATCAGTATTCCTAGCGCCTGACGCAAAACTGGATAACGCTGCATGAGCCGATCAGGCAGGGCGAAAATGACGACAGCGGGTGCGGCGAATAGCGCCGAAAATTTCGTTGAGACGGCAAGACATATCGTTATGACGGCAACCAGGCAGCATAATGCCCGGCCGCCGCTGCCCCTGGCGGCGCCCAGTTGCAGGGCGAGCAGCGTCGCCAAGATGAAGAATGACGTTAAGGGATCGCGAAAGAATGTCTGGCTATACGCCCAAAGGTTGGTGCCCAAGCCGGCGCTGATCGCAACGATTGCCGCGACCGAATCCGCATAGCCCATCGCGCGCAGAAGCAGGAAAATGATGCCCCCCGTCAGCGCGGTGACAATCACATTGAAAAGCCATACCGTGTGAATATTGCCGAGCCGCGGGAGCGCTTCCGCAATTCTTAACAAGGGGCTGGCGAGAAGGATGTTGAGACGCTCGTCGACGCGATATTCCCCCAAGGGCAGGGCGGCCGACTCTCGAATTCGAAACGGCAGCTTGATCCAGTTCGTTTCATCCATGAGCCAATCGCCGTAACGAACGAAGCTGCTGAGGGCATCGAGGGCGCGCCGCGTATCGCCAGACTGAATAAGCCCCCGATAGGTGAGCATATAAACGCCCAGGCAAAAAACGACTAGCAACAGGAAAATACGAATGCGTCGGTTTCGATCCGAAGCGCTGGTCATTGCAGTTGATTCACGATGGGGCGCCCGACCGGCTGTTGTTTTCCGCCATTGCTCTGATTATGGCGAATAGCGCATCAGCGATTCGGTGCAGGTCAGCGCGCGCGATGTGCTGGAATGCCATCGCCAAACGAATGAACGGGAGATTGTCGCTTTCGGCGGCGAACTCGCGCCACTCGGATCCAGAGTCCGCTGGCGCTGTCGGCAGGCTGCCTGATTGGGACCATACCGGCAAGTTCTGTGGCAGCGCCGCGAAATAATTCATGTCTAGTCCGAGCGCTTGAGCTAACGCGGTCAGATCGCTGACGGTGATTATCTCTTCACCGAATTCAAAGTTGGTGAGCTGGGCCGCCGCCAACCCGACGGTTTCGCTCAATTCTTCAACCGGCTGATCGCTCGATTCTCGCGCCGCCCGCAGCAAGGCGCCAATCAGACGCAGCCGCAGCAATATATACTCAGCTTGGGTTTCACGCTCCGCAGAATGCGCGCCGGTTGGGATGGAATCGCGCCCATTCAGAAATTGCGAGAGCAATTCCAGCTGCGGCAGCGATGGTTCGCTTTCGCCATATTCCCAAGACTCGATCAATTGAGGCTCGGCGCCCATGAAATTGGCGCATTCTGTGATTGACCGTTCGGCTGCCAGCCGCCACTTTCGTATGAGAACGCCAAGGAGTCTGCCGCGAATTCTGCGCGCTTCGTCTTGATCTCTGGGTGTGATTTTCGCTGCTGCCGAGGGTTCCAGCGCTTCCAGCGCCGCTTGTATCAGGTCAACGCGATCCATTGATGTTCTCAACTCATAATTGGCAAACCCCCTTGCTCGCGCAAGGAACGGGCTTGGTATATTGTGTGAGCGCGGATGATTCTTTTCGCTGCCGCCGGGCGGCTGTGTATCGAAGATTATAGACCTGAGCGCTTGATCAGGCAAGAAATTCGTCAGCCGGATTTTGCGGAAATCGGTTGCCGATTTCTGGCGGATTCGCAATTGACTCGCTGGCGGCGCAGCGGCTTCGGCATACTCTACGTAAGAGGCAGCATCTATATCGGGCAACTGGCGGACCCGCAAACGGATCTTGACTTCGCGACGCCCCCATCTGCGGCCGAGCCGATGTAAACGCGGAGCGCCATGCAAGCGCCGCCTCGAATGAAGCTGGACGATCATAAGCCAGGTAGAATATCATTGGGCGCGCCCGACCTAAAGAGCAACTCGCCTTGGCGCTCTCTGATTTTGAGATCTTTGAAATTGAGTGGCTTGTGTTCAATCAGTGCTTTTGCGACGAGATTTAGCAATGCCGACTAAAGCGCATCACGAAGCGAATCGCCTGTCTTGGAATGAGGGCACCAAGGCGCACAACAGCCACAAAGGCGATCAAGCCGCTTACTTTCGCGCCGGCGGCAACACGCTCTTTCCGGAGGAATCCCGCCTTTTGGGGGACATCAGCGGCGAGACCTTGCTGCACCTCCAATGCAATAGCGGTCAGGACAGCCTGAGCATCGCCCGTCATCTTGGAGGCATTGTCACCGGCGTGGATATCAGCGACGAAGCGATTCGATTCGCGCGGCAGCTTTCACGGGACAGCGGCATAAAGGCGAGCTTCGTCCGCGCCGATGTATACGATTTCTTTGCGAGCGCAAGCGAACGCTACGACGTCGTCTTTTCGTCCTACGGCGTGCTTTGCTGGTTATCGGACCTCGCTGCGTGGGGGCGCGGCGTTGCCGGCTGCCTTAAACCTGGCGTCAGATTTGCGCTGGTCGATTTCCACCCGGCCTTCATCATGTTCGACGGGGAATGGCAACTGAAGCATGATTATATGGGCGGCGTCCCTTGCGAGTATGAGTCGGGTGTGGGCGATTATGTCGCCTGGACCGGCGCCGCCGCCGAGATTGACAGCTTGCTGCCGGGCATTCGCGATTTTCGCAATCCTTTTCAGGGGGTGGAGTATCAGTGGGGGATCGCCGAAGTCGCGACAGCGTTGCTCAATGCCGACCTGTCTCTGTCTCATTTGGCGGAGTACAACTATTGCAATGGCTTCAAGCCGATGTCTGACATGGTTGATTTGGGCGGACGGCAATATGCGATGCCAGCCCGTTTGCCCCAGAATTTTCCCCTCATGTTCAGCCTGATCGCCGAGCGGAAGCGATGAGCAACGGCGCCGGCGAAAGGCAATACGATCCGGCCGCAACACTGGCGCGCAGTCTCGTCGGATTTGTCGTCTCCGCTTGGATTCCGCTGCTGGTCGCCTGGATTCTGCTTTTACTCTCTCCGGCTTCACCGGCGCAAACATACGAACAGATTCGCCGCGCCATGCTGCTGGGCGTTGGCGTCGCGACCGCGCTCACATTGATTTGCGGAATCTGGCTTACTCGCCGGAGCGAAACTGACAGCGCGAAACTGGCGCAATTCATCGTGAGACGATTCAGCAGCCCTCGACAGGCGCTGCTCGCAGTCTTGCTGTTGCTTGAATCCTGCGTCTTGTCGTTTCTGATCTTCCGCGACATTGCGCCTTCAATCACCGTCCCCTTCAAGTTCTTGCTGGTCTGCTGGACCGTCGTCTTTGCCGCATTGATGCTGACCATTCATTGGCGCGCCGCTCGTGGCGCCATTTCGCGCGGGCGGGTTCCGATGGCGCTGCTGGGCTACACTGTTGTGGCGCTCTTGCTGCTCACCGTCTTGACGGCGCTCAGCAGTCGGCTGCTCGGCAGCAGCGGCATATACGAGCGATTGCGCGGGGCGCTGGATTATCGTCCGCTCGCGTTTATTGACGATGGATCGGCGCCGTCGTCCCGCGAGTTTTGGGCCGAGCAAAGCACTGTGCTTGTGCGCTGGCTTCCCTACAGCTATTGGACGGTCGCGCCATTCGAAGGCGCTTACATCAATGTCGATCCATCGGGAAGGCGGCATACGCCTTCGTACACAGAAGATTCTGAGGCGCCGAACATCTATTTCTTTGGCGGCTCCACCATGTGGGGGCTGGGCGCGCGCGACGCCTATGCGATTCCCGCGCAGGTTGGGCAGCTGCTTGCCGAGCGAGATTATCCCGCGCAAGTTCATAGCTACGCCCAAACCGGCTATGTGAGCTGGCAAGATTTGCTGCTGTTTCAAGCGCAATTGGCGCTGGACAACGCACCCAAACTCGCCGTGTTTTATCAGGGATTCAACGATGTATACGCCGCTTACTTGCAAGGCGGCGCGGGCTTAACCCTGCGCGAAAACCTGCGCGTGAATGATGTCGAGCTGGGTAGGCTCGTGCGGAGCGGTCAACCGGTGCTGCGTCCATTTGACGCTGACATCAGCGATTATGACTGGAGCCTGGTGACGAGCGGGGCGGCTGCGCCGGGGGCGATCGCCGAACGCTGGCTGGCCAACCGCCGCTTGATCCGCGCCGCCGCCGGGGAATACGGCGTCCGCGTTCTCTTCGTCTGGCAGCCGGCGCTCTTTGCCAAGGCGGCGCGCACGGACGTTGAACAGCGCATCCTGGACGATATTGAGCGGCAGCAGCCCGGCTTTGTTGACTTGTATCGCGGGGTAGTGAGCATCGCGCGCGAAGAGCTGGCGGGCGATAGCACAGCTGACACCGTGTTCTTGACCGACATCTTTGACGATGTGAGCGAGGGCCTGTTCTTCGATCGCGTCCATATCACCGAAATCGGCAACCGTATGGTAGCGGAGTCGCTTATCGATCCGATTCTGAACGCGCTGGCCGCCCCATGAAGCACTTGCCTGTCGCCGATCTCACTCGAGCGGCTTGGTATCTTCGTCGATGCTTGACATCAGCAGAATCGCTTCCGCTTTCTCTTCTTCCGCCAATCTGAAGTCATTGCTGAAGTAGACGGATTCGGGAAATCGGTAATTCCAGGCGCGATAAAAGTCGGCTCGCCGCCAATCTCGGCTGAGGTTGCAATCAAAGCGAACCAGGTAGCCGTTCGCCAGCCGTTCGTCGTGCCCGTGCTGGATATGCGCCAGCCCCCAGCTAACGCCGCGCCCATCGCCACTGTCGCTGAAGGCGTCAGGCACAAAGGGGCCAGCGGCGACCGGGGGCGCCGATACCTTGCCCACGACCTCGAAATTCAAGCCGTCCGGCGCAAACTGCACCGTATTCTTTTCCGGACCTTCGTGGCTGGTGATGGCGGCGATACCCCCGCGAAAGGGATAAAGAAAGGTCTCGTGGCCGCTATTGGTCAGCGGGTTCAAGGGCGACTTTACAAAGGGACCATGCGGATCGTCGGCGATGGCGACGCCCCAGCCGATGCCCAGGTCATGACGGTAGCTGCGGCCAAATTGCACCCCCTTGTAGTAGAGCCATATCTGGCCGCGGTAGATCAAGACAAAGGGATCATGCAGCTTGTGCGAATCCCATTCGCCAAAGCGGTCTATCGCATCGGCGTCGTCCTCAACGCCGACTAAGCGGCCGCGCGCGCCAGTTCGCAAGACGGGCTCAGCCAGCTTCGTCCAGGGTCCGTCCGGCGTATCTGACCAAGCCATTCCAATTTGGTGAATGGACCGGTGCTTCCAGACGCCCTGAATCACCTGATAGTAAAGATAATATTTGCCGTCGAGAATCAGGATATCGGGTGTGAAGACAGACCGATCGTCGAAAGATCCCGGCTGGCCGCGTTGCACGGCGGGTCCGCGTTCTTCCCAGTGGAAGCCGTCGCGCGATGTGGCGTACCAGATATCGGCCATATCCCAATCCCAGGCGGGCCGGGTCTCGCTGGCATGCGCAATCCCCAGCCAGCGTTCCTTGGTCTGTCGCCGCGAATACCAGACGTAGAAGACGCCGTCCACCTGAATGACTTTGGATGGATCGCGCCGCGTGAGGCCCAGCTCCACCCCAATGCCGCTGACGGGGGAATAGCGAAAGGCGCTGAAGAACTCGCTGCCCGCGTCTTTGTAGACGCCGTAGGTATCGTAAACGCGATCCATCGCCTTGCTGATGGGTCCGGCGGGCCGGGCTTCGTCTGGTCGTTCCGGCTCGCTGGCATAGACCAGGTCCTGCATATTGCCCTCGTTCAGCGCCAGATCGGGCGAGAAGTAAACCTCCTCCGGAAAACGAATATTGCTCCCGCGAAAGCCCGTCCGTTCAAGATCTCGGCGCAGGTTGCAGTCGAAGCGAACGATATAAGAGTTGCCTGATTTCAGCTCTTCAGTGGCGATATGCGACAAGCCCCAGATGATGCCGGCACCGTCCTGCGTGTCGCAATAAGAATCCGGCGCGAAGGGACCGGCAGCCAGTGGCGGGAGATTGACATGGGCGACGACATCGAAGTTGAGCCCGTCGGGAGCGAATTGCACGGTGTCTTTCTCCGGTCCATCGTGTCCGCAGACGGCGAGCAGGCCAGCGCCATAGGGGAAGAGGCAGGTCTCATGCCCGCTGTTGGTGACTGGATTCAGCGGCGACTTGATAAATGGACCCTGCGGCTTGTCGGCGATCGCGACGCCCCAGCCGATGCCCCGCGAATATTTTGTTGTCCAGCCCATCGGCTGACCCTTGTAATAGAGCCAGTACTTGCCGTCGCGGACCAGAATAAAGGGATCGTGCGCCTTGTGGCTGTCCCAGGCGCCGTAGCGGCGGACCTCGTCTGAATCATCAGCGCCCAACCACTCCCCCGGCTCGCCTGGTTCCAGCACCGGTCTTTCGGCGCGCCGCCAGGGACCATGGGGAGACTTTGAAAAGGACATGCCGATTGTGTTGCGCGTCCGCGTCCGATAGGGGTAATCAACCGCTTGATAGTAAAGGTAGAAGCCGTCGCCGGTCATCAGCACATCGGGCGTGAACACGGAACGCCCGTCATAAGCGTCCTGGGGTCCGCGCTTCACGGCGACGCCTCGTTCCGTCCAGTTGAAGCCATCATCGGATGTGGCGTACCAGATTTCCGCCAAGTCCCAATCGAAGACCGGTGTATCCCAGGTTTGCTCGCGATGGGGCGGTTTGTTGCGGTGGTCGCGGTCATGTTCCGTCTGACGGCGCGTGTACCAGACGTAGTAGGCGCCGTCGATGCGCAAGACAGTCGTCGGATCGCGCCGAGTGACACCCGCTTCTTTTCCGATGCCACTGAGCTTGCTGTATTTGAAAGTCGTATAAAACTCGTTGGTCGAATCCTGATAAATGCCCCATTTGTCATATAAGCGCGCGTGGGCGGCGCTGAGCGGGCGGTCGCTAGGCTTCTTTTCACTGGGTTCGCCCGGAAGGCGAGGTTTGTCGATCGTATTCCCGTTCACGATTCACCTGTCCTCCCTGATCATGGCGGCCGCTTTCTCGCCGATCATGATGCAGGGCGCATTCGTATTCGCGTTGATGATATGCGGCATGATCGAGGCGTCGGCGACGCGCAGGCCCGCAATCCCGTGCACGCGCAGGCGCTCATCCACCACCGCCAGCGGGTCGCGCCCCATGCGGCAGCTGCAAGTCGGGTGATAGATCGTGGTGGCGAATTCACGGATGAAGCGCACCAGTTCTCCATCGGCGATCACTTGCGCGCCGGGCAGGAGCTCAGCGCCGCGATAAGGATCAAAGGGCGATGCCGCAGCGATCCGCCGCCCCAGCCGGAGCCCTTCCAGCAGGACCAGCACATCGTCATCTTCTTCGAGGCAGGCGAAGTCGATTGATGGCGGCGCTAAGGGGTCGGCGGAAAGCAGCTTGAGCTCGCCGGCGCTCTTGGCGCCCACCAATCCCACCAGTATCGTGAAGCCGTGCCCCGCGGGCGTTTCGAAGCCGTGGCGAACGAACCAGTCCGGTCCAAAATGGTATTGCAATTCCGGCGCCGGCGCATTGGGATTGAGCTTCACGAAGCCGCCTGACTCGCCGAGATTCGAAGTCAGCAGCCCCATGCGCTCCTCTTGATACCGCCTCACTTGCGCGGGCGCGTCTTTGCCGACCAGGCTGACGGGCTTTTGGCAATGATAGGCAAGCGGGACTTGTATATGGTCCATCAAGTTTTGCCCGACGCCGGGCAGGTCCATCACCAGCGAAATGTCGAATTCGGCGAGCTGATCGGCGGGACCGATGCCGGAAAGCAGCAACAACTGAGGCGAGTTTATCGCGCCGCCGCAAATGATGACTTCCTGCTCTGCGCGCGCCGTTTTGAGCTCACCGTCGTGAAAATACTGAAGGCCAGTACATTGGCGGTTCTCGATGATGAGACGGGTTGCTTGAGCGCGAGTTATGGCGGTTAAATTTTCACGCTGCAGCGCCGGTCGCAGATAGCCCGCCGCTGTGCTGTGCCGCTGGGCCCGTTTCTGCGTAACCTGGTAGACGCCGAAGCCTTCCTGGTCGCCGTCATTGAAGTCGGCGTTGCGCGCGAAACCCAGCTCGAGCGCCGCTTCGACGAAGGCCAGACTGAGCGGATTCGGATCTTGCGGGTCCGCGACGTTGATCGGTCCGCCGACGCCGTGATGCGCCGACTCGCCGCGTTCCTGATGCTGCATTTTGCGGAAGAAGGGCAGCACATCGTGGTAAGCCCAGCCCTCGTTCCCGCGCGCCGCCCAGCCGTCGTAATCCGATGGGTGCCCACGCTGATAGACCATGGCGTTCATTGAACTGGTGCCGCCCAACACTTTGCCGCGCGGCACGTATTCCCGCCGATTGTTGAGCCCGGGCTGGGGCACGGTCTGGTAATCCCAGTCGTCTTCAGTGTGAAACAGATCGGAAAAGCGCGCTGGAATGCGGATGTTTGGATTGCTGTCAGGTCCGCCAGCCTCGAGCAGCGCCACCGAGCAAGTTTCGTCTTCGCTGAGGCGGCTCGCGACCGCCGCTCCAGCCGAGCCGGCGCCGACCACGATGTAATCCGCAGTGATCATCTCGCGCTCCTGTTTCGGATGGCGGCTCGCATTGCGCATTCCGGCGATTTGAATTGACTGTGTCTATTGTCTACAATTCAGCCATTATACAAAGTGAATTATCGCCTTACAATTTTCGCGTATCGAATCGCGCCTGATTCAGGAGGAATGATGAGCGAAGACAGGAAAGAGAAAGCTGCGTTTCCCGGTCGGCTGCCGCTGGAAAAACCGACGGATCGTCCCTTGAGCGCGGCGATGGAACGCCTCTACGACATGTGGACGCCCAAACAAGATCCGGGAAATCCATTTTATACCGTCTTCAAGTATTCGCTGGTCAGCGGCATCGGCAAAGACGATTCCGAATTATCGGTTTCGCGGCGAGATCCATCCAAGGTGCTCAAAATCAACGGCGCCTACTACGTCTGGTATACGCGCAGGCGGACGGAGCGGGCGCCTGTTGGGCGTTTTAACATCGACCAGGGCGATGATGAGACGCCGATCGTCGACTGGGATCTGGCGGACATCTGCTATGCCACTTCAAAAGACGGATTCAATTGGGTCGAGCAGGGGGTGGCGGTGCCGCGCGCGCCCAAAGGCAACTATGGCGACCGCTCGCTGTCGACGCCCGATATCCTCATTTACGGCGGGCGCTATTATCTCTATTATCAGTGCTTCACGACAATGTGGCGGCAGAACGACTGCGTGAACGTCAGCATGGCCTGGTCGGATTCGCCCGATGGCCCCTGGACGCGGCTGGAACGCCCGGTGGTGGAGCAGGGCGCGGAAGGCGAGTGGGACAGCTGCGCCATTCACGACCCCTATCCTTTGGTCTACCAGGGCAAAATCTGGGTGTATTACAAAGGCTCGCCGGCGGACAAATCGCCAGGCAACTTATTGCGGGCGCAGGGAGTCGCCATCGCCCAGCGGCCCGAAGGTCCCTACATCAAGTCTGAGTTGAACCCGGTGACGAATTCCGGGCATGAGACCATGCTCTGGCCCTATAAATCGGGCGTTGCCGCCTTGCTGATCCAGGACGGACCGGAGAAAGACACGGTGCAATTTGCGCCGGACGGCTTGAACTTCGTACCGAAGGCGCACGTCCAGCATTCGCCTCACGCGCCCGGTCCCTTCTGTCCGGACGCCTTCGCCGACAATGGCGACGGGCGTGGCGTCACTTGGGGGCTCAGCCACATCATTCCCCAAACGAAAGATTCGTACAGCGGTTTGTACATCGTGCGATTCGATTGCGCCCTGTCGCGCGATAGCGAGCGGCCCGAGTTCAAAGGCAGCAATCTGCATTGGCATGAAGCGTCCTGGTTTCAGCCCCAGGTGCGGTTGCCTGATGAATGGCGCCAGCGCATCCTGGCGGAGCAAGCCGATGTTGACCACCCGACCATTGGCGCCTAGTCAAGTGTTGGAGCGGTAGAATTAGCGTCCCATCCAGCCGCCGTCGACCACCAGAATTTCGCCGTTGACGAAGTCTGAGGCGGCCGAGGCGAGGAAGACTACCGGTCCCTTGAAATCATCGACTTCGCCCCAGCGCCCGGCCGGTATCCGCTCCAGGATGGATCGATAGCGCTCGGGATCGTTTTGCAGCGCTTCGGTAACGTCTGTGCGCACGTAGCCGGGCGCAATCGCATTCACCTGCACGCCGCGCCCCGCCCATTCGTTGGCGAGCGCCTTGGTCAATTGTCCCAAGCCGCCTTTGCTGGCCGCGTAGCCGGGCACGGTGATGCCGCCTTGAAAGGTAAGCAGGGAGGCGGTGAAGATGATTTTGCCGCTGCCGCGCGCCAGCATTCGCGCTCCTAGCTCCCGGCTGATTACAAACTGCGCGCTTAGGTTCGTGTCGATGATCTTGTCCCAATATTCGTCGCTGTGCCGTTCCGCCGCTTCGCGCAATACCGTGCCGGCGTTGTTGACCAGGATGTCGATGGCGGGATGATCGGCGGTTGCTTCCTCGATGAAACGGTATAGATCCTCGCGATTGGAAAAGTCGCAGCGGTAGCCGGCGAAGGAACGACCGCGCGCGGCGACCTCCTTCTCAATCTCGCTCCCCTTTGCTTCAAGATTGGCGCTGACGGCGATGATATCGGCGCCCGCTTCCGCCAGCCCAAGCGCCATCGCTTTTCCAATGCCGCGGCGAGCGCCGGTAACAAGCGCGACTTTTCCATCAAGGCGAAACTGTTGCATGATGTTCATTCAGATCTCCAGCAGAATTTTCATTGCGTGGCCGCCTTTTTCCATGTCCTCGAGGCCGGAGCGCAGCCCGCTCAACGGACGGATATCGGTGATCAGCTCATCCAGGGGCAGGGCGCCCGCCGCGGCCAGCGCGATCGCATCGGCGAAGTCTTGCGATTCGTATACGCGCACGCCTTTCAAGCGGAGCTCGCGCCAGAAAAAGCGGAAAAGGTCGATCCGCGGCTTCTGCGCGAAAATCGCCACCACCACCGCCAGCCCCCGCGTCCGCAGCAATTCCGTCATGATGTCGGCGCCCGCTTGCGAGCCCGATACTTCAAATACGATGTCGGCGCCGGTTCCATTCGTCCGGCGCATGACCAGTTCGATCAGATCGGTCTCACTCGGATTGATCGCCTCGAAGCCAAGATTTCTGGCCAGCTCGACGCGATAGGGGTTAATTTCGGAGACGACCACATCCGCGCCGGCTTCCCGCGCCACCAGCGCCACCAGCATGCCAATAGGTCCGCCACCGAGTACGACTGCGTGATCGCCCGCGCGCAAGTCAGCGAGACGAACGTCATGGCAAGCGACCGCCAGCGGCTCGATCAGCGCGGCATGTTTCAACGACAGATTTGGCGGTATGCGGTGCAAGGTGTATGCCGGAACCGTCCAATAACTTTGGAAGGCGCCCGGCGTATCGATGCCGAGGAAGTTCAAGTTGTGGCAGATATGACTGTGCCCGGCGGCGCAAGCGGGGCAATCGTTGCAAGGCGCGAGCGGCATGACGACAACCTCGTCGCCCAAGTCATAGTCGCCGACGCCATCGCCCAACAGCTGCACGGTAGCCGACATTTCATGACCCATGACCAAAGGCATTTTTACCCGCGCGTCCATGGCGCCGTGGAAGATATGCAGATCGGTGCCACAGATGCCGCAATGCGATACCTTCAACTGCACTTCGCCTGCGCCCGGGGCAACCGGCTCGCCCGCGCCCAATCGAATCTTGCGGTCACCTTCGTAAAAGGCTGCTTGCGACATCTCGTATTCCTTAGTTTCAGAAATTGTGTTTTAGCTAGATTGCATTGACGAATCTCGAATTCACCCTATTGAGGCTCGGCAGACGGCCAGTCCCCTATTGAATGTTAGTCGACAGCGCTTTGATTGCCGTCGTTTGATCACCGGAGCGTATCGCATCCAGGATTCGCTTGTGCTCGCGGTAGCTTTCCATCAGATCGTCCAGCCGATTGTATTGCATCATCATGCGCATCGCTATCGGCTGCCAAAGGGTGAAGAGATCGCGGTCGTCATGGCTTTTGACAATCGCCTGGTGAAAGCGCAGATCATGGTCAGTCAGCGCGTTCAGGTCACTTGATTCGCAGGCGGATTTGATGTCAGCGAGAATCTCATCCCAGACGGCAAGATCGTCGGCGGTGATGCGGTCGAAGATACTCTCGAGCACAAAGACTTCAATCATTCGCCGCAGCTGAACCACAAGCGGGCGCACCTCGACGCTCGGATTCTGCGCCACGCGCACGCCTTTGTTCGGTTCCAGGACGAGCAGCCCCTGCTGGGTGAGTTGACGGAACGCCTCGCGCACCGGACCGCGGCTGACGCCGAAGCGATCTGACAGATCGACCTCGCGCAATGGGTCGCCCGGTTGCAGCTGGCCCGCCAGGATGTCTTGCTGCAGGCGCGCCGCGATTTGCTCGGGCAGTGTCCTGAAGATTTCAAATGTCGGCATCGTATGTCTTCCGCTCAAGTGGGCAACTCGCCGGAACTCGTCGACCTCATACCAGCATATCGAAGCGTCTCGCTCAGATGATCCACCGTTGGAGGCTTATTGCTTGTATGGATCGGCGGCATCGCGCAAGCCGTCTCCGAGAAAATTAAAGGCGAGGACCGTAGCGATGACAAACAAGCCCGGAATCAGCAGCCAGGGGCTCTGGCTAAGACTGCGGATATTTTGGGCGTCTTGCAGCAATACGCCCCAACTGACCGCTGGCGGCCGAATGCCGATTTGCAGAAAGCTCAACGCCGTCTCCGCCAGGATCATGCCGGGCACGGCCAGGCTGAGCACCACGATCAGGAAGCTGGCGAAGGAGGGCAAGAGATGTTTGATAATGATCTCCATGTCGCCCATATTGGATATCCGCGCCGCCATCACAAAGTCGGCTTCTCGCAATTCCAACAGCTTGCCGCGCACGGCGCGCGCCAGCGGCGGCCAACTCACGATGGCCAAGACGACGGTTATGCCGAAATAAACTTGCGTCGAGCTCCATTCGGGCGGGAAGGCCGCGGACAGCGCCATGATCAGCGGGATATGGGGAATGGAAACGAGGAACTCGATGACGCGCTGCACGATGATATCAACCGTCCCGCCGAAATAGCCCGAGACGCCACCGATCAGACAGCCCAGCACGAAGCTGGTGACCATGCCAAGGAAGCCAATCGATAGCGAAATCCGCGCCGCGTGCATGGTGCGTGAAAACAAGTCGCGTCCCAGTTCATCGGTGCCGAAGGGGAAAAAGACAGCCGGCTCATCCACGCCCATCAGATGAATATTGGTGTCAATCAAGCCGAGCAGCCGGTATGATTCGCCCTCGACAAAGAAGCGAATGGGATAACGCTTCGTCCTGTCTTCGGTGTAATTGCGCTTCAGCGTATCCATATCCAGCTTTTGCGTCATGTCATAGATGAAGGGATTCAGGTGAAAATTGCCCTCATCGTCGACGAAGCGAACCGTGTGCGGCGGCGCTTTGGCGTATTTGACGTGGCGCTTGTGATGATCGTTTATGGAATAAAACTCTGGGAAAATCGCTAGCGAATAGAGAAAGATGATCACCAGCGCCGAGATCATCGCCAGGCGATGCCGCCGGAATTTGCGCCAGATCAGCTGCCACTGCGAGGCTAGATAATAGCTCTCGTCAAATTGCGCGACTTGCTTAGGTGTTTTGGCTCGGCCCAAGCCGAAACGGCGCAGCATCATCACCCTCGATCAGTTGGCCGCGCGCTCCATGCGAATGCGCGGATCCACCACCACCAGCAAGATATCGGAAACCGTCGTTCCGATAACGGTCAAGATTGTCACAAACATCAGCAGCGTTGCCGTTAAGAAGGTATCCTGCGTAATCAGCGCGCGATAGAGCATTGGACCGGCGGTGGGCAAGCCCAGCACGATCGCGGTAATCGTGCCGCCGGAAATGAGCGAAGGAAAGAGCCAAGCCAAGCCGCTGACGATCGGGTTGAGCGCCACCCGGACCGGGTACTTGAAGAGCAGCTTCACTTCGCCGACGCCTTTGCTGCGCGCCGTGATCACATACTGTTTGTTGAGCTCGTCGAGCAAGGTGCCGCGCAGCACGCGTATCATCCCCGCTGTGCCGGCGGTACCGACCACGATGATTGGAATGGGCAAATGCAGCAGCAGATCGCCAAGCTTTGCCCAGCTCCAGGGCGCGGAGACATACTCGGGCGAAAACAAGCCGGTCAAATTGAGTTCGTAGCTTTTCCAGGCGATGTAAAGCATGATGAGCGCCAGCATGAAATTGGGTATCGCCAGCCCAATGAAGCCGATTATGGAGACGATATAATCGCCAAGTGAATACTGATGCGTCGCGGAATAAATGCCGATAGGTATGGCGACGGCGAAGGTGAAGATGGCGCTGAGTATGGCAATGGTGAAGGTCAGCGCCAGCCGCTCCCCAATGATGTCTTTGACCGGCTGCTGCCAATCAAAGGAAAAGCCGAACTCGCCCTGCAAGACCTGCCCGAACCATTTGAAGTAACGCAGGAATAGCGGCAGGTCCAAGCCATATTGCCGGCGCAGATTCTCGACTTCTTCGTCGCTCAGGTCTTGCCCGGCCTGCTCAAGCCGGCTGATATAAGTGGATAGATAATCGCCCGGCGGCAACTGAATGACGACGAAGGTGACGATCGAGACCAGCCACAGCAGGAATATCATATATATCAGGCGCTGAAAGACGTAGATTCTCATCAACTCATCAATCGTCGAGCTCGCCGCCGCGGCAAACATGACCCGAGACTGGGGAAAGTTTCGCAGATTCTAGCCTTATCGCTATAGATTGTCAACAATATACACTGTACAATCTTTTGTAAATCACAGTCGAATTGGTTATGATCGGGCGCGGTTTGCCCATATCAGAGCCAGCGTCTCCCGCAGAGATAATATGCAGCCAGTCAGTTCCGTGTACAGTAGCCGCCCAGGGTGATTAGTTGATTATCGAGAGCGTTGAGACCAAACATTACCTGCTCCCGCTGACTCATCCCATGACCGATGCCTCACACGGCGTCATGACCCATTTTGAGGTCGTCCTTGTCAAGCTGCAATCAGATTGCGGATTAGCGGGCTACGGTTATACCTACACGATTGGCTGCGGCGGCTCCGCCATCCGGTCGCTCATTGACAAGGATTTGAAGCACTTGCTGCTCGGCGCCGATGCGAATCGCATAGAAGCGATCTGGGACCGTATGTGGTGGCGCCTGCATTATGTTGGACGGGGCGGATTAGCCTCCTTCGCCATGTCCGCTGTCGATATCGCGCTCTGGGACCTGCAGGCTAAACGGGAGGACCTGCCTCTCTGGAAGCTGCTCGGCGGTTTTTCGCCCGAAGTGCGGGCTTACGCTGGCGGCATTGACTTGCAGCTGGGACCTGGGGAACTGGTGGAGCAGACGGGCTGCAATCTGCAAAAGGGCTTCCGCGCCATCAAGATCAAGGTTGGGCGCGCCAAGCTTTCGGAAGATGTTGAACGCCTGCGCGCCGTGCGCCTTTGCATCGGACCTGATATGCCCTTGATGGTGGACGCCAACATGCGCTACAGCGTTGAACAAGCCATCAGCGCCGCCCGCAAATTCCGCGATTTTGACGTCCATTGGTTTGAAGAGCCGACCATACCGGACGATTACAAGGGCATGGCGCGGGTCGCGACCGAAGGCGGCCTGCCGATCGCGGCCGGCGAAAACCTGCATACGATCTATGAATTTCGACATACGATTGAAGACGCGAAGATCGCTTTCCCGGAACCGGACGTCTCCAATATCGGCGGCATCACGAACTGGATGCGGGTAGCGAAACTAGCGCATGCGCACAACTTGCCGGTGACCTCGCACGGGGTGCATGAGCTGCATCTGCACTTGCTGGCGGCGATCCCCAACGCGTCATTTCTTGAGGTGCACAGTTTTGGCTTGGAACGCTTTATCAAGAACCCGCCGAAACTCAAGGACGGGTTCATGACGGCTTCGGATGCGCCGGGGCATGGCGTTGAATTTGACTGGGATCGATTGCGCGAGCACGAAATACACTGATGCCGATCTGCCGATTTTGGCACAAGTAGACGATGCGCTATAGTTTGTTTCAAGAAATCTTTTTCATTTCGTCTGATCGAGAGGAGGCGAACAGGCATAAGTTGAGAACCGGGCAAGTCCTGAAACGTACACAGTTCTGGAAAGGAACACAATCATGAAACGAATGAGTTTTACCCTGCTTTTGCTCGCGACCTTGCTGATTCCTTCAGCCGCAAATCTGGCGGACGAGATGCTGGTCTATCCGTTCCAATATGCGGATTTGGACGCTTATGCCGCCGCCACCGGTAATTCTATTGACATGTGGGGCGAAGCGCCGATGCTGGCTGACCGGGTCGCCGCTGGCGAGCTGCCGCCGGTTGAAGAACGCTTGCCGGCGCAGCCCGTTGTCGTGCAGCCGCTTGAAGCCATCGGCGAATACGGCGGGGAGCTGGCTGGACCCACGACCAACCCGACCTGTTGCGGCTGGGATGTGTTGGAGATGCGCTTGCAGAAGCTGCTCACCATCGACACCGACCTGACCTCAATCATCCCCAATATCGCCCGCGCATACGAAGTCTCTGATGACTGGACGACATTCACCTTCCATCTGCGCGAGGGGCACAAGTGGTCGGACGGCACGCCCTTCACCACCGAGGACTTCCGCTTCTTCTTTGAAGATGTTCTGGGCAACACCGACCTAACGCCCTCGCCTGGCGGTCCTTGGGTGCTGAAAGGCGAATTGCCGCAGATTGACATTCTGGATGAAACAACCATCCGCATGACCTATGCCGAGGCGCGCCCAACTCTGCTCATCGCGGTCGGCAGCGAAGTGGGCCGGCGTGGCTTCCGCCCGGCGCATTACTTCAAGCAGTTCCATATTGACTACAACGAAGACGCCAACGAGCTTGCGGCTGAGAACGGCTTTGAAGACTGGGTCCAGATGTTCAACGCCAAGATGAGCCCTTATGGCTTCACCTGGAACCTGGGCTCGGAAACGGATCCTTATTCGCCGACGCTGAACACCTTCGTCTTCGTCAGCGAGGATACCTTCGGCAACAAGCACTATGAACGCAATCCCTACTTCTTCAAGGTAGATACCGCCGGCAATCAATTGCCTTACACCGATACCTTGCGCCGCATTCTGGTTGAGGATCTGCAGGTGCAAGATCTGAAGGGCATCGCCGGCGAATACAGCCACTATGGCTGGGGCACGCTTTTGAGCTTCCCGACCTATCGCGACAACGAAGAAGCCGGCGGTTACCGCACGGCGCTTGCTGAATACAGCCGCGGCAACGAATACTCGATCATGTTCAACTTCACCACTCCAAACCTGGAACTGCGCGAGATATTCTGGGATATCCGCTTCCGTCAAGCCATGTCCGTGGCGATCAATCGCGATGAGATCAATGAGTTGGTCTACTTCGGTTTGGCGAACGCATCGGCGAATTCGCCCGTACCTTCTTCGCTGTTCTTCGAGGACTGGATGCCGGGGTATTTCGCGCAATACGATCCCGATCTCGCCAACCAACTTCTTGATGAGATGGGTCTCGATCAGCGCGATGCCGATGGCTTCCGCCTGCGGCCCGATGGCGAGACGCTGTTCATCAACTTCCAGGTGTCGGTACCGGAAGACTCCTGGCGCCAAATCGGCGAGTTGATCACTTCGTATTGGAACGATGTCGGGGTAAAGACCAGCTACAAGCTGATTGAGATTGGCTTGTATCGCGAATTACGCGACGGCAATCAGGTTGACATGGCGGCTTGGGGCACCGATATGCTGGATATTGGCGAAGTCGCGAACGGCTTGGCGAACATGCGGCCGCACTGGGGCGCGCGCGCTTCCGGGCATCTCTGGCGCCAGTGGATGCAGAGCGACGGTGAAGACGGAGAAGAACCGCCGCAGGAGATCAAAGACTTGTGGGCGGTTGGCGAAGCCTTCCTCGAGGCCAGCTACGGCTCGGACGAATGGCTGGAACTGGGCAAGGAATTCTATCGCTTGTCCATGGGCGGGCTCTATCAAATCGGCACGATTCAGCGTCCGCCGCAGCCGCTGCTCTTCAAGACAAACTTGAAGAATACGCCGCCAAACGACACCACCGGGCAATGGAGCTGGACCTACCGCCAGTGGGTCATGTTCATGCCCGAGCAGTGGTACTTTGAGAGCGACGGCTAAAACGCGGCGTCTGTGTTACAATCCGTGGGACTGGCGAACCATGCCAGTCCCTTTTAATTTAGCGAAGTGAGGAATCCACGAATGAAAAGGACATTGCTAACGCTGGCGCTCTTGATTGTGTTCGTTTTCGGAAGCGCGGTTTTCGGTCAAACCATCAGCGATAAGACCTATCCGCAGCAGTTCGGATCGCCGGCTGCATACGAAGCGGCGACCGGCCACAGCGTCGGCATGTACAGCGAGGCGCCGATGCTGGCCGGGCGCGTTGAAGCGGGCGAATTGCCGCCGGTGGAAGAGCGCCTGCCTGCAGAGCCTGTTGTGGTCGAGCCGCTTGACGCGATCGGCGCCTACGGTGGCGAGTTGGCGGGGCCGTCCACCAGCCCGACTTGCTGCGGCTGGGATGTATCTGAAATGGTGATGCAGAAGCTCTTCACCATCGACACTGACTTGCAGACGATTATCCCCAATATCGCCAAAGCTTACGAAGTTTCCGACGACCAAACGCAGCTGACCATTCATTTGCGCGAAGGGCACAAGTGGTCGGATGGTCATCCCTTTACGTCTGAAGACTTCCGCTTCTGGTTTGAAGACGTCTTGTGGAATGAAGACGTCACTGGCGGGATTCCGGGCGAATGGCGCCCCGGCAACCAGAAACCGCTGCTGGAAATCATCGATGAGACGACGCTCCGCTATACTTTTTCCCAGCCGCATCCGTCGATGATCGTGCGGATGGCCAGCAATCCCCGCCACCGTGGATTCCGCGCCGCCCATTACTTCAAGCAATTCCACATCGACTACAACGAAAATGCGAACGATCTGGCGGCGGAGGCAGGATTCGAAGATTGGGCGAAATTGCTGAACGCGCGGCTGCGTCCCAATACCAATACAGGCACGACCGCCACCGACACCGTCGTCGGCATCCCGACAATGAATACCTTTGTGTACACGGGTGAAGACTCCTTCGGCAACAAGCACTTCGCGCGCAATCCCTACTTCTTCAAAGTGGATATCGCTGGCAATCAGCTTCCCTATGCCGACACCTTGCGGCGCGTCCTGGTCGAAGACTTGCAAGTGCAGGATCTGCGCGCGATCGCCGGGGAATACAGCCACTTCGGTTGGGGCAAGCTGCTGAGTGTGCCCACATACCGCGATAATGAAGCGGCCGGCGGCTATCGCACGGCGCTCGTCACCTACAATCGCGGCAACGAATACAGCATGATGTTCAACTTGACCCATCCCGACCTGGTGATGCGCGAGATCTTCAATGACGCGCGCTTCCGTCAGGCGATGTCGCTGGCGATTAACCGCGGCGAAATCAACGAGCTGATCTACTTCGGTTTGGCGACGCCGTCCCAATCGGCGCCGACGCCGGATTCCAGCTTCTACGAACCCTGGATGACGGATTACTTCGCCGAATACGATCCCGATCAGGCGAGCGCGCTGCTCGATGAAATGGGCTTGGATCAGCGCGACGGCGATGGCAATCGTCTTCGCCCCGATGGTGAAACGCTGTTCATCAATATGCAAGTCGCTGTGCCGGAAGAAGCCTGGGGGCAGATCGCCGAGTTGGTCGTCTCCAATTGGAACGCAGTCGGCGTCAAGACGCAGCTCAAGCTGATTGAACGCAGTTACTACAATGAGCTGCGCGGCACTGGCGGCCACGATATCGCGGGCTGGGGGCTGGACATCGTCGACATCGGCGAATTCTCCGGCGCGATCAACAACATCAGACCGCATTGGGGCGCGCGCGCCGGCTCCAAGGAATGGACTGATTGGCTCAACAGCGGCGGCGAACGCGGCAGCGAACCGCCTGAAGACATTAAGGAACTCTGGGATCTCAGCCAGCTATGGCTGCAGCAGCCCTATGGCTCCGAGTCTTATCTGGAAATCGGCAAGCAATTCCATGACATGACCTTCCGCGGCTTGTATCAAATCGGCACGGTGCAGCGACCGCCTCAGCCATTGCTGTTCAAGAAAAACTTGAAGAACACGCCGCCCAATGATACCGACGGCATGTGGAGCTTCAGCTATCGTCAGTGGGTGATGTTCATGCCCGAGCAGTGGTACTTCGAAGACGACATGTAGATCGCGTGGTCGTCAGAATTCCTAGTCGTGGTGTGGCCTGTGTCACGCCACGATGCGTTTAAGAGAGGTTCTTGAATCATGCGCAGCGCCGCGATGCAGCGCTTCAACGTGCGGGACGCCGACAACCCCTGGTTCACGAAATTCCACTTCATGAACGTCTCAGGTCTCGGCTATGAGCAAGGCATCGTACGCCGCGATCCAAGCTGCGTCATTGAAGTCGATGGCCTCTATTTCGTCTGGTATACGCGCGGGGCGCATCCTTGCCCGGCGGTCGGCCATGAGCGCGCCACCGACCTGATTCCCGCCATGCCCTGGGACCTGACCGATGTCTGGTACGCCACTTCGACCGATGGAAGAACTTGGCGCGAGCGGGGTCCGGCTGTCGAGCGCGGACCGACCGGCAGCTATGACGAGCGCAGCATCTTCACGCCCGATGTGCTGGCGCATGACGGCCGCTACTATCTGGTCTATCAGGTGACAAGAGCGCCGACCTGGCGCAGCACACCGGAGTCAATCGCCTTGGCTTGGGCCGATTCCCCGCATGGTCCATGGACGAAGTCGCCGGCGCCGGTGGTCGAGCCGGATCCATCGGGCGAGGTTGACGAACGCGCCCACCCCATGGAAGCGACGGCGCAAGGCGCCTTCGACAGTTTGCGCGTGCATGATCCGGCGCTGCTCTTTCGCGACGGGCGCTATTGGCTCTACTTCAAGGGCGAAGGCATCGGCCACAGCAATATGGAGAGCAAGTGGGGCGTCGCCATCGCCGACGATCCGCTGGGTCCCTACGAGAAATCGCCGCTCAATCCCATTACCAATAGCGGGCATGAGGTGATGGTTTGGAATTACGCTGGCGGAGTTGGCGCCCTATTGACCCGCTGCGGACCGGAGAAAAACACGATCCAATTCGCCGCTGACGGAATCAACTTTGAACCGAAAGCGACGATCATCGATCCACCGCAAGCGGCCGGCGCCTTGCGCGTTTCGGAAGCATCGAACAGCGAACCGCTCGCTGGCTTGAGCTGGGGGCTCAGCCATGTCACCCAGTGGAGCCCGCATGCGGCGCGTCAAGGGCAAGATCCGCTGGCGATCGCGGGGATTGACGAACCCTGGGACTTCCTCATTCGTTGGGAGCGCCACGATCAGTCGCTCGGCTGGGTCTAGCGCTAGGTTGGCTTGGGAGCGAAGTGATGACGCGGCCGCCCAATGTCATCTTCGTCATCACCGACGATCAGGGATACGCTGATATCGGCTATCACGGCAATCCCGACCTCAAGACCCCCCATCTCGATCAAATGGCGCGCGAAAGCGTCCAACTGGATAATCATCATCATGACCCGCTGTGCTCACCCTCCCGCGCCGCTCTGCTGACCGGGCAGTATGCCTGCCGCAATGGCGTATGGCATGTGATTCATGGGCGTCATCTGCTGAATCCCGCGGCTGTCACGATGGCGGACATCTTCGCCGGGGACGGCTATCGCACCGGTATGTTCGGCAAGTGGCATCTCGGCGACAACTATCCTTTCGCTCCGCAGTATCGCGGTTTCGGCGAAGCGCTCTGTCATCGCGGCGGCGGCGTTGGCGAGCTGCCCGATTATTGGGGCAACAGCTATGTGGACGACGTTTACTTTCACAATGGCAAGCCAATCCGCTGTGATGGCTATTGCACGGATGTATATTTTGACGCCGCTCTGGCATTCATGGAGACCCATCGGGAGGCGCCGTTCTTCATCTACCTGGCGCCGAATGCGATGCACGCGCCGCATATCGCGCCAGACGCCTACGCCCAGCCTTATATGGCGCAGGGTTTGCCCGCAGAACGAGCCAAGTTCTACGGCATGATCGCCAATTTTGACGAGAATATGGGCCAGCTGTTCGCCCGTCTGAATTCACTCGGCCTCAGTGAAGACACCCTGGTCATCTTCACCGCCGACCATGGCACCGCCGCCGGCTACGATCCGGAGACTGGTGACGGCTACAATGCCGGACTGCGCGGAAAGAAGGGCTCGGTATACGATGGCGGGCATCAGGTGAACTTTTTCTTCCGTTGGTCCGGTAATCTGCCGGCCGAGCGCAAGGTGCGCCAACTGACGGCGCACATCGATATTCTGCCGACGCTCATCGACATCTGCGGGCTATGCGGCGACTCCGAACTTGCGTTTGATGGCTTGAGTCTGGCTGAAGCGCTGCGCGGCGACGACGGCGCATTGCCCGAGCGCTCGCTGGTGATTCAGCTTCAACCTGACCAGCCGCGGAAATGGCATCAGACGGCCGTGCTGAATGGACACTGGCGCTTGGTCAATGGCGCGGAACTTTACCTTATCGAAAGCGATCGGGCGCAGGAAAATGACGTCGCCGCTGAATGCCCCCAGGTCGTCGACGCATTGCGCCGGGATTATGACACCTTTTGGGAAGACTTGCGGGACAGTTTTTCCCAAGTCATCGCGATTCCCGTCGGTACCGAGCGCGAGAATCCGACGCTGCTCTCGGCGCGCGATTGGCATCCAACGGAAGGTCGCGTTCCCTGGCGGCAAAGCTGGATAAACGATCCCGCCTATGACGCCAACGGTTTCTGGTGGATTGAAGTTACGCAGCCAGGTCGCTACCAAATGGAGCTGCGGACGCATCCGCGCGAGGCTGAACAACCAATGGGCCTGTCGGGCGCCGGTCTGCAAGTTGACGAAAAGAAATGGTCAAAGCTTGTGGCGAGGGAGGACTGTCATGCGACCTTCGACCTTGATCTAGCTTCTGGAATATATGAAATGCGTACTGAATTGAGCAATGTCGGCGGGGATCGACGAAGGGGCGCCTATTATGTCTACGTCACGAAAGTCTAGCCCGGCGATGGAGTCCGCGATATGGCTTTGAAGCGATCGGATGTGCTGATCACCCGTCCCTGCGGCATGGATGTCTACCGGCGATATCGCGCGACTGGCTTGGGTTGGGGCTTCCTGCCCGAGCCGGACCGCCGCGGTCTGCCGCCTGACGAAGAAATGATGCGCGATGTCGATGAGGCGCATCGCTGCGGCGTCAAATTTCAGGGACGGGTCGAGCTGGACGCGGACTGGATGGGGATGATCGACTTCGATTCCAATTTCATGGAATCGACCGTGCGCGATCTCAATGACCGGCCTGCGATCACCTGGTGGGCGCACAGATATAAGGGGCATCCTCCCTATTTCTTCTGCACCAACGCGCCCGGCTATCGGCATTACCTCATGTACCAGGTGCGCCGCGTTATGGAAGCCGGGACGGATTGGCTGATGATCGATTCAGCGATTCCGACGATCGCCTCGCTCAACGCGCGTTATGGCGGCTGCTTCTGTGAACACTGCATGGCCGGCTTTCGCGAATACCTCAAGTCGCATCTTGGCGCTGCGGATCGCATATCCTGGGCGATTGACGATCTCGAGTCATTCAATTACCGCGACTTCCTGCTGGCGCACGGCTTCACTGACGCGCGCTATCGATCGGAAATACTGGCATTCCCAGCGGCGATTCCATTGGCAAACGAATACTTCGATTTCCAGTGGCGAGAGGTCAACGCGCTCTTTTGCGAATTCAAACGCTACGCTCAGGAATTCAGAAGTGATGTGCCGATGAGTTCCAATTCGCCATTTTATTGGGCGGAGTTCATGTACGCGGTGGACGCGCATGATTTTTACACCAACGAGATGCAGTACCTGCCGCCGGAAGAGCAGATACTGCCGACCGACCCGATTTATACCTTCAAACTGGCCGACGGCTTGGGGCGGCTGCTGGCGATTACCGGCGTTCCGCGCGCCTTTGAGCCCGGCCGCCTCAAGGATCGCCCGGGGCATATTCGCCTCTGGATTGCGCAGGCTTATGCCCATGGGCATGTCTTCATGGCGCCGGACAAGATGTGGACGCTGCGAGACGCCGGCGAACCCGACCGCTGGTATCACAGCAAGCCAGGCGATTATGAGCCGCTGTATCACTTCATTCGCGATTATCCTGAATTGTTCGATGGCTATGCATCGGTGGCGACGGTTGCGCTCATCTTCAGCAACAAGTCGGTGCGGAAATTTCTCGGCGACCGCTTGAGCAGCGGTCATCTCGGGGGCCAGAATCGCAGCGCGCCGCGAACCGATCTGGCGGAGGCTTGCTTCGCCCTCAGCCGCGCCAATGTCCCCTTTCATCTGATCGTCGCCGGTGATGACTGGGTGGAGGATCGCCTGTTGCCTGCAGACTTATCGCCTTACCGAGCTGTCGTTCGTTTTGAACCGTCATACCTGACGGCGGTGCAGGAAAGCAAGCTACTTTCGGCGGGCGACAGGCTGCTTACCTGGTCGGGCGCGAGCGATCTTCTCGACAGAGTTGGGGGCGCCATCCGCGTCGCCGGCGCCGCAAATGTCAGTGTGCAGCTGCGCCATCGACCGAGTCAGCCCGACGCGCCGGTCATCTGTCATCTGCTAAACAGCAACTATGACTTGCAGTCGGACGCCTATCTCAACTTGCGCGATGTCGAGTTGACGATTGCCGGAGACCTGCTGGACCGCGTGTTCTCTCGTGCGACCCTCTACGCGCCGGGGGAAGCGCCTCTCGATATCACCTGCAGGAATGTGGGAATGGACACCGTCGTCTCGCTGCCGAACTTGGACATGTGGGCGATCATCAAGTTGCAGTGAGGCCTACGGGATCTTGCCCGATTGCCAGGCTCTCCTCACGCCCTCCAACTGCGACAGATGCTGTTCGCGCGCATATTCGTCTTCGTAGAAACTGCACTGTTCGAAGAAACGAATTAACTCGTCAAGGCGCGCTATGACTCTGTCGTCCGCGGCAGAATTGGGAGGAAGGGCGAGCAGCCGTTTCCAGGCGGGCGCCTTGAGCCACTCGGGTGGGGGATTGCCCGTCTCCAGGATATATTCGCTGGCTTTGAAATAGCGTGTGATGGCGGCATTCGACGCGCGATTGGTCGTCCAAATGGCGACCCAGGCGACCATCCCGCCGCCAATAAGAGAGGCAACTATGAAAAGCGCCAGCAGGTCCATCAGCGCTACTGATCAGCCCCACGCAGCGCCAGCTCATCGGCGAAGTGACAGGCGGCAAAATGACCAGCCGCGACTTGGGTCCATTCCGGCGTCTCGGTCGCGCAGATCTCCTGCGCGTATCGACAGCGCGGGTGGAAATAACAGCCCGATGGCGGCGCGGCCGGATTGGCGACTTCGCCAGGCAAAATGATCCGATCCATCTTGATCTCGGGATCCGTCGTCGGCACCGCTGATAATAGCGCCTCGGTATAGGGATGTTTGGGCGACGTGAACAGGGATTCAGTGTCGGCCAGTTCAACCAGTTGCCCGACGTACATCACGCCGACGCGATCGGAAATATGCTCCACGACGGACAGATCGTGAGCGATGAAGAGAAACGTCAGGTTGAACTCAGCCTGCAAATCCTCCAGCAGATTGAGAATCTGCGCCTGAATCGAAACATCCAGCGCGGAGACCGCCTCGTCGCAAACGATCAGCAGCGGGCTCGGCGCGAGCGATCGGGCGATGCCGATGCGCTGGCGCTGGCCGCCGGAAAAGGCATGGGGATAGCGGTTGAGATGCTGGATATCCAAGCCCACCTTGTCCATCAGTTCGCGCACGCGGTCTTGTATTTCGCGTGAGTCGGAAAGGAGCTTATTGTTGCGGATCGGCTCGGCGATAATATCGAGCACCGACATGCGCGGGTCCAGCGAGGAATAAGGATCCTGAAAGATCATGTGAAAGTGTTTGCGCACCTGGCGCAGCGCCTTCTTGTCCAGGGCCGCTATATCAACCGCTTCGCCATCGGGCAGACGGAATAATATCTCGCCGTCGGTCGGTTCGATGCCGCGCACGATGCAGCGCCCCAAGGTGGTTTTGCCGCTGCCGGATTCCCCCACCAAGCCAAAGGTCTCGCCTTCGCGTATCGTGAAACTGACGCCATCCACAGCTTTTACATGGCCCTGCACACTGCGGAAGAAGCCTTTCTCAATGGGAAAATGTTTCTTGAGATCGCGGACTTCCAGCAGCACTTCGCCGATTTGTTTCCTGTTGGGCGCTTCCGCTTCAGGCATCGACCGGCTCGCTTTCTTCGCTGTGCAGGTAGCAGCGCACGTAGTGGTCGTTTCCCATATCGACGAGAGCGGGCACGGCGGCATCGCATTTGCCGCGGATGAATTCATCACAGCGCGAGGCGAACCCGCATTGCGGCGGCGGATTCATCGGCACCGGCACATTGCCGCGGATGGCGTCGAGGCGTCCCCGCCCGCGACCGCCAAGGCGCGGAATGGACTTGAGCAAGCGCTGCGTATAGGGGTGCAGCGGATTCTTAAACAGCTCCATCGCAGAGGCGCGCTCCACCACCCGTCCGAGGTACATGACGTTGACCTGGTCAGCGATTTCGGCAATGACGCCCAAATCATGCGTAATATACATGATCGCCATGCCGAACTGTCCCTGCAATTCTTTCATCAATTCCAGGATCTGCGCCTGAACCGTAACATCAAGCGCGGTGGTCGGTTCATCGGCGATGAGCAGGGAGGGGCTGCAAGAAAGCGCCATAGCAATCATCGCTCGCTGGCGCATCCCGCCAGACAATTGGTGCGGGTATTCATCAAAGCGCTGCTCTGGATTTGAAATGCCGACGCGATTGATCATATCCAGCGCCAGTTGCCTGGCTTTTTTCTTGTCGCTTTCGATATGCAGCAAAATGGCTTCGACGATTTGCGCGCCAATCGTATGCACCGGCGAGAGGCTGGTCATCGGCTCCTGAAATACCATCGAGACTTCGGCGCCGCGAATGGCTCGGATTGCCCGGCTGCGCGGATTGAGCTTGCCAACATCGACGGCGTCCCCGTTTTTGCGCCGCAGAATGATCTCGCCGGATTCGATCGCGCCCGGCGGCGGCACGATTTGCAAGATGGATTGGGCGGTGACGCTTTTGCCCGAGCCAGACTCGCCAATGACGCCAACCGTCTCATGGGGAGCGATGGTCAAGTCGACGCCGTCAACCGCCTTCAGCGTGCCCTCGGGCAAATGAAAGTAGGTTCTGAGGTCGCGCACTTCGAGCACATCACTGATTTCGATAGACATGTCGCGCAGTCAGTCACCGGAGGATGGCGACATATTGTAGACAATTGACAATAGCATGTCAAGCGGACCCAAGGCTGTGGCTGTGTAGATTATAGAAAGGCTGCCTGAAACAGAAACAGGCGCCTATATGTACGCCTGTCTCTGATAAATTGCATCTATGGGCGCTATAAGACTCGAACTTATAACCTTCCGGGTGTAAACCGGATGCTCTGCCAATTGAGCTAAACGCCCGCACAGTTAAGGATTATAGCCGCTCTATCAAGCGTTCGTCAAGGTATTCCCACTCTATAAGTGGAGCCAATCTAGCGCTTACATTCTCGGCGGCGTCACGCCCGTTTGTCCCTGGTACTTGCCTTTCTTGTCGGCGTAGGACTGCTCGCAGGTTTCGTCGGCTTCAAAGAACAAGACCTGCGCCAGACCTTCGTTGGCGTAAACCTTGGCCGGCAGGGGCGTCGTATTGCTAACCTCAAGGGTGACGTAGCCCTCCCATTCCGGTTCGAAGGGCGTGACGTTGACGATCAAGCCGCAGCGGGCGTAGGTCGATTTGCCCAGGCAGACGGTGAGCACATTGCGTGGAATGCGGAAATACTCGACCGAGCGCGATAGGACAAAGGAATTCGGCGGAATGACGCAGACGTCTCCGCGAAAGTCAACGAAGGATTCGCTGGCGAAGTGCTTGGGATCGACGATGGCCGAGCGCACATTGGTAAATATCTTGAACTCGTCAGAGACGCGCAGGTCGTAACCATAAGACGAGACGCCGTAGCTGATGGCGCCATCGCGCACTTGCTGGTCGACGAAAGGTTCGATCATGCGATGTTTCCGCGCCATCTCTTTAATCCAGCGGTCGGGCTTGAGTCCCATACGAATGTCCCTTTCATGTGGCTGTAGCAGACTGTCGAGGCGCGCAGCCGATCACACAAACGCGCGAGTCGAATTTTGCTGCCCCGAACGGCTTACATGCGTTCCGGCGCGGACATGCCCATCAAGCGCAGCAGTCGACGAAAGGCAACCGCCGCCGCCCGGTAAAAGCGCAGGCGCGCTTTGGCTGCGTCGACGGGCACCTCGCTGTGCAGCACGCGCGCGCGATCGTAAATCGGATGAAAGACGGCCGCCAGCTCATGCGCGAAAAAGGCGATCTTGTGCGGCTCGTAGTGAACGACCGCCTGCTCAATGACATTACCCAATTCAAGCGCCTTGCGAATGAACTTTAGCTCTTCCTCGCCCAGATGATTCAAGTCGGCGTCAGCGTCATCAAAGCCGCGCTCCTCAGCCTCGCGGAAGATGCCGGCGCAACGAACATAGGCGTTCTGAATGTAATAGACCGGATTCTCATTCGATTGCTTGACCACTTGATCGACATCAAAATCCAACTGAGAATTGGGGCTGCGCGCCAGCATGTGGTAGCGCACCGCATCGGCGCCGGTCATCGCGACCAGATCGTCAAGCGTATCGAATTCGCCCGCGCGTTTGGATTGCTTGACCGCCTCATATTCTCCCGTCTCTTCATTCCAACGCACGGCGCGCACCATTTGATTGAAGATGACCTGGATGGGTTCAGGGTTCATGCCCAGGGCCTCGATGCCGTAGCTGACGACCTGAGCCTGGGAGAAGTGGTCGGCGCCCAGCACATTCACGGCGATGTCGAAGCCACGCTCCAGCTTGTCACTGTGGTAAGCGATATCGGGCAGGGTGTAGGTGGGGGCGCCATCGCTCTTGACCATCACCCGATCTTTTTCATCGCCGAAGCTCGTGCTGCGGAACCAGGTGGCTGGCTGATAGCTCTTGGACCTGACGTCATCGATTTCGGTTTCGTCTGCGCCTTCCCAATGCGCCGCCTGGTAGATGTGTCCGTTCCCGCGCATAGCATCCAGCACCGACCAGATCTTGCCGCTTTCGAAGAGCGAGGTCTCGTTGTAGAAGGCATCGTGCTTGATATCGATTGACGCCAGCGAGCGCTTGATCCAGTCAAACATTCGAGATTCGGCGGCGTCTTTGAAGCGCTCCCAGCTTTCGCCGCGCAGCGTATCGCCGTGCTCCGCCACCAGGTCCGCTGCGGCAGCAACCAGATATTCGCCCTGATAGTAGTCCGCTGGGAGCTGAACATCGTCGCCCAACTGCTGCTGATAACGCAGCATCAGGCTTCTACCCAGCTTGACCATCTGCGCGCCCGCGTTGTTGTAGTAATACTCGCGCTGGACCTCGTAGCCAGCGGCTTCCAGCAGGCGCGCCATGGCATCGCCGACGACAGCGCCGCGAGTATGCCCGATGGTGATGGGTCCGCTGGGGTTGGCGCTGACGAATTCGACCTGAGCCCGCTTCCCGCGGCCGATATCCAAGCGAAAAAGCGCATCGCCCGCTTCGATCATCGCATCAACTTGCAGCCTGAGAAATTCGTCGGCGAAGAAGCAATTGATGAATCCGGGCGGCGCCACCTTTAGTTCACAGGGGAAATCCAGCTCCCGCATATTGCCGACGATCAGGTTGGCGATATCGAGGGGGCTTTTGCGCGCGAGCTTCGCCAAGCCCATCGCTGGATAAGAAAGGTCGCCTTGGCCCGCGCGTTTTGGGGCGCTGACCGGGATGCGAGGAATCACAAAAGGCGGCAGCTTGCCTGAATCCTGCGCCGCCTGAATGGCGTCTTCAAGAGCCGCTTCCAGTACTTTGTTTAGCAGCTTCAAATCAAAGTGTCCTCTGCCCAAGGCCTGTTAAGCGGCTACGGATTCTAGCAAACTTGGCTAGCTTAAGGTATGGCGACTTGATGAGCCAAGCGCGGGACTTGAGCGCGAGCGCCGGCGCCGGTCGGCTCGCTCTCGCCCGCTTTCAATGCCCAAACTTGACTGTAGTCTTCCTGCCAAATCTCAATGCGAATGTCGCGCATGCCCAGCGCCTCCAGCTCGCGCCGCATTTTCTGCTCATTCCAGGCACGATTTGGCATCCAGCGCGTGTCGATGCGGATGGATGTCAGCAGCGCGCCGCCCGGGCGCAGCACCCGACACATCTCCTTGAGGGCAGCCTGCGGGTCGGGCAGGAACTCAAGCGCCTCCAGGCAGGTTACGACATCGAAAGCGTCATCGTCAAAAGGCAATCGCTCTCCTGCGTCATGGCGCGTCAAAGTGATGTAGCCCTCGAAGCGCTCGGCGGCAACTTTCCGTCGGGCGACATCCAACATCCGGCGGCTGGCGTCCATGCCAAGAACGTGGCCGCGGAAGCATCCGTTGCGCGCCATGATTAGCGGCAGGCGTCCGGCGCCGGTCGCCACATCCAGTATCAGCGGATCAGCCTGGGGCTGGATGCGCGCCATAATCGCCTGGGAAATCAACATCAGGTCGGCATGATCGTCAAATTGCTTGACGCGATCATAGCGCGAAGCGTAGAGGTCATAGAGCAAAATGACCATGCGCCGGCCCAGGTAGACGCCTTCGGTCTCCACGATCAGCCACCAGAATAGGAAGCCGAGAACGAGCAGCAGCAAGAGAACCGCCAGAAGCGACATCATGCGAATTGCAGATCGCCGGGCGCTTGTGAATTGAATCCTGTTCTAGGGGCACGCCTCGCCGGCGACAAAGAGATCCGTCTCGCGAAACTGCATCGCATAAAGTTTGGCATAGAGCCCCCGCTGCGCCATCAGTTCTTCATGTGGTCCCAGCTCGATGATCCGCCCCCGGTCGAGCACGGCGATGCGATGCGCGACGCGAGTCGTGCTCAACCGATGGGCGATGATCAGGGTCGTTCGATGCTTCATCAGGCGAGCCAGCGCCTCTTGCACCAATTGCTCGCTTTCGTTATCCAGGCTGGATGTTGCTTCATCCAGCAGCAGGATTGACGGATTCTTAAGCAAGGCGCGCGCGATGGCGACGCGTTGACGCTGCCCGCCGCTCAGCTTGATGCCGCGCTCGCCGACGATGGTATCGTAGCCCTGCGGCAACTCGATGATGAAGTCGTGAGCGTTGGCTGACCGCGCCGCCTCAATCATTTCTGCTTCAAGCGCGTCCAGCTTGCCGTACAAAATGTTCTCGCGAATGCTGCCGCCGAAGAGCAGCGTCTCTTGCGGCACGATGCCGATGTGCCCGCGCAGGCTGGTCTGCGTCAAGTCGCGGATGTCCTGCCCGTCGATGCAAATGGAACCGGCGTCCACATCGAAGAAGCGCGGAATCAGGTTGAAGAACGTGCTTTTGCCCGCGCCGCTGGGCCCCACCAAAGCGATGATCTCGCCCTCGGCGATCTCAAGGTTAATATCGCTCAGAACTTCCAGACCGTCTTCATAGGTGAAGCTGACCCCTTGCAGGGAAATCGCGCCATTGACCGAGGCCAGATGCTTGGCTTTTGGCGCATCGCGAATATCGGGCTGCGTATCGAGAATCTCGAACACGCGCTTGGTTGCGCCCAGGGCTTCCTGAACCTGCGAGTACATGCTGATCACGCCGGCGAAGTTGGCCGCCACCGTCAAGCCATAGATCAGAAAGGCGATCAATTCGCCCGCGCTCAGCCGGCCATCAAGCACTTCGCGACCGCCAAACCACAATATCAGCGCCAAACCGGCGAAGGCGAAGAAGGCGATGATGGGACCGAAAACCGAGCGTATCGTGAGCAATTTGACCGCCGCGCGAAAGGCGATCTCGATAGCCTTGTTGTAGCGGGCGATCTCGTAGCTCTCGCGCACGAAGCTCTTGACTTCGCGGATATTCTGAAAGACCTCTTCGGCGACGACGGTAGCGCCGGCGATTTCATCTTGCACGCGCGTGCTTGCCCGGCGAATGGCGCTCCCCAGGACGAAGGCGACCGCGACGATGATAGGCATCAGCACGATGATGAAGAGCGTCAGGCGCCAGTTCAAGTAGAACATGATCGCCACCGAGCCTATCAGCGTCAGCGTCTGCTGCAGAAAGCCGCTGATGTTGCCGGTGAGCACGGTACGAACGACGGTGACATCGGACGAGATGCGGCTGATGAGTTCGCCCACGCGCCTGTCGTTGTAGTACTTGATCGACAGCGTCTGAAAGTGGGCGTAGAGCTGGCAGCGCATATCGACCACGATCTTCTCGCCGACATAATTGAGATGATAATTTTGCAGAAAGCTCGCCAGCGACCGGAAAATGAAGACGGCCAAGAGCGCGAGCGTGATCGTATCCAGCAGCATGATATCGGCGTCGGTGAATACGGAATCAATCACCCGCTGAATCACCGCCGGAAACACCAGGCTGAGCGCCGATGCGAAGCATAAGCCAATCGCCGCGAACAGCAGCCGCAGCTTGTAGGCGGCCAAATAAGAAAGGAGCCGCCGCCACTGCATGGGCGCTGCCGGTACGTCGCGATTCTTGTCTCCGCCAGGAGAACGGATTCGATAAATCATGTCACCGTTGCGCGCTCGCCCGGCGGGAGAAGGCGCCGCGCCGCCAAGGCCTCAGAGGCATGCTTCTCCTCGCCGCCGGCTGCGACAGCGCTGCTACGCAGGGCTCGAATCGACATCATTTTCGTCCGAGGCTGGGTCGGCTGACGCGTCATCAGCTGCATATTCAGCCTCCGCAGCGTCATCGACATCAATGATCAGCCGGTCATCGTCATCGGTCTCGCTGGGCAGGGAGGCATCCGGCAGCTCCCTTGGCTCGCTCGCCTCGACGATCGTGCTAACTGGAGTTGGATCCTGAACGAGCTGCCAGGGCGCGTCGGCTGGCAATCGCTCGCTGTGGCCGGTGGGAAACTCGATGAGTATCAAATCGCTGTCTCGCCGGACGAAGACGCCGTGCTGCTCAACCGAAATCGCGTCTCCCCAGGTGAATTCGCCGCCCACCCAGACGCGGTCCGGCGCAGCGATTGAGACGCCAAGGAGATCGCAGAGCAATTTCAACGGGACGATGCCGCCGATGTGATGAGCCTCGCCGAAGCCCTTGGCCTCGTCCGCGTGATAAAATTGCGACAGCTTGCCTTCTCGGGCCAGGACGCGCGCCAAGCCAGCGAGGACACGTTTTATCAGCGCGGTCGCTTCCCGCCGGTAGCCGGCCGCCACCATGCCTTCGCCAATCTGTGACAGCCAGTACATCCAGATGCCGCCGCCGCCGCGCGCATTGGAGGGGTCGAAGTTGCGGTCGCTCGCGCTGACCATGGTCAAGCCATTCGGTCGCAGAAAATGCGCTTCGTCCAACGCCAACTCAACTAAGGCGGCGGCCCGCTCTGGAGGCAGGCGTCGACAGATCAGCGGGATCAGAGCGTTGATATCGAGCCGACTGCTATCGATTGTGGTGGCGTAAACCTTGTATACCCGGCTCAAGCCTTCGATGGCGATGCGGTGAACATGCGAGAGCGGCTTTTCGGTGGTGTAGACGCCCTGGCGATTCTGCCAATCAAACTCCTCAGCCGCCGCTTCAATCGCGCATTCCTCGCCTTCTTGGTCTCTGCCTGCCAGCTTTAAGGTGATCCGCGGCCGTTGGCTGACGCCGCCGACCACGCGAACGACGACTCTTGCCGGCATCAGCAGCGCATGATCCAGTTCGTGAGACTGGTCGCCCGCGCCTCGATGAAGCAGTTCCTCTGCTCCCGCGCTGATATGCGTGTCGCGGTCGCGATAACGATAGCGCCGGCCGTCCCAGAATTCTTCCAGGCTCGCTTCCATCATTGCGCGTTGTTTGGAGAGGATCTGCGCGCTTTCCTTTTCATCCAAGCGCTCCGCGATCTGGCAGAGCGCATCGGCTTCGGCAATCAAGTAAGCCAGCAGGTCGGGGCCTTCCATTTGTTCGATTTCGGCCCCCTGCGCCCAGTATTGACCCTGTCCGAAGGTAGGAAAGGCGACATAGCCCATTTGCCGTTCCGAGCGCCACTCCGGGACGCCGTCATCATCCGCGTCCATATCGCTTTGCAGCCAGCGGCCGAAGAAAGCAACCAGACCCGGGTAGAGCTCGCGCAGAAAGTCTTGATCGCCCGTTCGCTCATAAACCTGCCAGCTGAGACGCGCCAAGAGCGGCATCATCAGTAGACCCTGCCGCTGACCAGCCAACCCTGGCTGACGATCGACAAAGCCCGCTTCATCCTGCGTCGACAGATAATTTCGAATCAGTCCCTTGGCGAGCTCGGAGTCGATATTGGCGACCGCGCTGACAGCCGGAAAGGCGAGCGTCGGGTCTTGCCCGGCCCAGGCGCGGATATGATCGCCCCCGTCGCCGCGCCGGCTCCAACCGCGATCGCCGACGCGATTGGCGACGATAGAGGCTTGGGGCAGATGCTCGCTTGGCGCCATAAAACCTTTGATCAGATGCGCATAAGAGAGATCGATGACGAGGTCCCAATCTTCATTTCCGCTGCTTATCCGAGGGACCGCGGCGGCATCGCGCTCGATGACTTCGAAGTGTCGATCCCAGGGCCGCGACATCCAGTTCATCGCCACGCTGAAGGAGTCGCGCATGTCTTCCAGCCCCGCCACAGCAAAAGGCACACGCGCGGTCTCCGACGGCGGCAGCTTCAGCAGGCGGCCGATTTTCGGGCTGCCGATGCGTCCGCCATAAATCTCGGCGCTCGCGCCTTCCAAGGTGGCGACGGGATTGATATTGCCGATCTGCCCCAGATGCAGCGCCAGGGTTCCATCGCCCAGCGTCAGCACATTGAGCTGAACCTTGCGGCTGTTGATCACGGCCTGGCCAAAGAGCTCAAGCTGTAGCTGAAGAGCCTCAGCGCTCGTGTTGGTCAGCGCGAATTCACCGCCGGCCGCGCGCGACTCCATCACCCAAAAGCGCGCGACCAGCGAAACAGCGGCCATCGGCGCCGCCTCGATTTGCATATAGTTCGGCGCGATGTGGGTTATGACCGGGGGCGCGGCGTAAGTCTGCTGCTGATAAATCAAGCCTTCGCCAATGCGCCACATCGGCACGAGGCTGACGAGGCCCGCTCGCCCGCCAAATTGCGTTTGAAAAGCCAGCGCCGCCTCATCGCGCCGGCCAAGTCGGACGGTCCAGGCTTGATCATCGCAGTAATCGGCGCGGCTGTTGCGGGCGTCCGCCGCCAGGTAGCACTCGAATGGCCTGCTCGCGTCTATCGAATGGCGTCGGAGATTGCGCATGGTTAGGGCTTCGAGCTCGTCAATCGCTTTGGATGCGCCAACTGCGGGAGCCTTCAATGAATTGCACGACGTCGCCACCCAGATTCCTCACCTGATGGTAACCCGGCTCCGGCACATACTCGTTGTCATCATTCACAAAACCGCCATGATGGTACTCGTAACGGGTTGTGTGCCCGATTTCGACATCCAGCGCCCAGCCAGTCGCCAGACGCACTTCCGGATTCTCGCGCCATAGTTTGCCGAAGCCGCGAATGGGCTGCAAGCGGCCCTCGGGCGGCAAAATCTGTGGATCGGATTCCGCATCGCCTTCCACGAACGTATCTTCGTAGACGCTCCAGATATTCTTCCCGCCGTCATTTTCCGTCAGCACCCAGATCTGGGTGTTGGGCTGGAGCCAAAACATCCAGCCGCCCTCAAAGCGCTGTTCAGCAACATAGATGGAGCCGATTATCGTTTCCGGAAACGGATCCGGCGTCGGCGTCAATGTCGGCGTCGCCGTCGGCACCGCTTCGGTCGCCTTGGTGATGGCGGTGGCGGTCGCCGCGAGACTGTCCGCGGTGGCGACCGCTTGGGCGAGGGCATCAGACAGGGCGGTAGCGGTCACGTCCGCCGGCGATGTCGACTGGCTTTGACAAGCTGTCAAGAGCAGGATCCAAACTATTAGACCGACTGTATGTCTTGACAAAGGCATGAGGAGGGCTCCGCCAGAGAAACGATTAGCGAGATGAAATCATTGTATCAAAGAAAATCGATAAGCAAGTTGACCGATCCGGCCGGCTTCCGCCATGACGGCGCCAGTCTCATCTCGTTTACTATTCTGGGTTTTCACCTTGGTTTCCATTCTTTAGCATATACGCGGGGTGCGGAGCTAAAGGCGCGCTGAATGGACAATCGACCGACGAATATCACCGTGGACCGGAAAAAGGGCGAACTGCAAATCATCTGGGACGACGGTCTCGCCAGCAGCTATCCCTTGGCGCAGTTGCGCGAAGCATGCCCTTGCGTCGAGTGCCGCGGCGGGCATGCCAAGATGGGCATGGAACACGCGCCCGATGACATCCTCAAGCTGACGCCGCGCCGCTCTTATGCCATCACCGACATCAGCGCTGTCGGCAATTACGCGCTGCAGCCCAGTTGGGACGATGGCCACCACACGGGCATCTACACCTGGGAATATCTGCGGTTGATTTCGCCGCAGCAGCGGGCCGATTAGTCGCCGCGGCCCGAATCGCCGAAGCGGCTTTGCGCAATGGCTTCCACCCGGTAGCTTTGATCGACCTTCCTGACTATACTTGTCTTCGACTGTAGATCATCAGCCTCGTCCGGGCAGGAATAAGGGTATGCAGCTGCCCTCCCTTGATGTCGTGAAGCGCGCAATCGGCGTCGAACTGGAGCGCACGGCCTGCCGCTACAATGAGCGCGATGTCGCTCTGTATGCGCTGGGCATTGGCGCGCCGGCCGATCCCCTCGATCAAGATGAGTTGAAATTCGTCTATGAGCAGAGCAGCGTCGGTTTTCAAGTCTTTCCCACCTTCGCCGTCGTCTTCTCGTACGAATTCAATCGCCGCGTGCCAATGGGCGAAATCGCCGGCATCAAGTATCACCCAATGATGGTCGTGCATGGCGAACAATTCCTGCGCGTCAATCGACCCTTGCCCAAGGCGGCGACCGTGACTTCCACGATCGCGATATCGGACATTTACGACAAGGGCAGCGGGCTGCTAATGATCATCGACATAAGGAGCTGTCTCGATGATGGCTCAGAGCTGGCGACGGCTCGACATTCGCTATTTTTCCGCGGGCTGGGCGGATTCGGCGGCGAGCGCGGCCCTTCGTCCCGATGGGTCTGGCCAGAGCGCGAGCCCGACTTTGTGTTTGAGGAATCCACTGATGTGGCGCAGGCTTTGCTTTATCGTCTGGCCGGCGATGACAACCCGCTGCACGCGGACCCGCAATGGGTTGTAAGCGGCGGCTACGAGAAACCGATACTGCACGGCTTGTGCACGATGGGATTCGCCGCCCGCGCCATCATCAAGCGCTGCGCCGACAACGACCCAGACCGCTTCAAATCGATCAAAGTTCGTTTCTCTCGCCACGTCTTCCCCGGCGAGACACTGGTGACCGAAATGTGGCGCGAATCGGACCATGAGATTCGCTTTCAGACCAAGGTAAAGGAACGCTCCCTGGTCGTCCTGAGCCACGGCGTCATGCAATTGCGGGGATGAGGCGTGACCTTCGATCTCACAAGACATCCGCATCGGCGTTACAACGCGCTGCTGGATGAGTGGATTTTGGTCTCGCCCCATAGGACGAATCGACCCTGGCAAGGGGGCGTCGAGAAATTGCCGCTGGACCGGCGCTCCCGCTACGACCCCAAATGCTATCTGTGCCCGGGCAATACGCGCGCCAACGGAGAGCGCAATCCGGAATACGAGAGCACATTCGCTTTTATCAATGACTTCGCCGCTGTGCTGCCCGATGTGCCACCGGCGCAGACGGGCGGCGAATCGCTGTTCCGCGCCCGGTCGGTTCGCGGTGAGGCGCGCGTCCTCTGTTTTTCACCGCGCCACGATTTGACGCTGGCGGAAATGTCGCTGGGGGAGATCCGCCTGGTGGCAGACCTGTGGGCGGCGCAAACTAGTGAGCTTGGCGCCCGCTACTGCTGGGTTCAGGTTTTTGAAAACAGAGGCGATATGATGGGCGCCTCGAATCCGCATCCGCACGGGCAAATCTGGGCGACTGATCGCCTGGGCGCCATCGCCGCGCGGGAAGATCAACAGCAGCGCGCTTACCAGGAAAGAAACGGAACCAACCTGCTGCGAGATTATGCGCATCAAGAGGGGCAGATTGGCGAACGCTGCGTGCTGGAAAACGCTAGCTGGCTGGTCGTGGCGCCTTATTGGGCGGTGTGGCCATTCGAAACGCTGCTGCTGCCCAAGTCGCCCGTGCGGTGCTTGCCCGATTTGGGCGATGGCCAACGGAATGACCTGGCAGCCATCTTGAAAGGCCTGCTGGTGAAATATGACAATCTGTTTGAGGTCTCATTCCCCTATTCGATGGGTTGGCATGGCGCGCCATACGACGGCGCCGACAACGCGCACTGGCAATTGCACGCCCACTTTTTTCCGCCCCTGCTGCGTTCTGCGACCGTGAAGAAGTTCATGGTCGGCTACGAAATGCTGGCCGAGGCTCAGCGCGACATCACGCCGGAAGAAGCCGCCAGCCGGCTGCGGCAAGCGTCAGAGGTTCACTTCAAACTGCGTTGACGGGCGCCCGCCGCGCGCTCATTCATCCCAGTGGGATTGCAGGAGATCGACGACCAGCGGGCTGCCAAAGTAGTTGCAGCTGTTAGCATCGGGAATGTTCCATTCGCGGCCTGAGGCCTGCGGCTGCTCCGGATTGAAATGGTTGTAGACGCGGCGCGATACCTCGGCGAAAAGAGGCAGCGATTCCTGGAAATTCAGCCACTCCGGCTGGAAGAGCATCATCGCGATGACGTAATCGCCGCCAGGCGTGAAGAACAGGGCGGCGTTGCCATGCGTATCGGGTATCCAGCCATGTTTATGCGCCACGCGCGTATCGGCTGGCACGCCGGATTTTAGCAGGGCATCGACGGTGTTGTTGCTCATCACGTGCAGCATCTGCCGGCATTCGCGCGTTTCAAGCGTCTCGCCAAAGCGGTCGATGAGCGCGCCGCCCGCAGCGTAAGCGCATTGGTAAAGATTGGCGAGCAAGGAGCCAATTTCGACAACGGTCAACTGATTCGACAGATCTGGCTCCGCGCGGGCTTGGTCGGCGGTTGTTTCGGGAAATGCCAGCGGCTGCGGCGGAGGTTCCGGCGTGCCAATCGTTGTGAAGGGCGCAATCAGGAAGGATCGTGTCAAACCCAACTCCTGGTAAAGCTTGGTGACCGCGTCCGCGCCGACGTAGGCGTTGCCGTCGCCGATAATGCTCAGCAGACGATTGGTCGCCGCGTTTTCGCTGCAAATCATCGTGTTGAGAATATCGGTGGCTGTCTCGATTGACGGCGGGGCGTCAAGCTTTTGATAGAGCTTGGCGAGAATGGCGACCTTGTTCAGGCTCGTGCCGCTGAAGGCGAATTTATCGCCGAAACTGAAGGCTTCGCCGCTGGACAGGTCCATGAAGAACAGCGCGCCGAAGCGGCTGGTCTGCGGATCAAAGTCATTCCGCAAAAGCAGATTCCAGAGCTCGTCCGCCAGAATCTGCAAGTCTCCGCCCAGCGGCAGCGCTTGCTCCCCGTTGATGCCACTAGCCTGAACGGCGGCCGGCGTCGGTGTAAAGGGCGGCAGGCTGAAGCGCGTCTGCGAGATCGCGACCGTGTTGAGGACGTTCCCGCTGATCTCCAGCAGGTCGCTTGCCATCCAGGCTTGTCCGCCGGCCGCTTCCGGATAGCGAATCCGCACCCAGGGATACAGCGCGTGATAACCGGTCACTTCAAAGCGGTCGCCAGTATAGGCCACGCCGGCGCGGGGATATTCGACGCCGGGTCCGTAACGGATATTCACCTCGCCCGATACCCGTCCGCTGACGCCAAAGACGCCAATCGTCGGCGTCGAGGTGGGCGGGGCGCTGGTCGCTGTGGATGCTGGCGTCGGGCTGGCGCTCGGCGCCACCGGCGAGGGCGGCGCTGACGCGTCGATTATCAAGTCGCTGAAGGGGACGCGATTGATATCTCCGCTCACAACGACGAGCGTTTCGAAGACCCAGCCCAAGGGCCGATCGGTATCGCTTTCGCCCAACAGTAGCCAGGGGTAGAGCTGACTGCGTCCGAGCACGGGATAACTGACGCCGCTTCTGATTTCGCCGACAAGCCACGCTTCGATATTATCATCCGCGCGCAGATTGGCTTGCCCGATCGCCTGCGCATAGACGCCGCCCTCCTGCCGCTGCGCCTGCGCAACCCAGCCAGCGACTAGAAGCGAAACCGTGAAGATCACGGCCGGGACAGCGGAGGCCAGCCAAGGAAAGCGAGAGCCTGGCTCGCCACTATTCGGCGGAGCGATATCTTTCAGTCTGCCGCCTCCCGCGATTCATCGCTGCTCATCGAAAACGCGCTGCATTATATCACGCGCAATAGCGAGGGGACAGCGAATCTCGCGCGAGCAGCGTATTGACAAGCCGTCCTGAACCGCTATACTGCAAATTGCTGAGATGCCGAAGTGGCGGAATTGGCAGACGCGCTACGTTCAGGGCGTAGTTCTCTTCGGGGAGTGTGGGTTCGACTCCCACCTTCGGCATTGCAAACACCCGGTCAATCGGCCGGGTTTTCACTTTATGAGGGAATCTGCAGACGAGAATATCAAGTGGGGCTGGCCCGCGAAACGAAGACGGCGGCCGCCCATCGCTGACTGCCGTTGCGAATGTCGTTGCGCCAGAATTCTCGCCGCCTGCGCTGGCGCATTTCCTTCACTCTACTATGATAGTTGTCAGGCGGAATTGAGAATTGCAGGGTGCAAATGGCGGAAGGCGAATTGAGCGGCGCGCAGTCAAGAGCGGCCGACCGACGCGCCGGCGGTCAGGGATTGACCAGCATTCAGGTGATGCTGGCCGTCGTGCTCGCCTTTGGTTTGGCGCTCACGCTGAACTTCAGCGGCCGCATCAAGCTGGACCGTGATTTAGGCGGAATCCACGCGCGTTTTGCGGTCGAAATAGACGCATTGCTGGAAGAGCAGCAGGGCTTGATCGAGCAGCTTAGCTATGTCAAGAGCGATGCCTACGTCGAATACTGGGCGCGCGATGAAGGCAAAATGATCCGAGACGGCGAAGTCCTGATCATGCCCATGAGCAGCGGCATACAAAGGTCAACGGCGCGATCGCCGGCGCCATTGGTGGAATTCCAGACGACGGCGCCTGAACCGGCGAATTGGGAGTTGTGGTGGGCGCTGTTTTTTGATGGCGAGCCGCCCAGGTTCAGCTGAAACAACGGCAGTCGATAACGATTCAATTCACGCTCGGGGTCAATTTCCAGGTGATCTTGCCGCTTCCTCCAGGACAAATGGCGGTTGCGCCCCGGCAAAGTCGACCACCCTGGCCGGTAGTCCGTCCGCGCCCACGGTCAAATCTGTGTTGGGCTGCGCGCTGCCCACTTTGAGCGCCGCCAAAGCATGGATTTGGCCGTCTGGGGCTTGAACGCTGCTCGTTAAGGTACCGGCCGGCTTGCCCTGCGCGTAAATCGGCGCTGGCGCCGGCGCCATGGAAGATAGCGCCACCTTGACCAGCGTCTTCGCCAGACGCCCCCGGCTCTCCATGCGCGCGATGATTTCTTGCCCGGTGTAACAGCCCTTGCTGAAGCTGATCTCGTCCCACAGTCCCACCTCCAGCGGAATATAATCGGACGACAGCTCCAGACCCGCGGGTCTGCCGCTACGTATGCGCAAGCAATTGAAAGTCAAAGAGCCGGCCGCTATCAGACCGGCAGTCCCTCCGCTTTGCAGCAGCAGGCGGTGAGCATGCGCGCCCATATCGCAGTCAGCGATCACGATCCAATGTCCGCCGCAAATGGATTTGCGCCGAGCGATGATCAGATTTCCGACATCTGTTTCGACTTCGATGACGCCCAGCGCGGGAATGGACCGGGTCGCCGGCGCCAGCGACTCGATTGCGGCGTCGACAGCCGCTCCATGCAGGGCGAAATGAGCAGTCTCGCTGCTGATATCCTCGACGGCGACTTGATCGCCGAAGAAGACGCTGCGCCGCAAAAGAAGCGCCAGCGCTTCGCCTTGGCCCGGCTCGCTGATCAGCAGCAAGCCCCGCGGCAGGTTGAAGCAGACCACTCGAAACAAGATGCGCGCATTGGCGTTGATGAAGACGGTAGGCGCCCCTTCATGGAGGGCGAGGCGGCTCACATCATTGGTTGACATGCGGTTGACAAGCTCAAGCCGGTCGCGCCCCTGCAGCAAGATACGGCCTTCATGCGAGCGATCGAGCAAGATTGCGCCTTGGTCCGCGGCCGCGTATTCCGCCGCCTCGTCGCCGTAATCCAGCGGGATTCCGTCGGGCGCCAGGCGCGCGCCCAGCGAAAGATGGTATTGCGAGAGGTTGTTCAGAGTCTCGCCTCCTGCAATTGGCGTTCGACCATTTCGCGACGGATGATGGCGGCTGTCGTCTCAATCGCCTGCGCCAAGTCATCATTCACCACGATGTAATCACAGCGGGTTTGATAAGGCAATTCCAATGTCCGCGCGCGTTTCAGCCGCTGCCCGATGTCCGTCGCCTCATCGGCTCGAGCGCGCATCCTCGCTTCAAGCACTGCCATCTGCTGGGCGATATCGTCGCCCGGCACGGTGATGAAAACCTGGACGACGTTTCGCGGATAAGCGGCGGCGAGCTCAATGGCGCCCAGGACCTCAATATCGGCAATGCGAGCGGCGCCGGCGGTCAAAACCTCCAAGACGGTGCGGCGGGGGATGCCATAATGTTTGCCCGGCGTCACTTCCTGGTGTTCCAGCAATTCGTCGCGGCTGATCATCTCTTGAAACTGCTGCGCGCTTACAAAGAGATGCTCGCGCCCTTGCATTTCATCAGCGCGCATGAGCCTTGTGGTGGCGGTCGCCAATTGCTGCAGCGCCGGAGTCGCGGCGATAACCGCCTTCATGATCGCGTTTTTGCCCGCTCCGCCCGGTCCGATGATGACGAATATGATGCCCGGCAAGTTCTCGGCTGACGCCACTTTGTGCTATCCTCAAGGAAGTTGTCGGCTGGGAACAGTGTAACAAGAGGGTGAGCCAATCTCCATAGCCATTCGCTTCCCGGTCCAGCGGGGGCGGCAACGGCAAGGCGCGGCTTTCGGCTCGTTTTCGCCGGCGATTCAAGTCACAGCGGATAGGGAATTGCGATGCCAGCCAAGATCATCGATGGACGTTCGGTCGCACAACGAATTCAAGGCGAGATAAAGCGGGCGGTCGAAGCATTGCGGGCGAAATCAGGGGCGCCGGGCTTGGGCGTCGTCCTGGTCGGCGATGATCCGGCTTCGGCGATGTATGTGCGTATGAAACGCCGCGCCTGCGAGCGGTCCGGCTTGCGCTCTGAGGCGCGGATCTTGCCGTCCGCGTCGACGCAGGCCGAGGTGGAGGACGCGGTAAGCGCCTTTAATGCCGATCCAAGTATCCACGGCATCTTGGTGCAATTGCCCTTGCCCGATCATGTTGATGAAGAGGCCGCGCTCAACGAAATCAGCCTGGCCAAAGATGTCGATGGCATCCATCCGATGAACCTCGGGCGCCTGGGCATGCGGGGGCGCGAGCCGACCTTCACCCCGGCGACGCCCACAGGTGTCATGCAGTTAATCGCGGAGACGGGCGAAGCCATCGAGGGGGCGCGGGCGGTCGTCATCGGCCGAAGCAATATCGTCGGGTTGCCAGTGGCGCTTATGCTGGCAAAGGCCAACGCCACGGTCACCATCTGTCATAGCCGCACGCGCGACCTGCCCGGCACAGTCCGCGGCGCCGATATCGTAGTCGCGGCGATCGGGCGGGCCGAATATGTCAAGGGCGATTGGATCAAGCCAGGCGCCATCGTCATTGATGTCGGCTCCAATTCGCTGCCCGACCCCGATAGCGAAAAAGGCTATCGTTATGTCGGCGATGTCGAGTTTGAATCGGCGCGCGCAATCGCCGGATACATCACCAAAGTGCCCGGCGGCGTCGGACCCATGACCATCACCATGCTCCTTTCGAATACGCTGAGGGCGGCGCGGCGCAGTCTCGAAGCCTGATCCTGCCAAGCCTACGGCGAACCGACCCGCGATGCCTGCGGCGAGCGGCGCCAGACCAGCTGAATCTTGTAGCGCATTTGCCGCCGTATTATATTATTGGAGTGGATCCGGGGAGTCGCGGGCCGATGTCGACGCTTCTTTTACAGAACATTCGCTGTCTGGCGACATTTGATGATGAAGGGCGCGAACTGGAGGGCGGCTGGCTGCTGATTCGCGGCCGCGTGATAGAGGGCCTCGGCGCCGCCGACGAGGCGCCGCCGGAAAAAGCCGATCGCGTCATTGACCTCTCCAATCACGTTGCGCTGCCGGGCTTGGTCAACACGCATCACCATATGTTTCAGAGCTTGACGCGCGTCATGGGACAGCAGGAAGACCTCTTTGGCTGGCTGCGCGCTTGTTATCCGCTGTGGGCGCAGATGCGGTCGGAGCATGTCTATGCCGCCGCCCGCCTGGCAATGGCCGAATTGCTGCTATCCGGCTGCACCACCGCCAGCGATCATCATTATGTCTTCCCCAATGATGTGCGGCTGGAAGACGAGATCCGCGCCGCGCAGGAGGTGGGCATTCGCTTTCATGCGGCGCGCGGCAGCATGAGCCTGGGTGAAGGGCAAGGCGGCTTACCACCCGATCATCTGGTTGAGCGCGAGCCAGACATCCTGCGCGACACGCAGCGCCTGATCGAGACCTGGCACGACCCCTCGCCGCAATCGATGCTGCGGATTGTGGTGGCGCCCTGCTCGCCCTTCAGCGTGACGGTGGATTTGATGCGCGAGTCGGCGGCGCTGGCGAGAGCCTATGGCTTGCAAATGCATACGCACCTGGCGGAAACCGACGCCGATGTCGCTTACAGCGTCGAGCGCTTTGGCACGCGGCCGGGCGAATACGCCGAAGACATGGGTTGGTTGGGCGAAGACGTTTGGCACGCCCATTGCGTCAAACTGAACCACGATGAAGTCCGGCGCTTCGGGCGCTCAGGCACTGGCGTCTGCCACTGCCCGTCGTCGAATATGCGGCTGGCTTCGGGAATCGCGCCGATTCGAAAAATGCTCGATCATCGCGTCAACGTAGGCTTGGGCGTCGATGGCTCCGCCTCCAACGACAGTGGTCATCTTCTGGGCGAAGCGCGACAGGCGCTGCTATTGGCGCGCGCCCTGGGCGATCCGGCCGCTTTGTCCGCCCGCGAGGCGCTTCAAATGGCGGCCCGTGGCGGCGCCGCTGTGCTCGGGCGAGATGATATCGGGCAGATCGCGCCGGGAAAATCCGCCGATGTCGTCGCCTTTCGGCTGGACGGGCCAGGAATGGCGGGCGCCATGCACGACCCGCTGGCCGCGCTGGTCTTCTGCCAGCCGCCGGCGGTCGATCTGTCGATCATCAACGGCGAGATTGTGGTGGAGGACGGGGAATTGCGCAGCGCCGACTTGCCTAACTTGATCGAGAATCATAATCAATTGTCGGCTGAGCTGATTCGAGGCGGGCGCTGATGGCAAAAGGGAGGCGCGCGAATGTCGATTGTTGATCGGCTGGCGGCTGCTCGCGGCGATACGCCGGCGGATCTCGTTTTGCGCAATGGTCAACTGGTCAATGTGATCAGCGGCGAGATATATCCGACCGACATTGTGATCCACGACCGGCATGTCGTGGGGCTTGGCGCGGGCTATGCAGGCCAGCGGGAAGTCGACCTGGCTGGCAAGTACGTCGCGCCCGGTCTGATCGATGCCCACGCGCACATCGAGAGCAGCCTGGTGACGCCGCCGGAATTCGCGCGGGCGGTGCTGCCCCATGGCGTGACCACCGTCATCACTGATCCGCACGAGATCGCCAATGTCCTCGGGCTCGAGGGCATGCGATTCATGCTGGAGCGCGCCAAAAACGTCCCGCTCAATATGTATGTAATGGCCTCCAGCTGCGTCCCCGCCACCGATATGGAGACAACGGGCGCCCGCCTGGAAGCGGAGGATCTGGCGCCGCTGGTGGATCACCCTTGGGTGCTCGGCTTGGCCGAATTGATGAATTATCCCGGCGTGGCGCTGGGCGATGAAGGCATGTTGGACAAGATCGCCCTGTTCGAGCATCGTGTCCTGGATGGTCACGCGCCCGACATGAGCGGGAAGATGCTCAGCGCCTACGTGACCGCCGGCGTCCAGAGCGAACATGAATGCACGACGCTGGCCGAGGCGCGGGAGAAACTGCGGCTGGGCCTGACGGTCTTCATCCGCGAGGGGACGACCACACGCAATCTCAAGCCCTTGCTGCCGCTGATTACGGCGGAGAATCACAGCGCCATTTGCTTCTGCACCGACGATCGCATTCCGGCCGATCTCATTGATCACGGGTCGATCGATTACATGCTGCGCATCGCCATCGCCGAGGGCGTCGATCCCATGATCGCGATCCGCATGGGCAGCTACAACACCGCTCGCCACTTTGGCTTGAAGAAGTACGGAGCGGTGGCGCCGGGCAAGTACGCCGATTTGCTGGTCCTGCCCGACCTGCGGGACTTCAGACCCGAGCAGGTTTATCGCGGCGGCGAATTAGTGGCGCAAAACGGCGCGATGGTCGGCGAGCGCGGCGTATCGCGTCGGATTGATTTGCGAAGCACGGTGAACATCGGCGCCGGCAAGTTGGATTTCAGCATTAAGGCGAAGGGCGAGCGCATTCGCGTCATCGGCACAATCCCGGATCAGGTGGTGACGGACCAACGGGTGGAATGGGCGAAGATCGTCGATGGCTTCGCCCTCAGCGATATCGAGCGCGATATTCTCAAGTTCGCCATGGTCGAGCGTCACCGGGCGAGCGGAAATATCGGCTTGGGCTTCATCAAGGGCTTCGGTTTGCGGCGCGGCGCCATCGCCGGCACCGTCGCGCATGATCACCATAATCTGGCGGTCATCGGCGTTGATGACGTCAGCATGCGCAGGGCGGTGGCGGCCATCGTCGAGATGGGCGGCGGCTTGGCGCTCGCTGACGGCGAAGCGGTCCTGGCCCGTTTGCCCTTGCCCGTCGCCGGCTTGATGAGCGAACTGCCGATTGAAGCGGTGCGCGATCAATACGACGAGATGATTGCAGCGGCGCGCAAGCTGGGAAATCAAATGAGCGATCCCTATATTGTCATGAGTTTTATGGGGCTGGAAGTAATTCCCAAACTCAAACTGACTGACTTGGGATTGGTGGATGTCGAACAATTCAAATTAGTTGATCTATTTGTCTAAGAAGCCGTCCATAGATTTGTCATTCTATGCTAAAGTAGCGAGGCTTGGCAAAGGTATTCAGCATCGGGTAAGGACATGGTAGACCATACAAAACTTCAAGACTTGCGGCATCGCGTGGAGGAACAGCGGGAAGAGATTATCGCCTTTCTGCGCGAGATCTGCGCCATACCGAGCATGGAAAATCAAATTCGCGCTTGCGGCGAGCGCATCGCTGAGGAGATGAAGCGCCTCGGCTATGACGACGTCTACTGGGACAGGATGGGCAATATCGTCGGGATGATAGGCCATGGCGACCGCGTCTTGCTCTACGACAGCCACATCGACACGGTTGGCATCGGCGACCCCGACGAGTGGGAATGGGATCCCTTCGAGGGCAAAATCGAAAATGGCGTTTTGTACGCCCGCGGCGCCTGCGATGAAAAGGGCAGCACGCCTGGCATGGTTTACGGCTTGGCTCTGGCCCGCGATCTAGGATTGCTGGAGGGATACACCGCTTACTATTTTGGCAACATGGAAGAATGGAATGACGGGCAGGCGCCCCATGCCTTTGTTCAAACCGAAGGCGTCAAGCCGGACTTCGTCGTCATTGGCGAGCCCACTCGAATGCAAATCTATCGGGGCCACAAGGGAAGGGTCGAATTCAAAATTGTGGCCAAGGGCAGGAGCGCCCACGCCGCCAGCAACTACCTGGGAGACAACGCCATCTACAAGCTGCTGCCCATCATTGAACGCATCAGCCACATCGAGCCGGAGCTGGGCGATCATGACTTTCTGGGCCAAGGGCGGATCACCGTCACCGACATGGAAGTCAAGACGCCCAGCATCAACGCCGTGCCCGATGAGGCGACTATATATGTCGACCGCCGCATCACTTTTGGCGAAGAACCCGAGACCGAATTGAAACGTCTTCAAGCGATCATTGGCGAGCGAGACGATATCCACGCTGAAATCCTGGTTTACGACGAGCCGAGTTACACCGGCTTTGTTTTCCCGCTGGACAAGATTTATCCGGCCTGGGCTTATGAAGAAGATGAGCCGATAGTGAAGGCCGGCTTATCGGCGGCCGAGGTGCTATATGGTCACGTGGACACCGGCAAGTGGGATTTCTCCACCAATGGCATCTACTGGGCGGGCAAGGCCGGCATCCCCAGCATCGGCTTCGCGCCGGGCAATGAGATCCACGCGCATACGGTGCTGGACCAGGTGCCGCTGGAAGATGTCGTCCGCTCAACCGAATGGTACGCGCTATTCCCGGCCATCCTTCAGCAAACACTAAACGGCGCGCGTTGAACGACCGAGAAGTCTGTAGGGGCGAGACTCGTCTCGCCCGAAAATGGAATCGAGAATAAGTCGGAAATACTCAGGAGCGAGCAATGCAAACGGACTTGCGAGGTCGCGACCTCATTAGCACACAAGACTGGTCGAAAGAAGAGATTGAGACGCTGCTGGATGTCGCCTGGGATCTGAAACGACGACGCGCCTTGGGCGAGCCTCATGTCTTGCTCCGCGACAAAGTGCTGGCGCTGCTTTTCTTTTTCACCAGCACGCGCACGCGCATCAGCTTCGAAGCGGGAATGGCTCAGTTAGGCGGCCACGCCCAGTTCATCGACAGCACGACAACGCAGATCAGCCATGGCGATACCGCGAAGGAAATCGGCGAAATCGTCGGTCGTTATACCGATGGCATCGCCATCCGCCAGTGCGATTGGGGCATCGGCAACGCCTATATCAACGCTGTAGCGGAGGCCAGCCGCGTGCCAGTGCTGAATATGCAATGCGAGGTCTATCATCCCTTTCAAATCTTGGCCGATCTGATGACCATTCAGGAGAAATTCGGGCGCGACCTGCGCGGCAAGACCATCAACATCAGCTGGGCTTACGCCTCCAGTTATCAGAAACCAATATCGGTGCCGCAGAGTCTCGTCTTGCTGATGTCGCGCTTCGGCATGAATGTCCGCCTGACCCGGCCGCCGGAATATCAATTGATGCCTGACATCATCGAACAGGCGAAGGAAAACACCGCGAAGCATGGCGGTTCCTTTGAGATCCTGGACGACTTTGAGGCTGGATTCACCGGCGCGGATATCCTCTATCCCAAGAGTTGGGGCAGCTGGCTCACCACCGAAGACGATGAGGAATCGGCCGAAATCGGCGCCAAGTACCAGGACTGGATCACCGATGACCGGCGCATGGCGCTGGCCAATGACGACGCCATCTATATGCATTGCCTGCCGGCCGACCGCAATATTGAGGTGACCGACAGTGTCATTGATGGTCCACAAAGCGTCGTCTATGATGAGGCGGAAAACCGTTTGCATGTGCAGAAGGCGGCAATGGCGCTGACGATGCGTTAGACGGATGCTTCAAAACGAGATTTCGTCCTTGCTGACGGCGCCGAGTGAGAGCGGCTGACGATGATCGATAAACTGGTGGTGGTGGCGATCGGCGGCAACTCGCTGATTCCGGACCCGCGCAACCCCCATATCGACGAGCAATGGGAGGCGGTGCGGGAAACCTGTCGTCACATCGCCGATATGATCGCCGACGGCTGGCAGGTAATCATCACCCACGGCAATGGTCCCCAGGTCGGCTACATTATGCAGCGATCCGAGATCGCCATGCGCGAGGCCGGCATCCATGACGTGCCGTTGGACCTGGTGGTCGCCGATACTCAGGGCAGCATCGGCTATATGCTGCAGCAGGCGCTGGACAATTCGCTGCGGCGGGTCGGCATGAATCACACCGTCGCCACCATCATCACCCAGATGCGCGTCGATCCAGAGGACCCGGCCTTCGATCAACCGGACAAACCCATCGGCGGATTCATGTCACGGGCGCAAGCCGACAAGGCCGAGGCTGAAGGCTGGCAGGTCTTCGAAGACGCCGGCCGCGGCTGGCGGCGCGTGGTCGCCTCGCCCAAGCCTCTCGTGGTCAACGAGATTAACGCGATTCAGGCGCTTGTGCTGGCCGGTTATATCGTGATCGTTTGCGGCGGCGGCGGCGTTCCCGTCGTGCGCAATGAGGTCGGCAGTCTGCGAGGCGTCGCCGCCGTGATCGACAAAGACCGCGCGAGCAGCTTGCTGGCGCAGACGCTGCGCGCCGATCTGCTGCTGATCTCGACCGGCGTGGAAAGAGTCTGTCTGGATTTCAACAGTCCGCGCGAACGCAAGCTGGACGAGATCACGCTGGAAGAAGCGCGCCGCTACCTGGAAGCGGGTCATTTCGCCCGCGGCAGCATGTACCCCAAGATTGATGCGGCGATTGACTTCGTGCACAATGGCGGTCCGCGCGCGATTATCACCAGTCCGACCAATATCACGCGGGCGCTGCACAATGAAACCGGCACGCGAATCGTGCCCGGCGGCTCAGGTTAAGGGTAGAATCGGTTTATATGGCGATAGCAGGATCGATTCTGAATGCCGCCCGGCGGGGGCGAATAGAAGCGACGGCGCTCGGACAAAATAACAAAGGCCATCCTTGCCCGCGCAAGGGGCTTGCTAAACAAGAGACAGTTAGGCAATGGCGGACGTAAAGGAATTGCGCTGTGTCATCGGTGATTGCCGCTTTGGGGTAGACGAAGTCAGCTATACCTGCCCGGCGCATGGCGAATTGGGAACCCTCGATATTTTGTATGACTACGCCGTCTTGCGCTCGCAGCTGGACCGCGATGGCCTGAGCGATTCGCTCGCCGCCAATTGCTGGCGCTACAAATCGCTGATGCCGCTGGCTCCCGAGGCCAAGGTCCCGCCGCTATCCGTCGGTTGGACGCCACTATATGACGCGCCGCGCATCGCGCAAAAACTCGGACTGCGAAGCGTCTGCGTGAAGGACGATGGCGCCAACCCCACCGGCTCGCTGAAGGACCGCGCCAGCGCGCTCGTGTTAGCGCGCGCTATGGAGCTAGGTTTGAGCACTGTCAGCACCGCCAGCACCGGCAACGCGGCGGCCGCTTTGGCCGGTTTGGGCGCTTCGCTGCCCGAGGTCGACATCGTCATATTTGTGCCGGCCAGCGCGCCAGCCGCCAAGATCGCGCAATTGCTGGTTTATGGCGCTGAAGTGCTTCTGATCGAAGGCAGCTACGACGAGGCTTTTGACCTCTGCCTGGAGACCTGCGCCGCGCAGGGCTGGTATTCGCGCAACACTGGAGTCAATCCATACACGACCGAGGGCAAGAAAACCGTCGCCTTGGAAATTGCCGAGCAGTTGAACTGGCGCGCGCCCGATGTGGTCGCCGTCAGCGTCGGCGATGGCAGCATCATCAGCGGATTGTACAAGGGCTTTTACGATCTGCGTCAATTGGGCTGGATCGACGCCATGCCGCGGTTGATAGGCGCGCAGGCTGAAGGCAGCGCTGTTTTGGCCAAAGCCTTTGACCAGGGTCTGACCGCGCAAGATGTCAAACGAGAAGCGGTTTCGACCATCGCCGACAGCATCGCCGCGGGGTTGCCCCGCGATCGCGCCAAAGCCTTGCGGGCGGTTCGCCGCAGCGATGGCCGCTTCGTCACCGTTTCCGATGCCGAGATTGGGGCGGCGATTCCGGAGTTCGCCCAACTGAGCGGCGTCTTCGCCGAACCGGCGGCCGCGGCTGCCTACGCCGGCTTGAAACGCGCGCTGAACCTTGGCATGGTCAGCAGCGGCGAAAGCGTCTGCATCGTCAGTACCGGCAACGGTCTAAAGGATGTCGACCGCGCCCGGAAGTCGGTTTCCGGCGGCGCCCGGGTCGCGCCCAATCGCGCGGCGGTCGAGCAGGCCTTGAAGAGCGCCGGGCTGATATGAAGGCGCGTCCGAAATATTCGATCGTCGCGCCCGTCTTCAATGAAGCGGGCAATCTACGGCCATTCTACGCTGAAATCGTCAAAGCGCTCGAAGCCGTCGGTGAAAGCTGGGAATTGCTGATCGTCAACGACGGCAGTACCGATGGCTCGTATGAACTCATGCTCGAGCTGGCTAAAGCGGATCAACGGATTGGCGTGATCAGTTTCGCGCGCAATTTCGGCCACCAGGTCGCGGTGACGGCCGGCATCGATTATGCCCGGGGCGAGGCCGTCATCCTGATCGACGCCGACCTGCAGGATCCGCCCGCGCTGATACCGCGCCTGATCGCCAAATGGAAAGACGGGTACGAGGTGGTTTACGCGGTGCGCGCGCTGCGCAAGGGCGAGCGCTTCTGGAAACGGATCAGCGCCAAGCTTTTCTACCGCCTGATTCATCGAATCACTGACATCAACATTCCGGTCGATACGGGCGACTTTCGCCTGATCGACGCGCGGGTGGCGGCTGTGCTGCGGCAAATGCGCGAACATCACCGCTTCATCCGCGGGATGACCAGTTGGGTCGGCTACAAGCAGACCGGCGTCGAATATGTGCGCGAACAACGGGTCTGGGGCGAGACCAAGTATCCGCTGCGCAAAATGATCGCTTTCGCCCTGGACGCGGTTACCAGCTTTTCCTTCTTCCCCTTGCAGATTATGATTTATATCAGCTTGATTTTGGCGCTGCTTTCATTGCTGGTGGGCTTGGTGATTTCCGTCCTGCGCCTGACGATGGGCGAAGGTTTTTTCGGCGGTCAGGCGACCACGATTGTGCTCCTGCTGCTCTTGAGTTCGTTTCAGCTATTTTTCCTCTTCGTCATCGGCCAGTATGTCGCGCGCAGCTACGATGAATCGCGCGACCGACCGCTTTACGTGGTCGCGGCGACGACAGGCTTGGGCGAAGCGTCGGTGGCGAACCAGCGCATCGCCGTCACGATGGAAGCAAGCGTGAATAAGAATGATCCGCTTGCCGAGGCGAATTTGGAGGCCGAGGGCGATGCCTCCTGAGAAAAGCGACCAGCTTGCCTTGGTGCGGCAATACCGACAATTGGTCGAGGCTTATGAAGCGCTGGACAGCCAGATCGATGAACTCGTCACCGCGAGCCGCGGCGAACCCAAGGCGATGTCGGCCGCTGACCTGCGCCAGTATCGCGAATGGGCGCGCAAGCGAAGCGAGCTATTAAATGACATGCGCCTGATTGAACAGCAGCTGAACTTGTCGGGAGATGACGCGCCCAGCGCGGACTAAGGACCTCAACATGATCACTGGTCCCAGTTTTGAGGAAATGCTGCATCCGCAGATATTGAACCCGGCCATCCGGTCGGAGGCGCTCGCGGCCTTGGACGCCGACCCATTGAATCCGCTGAATCTTTACAATATCACCTGGCGCGATCCGCAGAATCAGGTGTATCACCTCGTGCTGCCGCGGGAATTGACCGCGGTCGTCCCCCAGATCGTGGTGATATATGGCAAGCGTTTTCCCTCGGGCAGCCACAAAGTAGGAGCGGCTTATTCAGTGTTGCTGGAAGAACAGCTGCTGGGCGAAGTTGATCCGGCGGTGCATACGCTGGTTTGGCCATCGACGGGCAATTATGGCATCGGCGGCGCCTTCATCGGCTGTCGCATGGAGTATGACAGCATCGTCGTCCTGCCCGAGGAGATGAGCCAAGAGCGCTTTGATCGCATCAGCAGTTATGGCGCGCGCATCATCCGCACGGCCGGCGGCGAAAGCAATGTGAAAGAGATCTACGACGAAGTCAAGCGTCTGCGCGGCAGCGATCCCAAAATCCGCGTATTGAATCAATTTGAAGTGATGGGCAATTATCGCTTTCACTATTATGTGACCGGCAATACGCTGGTTGAACTGGCGGCTGAACTGAAGGACGCGGGCATCGGCGCGGGTCGGATTTCGGCCTTTGTCTCGGCCATGGGCAGCGCCGGCACGATCGCGGCGGGCGACCGCCTCAAGCAAGTCTGGCCCGAGCACAAGATCGTGGGCTTGGAGCCGATCCAGTGCCCTACCTTGTACAACAACGGTTATGGCGCGCATGAGATCCAGGGCATTGGCGACAAGCATGTGACCTGGATCCACAATGTATTCAACATGGACGCGCTCATGGCGATTGACGACAGGGACGCCTTGAAGGGCTTGCGGGTGCTCTGGGAAGAAGCCGGACGCGAAGTATTGACGCAGCGTTTCGGCCTGGAGGAAAGCGCCGTGGCCGCCATGGCGGAGACCTTGGGCATCAGCGGCATTTGCAATATCATCGGCGCCATCAAGACCGCGAAATTCTATGATATGAACGAGCAAGACGTCATCGTCACTGTGGCGACCGACGCCATGGAGCGTTATGGTTCGGTGATGGCCAATATGCGATCCGCTCAGGGCGCGCTGGATGAAGCGGGCGCGGCAGCCATCGTCGATGGCGTTTACCATGGCGCCGGCGCCGATTGGATCATGGAAGGCGGGCGCGCGGCGCGTGAACGCTGGCACAACTTGAAGTACTATACTTGGGTCGAGCAGCAGGGCAAAACGGTCGCCGAGCTCGATGCCCAGCGCGATCCGGACTGGTGGCTGTGGCATCAAGAGCGGGTCGCCGAGATCGACAAGCGCTTGCTGGCGCTGCGGGGCGCGAGCGCGGCAAAGGGTAGGGGCAATGTACGCTGACGACCGGGTGCTGGTTGGCGTTGTCAAGCGCGCAAAAGATTTCGAGATCGCGCGGCGGCGCCGTTGGTATCGCATTCCCGAAGGGCAACTGCCGCGAGGTTTGAACGCCGAGTACATCGCTTTATTCCTCAGCGGTCGCTCCTTTAAGAATTGGGGCGGCAGCGTCGCCTTCTTCGCTCGCATCACCGGTCTTGAATTGGCGCGGCGCCGTGACCTGCTGCCGGACGAGACCCGCCGTGCGGACGAGGTCTATTACAAGGTGCAGTTTCGTGATCTGATCCAAAAAGACCCGCCGATTCGCAATCAGCCGCCGAGGCCAATCAGCTTCATTCGCACCACCTGGGATCGCTTCATCAGCGCTGAATATGTAGGCGATCTTTACCAAAAAAACGACTTCTACGTCGACCGCGTCTATCACGCTTTGCGCAGCTGACTGGGCGAGAAGAGAGAAGGGTCATGCTGATCATCAACGCGAACCTGATCACGCTGGGCGACGATCCGCGCATTCTGCCAAATCATGCGCTGTATATCGACGGCGGCCGTATCGCCGCCATGGGCGCGCCGGCTGAGTTGACGGCGAGCTACCCGGACGCCGAGCTTGTCGACGCCCGCGGGCAATATGTCATGCCGGGCGGGATTTGCGCCCACACGCATTTTTATGGCGCCTACGCCCGCGGCCTGGCGATTCCCGGTCCGGCGCCGCGTGATTTTCCTCAGATTCTGGAACGTCTGTGGTGGCCTCTGGACAAAGCGCTCGATCGGGATAGCGTGCGCGCCAGCGCCCTCGTCTGCCTGGTTGACGCCATCAAACATGGAACCACCAGCTTGATCGATCATCACGCCAGCCCCAACTTCATCGCCGGCAGCCTCGATGTCATCGGCGAGTCTGCCGAGGAGGCCGGGCTGCGCGCCGTCCTCTGTTATGAAGTGACAGATCGCGACGGTGGGGAAAAGATGCGCGCAGGCATCCATGAGAACCTGCGATTCATGGCCGCGACCGCTGACCATGAGCGACTGAAGGGCGCCTTCGGATTGCACGCCAGCCTTACGCTGAATGACGAGAGTTTGCGCGTCTGCGCCGATGCCATACCCGACGACGCCGGTTTTCACATCCACGTCGCCGAGCATGAAGCCGACCAGGGGGACTGCCTGGTCAAGAGCGGCTTGAACGTGGTCGAGCGGCTGGATCGTTTTGGCGTCATGAATGAGCGTACAATCGCCGCCCATTGCGTGCATATCGAAGCGCATGAACGGGACATATTGCTGGATCGCGGCGTCTGGGTCAGTCATCAGCCGCGCTCCAATATGAATAACGGGGTGGGCGCGGCCGATATCGACGGCTTGTTGGCGGCGGGCGTCAAGCTTTGCCTGGGCAACGACGGCTTCAGCAATAATATGTGGTCCGAGTGGAAGGCGGCCTACATGCTGCACAAGGTGGTCAATCGTGATCCGCGCCGCGCCGACGGCATGAATATCGCGCGCATGGCATGGGAAAACAACGCCCGCCTCATGGAAAACTTCTTCCCCCGCGCCAAGATCGGTGAAATCAGCGCCGGCGCGGTCGCCGATTTAATCTTTGTCGACTACCAGCCCTTTACCCCGCTGACCGCTGGCAATCTGCCCTGGCATTTGCTCTTCGGCTTTGAAGCGTCGATGGTGACGACGACCATCTGCGGCGGCCAGCTCTTGATGCGCGACCGTCAGTTGCTGACGCTTGACGAGTCCGCCATCGCGGCCGAAGCCATCGAATTGGCGCCGGCGGTCTGGGAAAGGTATACGCGAAATGCCCAGAATGTCCTACAATGATGGACTGAACAAGGAAGACCACTTGCTGAGGCGGCGATGAAAACATTGGCGATCTTGGGCGGAACGGGCAAGGAAGGCGCCGGTCTGGCGATGCGCTGGGCGCTTCACGGCCACCGCGTGATCATCGGTTCGCGATCGGTCGAGAAGGCGGAAACGCGCGCTGAGGAAATGAACGGCGAATTGGGCGCGGAATATCTGACGGGCTTCGCCAACGCGCAGGCTGCTGACCTGGCCGATATCGTCATTTTGAGCGTGCCCTACAGCGCGCATCAAGCCACGCTGGCTGCCGTCCGCCAGCAGTGTCAGGGCAAGATTCTGGTCGATTTGACCGTGCCCTTGCAGCCGCCCGCGATCACTCAAGTGAATCTGCCGGGGGGCGGCGCCGCCGCGCTGGAAGCGCAATCCCTGCTAGGCGCCGGCGTCACCGTCGTAGCCGCCTTCCAGAACGTCAGCGCCGTCAAACTCAAGCAACTGGGGCAAGCGGTCGATTGCGATGTCTTGGTCTGCGCTGATGATGGCGCGGCGCGGATGGCTGTCATCGAGCTGGTCGAGGCGGCCGGCATGCGCGGTCTGGATGCGGGCGCGCTGAAGAATGCGGTGGCGGCCGAGTCGCTGACGCCGGTGCTGCTGCACATCAACAAGACCTATGGCGTACAAGGCGCCGGCATACGCATCACCGGCCTGGACGATGAAGAATGATCTGCGCGCCCAAACTGATCGCTTATGCGATACCGGGCATCCCGCTGATCAAAGCCGATGACGATATTATCGCTATCATCATCGAACGAGCGGATGCGGCCGGTATCCAGCTAAAGGCCGGCGATACCCTGGTCATCTCATCCAAAATCGTCTCCAAGTCTTTGGGGCGGCTGGTCGCGCTGGACGGCATCGAGCCATCGGCGGCCGCTCAGGCTTTGGCTGCCGAGACGGGCAAAGATCCGCGCCTTGTGGAATTGATCTTGGGTCAATCGCGGCGCGTTTCCCGCAAGCGTCCGGGCGTTTTGGTCACCGAGCATCATTTGGGGCTGGTCTCAGCCAACGCCGGCATTGACCGAAGCAATATCGAAGCGGGCGATGATATGGCGCTGCTGCTGCCGATCGATCCTGATGGCGCCGCCAGCGAATTTCGCGGCAGCATTCGACGGCGCCTCGGCATTGACGTGGCGGTTATCATCAGCGATACGCACGGGCGGCCATTCCGCGTCGGCAACGTGGGCGTGGCGATCGGCGCGGCCGGTTTGCCCGCGGTGAAAGACCTGCGCGGCCAGCGTGACCTGTATGGACGGGTGCTCGAGGTGACGCAAGTCGCTTACGCCGATCTGGTCGCTTCAGCGGCGCACTTGCTCTGTGGCGAAGCCGATGAGGGCTTGCCGGCGGTATTGTTAAGGGGCCTTGATCTCGGCGCGCCGCACGGCCGCGCGGCCGATTTGAATCGCGCCGCCGAGCATGATTTGTATCGTTGAGTTGCTGATGAACAGTGCTGACTTGCTGAACTTCATGCGCGGGCGGCGTTCATTGCGGCGTTACCAACGCGAAGACGTGCCCCGCGCTTGGATCGAAAGCTTGCTGGAGGCCGCTATATGGGCGCCTTCCGCCCACAATCGGCAGCCCTGGCGCTTTGTCATTATTGATGAGAAGCCGACAAAAGAGAGGCTGGCGAGTGAAATGGGGGCGGCGCTGCAGCGGGATCTCAGAGCCGACGGCCTGGCGCAAGCTGTCATTGACGCCGATGTCGGTCGCTCTTACGCTCGAATTACTTCAGCGCCGCTATTGATCTTGGTCTGCATGAGCCTTGCCGATATGGATGTCTATTCGGACGATCAGCGCAATCGCCACGAACTCACCATGGCGCAGCAGAGCACGGCGATGGCGGGCCAGAACATGCTCCTAATGGCGGAAAAATTGGGATTGGGCGCCTGTTGGATCTGCGCGCCTTTATTCTGTCAGGATTTGGTCGCCGCGGTCTTGGAGCTCCCGGCTGACTGGCGGCCCCAGGGAATGATCACGCTGGGTCACCCGGCCGAGCGGCGAGAGCGCAGCCGCGAGCCCTGGGAGACGAGAGTATTGTGGCGTTAGACAAGAACATCGCCGTTTTGATTGGTGGTGTAGGCGGCGCCAAGCTGGCCAGCGGGCTGGTCGAGGCGGTCCCGCCTGAACGACTTACATTCATCGTCAACACCGGCGATGACTTTTGGCATCTTGGTTTGAAAATCTGTCCCGATCTCGATACGCTGATGTATACGCTGGCTGGTCTGGTCAATCGTGAATGGGGCTGGGGAGTCGCGGATGATTCGACTGTCACCCTGGACAGTTTGGCGCGCCACTATCAAGTTGAGCCCTGGTTCCGCCTGGGAGACAAAGATCTGGCCACGCATTTGCTGCGAACGCACTGGCTGCGGCTGGGGCACAGCCTGACGGAGGCGACCGCCTGCCTCGGGGAACGGCTTGGCTTGCGCGCAACTGTCTTGCCGATGTGCGACGAAGAAGTGCCGACGATGGTCAATACTGTCGAGCGCGGCGAACTCGGCTTTCAGGAGTATTTCGTGAAACACGCTTGGAAGCCGGCGATTCGGGCGATCCGCCATCATGGCTGTGAGAAGGCGGGGCTTTCGCCGGGCGTCCGCCAGGCGCTCAGCGATGCAGACATTGTCTTGATCGCGCCTTCCAACCCCTGGCTGTCGCTGGCGCCGATCTTGGCGGTGCCGGGCTTCCGCGATTTGCTGCCGGGTTTGGCGGCGCCGCTGGTCGCGGTGACGCCAATCATCGCCGGAGACGCGGTCAAGGGACCGACGGCGAAGATCATGCGCGAGCTGGGGCTGGAGGTTTCGGCAAGAGAAGTCGCCCGCTTCTATAGCGGGCTCATCGATGGTTTCGTCGATGATCGGCGCAACCAGCCCTTTGCAATGAACGGCTTGCGGACCGTTCAGCTGAATACGCTGATGAATGACCAGGCGGACAAGGTCGCCCTGGCGCGCGCGCTGCTGGGCTGGATCGGGGGATGGGCGGTATGAGCCTCTGGGCGATTATCCCGGTCAAACCGCTCAAGAACGCCAAGAGCCGCTTGTCGCCGGTTCTCCTGCCCGATCAGCGCTTCGAATTGGCGCAGGCGATGCTGCGCCATGTGCTGTCGGTGACGACGGCGATTCAGCAGATCGCCGGCGTCTTGGTGATCTCGCGCGATACCAAGGCGCTGGCCATCGCCCGCGAGTTGGGTGCCAAAACGCTGCAAGAAGGCGCCCTGTCCAACCTCAATCCAGCCTTGATGCGCGCCACCATGGTGGTCAAGAGTTGGCGCGCCGACGCGGTGCTGGTCTTGCCCGCCGATTTGCCCTTCATCAACGCGGAAGACATCGGCGGCTTGATTCAGCTGGCGCTGGACCGGTCGATTGTGATCGCCCCCGACAAGGCGCGCGACGGCACCAACGCCCTGTTGGTCCGGCCGCCTGGCGCGATCGAGTTTGAATACGGCGGCGGCAGTTTTGAACGGCATGTTCTGCTCGCGAAAGCTGCCGGGCTGCAAGCCTTCACTTATGAATCGGACCGGCTGGCGCTGGATATAGATTTGCCGGCAGACCTCGAGACTTATCAGCGTATCCTCGCAAGCGGGCGCTATGGGCATTTGCCCTCCTTTCCGCTTGCCTGCAGCGCCGGCTGAGCGCGTGGCCTTCGGGTGATAAATTCGCATACAATGTCTGATATCATGAAAAGACTCAACTGAGGCGGAAACGGGAGAAGACTGATGGCTGATCGTGTAGCATTGTATCTGCAAGACGCGCACCCGCTGGCCGATGCGATCGAATATGTCAAATACGCCGAGCTCTGTGGCTTCGAGGCGGTTTGGCAAGCCGAGAGCCGGCTGGTCCGCGACGCAATCGTGCCGATGGCGGCTTTTGCAGCGGTGACATCGCGCATCAAAATCGGCTCCGGCGTCATCAACAACTGGACGCGCAACGCCGCCGTGATCGCCGCCACCTTCCTCACCCTCGATGACCTGGCGCAGGATCGAATCTATTGCGGCGTCGGCGCCTGGTGGGATCCACTGGCGGCAAAGGTCGGGATTGAACGGCGCAAGAATCTGCTAGCCATGCGCGAAGTCGTGACTGTTGTGCGGCGGCTGCTCAACCGAGAGCGCGTCAGCTTCGATGGCGAGTTTGTGCGGATGGACGATGTCGAGCTTGATGTCGTGCACGGGCGCAAAGAGCCGCGCAACGTGCCCATTTACATCGGCGCGACCGGGCCGAAAATGATGGCGCTGACGGGCGAAATCGCCGATGGCGCCGTGCTCAATTATTTGGTCTCGCCCAAGTACAACGAGATGGCGATGGCTCAGCTCGAGATCGGCGCGCGGAAAGCGGGCAAGTCGATCGAAGAAGTCGATCGCCCTCAGCTTGTCGTCTGCTCGGTGGATAACGATCGGGCGGCCGCTCTCGATGGCGCGCGCAAACTGGTGACGCAGTACCTGGGGCAGCAGCCGCATATCATGAAAGCCAGCGGCGTCAGCCAGGACCTGCTTGATGAGATCAATCAAGTCTTGACCTGGCCCGCGACCGAAGAACAAATCCTGGAGGCGATGAAACTGGTGCCCGACGATGTCGTGCAAATGATCACCGCTTCCGGCAGGCCCGATGAGGTGAAGGCCAAGGTGCGCGAATATATGGATGCCGGCGCCACTTGTCCCATCCTCTATCCCCTGGGCGACGACGTGCGCCTGATGATTGACACCTTCGCCAGCGGCTATTCGAACTAGTTGGCTGCTTTCAGCGCTGAATTGAGATCATGTGGGGAAGGCGTCTGTCGCGGTGAAGGTCCTCTGTGTTAGCGATACCGAGATGCCGCAGCTCCACAATGCGGCGAATCTGCGCCGCCAATACAGCGATGTTGATCTGATCATCAGCTGCGGCGACATGCGCCCCAATTACCTGGATTTCATCTCGAGCATCATCGGGGCGCCCCTGTTCTATGTGCGCGGCAATCACGATGAGATATATCACCACGAACCGCCCGGCGGCATCGATTTGCACGGACAGGTCTTGGAATACGGGGGGCTGATCATGGCGGGCTTGGAAGGCTCGATCCGCTACAACAAAGGCGAAATCCAATATACGCAGACGCAAATGCACAGCAAAGTGCTCGGCTTCGCGCCGTCGGTGATGTGGAATCGTTGGGCGCGCGGGCGCGGCATTGATCTTTTTATCACGCATTCTCCGGCGCGGGATATTCATGATGGAAAAGATTTCGCCCATCGCGGCTTTGACAGCTTCTTGAATTTCATGAAATGGTTTCGACCGCGTTACATGCTGCACGGACATGTCCATACCTGGGATCGGCGCAAGACCGTGCGGACGCAGTACGAAGCCACCTGCGTGCTGAATATCAATCCGTTCACGGTATTGGAACTGGAACCGCTGACCTGAAGGCAAATAGGGACTGAGGAGGCGGGTCAAGGATGTGGAAAGCCTACCATAGCGTCAGCACCATCGACGAGGCTTTGGCGCTTTTGAACGATCAGGGCGGCGCGGCGCGCATTGTCGCCGGCGGCACCGACTTGATCATCGAGATGGAGCGCGGCCAGCATCCGCAGCTGGAGACGCTGATAGACATCACGCGGGTGGCGGACCTGGATCGGATTGCTCTGAGAGACGGCAGGATCGTCCTGGGTCCCCTGGTTACGCATAATCACGTTGTCGCGAGCGAGCTGATCCGCCAACGGGCGCTGCCCCTGGCCCAGGCCTCCTGGGAAGTTGGCGCGCCCCAGATCCGCAATCGCGCCACCGTCGCCGGCAATCTCATCACCGCTTCTCCCGCCAATGACACCATCACCCCGTTGATCGCTCTGGAAGCTGAAGTCACGCTGACCTCGGCCGCCGGCGAGCGCGCCATGAAACTGGCGGACTTTTACCGCGGCTTTCGTCAGACCGTTCTTCGCCCCAATGAGCTTCTGCGCGAGATACGGATTCCGCCAATGGGCGATGATCAACGCGGCTTATTCCTGAAGCTGGGCTTGCGGCGCGCGCAGGCGATATCCGTCGTCGACGCGGCTGTCATCGTCCGTCTTGACAGTCAAGGCCGGGTCAGCGACGCCCGCGTCGCCCTGGGCAGCGTCGCGGCGACCATCGTGCGCGCCCCGGCGGCCGAAGCGTATTTGAACGGCAAATGCTTGACAGAAGAAACCGTCGCCGAAGCCGGGCGGCTGGCCAGCGCGTCGGTCCGGCCCATTGATGATGTGCGCGGCAGCGCCGAATACCGGGCGGAAATGGTGAAGATTCTGGTGGCGCGCGCCCTGCGTCAGCTGGCGTCAGGTGAACCGATTGATAATATCCCAGTGGCGCCGCCGATGCTCTGGGGCGCTGACGAAGGCATCGTCAAGCGCGGGCTGCGGGCCTCAATCGCGCATTCGACTGACCAGCCGATAAAGAGCCGCGTGAATGGCGTCGATGTAATCATCGCGACGGGCCAGCAAAAGTCGCTGCTGCATTGGCTGCGCGATGATGTCAAGCTTCCCGGCGCGAAAGAAGGCTGCGCCGAAGGCGAGTGCGGCGCTTGCACCGTCTTCCTCGATGATGTGGCGGTCATGTCTTGTATGGTACATGCCCCGCGCGCGCATGGCGCCGAAGTCGTCACGGTCGAGGGCTTGCAAACCGGCCAAACGCTGCATCCGATCCAGCAAGCCTTCATTGATCAAGCGGCGGTGCAATGCGGCTACTGCACACCGGGTTTTCTCATGTCGGGCGCCAAGCTGCTCGAAGAATTCGACGCGCCCGATACCGAACAAATCAACTACAGCATCAGCGGCAATTTGTGTCGCTGCACCGGCTATTACAAGATCGTGGACGCCTTCCGTCAGGCGGCGCGCATGAAAGCGGAAGTCTAGCAAGGCTAGGTCATGGACCGAACGGTACCGCAAACGGGCAGCGAAGAAATCGAACTGTACATGCGAACCTATTATTCGCTTTTGCGTTCGAGCGACAGCATCAAAATCGAAACCCTGGTCGAGAGCCACCTGGCCATGCGTTCGTCATTGCATGAGCATGCCGCCGCCGTCGAGCCACCCGCCTCCGCCTTGATGTATAGCGCGCTGCGTCTGCCGCCTTGTATTGTTCAGACGGAAGAAGTTTTAATCGGGCAGATGAGCCGCTCGTTCATCGCCGCCGGTTACCGCAACATCGAGGCCTGGCAGCGCGTATTTGCGACGGGCCGCCGCCGGCGCGCCCACTTTGACGGCGAAAGCATCCTGGCGGTCTATGTCGTCAGCCGTTCGGATATTGACGACCTGGTGCCAATTTTGACTGCCTTTCAAATCGAGTGGAACAAGCTGCATGATCTGCTGCAGAATCCCGATCTCTCTGATTTGCTGGGACCCTACGTCGATGCCGGCAATTTGCCGACGGAAGACTTTGCCGCCCTCGCCGCCGCTTTACGCATCCGCGTGAGCGATCTGAAGCGACTGCACTTGCTGTGGGGGGAAGACTTCGTCAACAACTTGCTCCAAATTCGCGAGCATCGCAAGAGCATGACCCTGCGCCTGATCGCCGGTTCCTTATCCGATTATCGGCGCGCCACCGCTTCCTGGTGGAATGAACTCTGCGAGGAATTGTCGCAGGCCGGGATTGATCCCGGTGAGCGCCCGGTCTACTTCGTTTCCAGCAATACCCATTCTTTGATCAACCTGCTCGCCGGATTCGCTCGCCGATTTGAAGAAAGCCTGATTGATTACATCGAATCGTTCGAAGAGAAATCCCTGCTTACCGAATACGAAGACACCAAGGAGAGTTATCACAAGAGCACGGACAACTTCCTCTATTTTGTCTTGCGGCGCTATCTATCGGAAAAAGGCAGCCAAGCGCGCCATGTTTTCGCCAGGGAAGAAAATCGCTTGGGCATCCATCGCGTGCCCAGCCGGCATGGCTTCGAAATGGAAACGCAAGTCATCGAATTGGGCAAGCTGGAGGCGCGCTGGTTCGATCCGCGTTTGGGCCGAGCCGATGACCTGGCGCCACTGCGCCACAGCAATGCCATCATCATCAATATCGATTATCCGCTGGGCATGGCATCGTATGAATTGCTGAGCCGCATCTCGCAGGGCGCTGGTCGGCTGGATGGCGTCTATGTCATGGGCAAGGCGGCCACCTTGAATGGCCGCATCGGCGATATGATGATTCCCAACGTGATCCACGACGAACACTCGCAGAACACCTATCTGTTCAGAAATTGCTTCACCGCGCGGCACGTGCGCAGCTATATGCAGCATGGCAACGTCTTGGACAATCAAAAGGCGGTGACGGTTCTCGGCACCTTTTTGCAGAATCCTCATTATATGAGCGTCTTCTACAAGGAAGGCTACACCGACATCGAGATGGAGGGCGGTCCTTATCTGTCGGCGGTTTACGAAGCTTTCCGTCCGCAGCGTCATCCGATGAACGAGATCGTCAATCTGCATTCGGTCAAATTCGATATCGGTTTCCTGCATTACGCATCGGACAAGCCGATGAAGACGGGCCAGAATCTGGGCGCGGGAAGCCTGAGCTACGGCGGCGTCGAACCGACCTACGCCGCTGCCATCGCCATTTTGCGCCGCATCTTTTACAACGAGACGGAAAAATTGATTGAAACTACCTTCGAGGCGCTGCCCGCCTTTTGAGTTAAATCCGCGCGCGAAGCTAATTGGACGAGGATGCCCGCCGTGATCCCTGAACAAACCAAGGTCATCAGCGAATCTATCAAGCGCATCGACGCCCATGGCAAGGTCACGGGCGAGGCGCTTTATCCCGGTGATATCAATATCGAGGGGCAGTTATGGCTGCGCGTCAAGTTCAGCGAACGCGCCCATGCCCGCGTCTTACGCGTTGACGCCAGCAAAGCCGAAGCCTTGCCGGGCGTCGCCCGCGTATTCACCAGCCTTGACGTGCCAATCAATGAATACGGGCTCGTGCTCAAAGACCAGCCCGTGCTTTGTGGTCCCGGCGGGGGAAAGGCGGGCACTGATGTGGCGCGCTGTTATATGGATATGGTGGCGACCGTCGTGGCGGAGACCGACGAGATTGCGCAAGAGGCGCTGGATCTTATCGACGTGCAATATGAGGATCTGCCCGCCGTCTTCGATCCGGAAGAGGCGATGGCTGAAGCGGCGCCCCAACTCCATCCGGACAGTCCGCGCAATCTGGTGACGCGGTATCGCATTCGCCGCGGCGACATGGAGGCGGGCTGGGCGGCCGCTGAGATCGTGGTGGAAGGCGAATACGAAACGACCTGGCAAGAACATGCCTATTTGCAGCCGGAAGCGGGCCTCGCCTACATTGATGAAGAAAATCGCGTTACGGTCCTGGTTGCGGGCCAGTGGACGCACGAAGATCAAGAGCAGATTTATCATGCGCTGGCTCTGCCCCCGGAACAGGTGCGCGTCATCTATCCCGCCATTGGCGGCGCATTTGGCGGCCGCGAAGATATGACAGTGCAAATTGTGTTGGCGCTGGCCGCCTGGCAGCTGCGGGTTCCGATCAAGATTCAATGGAACCGGGAAGAATCCATCCTCTATCATCACAAACGGCATCCGATCAAGGTGCGGACGAAATGGGGCGCCACGGCGAACGGCTTGCTGACCGCCGCCGCGGCCGAAGTGATTGGCGATGCCGGCGCTTACAACTACACATCAAACAAGGTGCTTGGCAACGCCCAGCTGACCGTCACCGGACCTTACGAGATTCCCAACGTCCATGTCGATACCTTTACGGTGTACACCAACAATATCCCGTCGGGGGCTTTTCGCGGCTTTGGCGCGCCCCAAGCGCTTTTCGCCGCCGAAGGACAGATGAATCGCCTGGCGGCCGCGCTGAAGCTGGACCCGCTCGAGATCCGCCTGAAGAACAGCATCCGCGAAGGAAGCATTGGCTCGGTGGACACGCCCTTTCCCGCCGGCGTGACCATGCCGCAAGTGTTTGAAGCCTGCGGGCGAGAGTCCTGGTGGGGGCGCTCAGCAGCAGGCTGGAGGCTGCGGGCCGCTTCGCAACCGGCCGATCAACACCGGCGCCGCGGTCGTGGCATCGCGGGCGGCTTCAAGAATGTCGGCTTCAGCTTTGGTTTTCCCGAGCATTGCTGGGCTGGCATCGAATTGCGGGGGAGCGCCGAAATCGAAAAGGTTATCCTCTACCATGCCGGCGCTGATGTCGGGCAAGGGGCGCATACCGCATTGAGTCAGATGGCGGCTGAGGCCGTCGGCATGCCATTCGAAACGGTTGAGATTGTCGCCTCCGATACTGCTTCGTCCGAGTCTGCGGGCAGCGCGTCCGCCTCGCGCCTGACTTTCATGTCCGGCAACGCCATTCGCGGCGCCGCCGAGATCGCCTTGCGCAAATGGCAGGACGAAGAGCGCCCGGCCCTGGGCGAGTTCATGTACCATCCGCCGGCGACCACGGCCTTCGATCCGGAGACCGGCCGGGCCGAGCCAAATTTCGCCTATGGCTACGTAGCCGAAGCGGTTGAGGTTGAAGTCGATATCGAGACGGGGCAAGTGCGGCTGCTGGAAGTCGTCTGCGCCAACGATGTGGGCAAGGTCATCAATCCGCAGCAGCTGCAGGGGCAGATTGAAGGCGCGATCGTGCAGGCGCAAGGCTACGCCCTGATGGAATACTTGGTATCCGATGAAGGGCGGATACTCAATCCTTATCTCTCGACATATCTGATCCCGACATCGCTTGACGTGCCGCCGCGGATCAAGTCCGTCATCTTGGAGAATCCCGATCCCATCGGACCCTGGGGAGCGCGGGGCATGGCGGAAATGCCCTTTCTTCCCCTAGCGCCGGCCATCGCCGCTGCGATTTATGACGCGGCCGGCATCTGGATCGATTCCCAGCCCTTCACCGCGCAGAAGGTGCTGCAGGCGCTGCGCCAGCGCGGCATCGGCGCCATCTGATCGGCGGACGCGGCTTACCGTCACGCGCCGAGATTCGCCCAAGAGCACAGCGTCCAAGGCAGCGGGCGCGCTGCTTCGCTTTCATGTTATCATTGGGCATGTCACGCTGTAGAACGATCGCCGAGAACCGGCCCGCCTAGGTCGAGGTCGGTCGTTATCCGGGAAAGGTCAATGCGATTCGAGCAAGCTTTTGATGTGGCGCCCGGCGATGTCGTCGCCTTCATCGGCGCGGGCGGGAAGACATCGCTGCTGGTCGGATTGGGTTATGAGCTGGCTGAAGCCGGCTGGCGCGTCTTGGCGACGACGACCACCAGACTCTCGACCGATCAGCTGGACTTATTTCCCTGTACGATGGCGGCCGGCGCCGCTCCGCGGGCGATCTCGGAAGCGCTGACCGAGCACCAATTCGTCTTGCTGCATGAACAGATTCGCAGCGGTTATGTTTACGGTCCGCCAGTCGAATGGACCAGGCAGCTGCTGGACAGCGTGGACTCGGATATCCTGCTGGTCGAGTCGGATGACGCCGCGGGCATGCCCTTTAAGGCGCCGCTGGCGCATGAACCCCAGATTCCCTTGGAGACATCGCTGGTCATTTCGATCGCTTCCCTCCGCGCTCTGGGCTTGCCGCTCGATAGCGACCATATCTACAATCCGGCCGCGATGATCGCCCGCTACGGATTCGTCGAGAACAGCCCGGTCAAATCGCCCTGGCTGGCGCAGGTGCTGCGTGATGAAGCGCTCGGTTTGCGCGGCGTCCCGGCGGGGGCTCGCGTCATTGTATTTCTAAACCAGACGCCGGCGCGCGGGTTCATGCGCGGGCGGGCGCGGATGATCGCCAGGCTCAGTTTGCAGAGCGCGCGGATAGACGCGGTCGCGCTGGGGGCGGTGCGCGGCGCCGAACCCGTATTTGAATTGCAGCGGCGCGTCGGCGCGCTCGTGCTGGCCACCGGAGAGTCGCCCTGCAAAGATGGCGACCGGATGCTGCGGCCATCCGACCGGGGCCGGGCTGCCGTCGCGCAGATTACGGAGAAAGTCCTTCGTTCGCGCATTGAACATATTCGCCTCGTCACCGGCCGGCGGGCGCCTGAGGTGCGGGCGGCGACCAGACCGCTCGGGGTGAAAGCGATTCACGATCGGGCGCATCAGGCGGGCGGGGCGGTTACCGCGCTGAAAGCCGGGCTGCGCGCGCTGCCGGAGCAGCTATCGGCAGTGCTTATTGTACCCGGCGATCAGGCGCGCCTTCAGCCGAAGGTGATCTATCACATCTTGGCCGCCTATGCGCGCGGAGATGGCGATTTCATCGTTCCCCGTTACCGCATGCGCTCAGGCTACCCTGTTCTCATTGGAAAACGCTATTGGCAGGACCTGCTCAAGATGCCGCGCCAAAGCGATTTTCGCGCCATCGCCCAGCGCTTTGTAAACGACATCACTTTTCTGAATGTCGATAGCGATAGCATCTTTCATGATCTCGGGCGCCGGCCCCTGCATCGTGCGGACCGCCACGACGCGCGGGTGGGCAACCGCGGCCGCTAACCGCTGCCCCCCTGCTGAATCAGCTCCCGCACCATATCTCTTGACCAGACCCCGCTGGCGCTAACATCAACTTCCAGCCGTAAGGTGGCAGGTCGTTTATCCTTGTGGCCGGTGGCGTTCGCGCGCATTTCATCAAAATACTCCATCGGCGTGATGACGATCAATACTTCCTGCGGCTGCACCAGATGGTCGGGCGGCGGCGTATAGAGGAAGTCCCTGCGATTGGCGCGGCGAACGCCAACGACGCTGGCGCGATAACGCATGGTTAAAGCCAGTTCGCGAATCGTCTTGCCAATCCAGGGCGAATCGTCCTCCATGTAGAGCTCGGCAGTTTCGAGCCCGGTGATTTCATTGTAAAGCACATGCTGGAGGAAATCGGCGATCTCCGGTCGAGTGGTCGCGAGCAGCACGAACTGCGCGGCGACATGAAAGGGGCTGACAACGCGATCGGCGCCAGACCGCCGCAGCTTTTCGATCATGTCGTCAGTTGTTGCTGTGACCGATATCAGCAGCGATTTGCTGATGGCGCGCGCTGACAAAACAGACAGAACGGCAGCGGCTTTATCCTGAATCGAAATCATAATCGCCTGCGCTCGTTTGACGCCGGCATTTTTCAGCGTGGATTCCTGGGCTGGATCGCCATGAATCACGCGGAAGCCGCGCTGCCGCCAACGTTCAGTGACCTCTTCATCATTGCTGATCAGAACGAAAGGACGCGCCGGATCGAGAAAGCGCACCGCGCTCTGGATGATATGGTCGTTGCCGCAGATTACAAAATGCTTCGCCATCGTATCGATAACAGCCTCGCTTTCCTCAAGGCTGTAGACCTCGTCCAGGCTCTTGGATTCGCGCGTCGGGACCAGCCGCTGGAAACTGGCGAAGCGCATCTCGTCCCGGCCTTGCGGTCGGCAATCATGCTGAAGGACAGGAACCATCGGTCCAGGCGCGACGACCAGCAGAATCTCGTCTTCCTGCAGCAGCCGCCGGCCGCCGGCCGTATGCGCGAATTCACCCGATTCCAGCCGTATGCCCAGGATTCCCGCATTGTATCGTTCGTTTAGGGCAAGGTCGTTTATGCGCCGACCGATCCAGGGCGAGTCGTCTTCCAGTTCCAGCTGGGTTATCTGATGATGTTGGTCTTGTTCAAAGAGAATGCTGCTGAAGAAGTCGTTTACCGCGGGCCGCAGTGTGGCGCTGTTGAGGAACTGCGCCGCCACTTCATAAGGCGCCAGGACAACATTCGCGCCCGCCTTGATCATTTTGCGTTTGAGTTCCTCTTCGACGGCCGCGGCGGTGATGTAAAGCCGCGGGTTCAGGTTGCGCGCCGTCAACACGGTCAACAAGCTTTCGGTATCCTGATTGAGCATGACCATGATGGCCCGCGCCCGGGCGATGCCAGCCGATAGCAAATCATCATCGTCGGTTGGTTCGCCATCAATCACGAGAATGCCAGCGGCGCGCAGGCGCTCGGCGTATTCTTTATCGTCCGTGACAACGACCAACAAGTCGAGCAAGGTGACGTGGTCAACGAAGACGTGGTGGTATAAGAGGAACAGCCGGTAAATCAGCTTGCGCAGGGCAAGAAAACGGCCGCGTTCCGCCGGTCCAAACAGGCGTTTCAGCCAATTCTCTAGCGGCTGGTAGACGCTCTGCTGGTGCTGTTTGCGCCGGATTTCGGCGCCATGCAAAACATAGCCAATCGTCTTGTCGACCATTTCGCCGGTGCCGCAGATAATATAATGTCTGTTGAGCTTGCCGATCTTTTTCTTGGTCTGGAAGAGACGCCGGCGGGTCATCGCTTCGGAGCTGAAGAGCAGCGCGAATGAGGACGATAGGAAAAATAGCAGCGCGCTCATTCCAGCGCCGACAAGCACCAGCGTGAACAGCCGGCCGAGTTCAGTCTTTGGCGTAAAATCGCCGTAACCAATGGTCGTCAGCGTGATAATGGTCAGATAAATCGCGTCAAAGACGGACATGCCTTCGATGAAAGCGAAGCCGGCGATGCCGATCGGCACAACGATGAAAATGAGAACCGCAGCGGCTCGAAATTGCCGGCGCAGATCGCTCACGGATCACGCTCTCAATCTGGTAGAAGTGTTTGCTGCCCACATTATATCGGAGAACAATATCTTGTGTTAATATGACGCCAACGAGGATTGCAAGTGTTTCAGGAGTCCGCACAAATTAGAGCCTGGCATTGAACGGGCCGGCAAAGTCGGGAGCAAGGATTTGTACAGTCGAGCCGATTTCCAGCGCGCCGCTTCGGTCGTCCAGTCGCGTACATCCTTGCGCCCGACGATCGGCCTGGTCTTGGGCTCCGGTTTGGGCCAACTGGCCGACGGCTTGGGAGATCGCGCGGTAATACCTTACGCCGATATCCCCGGCTGGCCCGTTTCGACGGTGGAAGGGCATCAGGGCAACCTCGTCATTGGGGAATTAGAAGGGCAGATTGTCGCCGTACAGCAGGGGCGCGCCCACTTCTACGAAGGTTACACGATGGCCGAGGTGACGTTTCCCATACGCGTGATGAAGGAAATGGGTATCCATAGCGCGCTCTTGACGAACGCGGCCGGCGGTGTGAACAAGCGCTATCAAGTCGGCGATCTCATGCTGCTGGAGGATCATATCAATCTGCCTGGGATGGCGGGCGCAAACCCGCTCATGGGGCCGAACGATGAGGCGCTCGGCCTCCGTTTCGTCGGCATGTCGCAGGCTTATGATCGGCGGCTTCGGCAGCGGGCGCTGGAAGTGGCGCGCGAACATGATATTCCACTGCATAGCGGCGTTTATGTCGGCTTGTCCGGTCCTTTCTTCGAGACGCCGGCGGAAATAAGAATGGTCCGCGCTTTGGGGGCCGATGCGGTGGGCATGTCAACCGTCAACGAAGTGCTGGTCGCCCGTCACGCCGGCATGCGTGTTTTGGCCTGTTCCGGCATCACCAACCAGACCATCGACGCGGTCGACACCGAGCTGGAAACCAATCATGAAGAGGTCCTGGAGGCGGGCAAGATCATCGTCCCGCGCTTAATCACGATACTGAAAGGTCTGCTCAGCAATTTCCCAATATGACAGCCGTTATCGCGCTAATCGACCAGGTCGCCATCGGCATCTATTTCTTGATCGCCGCTGGCGTCTTGTTTGCGCTGAGGCGGTACATCATACATGGGGAAGAATACCGTTCCACTTACTTTGAATTAGAACGCGAACTTTCGCGTTATCGGCGAACAAACGCCATCACGGCGATCATCTTCTTGCTGGAACTGGCTGTCATCGTCGCCGGCGTACAAGCGGTGATCGTGCCTGAGCTGCTGCAAGATCGCCAGATCGAAGCGCTTGTTGCTGAGGCGCGGTTCGACGATGGCGATTTTCAAACGCCTGTCCCGGCGCCGCCTGCATCCGATCTCGGCATTGATCCAGTCGCCCTGCCGCGTTCAGCCGGGGCGGCCAATCAGATTCAAGCCACGCCGTTGCCAACGCCAACGCCTGTGGGCACGATCATTCCGTCGGATCCGCCGCAAGGCTGCGACAATGCCGAAGCCCAACTGTTGATTCCGGGCAATGGCATGCGCGTATTCCAGCCAATACCCGTGATCGGCACCGTCTATACTGATCAGTTTTCTTACGCTTCAATCGAGATCAACGGTCCCAGCACCTTGGGCAGCTTTCAAGTCATCGACGAACAGCACGTGGAAGTGCGAGAGCGGGCGGAGTTTGGCCAATTCGTGCCTGCGCCTTACGAGGCCGGCGAATATCAGTTTCGCCTGATGGTCTTCGACATCACCAATGCGCTCAAAGCCTCATGTATGGTTCATATCTATATTTCGGAACCGCTGCCGACGCTGACGCCCGTTCGCTAACCCACCCAAGCATTCCCCGCTGGGCAAAGCCAATGGATGTTTCCAGTTGGGAATCCAGGCCGTGAATTTGAACCGGGAGTTGCCGCTCAAGCCTTCAGGTCGCGCACTTTGCTGTTGACGCGGCGGCGCCAGCGGCGGGAGCGCGAACGCCATTTGGCGATGCGGTATTGCACGTGTCGGCGCTGGCGATTGAGAAGCGAACCATGCTGCTCGCTCGGCTTGGAGATGCCCCAACGGATGATCATGGAGGCCCAGGTCAAGCCGCCGCCGAAACCGACCAGCGCAATATGATCTTGGTCCTGAATCCGTCTCTGCTCAATCGCTTCACAGAGCGCGATGGGGATGGAGGCGGCCGATGTATTGCCGTAGCGCTCGACATTGCTCATGAATTTTTCGATGTCGATGCCGAGCTTGCGCGCGGCCGCTTGCAGGATTCGCAGATTCGCCTGGTGGGGAATCACCAGATTGACGTCGCTCACATTGACGCCAGCGATTTGACAGGCTTGTTCCACACTCTCGCTGACGACGCGCGTGGCAAACTTGAATACCTCGCTGCCCGCCATGGACATCTTGTAGAGCTTGCTGCCATTGGCGCCGGCGCGGGACTCGTTGGCGTCGATGCTGCCGACACTGGGAATCGCCAACAGGTCGCCCCCTGAGCCATCAGAGCGCAAGACGCTCGAGAGTACGCCGCCAGGTGTTTCGCTCGCGCGCAGGATGACGGCGCCCGCGCCATCGCCGAAGAGGATACAGGTGCTGCGATCCTGCCAATCCAATATCCGACTCATAGTTTCGGCGCCGATGACCAGCGCGGCATTGATAGAGCCGGCGCGGATGGAATCGGAGGCCATGTTCAGGGCGTAAACAAAACCGGAGCAGGCGGCGCTCAAGTCGAAGGCGCCGGCCTCATGCGCGTTCAGCCAATCTTGCACCAGGCTTGCCGTGCTGGGAAATATATTCTCTGGCGTGGCGGTTGCGACCACGATCAGGTCGAGGTCCGTTGGCAGAATGTCAGCCACTTCCAAGGCATGCTGCGCCGCCCGATAAGCCAGCGTCGCCGTCGATTCGCCTTCATTGGCGATGAAACGTTGGCGGATGCCTGTGCGAGCGAAGATCCAATCGTCACTGGTGTCTACGAAAGACGACAGATCATCGTTGGTCATCACTGTTTCCGGCACTGCCATGCCCCAGCCGATGACATGCGCGTGTCGCACTGCCGCCGCTGGATTGGCTTTGCCGCTCTTCTCAAAGGTTGCCATTGTCCCGATATTCACCAAATATCACTACGGCATTGTGTCCGCCAAAGCCAAATGCATTGGACATGACATTCTTGACTTCATGCTGGAAGCCGGTGTTGGGCGCGTAATTCAGATCGCAACTGGGATCCGGTTCCGCCAAATGAATGGTCGGCGGGATGAAATTTTCGCGGATGGCCATAATCGAGAATATCGCTTCGATCGCGGCGCCGCCGCCGAGGAGATGGCCCGTCATGGATTTCGTCGAGCTGACCGGGATGTTGTAAATGGTTTCGCCCAGCGCCCGCTTGAGCGCATTGGTCTCAGCCCGGTCGTTCAAAGGCGTGCTGGTGCCGTGGGCGTTGATGTAATTGATATCGTCCGCCGCGAGCCCGGCGTCTCTCAAGGCAAACTCAAGGGCCTTGGCCGCGCCCTCGCCGCTCTCCATCGGCGCGGTGATGTGATAGGCATCCGATGTATGGCCGTATCCCAACAATTCCGCGTGGATCCTTGCCCCGCGCTCAAGCGCGTGATCCAGCTCCTCGAGGACGAGCGCGCCCGCTCCTTCGCCGGGTACGAAACCATCCCGATTCAAGTCAAATGGGCGCGAGGCGGTCTCCGGATCGTCGTTGCGGCTCAACGCGGTCATATTGTTGAAGCCAGCCACGCACAGCGGCACAATGGCCGCTTCTGACGCGCCCGCGACCATGGCTGACGCGTCGCCTCGCCGGATGATGTGCATAGCCTCGCCAATCGCGTTGTTGCCGGAAGCGCAGGCGGTAACGATGCAATGATTCGGTCCGCGCAGATTGAAGTTCAAGGATACCGCGCCGGAACAGCTGTCGCTCAATATCTTGGGGATCGCCATCGGCTTGATGCCCCGATGGCCGCGCTTGTCGATGCCTTGCTGTGATTCAACAAATGAATTGATGCCGCCGACGCCGGAACCGATGATGCAGCCAACGTCGTACGTGTTGTCGCTTGTGATCATCAAGCCGCTGTCTTCCATGGCTTGCCGGCTGGCTTCCAGCGCGAATTGGGCGACGCGGTCCAGGCGCCGCGCCTCTTTGCGGCCGAAGACCGCATCCGGGTCGAAACCCTTGACTTCGCCGGCCAGTTGATTCTGCGTCAATTGACGGTCATAGCGTGTAATATAACCGATGCCGTTCTTGCCGGACGCGGTGTTTGCCCAGGCGTCGGCGACATTGTTGCCGGTCGGGCAAATGATGCCCATGCCGGTGATGACTATGCGTTTCTTGTCCAAACAGCCTCCCCGCGTTGCGGGCTCCGCTGCGCCGCTCTCCATTCATTGTAACACTGCGCGCGCCTTTCCGTTGCTTTACAGTCGCCGCAATGCCACCTATAATACGCCCTTCATTATCCCACGCGGGAAACGCGGGCGCAGGGGCGAATCATTCTACGGGATACTTGACGAACGATGATCTTGATAACTGGCGCGACCGGGCTGGTAGGGCGGTATCTGGTCCAGCGGCTGATGCAAGAGTCCGTGCCGACGCGTGTTTTGCTGCCAGAAAGACGGCTGAGGCGCCTGCCTTGGGACACTGGCGATCCACAAGCGCCGGAGCTCTTCGTCGGCACGGTCGCTGATGAAGAAGCGTTCTTCCGCGCGGTGACCGGCTGCCACGCCGTCATCCACTTGGAAAACGCGCAGTGGTGGGGCCGCCGCCGCGATCTGGAACAGGTCGAGCTGGCGGGCGCTCGCGCTTTGGCGACGGTCGCGCGGGCGGCGCGGGTCGGGCGGGTTATCACGCTCAGCCATCTGGGCGCCGCGCCATCGTCCGCTTATACCCTTCATCGCGTCAAAGGAGAAGTCGAGGACCTCTTGCGCAATAGCGGCGTTGCCTATACGGTGATTCGAAGCGGCGTCGTATTCGCGCCCGATGACGCTTTTGTCAATCATATCGCGAGCATGCTGCGCATTAACCCGGCCTTCTTTCTAATGCCGGGGCATGGCGAGGTTGTCCTGCATCCCCTGTATATTGACGATCTGGTGGAAGCGATTTATCGTAGCCTTGATCGGGTTCGGCTGGTGGATTCAACCGTCGAGATTGGTGGTCCCGAATACCTGTCCTTGCGTGATCTCATCTTGACGGTCATGCGCGTCACCGGAATGCGGCGCCTTGTCATCGGCATCCCCCCCTACCTCTTGCGCTGGATCACCGCGGTATACAGCCGAGTTTTGCCGCGTTCGCTCATCACGGCGCAGTGGCTGGATATTCTGGCGGCAAACCGCACAGCTCCCCTGGGCAGCACCTACGATCATTTCGGTTTCCAGCCGCGGCGATTTGAATCCACCTTGCTAAATTATCTGCCGCAACGCGCGCATTTCCTCAGCCTGTTGCGCGATTCTTTCCGGCGGCGTCCGCGTCCGGTATGACGCGCAGGACCAACCTATGAACAATATCGAAATCAGACGCCTGCTGAGCGCGGCGGAGCACGATCAAGCGGTCGAATTGCAGAAGTCCTATTGGGGAAAAGACGCCGCCAATCTGGTGCCGCGGCACATGCTTCACTCGATCTCGCATTATGGCGGGCACGTTTTGGGCGCCTTTGACGGTGACTGTCTCGTGGGCTTGGTGATCGGATTCATCGGCACCGATATCGATATTGATTCGCCCGATGCCAGACCGGCGATGGCGAATCTGCTTATCATGTCGAAGCGCATGGTCGTGCTGCCGGCTTATCGGGGGCGGAATATCGGCTTCCGCTTGAAAATGGCGCAGCGCGATCTGGCGGTCAAGCATGCGATTCGCTTGGTGACCTGGACCGTTGACCCGCTGCTGGCGCCCAATGCGCATCTCAACATTCGCAAACTGGGCGGCGTAATCCATCGATATGAGACCAACTTCTTCGGGCTGGATGAGGCGGAGAGCCTGCGGTCTGACCGGCTGGTGGTTGATTGGTGGGTGACGCAGCGGCGCGTCAAGGAACGCGCGAAAGGCGCCGGCAGCGCGCTGACGCTGCAACAGTATTTCGCTGTGAATGCGCCGATCGTCAATCGGGCAGCGGAATCACAAAACTGGCTCAAGCCGCGGCCCATGACCGATGTGCCAAGCTCGACATTTGCCCTGATCGAAATCCCGGGAGACATCCGCTCGCTTGAAGCGGCTGATCGAGCCCTGGCCGACGAATGGCGCTATCATATCCGCGACGTCTTTCCGCGCATGTTCGCGGCCGACTATATCGTCACTGATTTTGTCAGCGGGCAGTTTGAAAACAGGCGGCGCAGCTTCTACTTGCTCAGCCGCCACTTTGACGAAGACGAGCGAAGAAACTAAGGTATCTCTATGGCTTTCAACGGTGAAAAGACAGTGTTTGTCGGCGCGGGCGTGATGGGCGAGGCGATGATCAAAGGACTGCTCAAGCAGCGCTTGCTGGCGCCGGAAAACATCGTGGCCGCCGATCCACGGGGCGAGCATTTGGCTGCCCTGCGCGAACGTTACGGCATCGAGGTCACCACTGACAATGCCGAAGCGGCGCGCGCCGCCGATGTCTTGGTGCTGTCGGTAAAGCCGCAAGTGATGGGAGCTGTTCTGCCCGAATTGCGCGGGCAGGTCGACGGCGTCCGGCTGATCCTCAGCATTGTCGCCGGCGTGCCGCTGCAAACGATTTCGGAAAATCTTCTCAATGCGCGCGTGGTGCGTTCCATGCCCAATACGCCGGGGCAGATCGGGCGCGGGATCACTGTCTGGACTGCTTCACCGGAGGTCGGCGCCGAGGAGCGCGCGCAGGCGGAGGCGCTGCTGGGCGCTATGGGCGAGCACATATACGCGGCCGATGAGCGCTTTCTTGATATGGCGACCGCGCTGAGCGGCTCCGGACCGGCTTACGTATTCATGTTCATGGAGGCGCTGGTTGATGCCGGCGTGCACATGGGCTTTGCCCGGCGAGACGCCGAAAAGCTGGTGGAACAGACACTCCTCGGCTCTGTGCTCTACGCGCAGCAATCCGGCCTGCATCCGGCGCAGCTGCGCAATCAAGTGACAAGCCCCGGCGGCACGACCGCGGCCGCGCTGCACGAAATGGAAAAGGGCGGCTTGCGAACGGTGCTTTCGGAGGGCGTCTGGGCGGCTTATCGCCGGTCGCAGGCATTAGGTTCAAAGCCCGAATGAGGGCAACCGTCTCATTTATCCGCGAAGATAAGAGCAGCGCCATTTAACCCGAGGAATTCGCGCCGAAATCCGATTGTGAAAATATAGACAAGCGCCCGGCTTTGGGCTAGAATGGCACAGAAGTAACAACTAAGTGGACGCGTTTGCCGAGAGTTGCACACACGACGGCGTTGGTTCATTTGATACCGGTTTGGCTCCCATAGGGGAGCGAGATTCAAAGCGAAGGCATTAAGTTAGGCAAGGAGCCTGCGAATGGCAGACAACATCTACGATTCGATCCTGGAACAAATCCAAGACATTGAGCTTGAGGCGCTCGAATCAGTCGAGGTCGGCTATGTGGAAGAGGTCGGCGACGGGATCGCGCGCATCTCGGGCTTGGACAATGTGCGCTACAACGAGCTGGTGCAATTTGAAAATGGCATCGCCGGCATCGCCTTCAATCTGGAGAAAGACAATGTCGGCGTCATCATCATGGGCGCTTACGATGACATTCAGGAGGGCGATGCCGTCAGCGCGCTCGGGCGCATCGCCTCGGCGCCCGTTGGCATGGGCTTGGTCGGACGCGTGGTGAACGCTTTGGGCCAGCCGATTGACGGCCGCGGTCCGGTGCAATTCGACGAATACTACAACATCGAGCGCATCGCCCCTGGCGTGATGGAACGCCGCAGCGTGGATCGTCCGGTTCAGACGGGCATCCTGGCGATTGATACCATGATCCCGATCGGCCGCGGTCAGCGCGAGTTGATCATCGGTGATCGTCAGACGGGCAAGACCGCTCTGGCTCTCGATACCATCGTCAACCAGCAGGGCGAAGACATGTATTGCATCTACGTCGCCATCGGAAAGCGCCGCGGCGAGGTGGCGCGCATCCGCGAGACGCTGGAACGGGAAGGGGCGATGGATTACACCACGCTGGTGGTGGCTTCGGCTTCTGACGCGGCGGCGCTGCAGTACCTTTCGCCTTATTCCGGCTGCGCTATAGGCGAGTGGTTCATGGAGAATGGCAAAGACGCGCTCGTAATCTACGATGATCTGTCCAAGCACGCCAACGCCTATCGCCAAGTGTCGCTGCTCATGCGCCGGCCGCCGGGGCGCGAGGCTTTCCCGGGCGATGTATTCTATTTGCACAGCCGCTTGCTGGAGCGCGCCGCGCAATTGAGCGATGAGCGAGGCGGCGGCAGTTTGACCGCGCTGCCGGTCATCGAAACGCTGCTCGGTGATGTCTCGGCTTTCATTCCCACAAACGTGATCTCGATCACAGATGGTCAGATTTATCTGGAATCGGAGCTCTTCAACGCTGGTTTGCGCCCGGCGCTCAACACCGGCATCAGCGTCAGCCGCGTCGGCAGCGCCGCCCAAACGCGGGCAATGAAGGATGTCGCCGGCGGCCTTAAGCTGCAGATGGCGCAATTCCGCGATTTAGCTGCCTTCGCCCAATTCGGCTCCAACCTGGACAAGGCGACGCAGCAGCAGCTTGACCGAGGCTTGCGCTTGACCGAGCTCTTCAAACAGGTGCAGTATCAGACACTTTCGCTCGAGGATCAGGTGGCGCTGACCTACGCCGGCACCAGCGGTCTGACTGACGAAGTTCCAGTTGAGCGGATGCTGGATTGGAAAGAAGCATTCTTGCGCTCCTTCCGCACGCAATTCTCCGATACAGGCGAATTCATCCGCGAGAATCGAAACGAGCGCGCCGGCGATGAGATTCAGAACAAGCTGGATACCGCCATCTCGACCTTTAACGAGGCTTGGTCCTAGTGTCGCCGTCCGCATTAGAAAGGAGACGCTAGATGCCAACGCTTCGCGAAGTCAAGAATCGCATTCGCAGCGTCAAAAACATCGCCCAAATCACGCGGGCGCTGGAAGCGGTTTCAGCTTCGCGCGTCCGCCGGGCGCAGGCGCGTGTGCTTGCCAGCCGGATCTATGCCGAGAAAGCCTGGGAGATTCTGATCAATGTGCAAGCCGCCAGCAAAAACCTGCCGCTGCATCCCTTGCTGACCGTGCGAGAAGAAATCAACCGCGTCATGGTCGTCGTCATCACCTCGGACCGCGGGCTGGCTGGCGCCTACAACACCAATATCCTGCGCGTGGCGCAGCGCTTTGAAACGCGGCTGGGCAAGCCGGTCGATTACGTCACCGTAGGGCGAAAAGGACGGGATTCGCTGGCGCGCCTTGGCGCCAATATCGTCGCTTCCTTCACCGATATGTTGGCCGAACCCAAGATTTCCGATATCACGCCGATTGCTCACATCGCTATGGACGCCTATCTCAATGGCGATGTCGACGAAGTGCTCATCGCCTACACCGACTTCATCAATATGCTGGCGCAGCGTCCCGCGGTTCTGGGCTGGCTGCCGCTGACGACTCATACCGTCGCCGAGCAGGTCGCCGCCGAATTCGTCAAAGATGTCGCGACCGTCACCGAAGGCGCGCAGAACTACGAATATGAACCGAGCGCGACCGCTGTTGTCGACGAAATCGTGCCCCGCTTCACCGAGTTGCAGCTATATCAGGCGCTGCTGGAAGCGCAGGCCAGCGAGCATGCGGCGCGGATGGCGGCGATGAAGAACGCGACCGATAATGCGACGCAGCTCACCGCGGACCTGACGCTTCAATACAACAAAGCCCGTCAAGCGGAGATCACGGCCGAGATTCTCGATATCGTTGGCGGCGCCAATGCTTTGCAGCAGGCGATTGACAAGACCGCCGCCGATATTCTAGCCGGAAACGAAATGCGAGAACTGCCGCAGGACGCCTGAGGCAGGCGATTTGCATCGGCAATCCTGGCAAACGATTAAGGAGTAATTGCAATGGCGGATAACCAGGGGACAGTCACCCAAGTGCTGGGCAACGTAGTGGATGTTGAATTTCCAGCGGGCGAACTGCCGGATATCTTCGACGCGGTCGAGGTCCCGCGCGAAGACGAAGACAATCTGATTCTGGAAGTTGAACTGCACCTGGGCGAGAGCGCGGTGCGCACCGTGGCGATGGACTCCACCGACGGGCTCGCCCGCGGCGCCGCGGCATACGCGACGGGCCAGCCGATTGCCGTGCCTGTGGGCGAGCCGACGCTAGGCCGCATCTTCAACGTTTTGGGCCGCCCGATCGACATGGGAGAAGCGGTGCCCGATGCCTCTGAGCGCCGTCCCATTCACGCTGACGCCCCGTCTTTTGAAGATCAGTCGCCGACGATTGAAGTCTTCGAGACCGGCATGAAGGTAATTGACCTGGTCGCGCCCATGACCAAAGGCGGCAAGACCGGCATCTTCGGCGGCGCCGGCGTTGGCAAGACAGTGACGATTCAGGAATTGATCAATTCGATCGCGACGCAGCATGACGGCTTGTCAGTGTTCGCAGGCGTTGGCGAGCGCACGCGTGAAGGCACCGATCTTTATCACGAGATGAAAGAAGCGAACGTGCTCGACAAGCTGGCGATGGTTTTCGGGCAGATGAATGAGCCGCCCGGCGTGCGCCTGCGCGTGGGTCTCTCCGGCTTGACCATGGCCGAGTACTTCCGCGATCAGGGTCGAGACGTGCTCATCTTCATCGACAACATCTTCCGTTATTCCTTGGCTGGCGCGGAAGTTTCGGCGCTGTTGGGGCGGATGCCCTCAGCCGTCGGTTATCAACCCAACCTCGGTGAAGAAATGGGCATGCTGCAAGAGCGCATTACCTCGACGCGGTCCGGCTCCATTACATCAATGCAGGCGGTTTATGTGCCAGCCGATGATTATTCGGATCCGGCGCCGGTCGCCGTCTTCACCCATCTGGACAGCACAATCGCGCTGGAACGCTCGATTGCCGCGCGTGGATTATTCCCGGCTGTCGATCCCCTGGCGAGCACCAGCAACATCTTGCAGCCGGAGGTCGTTGGCGAGGATCATTACGGCACGGCGCGGGAGGTGCAGCAGGTGCTGCAGCGTTACAAAGACTTGCAAGACATCATCGCCATTCTCGGCGTGGAAGAGCTATCCGATGACGACAAGGTATTGGTGGCGCGCGCGCGCAAGATGGAAAACTTCCTCAGCCAGCCCATGTATGTCGCCGAGCAGTTTACCGGGCAGGCCGGTCGCTATGTGTCGATCAAAGATACCGTCCGCGGCTTCCGTATGATCTTGGACGGCGAAGTCGATCACATTCCGGAGCAGGACTTCTACATGTGCGGCGGTATCGAAGACGTGCTGGAACGCTTCGAAAGCCGCGACGCCGCTTAGGAGGCGCCCATGCCGATTCACGTTGAGCTGGTGACGCAAGAGCGTCGAATCTTTGAGGAACCGGAGGCCGACATCGTCATGGTGCCGGCCGTCGAGGGCGAAATGGGCGTGCTGCCCAATCACGCGCCGGTTCTGACCACCCTGACCTACGGCGAATTGGTCGTGCGCAAAGGCGCCGCCGAAGAACGATTCGCGATCTATGGCGGCGTTGTCGATGTGCGGCCCGATAAAGTGGTCGTATTGGCTGACCTGGCCGAGTCTTCTTTTGCGCTGGACCTCGAGCGGGCGCAGGAAGCGCGCGAACATGCGCGGCAGGCTTTGGATGAGGCGCCGACCGAAGCCGAAAACCGCGACGCGCTGATGGCGCTGCGGCGGGCGAACCTGGCTGTTCGCATTAGCCAGAAGATCCGCAGCCGCGGCTCGGGTTTGCGCATACTTGACGAAGACAGCGACGAAGTCTGATCGCGCAAACCTCCAGGTCCCTAATCCCAATTGACATCCACCCGGCACCGCCAACGCGGTCCGGTTTTTCTGTTTTGCTGTAAAATAGAGATTGCGCTTTGATATATCTGTAGGGGCGAGCCTGTGGGTCGCCCGTGAGGAGATTGGAATAGCCCATGGCGCGCTTCGGAAAGCGGCTTGGCGTCGATCTGGGCACGGTCAACGTCCTGATCTATGACAGCGGTCGCATCGTCTTGCAGGAGCCGTCGCTGGTGGCTTTGCTGGCGGAAGAAGAGCGCATCGTTGATTTCGGCAACCCGGCGCGCGAAATGCTGGGACGGGTCGACGACGAAGACATCCAGGTCATGCGTCCGCTGCAGAACGGCGTCATCGCCGATTATGAAGTGACGGAAGCGATGCTGGAGTATTTTTTCGGCAAAATCGCCGGGCGGATTCGTCTGTTTCGCCCGTCGGTGATGGTGTCCGTGCCTTATGGCGCCACCAGTGTGGAGAAACGCGCCGTCCGCGAGGCGATACTGGCCGCTGGCGCGCGCGAAGTTCAGTTAATGTGGGAGCCCCTCGCCTCAGCTTTAGGCGCTGGCTTGCCGGTGAGCACGCCCGCCGGCGGCATGGTTGTCAACATCGGCGGCGGCATCACCGAGGCGGCCGTCCTGACCATGAACAACATCGTCCGGGCGGAGAGCGGCCGCATCGGTGGCTTGCGGCTGGACGATGGCATCATCAGCTATGTGCGCCGCAAATATAATTTGACCGTGGGCCAGCCCACCGCCGAAGCGATCAAAATTCAAATCGGCGCTGCGGTTGATCAGCCGCAAGAAATGACGATGGAGATTCAAGGGCGCGACAATGTTTCGGGCCTGCCGCGCACGGTTCGCGTGACAACGGGCGAAGTCGTTGAAGCGCTGGCCGAGCCGCTTGGGCAAATCGCCAGCGTCGTCAAAGCCGTGCTGTCCACCACGCCGCCGGAGTTGTCCTCGGATATCATTGATCGCGGGATTGTTCTTACCGGGGGCGGCGCCTTGCTGCGCGGCATCGACAGCTACCTCACGCGGGAAACCGGCGTGCCCGTTTACCAAGCCGATAACCCGCTCATCAACGTGGTCGTTGGCTGTGGTCAGGCGCTGGAAGACCCGGCGATCATGCGTAGGCTGGCGCAGACCAACCACTTTTAGTTCCGGCTGGAACTGGCGAAATGGCGGAAATCCGCGATGCTATCCATCGAGATAGAAGGTCATGTGCTGCAGGCGCGTCACCGGGTCAATATACTGAATCTGTACATCAGGCGGCACATTGATATTGATCGGCGCGTAATTCAGAATCGCCTGCACGCCAGCTGCCACCAGTTGATCGGCCACGGCTTGCGCATCTTCCGCCGGCACCGCCAGCATGGCGATTTTGATGCCTTCATCGCGAATGATCTTATGCATTGAATGAACGGGTTGCACGACGAATTCGCCGACCCGCTGGCCGATTTTATGAGGACTGATGTCGAAGAGATGGGCGATGCGAAAGCCGCGATCCTGGAAGCCGCGATAATGCGAAATGGCGATGCCCAGATTGCCGGCGCCAACCACAACGACCATCCACTCCTGGTTGACCTGCAGCACATCCTGCAGCTTGTCGATGAGGTACTCGATTTGATAGCCCGTGCCCTGCTTGCCGAAGCCCCCGAAGTGCGACAGATCCTTGCGAATCTGGGCCGAGCTGATATCGAGCCGCCGACCCAACTCGTGCGAAGAAGTGACCGACTTGTTCTCTTGCTGTAAACGGCGCAGCGCGCGCAGATAAAGCGGCAAGCGACCAATGACAATATCAGGGATTTCTGCCTGCGACTTTGCCGACATCAAGCGGGGGACCTATGGCTGTGTTTGTGAAACTTTCTACTATCATCATCTTACCATTGCGCTGCCGGACGCGCTAGCGAAGCGGGGCTGACCATAAGCGCGGCGCTCATTGCCGACCGCCACTATCATCCAGCGAGCGAGTCGGTCTCTGGCTCGCTTGAAAGCGCTGGGAGGCAATGCTACAATGACGGCGCGAAGCGACCAGGACCTTGACGATGTCCACCGACGCGGGAGAAAAAAGCGCCAACGGCCGGCAGCTGGCCAACGACTTGCAGATCGTGCATGACAGCATGTTGGACGGTTTGGGTCAACTGGCGGATTACTTCGGCTTCAACAAGGTCATGGGACAGCTCTACGGCTGTCTGCTGCTCAGCGCCGAGCCCCTCTCTCTCGACGATATGATGGGACGCTTGGGGATATCCAAAGCCAGCGTCAGCACCAATATGCGCTCGCTTGAGCACATGGGCATGGTGCGGCAAGTTTGGGTCCGCGGCGCGAGTGGCCGGCGCAAGTTCTATCAGGCTGAGACTGATTTCTGGCAGATTTTCTCCAATTTCCTCAGCGGTCGCGAATTGCGAGACGTCGAGCGCGCGCTTGCGGTGATGGAGGAGAACCGCCAGCGCATTTCCAAGGGCATCGCCGACCTGCCGCCCGATCAGCAAATTCTGGCGCGGCTCTATCTCGATCGGATCGCGCAAATGCAGGCCCTGTTCCGCTTTGCCCAATTGCTCATCAACAGCGTGTTGGGTCAGGTCAGCGGCAGCGATGTCTCCGACGTATCCGGTGTGGAGCTGCAGTAGCTATCGCCCCTTGAAGCGCTTAATACCGGCGACTATAATTCACGATCGTATTCGCCGTGAGGAAGTGGCGGAATTGGCAGACGCGCATGACTTAGGATCATGTCTCTTTGAGGTGAGGGTTCGAGTCCCTCCTTCCTCATCTCGCATTTGCATTATAGGCGCGTCTCGCGCCTTTGCATTTTCTGCCTGAATGTAGTATGCGCGCGGCTGTCGGTTTCGTGGCAGTTCGCTCGAGAAGCAAGGAATGTCTCTTGAACCTGCAGACTGAACGTATCGAAAACCACAGAGCTCAGTTCACTATTGAAATTGAATCCGATCAACTGGAGGACGCCAAGCGGAAAGCGGCTCGAAAGATTTCGCGCCAGGTCCGCATCAAGGGATTCCGCAAGGGCAAAGCGCCTTACGGATTGGTCGTGAGGCAAGTCGGCGAGGGCGCGGTGCTGGAAGAAGCGCTGGATGATCTGGGCGATGTGCTGTACAAGCAGGCGCTGGATGAATCCGATGTGACGCCTTATGGTCCCGGCGCCTTTGAAGACTTCCAGTTGGAACCGGCGCCAACATTCGTGTTCTCTGTGCCCTTGCAGCCAGAAGTCGACTTGCAGGATTATCAGGATGTTCGGCTCGATTTTGAAAAGCCCATCGTTAGCGAAAGCGAGATCGACGCGGCGCTAAAACAGATGCGGATGCGGCAGATCGAGGTGCTGGACGAGGAAGTCGAGGTGGCCGGACCGGGGCATCGCGTGACGATAGCTGTAGATAGCGAGTTCGTCGATGGCGATCCGCCCGCTGACGAGGCTGACGCCCTTGCCGAAGACGCGCTGACCGCCGAGGGCGATGAGGCGGATGAGAGCGCTGCCGCCGACGAGGAGCCGGCGCCTTACGTGCCAAAGAAGGGCGATACCTTCGTCAACGATGAAAATACGCAGATTATTCTGGATCCCAATGAAGATCCTTTCATACATGGCTTTGTCGGGAATTTGATCGGCGCGGAGCGGGGCAGCGATGTCCAGTTTGAATTGACGATCCCCGATGACGATGCCGAAGAAAGGATCATCGGGCGGCGCGTCAGTTTTATCGTTACGATCAACGATATTGAGGCGATTTCAATCCCGGAATTGGATGACGAATTCGCAAGGAGGACCAGCCGAGAACGCGGCGATGAAGAGTTGGATCTGGCGGGCTTGCGTCAATCCATCCACGATGATCTGGCGCGAGCGGCGCTGGATAACGCCAGATCGCAATACAGCGCTGCGGTGTTGGAGAAGATTGTAGATGGCGCTGAAATCGAGTATCCGGATTTGATGCTGACCGAGCAAATAGACGAAATGATCGGGGAATTCGAAGGCAACCTGAAGCAGCAGCGGCTCAATTTGGACGAATACCTGCGCTTGACCAACAGCACAAAAGACGATCTGCGCGAGCAATACCGCGAAAGCGCAGTCTACAGCTTGCGACAAAGCCTGGTTTTGCGCGAGCTTGTGCGCGTTCGAGACATAGAAATCAGCGACGAAGCGCTTGAGTTGCGTCTCAATAGCGTCATCGCCGGTTATGGAACGAACCCGGAGATTCGCAAACTCTTTGATTCGCCGCAGATGCGTGGCAACATCCGCAATGAGCTCGTCATGAACCATCTGCATGCCCATCTCGCCGCGATAGGTATGGGCGAAGATCCGAGCGCGCTGATTGAAGACATGGAATCGCGAGCGGCAGCCGATACCGAGCGGGCGCGCGAACGCCGTGAACGCCTGCAGCGCTATCTAGAGGAAGATGCCGCCAACGGCAATGAAGAGCCGGCCAGTGGCGATGCGATTGACGCGAGCGCGCCGCAGGCCGAATTGGACGCGCCAGCCGCGGACGCGCCTTCGCCAGAGGATGAATGCGCGGAAACTGAGACCGGCAGTGCCTGATGCGAACGCAAGAATCCGCTCAATCCAACGAAAGGTAGCCTACCGCGAATGAATACCTTCCACAACGTTATTCCGATGGTGATCGAACAGGGCAGCCGTGGCGAGCGCGCCTATGACATCTACTCATTGCTGCTCAAGGAGCGCATCGTTTTCGTCGGCTCCGGCATCAATGACCAGATCGCTAATCTCATTGTCGCGCAGCTGCTGTTCCTGGAGCGCGAGGGACCCGACCGCAGAGTCCAAATGTATATCAATTCGCCCGGCGGCGCCGTGTATTCAGGCTTGGCAATCTATGACTGCATGCAGCAAATCTCGGCGCCGGTCGGCACAGTTGCGGTCGGCATTACCGCGAGTTTCGGCACCGTCCTGCTTGCCGCCGGCGAACCGGGCATGCGCCTCGCCCTGCCAAACGCCACCATCCACATGCATCAGCCTTTGGGCGGCGCGCAAGGTCAAGCTTCCGACATCGTCATCCAGGCTGAGGAAATTGTGCGCCTAAAGAAACGCATCATCGACATCTTTGTCAAACATACGGGCAAGTCCGAAGCGGAAGTCGAAAACATTACCGACCGCGATGTTTACATGACGGCGCAGGAAGCGACTGATTTTGGATTGATCGATTCCGTGCTGCTTGCCGAAGCGCGCGAAGCGGAAGGGGTCTGAGGTGACGTTTTCGCCGGTCAAGCACCACTGCAATTTCTGCAATCGCAGTCATGATGAGGTTGAGCGTCTGATTGCCGGTCCCGAACACATCTACATCTGCAACTACTGCGTCGAGCTCTGCCACAACCTGCTGAAAGAAGAAGACGCCGACGAACTTGAGGCCGATGACAGCTTCGCGTTCGAGCTGACCCTTTCGCCGCGTCAGATCGCGGAGCGGCTTGACGAGTATGTGATCGGCCAACACGAAGCCAAGCGCGTCCTCAGCGTGGCCGTCTACAACCACTACAAGCGCATTCAAGCGACTGACGCGCCGCAGGATGTCGAGCTCGATAAAAGCAACATCCTGCTGGCGGGGCCAACCGGCTGTGGCAAGACACTGCTGGCGCAGACGCTGGCGCGCATCCTCGACGTGCCGATTGTTATCACCGATGCGACCGCTTTGACCGAGGCCGGCTACGTGGGCGAAGATGTTGAGAATATCCTGCTGCGTTTGATACAGGCGGCTGACGGGAATATCGCGCGGGCGGAACGCGGCATCATCTACATTGACGAGATCGACAAGATTTCGCGGATGGCCAACGCCAATCCATCAATCACAAGAGATGTCTCGGGCGAAGGCGTTCAACAGGCGCTGCTAAAGATCCTGGAAGGCACGCTTTCAAACGTGCCGCCGCAGGGCGGGCGCAAGCATCCCCATCAGGAATTCCTGCAGATTGATACGCGAAATATACTCTTCATCGTGGGAGGCACCTTCGCCGGCCTTGACGAAGTCATCCGACGCCGTATCGGCATGAAGAGCAAGATCGGCTTCGGCGCCCAGCAAGAAAGCGGCGAATCTGAGGCGGCGAATCTGCTGAGCGAAGTTTCACCCGAAGACTTGATCCAGCACGGCATGATTCCGGAAATGGTTGGCCGCTTGCCTGTCCTGGTGGCTTTGCAGTCGCTCGAGCTTGAGGATCTGGTTCGCATCATGGTCGAGCCCAAAAACGCGCTCATCAAACAATATGAGCATCTGCTTTCGCTCGATGATGTGGATTTGATATTCGAGTCCGAGGCGCTGCGCGCGGCGGCCGAAATGGCGATCGAACGCGATACTGGCGCGCGAGGCTTGCGCTCCATCATCGAGACATGCTTGCTAGATGTCATGTTTGAGGCGCCCAGCCGCCAAGACATCACCAAGGTCGTCATCGATGAATCTATCATTCGCGGGGAAGAAAAACCGCGGATTCACACCAGCGACGGTCGCGTCATTACTTTATCCGACTCGATAGACTCGGCCGCCTGATTGTCGACGGCGGTCCCTGGCGCTTTCTATTGCGTCACTGGCAGCAACAAGACTTCCGATGGACCGCGGACACGGCTCCTGAAGCTTTGCGCGTCCAGTTGAGTGGCTTCCTCGCCGGCGCCGCCCCAATTGTATGGAATCGCCCAGCGCGGCTGCAGTGTTTCCACCAGTTGCAGCGCCTCATCAACCGTCAGACGTCCGTAGCCATCAATTGGCAGCAGCAGGATATCCGGCCGCAATTGCTCCATCCCCGGCACGATCTGCGAATCGCCAACGTAGTAGATGTCGAAATAATCCAGGGAGATCACGAAGCCCAAGCCTCCCGCTTCGGGCGGGTGACGCGGATCGCTCAACGAATAAGCCGGCATGGCTTTGATGCTGGCGCGGTCAACGCGCAAGCTGTGCCACTCTCTCAATACCGTCGTATCTTCGATAACGCGGGCGACGCTTTCGTTGCCGATCACCACCGTATTCTCGCCGCGGATCTTCGCCACATCGGCGGGGGAGCAATGGTCATAATGATCGTGGCCGATCAAAATGATCTCGGGCGGCGATTCGCGCTTGACCACGCGCCAGGGCGCAATCTGAATAAAAGGCCTGCCGTTGATGGCAAAGCTGCCATGCCCTTGCCACTGGATTCTGTCGATCAAGTCAATTGCCTTCTGTGGATCCCGCCCGCGAATTCGCAACGATGTCAGAATCTGGGATGAAAACAAGCTCAATACAGAATTATAAATGACGTTTTATCGATGTCATAGTTAGCCGCCGGCTGAGCGTATGGGAATCGCCGTTTTCATTTTGACTACACGCCCGTTTCAATCTCAGGTATTCTTGTATGCCTGAGTAAGTCCGCCATCATTCTGGTGTTCAGCAGATGCTTGTTGATGAAGCGAAGATATTCGTGGCGAGTGGCAAAGGCGGCGATGGCATTGTCGCTTTCCGCCGTGAGAAATATGTCGCCCGCGGGGGACCTTCCGGCGGGAGCGGCGGGCGCGGAGGCGATGTCGTGCTCAAGGCAGACGCCAACCTGAATACGCTCTATTTTTTCCGCAATCATGTTCACTTCAAAGCCAAAGCTGGCGGCAAAGGCGGCTCAAGCAATAAGACCGGCGCTGACGCCGAAACGCTAATCGTGCGCGTGCCGGCGGGCACGGTGGTGCGGGATGCCGAAACCGGCGGGCTGATCGCCGATATCGCGCGCGCCGACGATGAAGTGGTGGTGGCGCCGGGCGGGCGCGGCGGCCGAGGCAATGCCCACTTCAAGACCTCTTCCAATCAGGCGCCACGCCTGGCGGAAAAGGGCGAGCCGGGCCGGGAACGATGGCTCAACCTGGAACTGAAACTGATCGCCGATGTGGCCCTGGTTGGCATGCCCAATGCGGGCAAATCGACCTTGCTTTCGGTCGTTAGCAACGCCAAGCCCAAGATCGCCGATTATCCCTTCACAACCTTGGAGCCGAATCTGGGCACTGTCGTTTACGACCATAGCGACCTCATATTCGCCGATATTCCCGGTTTGATTGAAGGCGCGCATTTGGGCGTCGGGCTGGGTCATGCCTTCCTGCGCCATGTGCAGCGCACCGACGTCATCGTGCATATTCTGGACGGCTCGGCGAATGACCCGCTGGCCGACTACAGTCAGATCAGATCCGAGCTCGCTCTCTTCGACGACAGGCTGGCTGAGCGACCGGAGATCGTGGTCGTTAACAAGATCGACTTGCCCGAGGCGCGCGAATACTGGGAATTGCTGAAAGAAAACCTGATCGCGCTGGGGATTGCGGAACCGCTAGCGATCTCGGCGGCGACCAGGGAAAACGTGACCCGCTTGATTCAGCGCGTATTTGAAGAGGCAGCGAACGTGCCGCGCCGAGCGAAGTCCAGCATTGAAGAAGATCCGATATACGAGCTGGACGATGACGGCTTGCCTTTCGAATTGGCTGTCAAAGACGGCGCCTACCATGTTAGCGGCGACCGTATCGAAAGAGCGGCGGCGATGACCTATTGGGATTATGACGAAGCCGTGCTCCGATTTCACAAGACGCTGGAAGCGCTGGGCGTAGTTGACGCGCTTGCCAAAGCGGGCGTTCGCCCGGGCGATACGGTATTCATCGGGGAATTCGAGTTGGAGTGGTTCGATTGAGCGCGCAACGTATCGGCATACTGGGCGGCAGTTTTGATCCGCCGCAGATGGGGCACTTGATTCTGGCGGAATACAGCCGCGAAAGCCTCAAAATGGATCATATTCTCTTCGTGCCTGTTGCTGACCACCCGATAAAGAAAGGTGAAATTCGCCTTCCAGTCAAGCATCGGCTGGCGATGCTGGAGCTCGCGATTGCGGACAACCCGCATTTCAGCATTTCGCGCGTCGATATCGATCGAAATGGTCCCCATTATTCCGCTGACACAGTCAAGATCATCCGCTCGCAATACCCACAGGCTCAGTTGTATTTCGTGATGGGCGGCGACAATCTGCGTTCATTGCCGACCTGGGAGCGGGCGCAAGAACTCTACGCCTGCTGCCGGCTTGCCGTGATGAAACGCGCCGACGAAGACATCGCCGCGGACATGCACGACGATATCTTGCCCGGGCTGTCGCAGCAGGTGGATATTGTGGATGTGCCGATGCTCAGCTTATGGCTGTCTTCAACTTATGTCGTCAGTCGCCTGCGCGAGGATCTCAGCGTGCGCTATCTGGTGCCCGACAATGTCCTGGATTACATCGCCGCCAAGCGACTTTATCGTTGAGCTGCAAGCATGAGAGCCTTTTACGTTGTAAGCGCAACATTGCTGGCTTTCGCGCTGATGTCTTCGGCTGGCGCGCAGCGGCCGACGCCGATTCCCACGCTCGCCGTCCCTACACTCGTGCCGCGTCAAGCCGATGTAGACCCGCCAGCTAGCCAGGCAGCCGCCTCGTCCGTGGCTGATATTATCGAGTCGGGCGCCTTCCGCGTTGGCGTCCTCTACAACAAGCCGCCCTACAGCGAGTTCACGTTGCAAGGCGACCTGCGTGGCTTTGACATCGACTTGATTCGCCTCATCGTTGAGTTATGGGGCAGCGATGTGGAATTCATTCAGGTGACGCGCGATAACGCGCTCGACCGACTGAATCGTGGTCATGTACATGCAATAGCGACTGCCTTCGTTCGCTATCGAGAACTCGATACTCATCTCGGATTCAGCCAGACTTATCTGGTGGGCGGGCAGGCGATGATGGTTCGCGCGGATAGCCCCTATCAGGCTTTGAGCGAGCTGGGCGGACATGGCATCGGCTATGTCATTGGGACGCGTACGGAGAAGGCGCTGAGCCTATGGAGCGCGCGGCTTGGCTCGAGCTTGAATCTACAATTTTTCCTGACCCTGGACCGCGCCTTTGCCGCGCTGACAGATGGCCGGATTGAAGGCTTGGTCGCCGAAGAGCAGGCGCTGCTGCGGGCGGCCGCGGATTACGCCGATCGCGTTCGTATTCTGGACGAAGCGGTTCTGCGCGAACCGCGCGCCATCGCCGTCCGACCGCGTGACATTGCCTTGCGACACCTACTCAGCCATAGCATTCACTCGCTCGCTAAGGATGGAAGTCTGCTGCATCTCTATCGGGAATACTTCCCGGAAAATGAAAACGCGGAAGAAGCGGTGAAGCTTTGGGATGGCATAGGCGAGACGGTTAGCCCGGCGCAGTATGCTGGCGCGCTCGCATCGCCAACTCGCGACGCTCTGTCGCAGATGCGGCAATCGGGCTTGCTGCGAGCGGGCCTCGCAGGCGACGGCGCCCAAGCCGCTTCCGCCGGCAAAGCGCAGCTTGCTTCGCTCGGTGAAGCCCTGCTTCACGAGTTTGGGCGACGATGGGGCGTGGCGGTCGAGATCGTCACAGGCTCGCCGGAAGAAGCTAGCTCGATGCTGACGCAGGGCGAAGTGGACATCGTGGCCGGCATGAAACCGGACTGGCGATTGGCCGCGTCGATGGACTTCTCCGCTCCCTATCTCTTGCATGGCGACCGCTTGATGGCGCCGGCGCACTCGCGCATCCAAGGCTTCAATGACTTGAGAGGACGCATCATCGGTGTCATTCTCGGCGATGAGGGCGCGCGCGACCGGGCGCAGGCTTGGGCGGACAGCATCAATGCCAGCGTACGTTTTTTCCAAACGCGCGAAGACAACGCCGCTCTTCACCTGCTTGAATTCAACAACGCCAATGCCATTTACGCCGACAGTCTGCTTCTGGTATCGCATTTGCAAGCCAGCCCCAACGCCCTGCGATTGACTGACCGCTGGTACAGCCAGTCGTATTACGCTTTTGGTCTGCCCTATAATGATCGGGACTTCCGGCTGCTGGTCGATTACACCATCCAGGAGCTGGTTCGGGATGGGACGCTGCACAGGTTATCCGGCGCGCTGATTCTTTCGGATGAGCTGCCGGACTTTGAGATTACGCCGGGCGCCGCCAATTTCGCCAGCATCAGTCTGAGCGGCTTCTAGGCGACTGCTGACCACGCAACACAATCGTTACGCCCAAGACAAGAATAACGCTGCCCACAGCTTGCGGGATAGTTGGCATTTCTCTGAAGATCAGGAAGGCCCAGATAGCGCTCAAGATGGGCACAGATTGAGCGGTCATTGTCAAGGTAGTTGGCGACATGAAGCGCAAGACGAAATTCAGCGCGCCGTGACCGATAATTTGCGCCAGTATCGCCAGCAAAAGAACCCAGAGATAACCGCGGGGGTCATAGCCGACAAGTGAGATTCCGTTGACGGCGATGATGGCAAGGGTCACCATCGCGCCAGCCGCATAGACCAGCCAGATATAGGGGACGAAAGAAACATCGCCGCGCACTTTGCGACCCACGATGATGTAGAGCGATGCCGAGCAGGCGCTGACCACCGCCATCGCGATGCCCAGGGCGGGATCGCCACCCGGGAGAATCGCCGGGCCATCCGTGGTCGCCAGCGCGATCATAAAGCCGCCGGTCAGCGCCGCCACAATCCCGATCCAAACCGCCGCTCCCAGCTTTTGTTTCAAGAGCGTAACCTCAAAAATGGCGACCCAGATCGGGATGGTCGCGATGAACGCCTGGTTGATCAAGACGCTGATATGCTCAAGCGACGCCACCATCAGCACGATATTGACGCCGGACATCGCGCCCGCTAGCAAGGCCAGCCAGCGGCTTCGCGCCGGCATGTTAGCGATTTCTCGCGCGCCTTTGTACCAGATATAGGGGGCGAACATGACGACGCCGGTGATCATGCGCCCAAATGAAACCAAGGCCGGATGCATATCATATTCGAAGGCGTAACGGACGCAGATCGGACCGAATGACCAGGCAAATGCCGATACAGCAACCAGAATCCATAAATGGGTCGTGGATGGCGCCGACAGATTAATCCGCATGTCGGTCTCCGTTATCGGCCGCCCGGATCTCTCCACGGCTGGCTAGAATCACGCCGATGATAATGATGAGGCTACCAGCGATCTGTTTGCCCGGCGGCAATTCTTGGAAGAGAATCACGGCCAGAATGGCGCTGCCAATCGGCTCCAACTGCGAGAACATGCTGACCATGGCCGCAGGGAAATACTCCAACAGATAATTCAGCGACGAATGCCCGAGCAGTTGTGGCGCCAAGCCCATCGCCAGCAGCACCAGATACCCCTGGGGGCGGAAGCCGCTGATTGGCGTCAATGTGATGCCGATGACGATCAGAGTACTGACCGAAGCGACACCATATACCAGCCAGACATAGGGGATCACTGGCAGCTTCGTCCTCAGCTTGCGACCGATCAGCATGTAGACAGAGACCGTTAGCGCGCCGACCAGCGAGAGCAGCGCGCCGGCCGCGGTCGCCGCGAAATTCTCCCCGGCTTGCCCGGCTTCGAGCGCTCCATTCAGCGGAATGCCGATTAGCACGCCGCCAGTCAAGGCCACGAGCAAGCCCATGACCACCAGACGCGACAGGCGGATATGGAGAAAAATGACCTCCAGAATCGCCACCCAGATCGGACCGGTGGATACGATTACCACACTAACCAATACGGTCGTAAACTGCAGCGAAGTCACCCAAGCGGTGAAATGGATCGCCAGGCAAATCCCTGATAGCGCGATCAGCTTCAGTTCATCGCTCGAAAGGCGGGCGAGGCGCTCTCTATATCTGCGAAGCGCCATCGGGGTCAGCGCGACAGTGGCGATCAGAAGCCGCGCGCAGGCGATTAGAAGCGGCGGCATGCTTTCGTCTAAAGCGAGACGAATGAGAATGGCGGCCGACGAGGTGGCGACGATCGCAATCAGGATGACGATATAGGCTCTGAAGGGTGTTGTCTCGGCGTCAGGCGACGGCATGCAAGGCTGAACTGTTCTCCGCTTGGCGATTGCCTATGTTGGGCGCAATCGGAGAAATTACAAGTCAGAATCGTCGTCTTGCCACTGCGTACCCACGATCGGCAGCAAAGAGTCTTTGAAATTCAAGCGCGGGGGAGTACAATCTGAGTTGAACTCCCATGCGTTGCCGCGGCGAAGCTTGGAGCGTCGGCGCGGCGGCGTGATAGAATATCGGGGGGAACGTCCGAAGCTTCAAGTGTAAAGGAGCAAGTTGAATCATGGCTTTTGAATTACCTTCACTCCCGTATGCGGAAGATGCGCTCGAACCGCATATTGACGCGCGCACGATGGGCATCCACCACGGCAAGCATCATGCAGCCTATACGGGCAATCTCAACGCGGCAATCGAAGGCACCTCGCTGGATGGCATGAGCATTGAAGCCATCCTGGCCGACCTCAGCGCGGCGCCGGAGAATATTCGCACGGCAGTCCGCAACAACGGCGGCGGCTACGCCAATCACAATCTGTTCTGGCAGATCATGGGACCTGATGGCGGCGGCGAGCCAAGCGGCGCGCTGGCTGACGCGATCAACAGCGCCTTCGGCAGCTTTGCTGATTTTCAATCGGCTTTCTCGGCAGCGGCGGCCACGCGATTCGGCTCCGGCTGGGCTTGGCTGGTGGCTGATGGCGGCGCCGTCAGCGTGACCTCGACGCCGAACCAGGATACGCCGCTGATGGAAGGCGGGACGCCAATTATGGGCATTGATGTTTGGGAACACGCCTATTACCTGAATTATCAGAATCGGCGTCCGGATTACATTGCCGCCTTCTTCAACGTCATCAACTGGGACAAGGTCGCGGAACTTCACGCTGCTAGCTAACCCCTCCCCCAACCTCGACTCTTCATCTCTATGAGGAGCATCCGATAAATCAAGGGTCGCGCAGACACAGACCCGCCGGAGGGGAGCCTAAGCAACAAACGCTTTCGATAGTAGGCAGAGGCAGAGGCTATGAACGTTAAGAGCGGACTGAGCCGGCGCGACATATTGAAGCTGGCGGGGAGCGGCGCGCTCGGCGTGACCATGTCTGGCTTGTCGCTCGCTGATGATTGGAAGTTCAAACTGCCGCCTCTTCCCTATGCCGAAGATGCGCTGGAACCCTATATTGACGCGCGCACAATGGGCATACACCACGGCAAACATCACGCCGGCTACACCAGCAAGCTGAATGCCGCCATCGAGGGCACGGAATTGGCCGGCAAGTCGATTGAAGACATCCTGGTCGATTTGGAGGCGGTTCCTGAGGATATCCGGCTGGCTGTGCGGAACAACGGCGGTGGCTACGCCAACCACGGCCTCTTCTGGCAGATCATGCATCCCGCGGGCGGCGGCGAACCGAGCGGCGAATTGGCTGACGCGATCAACAGCGCCTTCGGGGGCTTCGCCGAATTCAAAGCGACATTCTCCGCGGCGGCTGCTACTGTCTTCGGCTCCGGCTGGGCTTGGCTCGCAGCCGATCAAGGCGCGCTCAGCGTCAGCACGACGCCAAATCAGGATACGCCGCTGATGGAGGGGCTTGCGCCAATCCTCGGCATTGATGTCTGGGAGCACGCCTATTACCTCCACTATCAGAATCGGCGCGCGGATTACATCGCCGCCTTCTTCAACGTGATTAACTGGGACAGGGTGGCGGAGCTCTACCACCAGGCGGCTTGAGATGCGCGGAGGGCGAGACAAGTCTCGCCCCTACAGCATCCTAGTTGGCGGAAAGTTGTTCTCAAGCAATTCAGCGGGCGCTACAATGGTGGCGCTCTTTTTGTTTGGTCCGGCGCGGCTTATCGCGGCGCTGCTTGAGGGGAGATTAGCCACATGACAGAATATCGCATCGAAGTGGATTCGCTGGGCGAGGTGCGCGTGCCAAAGGAGGCGCTCTATGCGGCGCAAACGCAGCGAGCATTGGAGAACTTCCCAATCACGGGCATGAAGCCGCTGCCGGCCTTCATCTGGAGCATCACGCTGATCAAGCGGGCGGCGGCCGAGGTCAACATGGAGCTGGGCTTGCTGGACGCGGAGCTGGCGCAGGCGATTATGCAGGCGGGCGAAGAGATCCTGGCCGGGCGTCATCATGAGCATTTTGTGGTGGATCCCTTTCAGGCGGGCGCGGGCACCAGCCATAACATGAACGCGAACGAGGTGATGGCCAATCGGGCGAATCAGATCCTGGGCTACGACATTGAGGCGAGCGACAAACCGGTCCATCCCAACGATCATGTGAATATGGCGCAATCGACCAATGACACGATTCCGACGGCGATTCGGCTCGGCGTCTTGTGGCGGCTGGATGAGCTGCTGGAGACGCTGGCGCGCTTCGTCGAAGTTACGCGGGGCAAGGCGGACGAGTGGGACGATGTGGTCAAGACCGGGCGGACGCACTTGCAGGACGCGGTGCCGATTCGGCTGGGGCAGGAAGTGGGGGCCTGGGCGACGGCGATCGAGCGGGGCATGGACAAGACGCGCTTCGCGGCCGAGGGGCTGCGGCGGCTGGGCATCGGCGGCACGGCGGCCGGCACGGGATTGAACGCGCATCCCGAATATCACGGGCGGATGGTGGCAAAGCTGACGGCGCTGACCGGCATCCAGCTGTACGAGAGCGATGACTTGTTCGAGTCGATGCAATCGATGGGGGACGCGGTCTTTTTCAGCGCGGCGCTGCGCAACCTGGCGATGGACTTCACGCGGATCGCCAACGATGCGCGCTTGCTCTCGGCGGGACCGACCACCGGCATCGCCGAGTTGACCCCGCCCACGGTGCAGCCGGGCTCGTCGATCATGCCGGGCAAGGTGAATCCGGTGCTGGCGGAGATGCTGAACCAGGCGATGTACCATGTGATGGGCAATGACACGGCGGTGAACCTCTGCGGCGCGGCCGGGCAATTCGAGCTGAATGTGATGATGCCGGTCATCGCCCATAACCTGAACGAGATGATGACGGTCATGATCGGGTCGGTCGGCGCGTTCACGGAAAAGCTGATGGTCGGGCTGGCGGTCAATCGCGAGCGAGCGGCGAGTTGGCTGGCGCGGAATCCGATTCTGGTGACGGCGCTGAACCCCATCATCGGCTACAACAACGGGGCGAAGGTGGCGAAGCGGGCGCTGGCGGAGGGCAAAAGCGTGCGCGAGGTCGTGCTGGAGCTGGGCTTGATGGAAGCGGCCGAGCTCGACGCGGCGCTGGATGCCTACGCGATGACCGAGGGCGGGATTGCGGAGTAGGGTGGATGGCGCAGGTATTATAAGATGGCGGCGGCGCGGCGTATGGGGAATGCTAAGGCGCACTCCGTGGGTATCGTAGCGTGCGTTGGTGTGGTTGGGGTGAGTGGATGGTCGCGTATTCGGTCTGAATGTGTTGGCACATTTGTTCCAAGTGCTGTTATAATATAGATTGACTTCGCATTCCGTACCTTTAGTGAGATCTGCTGTATGCTCACCAAGACTCAGTTGCGCGATTTCAAAGACAATAACATTGATGCCCTGCATGCGAGCTTGCGCTCGTGTTCGACCTCACTCGAAGCTAGAGCAATACTGGAAAACCTCGGCCGGTTGCCCAGGGGATTTGATGGCGAAGTCCTTATTCCGTTCTTGAGTGACGCGATCCGCGATACGCGTTTCTGGGCGGTCAAGAATATCGGGAAACTCCAGAACATCAATTATATCCACCAATTGAGCGACGTTGCGATAAATGATCCAAGTTCGCTTGTAAGGCGCGAAGCAGTTTCCGCCATCGGAAGAATGCGAGACAAGCGCGCGATTCCAACCTTGGTAAGATTTCTGCAGGATGAGGACCCGGCGGTCGTACTTCAAGCAATGCGTGGACTGCTGGTTTTCAAGTCCAAGGAACGCGTTCGGCAGTGTTTGCTCAACCTGCGCGAACATCCTAACGAGCAGATTCAGTACGTGCTTCAATCGGAGTTTGAAAAGAAACCCGAAATATCCGACTTTGGAATGCACTATCAATCGCCCGACTACATGAAGAACGTCGTAGTTGAGGGAGACACACGGGAGATAATGCAGTTGTTGCCCGATGGCTGCATACATCTGACTTTTACTTCACCGCCGTATTACAATGCCCGCGACTACTCGATATACAAGAGCTACCAGCAGTATTTGGATTTTCTAGGCGAAGTCTTTGAGGCTGTTCATCGGATAACAAAAGAGGGCAGATTTCTGCTTATCAACACGTCTCCCGTGATCGTGCCAAGATTCAGCCGACAGCATGCAAGCCGCCGCTATCCAATTCCCTTTGACTTGCACAATATCGTATGTGAATTGGGCTGGGAATTTATCGACGACATTGTTTGGGCGAAACCCGAAGCGTCGGCGAAGAATCGCGTCGGCGGTTTCCAGCAACATCGCAAGCCGCTTGGTTACAAACCAAACATGATAACCGAATACGTGATGATCTATCGAAAGAAGTCGTCAAGATTGATTGATTGGAATATGAAACAGTATCCGAAGTCCACAGTTGAGGATAGTAAAGTAAATGAAGAATTCGAGACGACAAACCTTTGGCACATCGACCCAATGAGCGACCCAGTGCATACCGCTGTATTCCCACATGAGTTATGTGACAACGTCATAAAGTACTATTCGTATAAGGGCGATCTGGTATTCGATCCATTTGCCGGTAGTGGCACGTTTGGACTCGCGGCCAAAAGACTCGACAGAAAGTTTTTTCTGACAGAGCAAGAATCAGATTATGTCGCCAGAATGAAGGACACGATGTCGCAAAACAATTTGCCCGATCCTCCCGCGCGATTCGTTACTTCGGATGAATTCAAGCTCATGGCAGAGGAGGATGTCGAGTAATGCCGCTAGCCAACGAGGCGCTACAAAATGTTCTGAGAATGATTCTCAAGGGCGAGCATTATCGTAAGGCAGTGCTTCTACAGATAAGCGAGGACTCTCTTAGATTCTCAGTGCAATTCTTCAAGGATGTCGTCTACACCAAAATCGAGGGCATAGGAATTGACGAGGATTGGTACAAAGAGAATTTCCTTGGTGGGAAGTATTCGGCTAAGGATACGGCGATTTACGCGGGGTTGAATGCCAAATCGATAGTCAATATCTATGGCAGTTCCACTCGCGAAGTCATTATGGAAATCGCTCCAGCGTTTTATGATGAATTGTTACAGAACGTTGAATCGCTCATTAGTAATGAATATGCCGACCTCAATCTGCGCCTGACAATAAACTATCGAGATGTTAGCGTTAGTCTGACCTTGGCAGAATCCCTCATCGTCGTCAACACCTTAGCAGCCAAACACGCTGAAATCCGCGGCGGCGCCTGGAGCGGTCTTGGCAAGCGACTCGAATTGCCGCTTATGTTAACACTGGCAAAATTGTATCAAGTCCCGGCAGACCATTACGCGGGCAAAGGTCTGACGGGCGAATCGCGCGAAGTTGATTTCCACTTCCTCAGCAAGTCTGGCGATCAGTTCTTCTGTGAAGTGAAGCTGATGGGCAAGGGCAATCCCGAAAGCGCCGACAGCACCATCGCGCGGCGCTCGAATATCTTTATCGCGCAGACTCTGTCCGATAAGAACAAAAGCCAACTGACCAATCGCGGGCATCATTGGGTGGAACTGGGCGCGCCGGACGGTTACAAGCGGATGTTCACCGTCTTCACTTACCTCGACGTGCCTTGCGTCGAATTCACCGGCGACTTGGATTCGGCGCTGGACGTGATTATCCCGCAAGTGTTTGAAGAAATAGCCTAGCCCCCACAATTCGCCAACCACGCACAACCTCGCTATAATCCCAACATCATCAACTTAGCGCGACTGCAGCCCGTCCAGCAGCCAGGGAGGCGCCTATTGCCATTCGCAGCTTGCAGATTTCAGCCAAGCTATTGTTCGCACATACAGAAAACGAGGTACAGAAAATGAAGAAAGCAATTCTACTCCTACTCATCCTGACCCTGCTCCTGCCAGCCGGCGCGCTGGCGCAGGACATGCCCCATGCCGGCGCCGAAATCGTGACCAATTTCATGCAGTCGGGCACCTATGACGTTGGCGCCGAGCAGCTGGAAGCCGGCTTCGAGGAAGCGACCGGCATCGAGCTCGAGATTGTGGCGTCGCCCTTCGTGGTCTTGGTGCAGAACAACATCACCGATCTGGCCACGGGCACGGGCGAATTCGATGTGATTTCGGGCGATTTCTGGATCGGCAGCGTTTGGGGCCAGATGCATCCGTTGGATGACTTCATCGAGCGCGATATGTGGGGCGGCTCCTTCATCGAGGGTTTGACCAAGCAGGGTCCCTCCGCCTATTTTGACGGCAATAGGATCGGCATCCCCTACAGCGCCGATGCCTACGGGCTGATTTATCGCACCGATATCTTCGAGGAAGCGGGCATTTCCGCCGATTGGGAGACCTGGGACGACTTCATCGCGGTGCTGGGCGATCTGGAGATGCATCTTGAAGGCAGCGACATCGCGCCGAACGTCTTCGCTTTTGGCGCTTCGGAGCAGGCGGCTGCCATCTTCTTGGGCATGTACGATAGCTATCTGGTGGATGCGGCGGGCAATTACGCGCTCGATCACGATGAAGCCATCGCCTCGCTCAACCAGTTGAAGAGCCTGCTGGATTACAATCCCGAAGGCGCCACTGGCTTGAGCATCGACGAAGCCAATTCGGTCTTCCTCACCGGCAAAGCGGCGACGATGATCTGCTGGGTCAGCTTTGTGCGGGCGGCGGCGCAAGATCCGGATTCGTCGCTGGTGGTTGACAATTGGGCGACGGCGACCTTCCCGGGTCCGGGCTTCCCCTTCCTGTCGGCCTGGAATCTCTTCATATCGGGCTACAGCGAGAACCCGGACGCGGCTTGGGAGTGGATCAAGTATTACATCACTGAGGAAGAGGCGAAACGGCGCTTCGTCGAGCTGGGCGTGGGCTCGCCATTCTTGAGCACCTATGAAGATCCGGAGTTGATCGAGAAGTACAGCCACGACTTCCCGGCGATGGTGGAGAACCTGAATCGGGCCGAGACCGTGCCCTGGATTTTCGCCGCCTTTGAAGTTTTCTTCCGCCACATGAGCGAGTTCATCATCGGCGCCGCCACCGCCGAAGAAACACTGGAGAATACGCTGGCCGATTGGTCCGAGCTAGAGGTGCCGGAAGGTCTGGTGCAGTCGGCGATGGCGCAGGGACAGATGCAAGAGGGCTAGCGCGGCATAGCATGATAACTGTAGACACACGCCCGGCACAGCCGCCGCCCACGCAAAAGGCTTTGCCTGTTTCACTTGTGGCTTTGTTCGG
>JAPOXG010000011.1 GCA_026707225.1 Chloroflexota bacterium
TGGACGACCAGACGGAGCGATATCAACTCTCATCTGCTAGTAGCGGACAAGCCTTGTAGGGGCGACCAACCTGGTCGCCCGTCTTAGCGATAGCGCGCGTTTTCGGGCGACTTGATAAGTCGCCCCTACACGTTCCTGATTCTTTGGACTACTTTCTTGGCAAAACTGCTGTGACATCTGTGGCTAAATTACATAGACCATGACCAAGCTGCTCTACATCTCACTTATGCGCCTGCCGACCGAAAAAGCGCATGGCTTGCAGATCATGCAGAATTGCGAAGCCTTCGCTGACGCCGGCTGCGATGTGACGCTTTGGGTCGCGCGCCGCTGGAACAGTCGCGAGATGCGCGCTGTCGCCGATCCTTATGCCTACTATGGCGTCCGCGCCAACTTCAAGATTCGCCGCATCCCCTGCATTGATGTCTTTCCGTTTTTTCCAGCCGGTAGCGCCGGCGCCCGATTCGCTTTCTATGTGCTGCAGCTGTCCTACGCGCTGGTTTGCCTGCTGCTGCTGCTTTTCACCCGCGCCGATATCTATTACAGCCGCGATGAATTCGTCTTGTCGCTGGCGCTGCGCTTGAAAGCGAAAAGCTCGCTAGCTTACGAAGTTCATCAGTTTGCCGCTTCGGGACGAGGCGCGGCGCTGCAGCGTCATGCCGTCGCCAATGTCGGCAGCGTCATCGCCATCACGCCGCCGCTTCAGGCGGATCTTATCCGTTTGCGGGGCGCCGATCCCTCCCGCGTCATCATCGCGCATGATGGCATCCGCCGCGCGCGCTTCGATCAGCTGCCCGACCAGGCGTCGGCTCGCCAACAGATCGGCTGGCGGCAAGAGGCCTTCATCGTCGGTTATGTCGGCCGGCTGCACACACTCGGGCTGGACAAGGGAGTTGGCACACTGGTTGAGGCGCTAGCGTCGATCGATGGCGTTTGTCTCGCCGTGGTTGGCGGTCCCGCTGATATGGCGGACGCGCTGCGCCGGCGCTGGCTGGCTTTGGGCGCCCCGCTCGAACGCTTTCTCTATGCCGGTCAGGTCTTGCCGGATGAGGCGCCGCGTTATCTCAGCGCCTTTGATGTTTGCGCCATGCCCCTTCCCTCCAGCGCGCGATTCAGCCACTACGCCTCGCCGCTCAAGTTGTTCGAGTATATGGCCGCCGGACGCGCCATCATCGCCTCCGACCTGCCGTCCTGGTCTGATGTGGTGACGGATGAGGAAACGGCGCTGCTGCTGCCGCCCAGCGATGTGGCCGCCTGGTCAGAAGCGATTGATCGACTGCGCCTCGATGGCGACTTGCGGACGCGGCTGGGAGGACACGCTCGGCAGCGGGCAATCGAGCGCTATACCTGGGACGTCCGAGCGGCGCGCATCCTCGCGCATATACGGGCGGCCGAAAGTGTGTAGGGGCGAGACTTGTCTCGCCCATTCCGTCTTGTGTGCAAGTTTAGGGCGACCCAAGGGTCGCCCCTACAGACGCATTCTCGCAAGAGTTTCCGCTACGATTTTTCGGCGGCGGATGAGGCGCTTATCTTCGCCAGGGTGGACTCGGCGGTGAAGCGGTCGACATCGGCCGCGCTCATCAGTCGACTGATGGCTTCTTCCTGCCTGTCGGCGCCCAGCAGGGCTTGCAGCTCAGTAATATCGACGCCGGCATCGGTGAGCAGCCGGCTGCGTTTGCGCTTTTCCTCAACTTGCATGAATTGATACATGCCGAAAGCGAATAGCGCCGCCATCAGCAGCAGGTTCGCGACGATGAAAAGGACGAAGATCACGGAGTCTCCCTGGCGTCCGCGCCTAGCAGGTGACTTCTTTGCCTTCTGTCCCGAAGACGCGCAGGCGAAGTTCGCTGTCCGGCAGACGGCTGACGCTCGCCGGGCAATAATGAAACTGCAGCGCCCAGCGTCGCCGATCCGAGCGCGTCGGCGGGCTGCCATGATGCAGCAGGCAGTGAAATAGCAGACAGCCTCCCGGCGGCAAGGGCGCGGCGACGCTATCGCCAACACGCACATCGGTATCGCAGATCTGCCAGTCGCGCCGCGTCCAGTGGGGTATCGGTCCCTCATGATGGCTGCCGGGGATGACCATCATGCAGCCATTTTCCGGGGTTGCCTCGTCCAGCGCGATCCAGGCGCCGACGATCGTCGTCTCCGTCGGGTAGTCGAAGTAAGCCATATCCTGGTGCCAGGGCTTCTCGCGCCCGATCCGCGGCGGCTTGAGCATGGCTTGATCTTGCGACAGCGCCGCTGGCTCGCCCATGATGCGGCCAAGCGCAGCAAGCAGCGCCGGGTTCTCCGATGCCGTCTTCATTCGCGCATCATAGGGGACGACCGGCATCATCTTGCGCACGCTGTCCAGCCCTGCTTCATCGGGCAGCGCAAAGAAGCGCTCGCCCACGGCCGCTTCATACATGATATTGTCGTTGTCGCGGTTCAGAATCAGATCGCGTATGGCGGCGCGGCCCGCCTCAATGGCTGACAAATCAATCGCATTGTGGATGACGAGGAAGCCCAGCGCGTGAAACTGCTCGATATCGGCATCGGTCACGCCGCCGAAGCCGTCAATGCCAGAGGTGATTTCCGCGCTGTAATCGTAAAGCCCGGCCGGCGGCGCTTCCAAGCCAAACTCGTCTTGTCTCATCTCGCACTTCCTTATCAGCCAGGCCCTGTTTCAAGCAATTTATGCATTGTCGTAGTTGGCTTTATTTGGCGAAAGTGGGCGAGCCACCGCTGCGCGTAGACACTGCAGTTCGCTCGCCCGTACAAGGTACGATGGTATTGATAATTGAAATCCTAGTTCGGTTGTCATTTTTGCCTGCGTGGAGCTACTGAAAATGTAACATCTGCGAATGGTCAGCGCAACTGACGCCGAAGCTGCGCCTCAACGCTGTCGGCCAGGCTCAGCCAGTGATCGGTATCGAGAAGTGCCACCTCCTCGTCCGTCCAAAAGGCGTAGGCGAACTCGCGCGCTTCGGGCGCCTCCGGGTTCGCCCGCAGGAATTGCCAAGCCTCCATGCGCTGTCCATAATAATGCTCGACCAATTCCGCCATGATCGCGTTGACGGCCGCCTCCACCAGGAAGCCGATCCGCGGCGGCAGCGGACCGGGCTGCAGGGCATGCGCCAGATCCGACAGCGCCTTCATGTAATTGGCGCCGCCCGGATACTCGAAGTCTCGCTGCGCTTCCGGTGGCAGACGCGAGGGCGCCGTGCCGGTAGTAACCATCTGCGTCAGTATTTGCCGCGCGAACCGCCCCTCGGGGTAATAGCGCTCAAAGGTCTCCAGAAAGCTCTGCGCTCGCTCGATGACGACCGCCAGCGCGGAATAGAACTCCATGTCCATGAGCAGGCTCTTGAGCAAGAATTGACAGCGCTCTGGGTCGCGCGCTTCGGCCGCTTGACGCAGTTGGCGCAGCAGGACGTCTTGGGTTTCGTCACCGTTCATGTTGATTATTTTAACCACAGAACGTCGCGGAGACACAACCCGCCGACGCTGAGAAAAGCGCCCCTTGCTGATATAATCAAACTTAACACGAGTAGACCAAAGGAAGTAGCAATGGCAATCGCATCTCCCGACATCGGCGTCGACAGGATCGCCGATTATCTCGGCGCCGAAGCCGATTCCCTGCTCAACCACCGCTGCGAAACCATCCCGCGCGAAGACCTGGCGCTGCCCGGCCCCGACTTTGCCGAGCGCGTCTGGCTGGATAGCGACCGCAGCCCGCAGGTCATCCGCAGCTTGCAGCAGATATATGACAGCGGCCGGCTGGGCGGCACAGGCTACGTCTCAATTCTGCCGGTCGATCAAGGCATCGAACACTCAGCCGGCGCTTCTTTCGCCCCCAACCCGGCTTATTTCGATCCTGCAAAGATCATCGAGCTGGCGCTGGAAGGCGGCTGCAACGCGGTGGCGTCGACCTTCGGCGTGCTTGGCATGACCGCCCGCCGCTATGCCCATCGCATCCCCTATATTGTCAAGGTCAATCACAACGAGCTGGTCACCCATCCCAACACGCATGAGCAGATCATGTTCGGCACCATTCAGCAGGCTTGGGATATGGGCGCGGTCGCTGTCGGCGCGACGGTTTATTTCGGCTCGGAAGATTCCAACCGCCAGATGGTTGAGGTGGCGGAAGCCTTCGCCTTCGCCCATGAATTGGGCTTGGCGACCGTGCTCTGGTGTTATATGCGCAATCCCGCTTTCACGATGAACGGCGTCAATCACGAATCCAGCGCCGATCTCACCGGGCAAGCCAATCATCTTGGCGCGACGCTGGGCGCCGATATCGTTAAGCAGAAGCTGCCGACGCAGAATTACGGCTACCAAGCGCTCAATAGCGGCGATTCCTCTTACGGCAAGCTGGATGAGCGCATCTACAGTCACCTGAGCAGCGATCATCCCATCGACTTGACCCGCTACCAGGTCGCCAACGGTTACATGGGCAAGGTCGGCTTGATCAACTCGGGCGGCGCCAGCGGCGCGGACGACTTCGCCGAAGCCGTCAAAACCGCCGTGATCAATAAACGAGCGGGCGGCATGGGGCTGATCAGCGGCCGCAAAGCCTTCCAGCGCCCCATGGACGAAGGCGCGCGCCTGCTCAACGCGATTCAGGATGTGTATTTGAACGAGGATGTGACGGTGGCTT
>JAPOXG010000006.1 GCA_026707225.1 Chloroflexota bacterium
GGAGAAGATCCTGAAGGGTTTCGTCGAGCCGGCGCGCGCGCAGCCGGCTGCTTGATACGTAATTCCAAATGTTGTATAAATGCCAAAGGGCTCGCCGTATAAGTCGCAAGCCCTTTGGAGCCGACGGCTCCCTAATCGGGTTCCGTCGCCTTCCTCTAATCCCGTCTGTCCAGAGCGGTCTAGAGGTTAGTGTCGGATCTCACCAAACACCCACCTACAAGTTACCACAAAGTGAGACAGACATTCTATGCTAAGCGCAACTGTCCATACGACATGTATAAGGAATGAGCAAGGCAAGCAGCGAGCCGGAAACGGTGCTTCTCGCCGCTTCCTGCCTTGCCGACTATCGTGCATTAGCCTATAGAAGAATTGGCTTGGCGCAGAGATAGCTTAATTCGAGCCAACCGCCCCACCCTGCTCTTCATCTCTATTCTCCTCCACCTCCAGGCGCGGATCGCCCGGTGCCACCTCGAAGACCGCTTGCCAAGGCTGGTAGCGCGTAAAGAGCTGATCGCGCTTGACCAAGGCGCCGGCGCTATCATAAACGTTGCGGTAAACCCAGACATCGGCGCCATCGGCCGCGTAATCGATCTGCCGCGCCTGCCCGGCGGCCAGGTCGCCCGCTTCGACGAATTTGGCTTCCGGCGCCGGCACAATCTCGCTGATGATCGCGCTTTCGATCACGGTGCGCCAATGCCGCGTACTATAGATGCGGAACTGCAGCGCGTCCTGCGCGCCCAGGAAACTGCTCTCGATCAGCAGATGGTAGGGCGTGTTATTCTGGAAGCGCAAGTCGACCTCCGGCTGCCAGATCGCCGCATCCAGACCGGGCCCGGCATTGGCGTATTCATAATAGCCGACGCGATAGCCGTGGCTGTTGCGCTCGGTGATGGCGTAACCGCCACCGTAAGCGGCGCGGAACATCGTCGTGCTGACTTGGCAGATGCCGCCGCCGATGCCGGTGACGGTGGCGCCGCCCAAGATCACGCTGCCTTCGAGGTAGCCCGCTTCCGGGGTGATATCGCCGAGATGATCGTTAAATGAAAACTCTTCGCCGGGCGCGATGATAATGCCGTTCAGCACCCCGGCGCCGAGGGCGATATTGCTGCGCCGATTGGGCCAGGAGCCCCAATAATAGGTTGTCGCCTCCGATACCAGCTCGGTGATGCCGAGCTCCGCCGCCGTCAAACCCTCGTGGAAGCGAGGTGTTATCCGCTCGAAGACCATCGCCACGCGCCGATTCAGCGGGTCGAATATGGCCGCTTCCAGCCGCTTGATGGTCGCCTCGACATTCAGCTTTCGCCCCTCCGCTGATGAAGAGAGCGCGGTCAGCTGCCCGCTCTGCGGATCGAAGTCGAAGCGCCCGTCGACAGCCGGTTTGGACAGAGGCGGCGACAGCGTGCCCAGGTAGCGTTCCAGGGCGCGCAAGTCCAAGCCGACCTGATAGCGCCTTCCCTCGCCGGCCGCGTGCAGCGTCACCTCCAACGCCGCGCGAATCTGTTCTACGCTCACGATCCAGGGCCGCAGCAGGACGCCGTTGCGATCGGTCCCCATCAAGTGTATCGGCGTCGACAGCGCCGTCTCGATCTGGGCGGCCGCTTCCGCGACATTCCATCCCCGCGGCGGGCTTTCTTCAATGAGGAGGGCGATTTCGCGCGGACCGTCATCGGACAAAATGGCGGCTGAAAGCGCCAACAGCGCCGCCTCGACATCTAGCGCGCGCCCGGCCTGGCCGGGATTGATGCTGACGGTCATGCCATCCAGACGCAGCGAGGCGTCCTGCCGCTCGCGATTGATCTCAGCCGCGATGCCGCGCAGGAAGATTCGCGCCGGCGTAGGGTCGAAGGTGAGCGTCGCCGGCAGCGCCAGGCCATTAAACCAGGCGTCGGCTTGTTCGCGCAGGCTGCGGCGGCTGTCTCCCCGATGACCGATGCGGAAGGCGCGCTCGACCAGCGCTTCCGCCGCGAAGCTCAAGCCGAGCTCGCCCGCCGTCGCCGTCCAGCGGCGCTCGCCATCGCGGAAGGTATAGCTTAAGTCTTGCAGATCCTGATAGCGCGCCGTCAATGCCGCGAGCGCTTCCGCCCGCGTCAGACCGCCGAGTTCGACATCAGCGACGCGCACGCCGGGCACGACCCGATCTTGAATCGCGATCTGAAAGGCGAGCGCCCCGGCCAGCAGCAGCAGGACCAGCAGCGAGCCGCCCATGAAGGCGAGAACCGCCAGCCGCAACAAGCGCACCAGCCAGGGCGCTCTCGGCGCAGGATAGGGTCTGACTTTCATCTATTGTCTCGGGCGCTGTTTCCGGCGAAGCGCTACATACCCGCCAGCATACGCACGTCGTGCTGCGGCATCGGTTTGGGCTCATCGCCGCAGGAGGTCTGCCGCGGCGCGGACATGCGCGTCCCGACTTCAGCGGCGGAGGCGCCGTTCGAGCCACGGAAGCTGATCCGACGCCGGCCGTCATTCAGGTCGGCAACCGCCGTCAGCCGCAGGTCCCCAATGCCGTATTGGCGCGTGCTATCGCGGACGACCGCTTCGGCCGCCCCGGCCGCCAGATGCGCCGCTTCGTCCAAATCGTGGCCCGCGTAACAGCCGCGACCGCGATATTTGTGCGTCAAGATGTAGCCGGCGCGATGATTCATGAGCAGGCTCTCGACATCAAGCGGGGCGACATGCCCGTAGACGATGCCTTGCGGGAAGGCGATCAGCGTCGCCGCCATGCGATGCCCGCCGATATGGGTCGTCTGCCAGACGCGGTCGGGGCCGGCTTGGTCGGCCAGCGCCTGATACACCGGCGTCCCGTAAGCGGCGCAGCAAGGATCGTGCCGCCCATTGGTACAGACGGTGTAGAGCTCGTCGATTTGCGCCATCTCGTGCCCGTGCAGGCGTGGCGCGCGCTCTTCCGACAGGCTCGTCAGATCGAGCGCCAGCAGATCGGCGTAGTCATCCAGCTCGGCCTGGTAGATCTTGGGTTCATCTTGATTGGTTGCGGCGATGAAGAAGTTCTTGCCGTCGCCCCGCGGCCGGCGAATGAAGAGGATTTTCGCGCGCCGCAGGCCTTGAAGATGCCGCAGAATTGGCGCGAACTCACCGGCGCTGCTAGCCGCCTTGACGATGCTCCCGCTCCAGCCGCCGTATTTGGGCAAGTTGCTCTCGATCAGGAAAAAGGTATCGGCCGGCTTGAATGTGCCAGCCAGCGTTTCTTCCAGCGCGCGCGATTCTTCGGCGCAAGTCATGGTCATTTGCATGGGAATCCCTTTTGGAGCTTGGCGGACGGTTCACGTCCAAGTCTACCATGACCGGAGCGGGCGTCAAAACGGGGCGAGTCGCTGAATGCTTCACCACAGAGGAACGGAGGAAACACAGAGGGCACAGAGGGTCGTTTGCCACAGAAGCACAGAGGCGCAGAGATTCCAGGTTAGGTTGGCGGCGGGTATGGGATCAAATGACGCGGACGACTCACAGAGTCGCCCCTACGGCAAGCTGGTGGCGCGGGAGGGCGACACAAGTCTCGCCCCTACAGACCTTGGTGGGGCGGGATGCCTTCTGCGTTACAATTGGGAGGTCGTTCTTCCTTCGCTCGAGGAGCCGCCAATGCCCAAGCTCTCCATCCGCAACCTCACGCTCAAACGCGGCGGCGCGACCGTCCTGCGCGACATTTCGCTGGATGTCGCTGAGGGCGAATTGCTGGTCGTCATCGGGCCCAGCGGGGGCGGCAAGAGCTCGCTGCTGCGCTGCGTCAACCGGCTGAACGACATTGAAACGGGCGCGATTCAATTGGACGGGCGCTCCATTTACGACCAGCCCGTGACCGAACTGCGACGCCAGGTCGGCATGATGTTCCAGAAAACCGCCGCCTTCGAAGGCACGGTGGCGGACAATATCGCATTCGGCGCGCGCCTGCAGGGCGAGACGCTTTCCCGCGCTGCCATCCTCGATCTGATGGCGCAGGTCTCGCTGGAAGCGGAACTGGCGGACAAGCCGGCGTCCGACCTCTCCGGCGGACAGGAACAGCGCCTGGCCATCGCCCGCTCCCTGGCGCTAAATCCATCGCTGCTGCTGCTTGATGAGCCGACCTCGTCGCTCGATCCAATCGCCACCAGCCACGTCGAAGAGTCGCTGATGCGCCTGCGGGAGCATACGAACTTGACGATGATCTGGGTATCCCACGCGATTGAGCAGGCGCGCCGCGTCGGCAGCCGCGTTCTCCTGCTTGATAGCGGGCGGGTCGTCCGCGAGGATACGGTCGCCGCCATGCTCGATCCGGAGATGGGCGACAGACGCGCCCTAGCCTTCGCCGAAGGCGACAGAGTCGGCTTGCAGACTTAATCGCCCGCTTCGTCTTTCAACTGCGCGAGATAAACGCGGTCTTCTTCACTCAGCGGCGCGGTCTCCAACAGGTCCGGTCGGCGCTGCCAAGTGCGTTTCAGCGCTTGCCGCCGCCGCCAGCGATCGACCTCGGCGTGATGCCCGCTGGTCAAAACCGCCGGCACATGCAAGCCGTGGAACTCGGGCGGGCGCGTATAATGCGGACCTTCGAGCAGGCCATCTGCATGGCTGTCGCGGTGCTGCGCGCCCTCCGCGCCGAGCACGCCGGGGATCAGCCGCACGACCGCGTCAATCAGCACCAGCGCCGCCAACTCGCCACCGGTCAGCACAAAATCGCCGATGCTGATTTCATCGCTGATGGCCAACTCGCGCGCCCGCTCGTCGACGCCTTCATAATGCCCGCAGACGAGGATGAGGCGCTCACGCCGGGACAGCTCCGCCGCCACTTGGTGCGTCAAGACGCGCCCCTGCGGCGACATCAGAATGACCGGCGTTTCGTCATGTTGCCGAATCGCTTCGATGGCGCGCGTCAAGACATCGGCTTTCAGGATCATGCCGCCGCCCCCGCCGTAGGGACTGTCATCGACCTTGCGCTGCTTGTTCGCGGCATGGTCGCGGATGTCGTGGACGCGGAAGTCGAGCAGTCCATGTTCGCGCGCCTTCCACATCATGCTCTCGGACATGACGGCGCTGAACATATCGGGGAACAGCGTCAGGACGTCGATCTTCATTGCCTTCAACCCGACCGCGGATTCCATTTACAGCCAGTTTACGTCCATGCCGAAAACCTTCGCCAACATTTTGAAGTCGGCCGCCGCCGCGCCTTGGGTCAGAATATAATGCTGCGACGTAATTTGGTCGAGCAAAGCCGGACCGTCCCCGACGCGGATGACCGCCGCGACTTTGGATAAGCCCGATTGCGGCGCGTGAAAATAGTCTTCCAAATCGCCTTCGATCACGGTCCAGCCAGCGCAATCCGGATTCAATTTGACCAGCAACATTTCACCAAGGGGCAGCCGCCCGTCAATGGCGCCGCCGCGCCCGTCAAAGACATCAATCACACTAGGGCGCAGCGCCCAGCTCTCAACTGCGTAGGATTGCGGCAGCACGCCCAGGTAACCGCAGTGACCGGCGAGCAGATAATTCCGCGCGTCGGCTACCTCGGGAAAAGCGCTAATGTCCATGTGGTCGAGCACCGGCTGCCCTGCCAGGAAGGGGTAGATATTGGTCATCACGGCCGGCGTCGCCAGACAGCGATCGACCAAATGCTGCGTCATCATGGACAAAGTGTCCGCCTCGCAGCCCCAAATCAGTTGATGGTCTTGATACAGCATGTTCCAGACGAGGCATGGCGTTGCCAGCATTGATGGAAACTCATTGATGCAGTTGATGCCCAGGCCTTGGATTTGCGGTTCTTCAGCGAGGATTCGCTTCAGCGCGACATAGAGGCGGAGCGTGTCGTCCAGCGCCTTATCGGGCACATTGACGATGGGCAGTCGCGGCTGCCAAACCTCCCATACCGACCGCAGCTGATCATCACTGACGCCGCGGACTGCTTCTGTCAGCTGCAGCAGGCTTCGCTCTTCTATTGAAATGCCAAAACGCTCGAACATGCGCTGGCTGTTTTCCCGCTGCCACCAGTAAAAGCGCTGGAACATATCGGCGTGCAAGCCAGCGCCGATGTCATCTTGAAAGACCAGAAAGCGCGACTGAGACAATTCCCGCTTGGCGGCGACGGCGCGGCAGAGGATTTCAGTTTGACGGAATTCGTAGGGCGTGAAGACATCAATGCCGGCGCTGCGCAGCCAACCGGTGATCTCCCAATCCCAAATCGCCGTCGAGCAGAATTCCGATGTCAAGACGACCATCGGCAGCGGCTGCGACCGGAAAACTTCCAGCATCTGATAGGCCGCGCCCGAGAGTTGAGGCAACAGGATCAAATCGGCGCTAGTTCGGCTCAGGTCTGCTCCGAAAGGCAGCGGCGCCAGAAACTGCGCAACGGGTTTCAGTTGATCACGCAAGCGCTCAAGCTGAGTATGGAAAGCTTGGCTTGCCTCCGTTCCAAAATACAGCGGCTGCAAATTCGCCCGCGTCATCGGCGCCCGGCTGTCCTAGATTCTGACCCATCGCTGAGAAGCATTATAACCCGTGCCGGCGCCTGCCGCGCAAGATTTGACAAGGCGCATGCGGAAGCATATACTTCAAAGCGATGTATTATCGATTATCGATTAAGAGATTCCTTGAATAGAGCATGGTGATTAAGTTTATTTTGAGGCGGTTCACGTAATATGCGGACCGGCGCCTCACCCAGGATGACGCTGCCAAATGTCGGCTTGCTAAATCCGCTGCATGGCTCGCGGCGCGTGAAGGTTTGGCTGGCGCTGCCGGCATTTGTTTTCATCATTGCCGGCATCATCTACCCATCAGGCTATCTCCTCTATAATTCGATGACGGCTTGGAGCCTGACCCGCCTGGATTTGGGGCAGACATTCATCGGTCTCGACAATTATGCCAAGCTGCTGGCCGATCAGCGCTTTTATTCTTCATTGAGCATCACCGCGACATTTACTATCGCAACGACTTCGATTCAGACGGTCTTGGGCGTGAGCCTGGCGCTGCTGCTGAATCGCAATATCCGCGGCGAAGGTCTGGTGCGCACACTGCTGCTGATCCCCTGGCTGACCGCGCCCTTCATCAGCGGCTTCAATTTCCGCTTTATGATGGCGCCAAACATCGGGGTCATCGCGCAGGTGTTGGAATTCCTCGGTTTTGACGCGATCACGCAGGCTTCGATTTTGGGCAGCCCCAAGTCGGCTCTCGGCGCTATTATTCTTGTACACGTCTGGAACGGCGTGCCGGGCACCATGCTGGTGGTCACCGGCGGCTTGAAGACGATACCGGAGGAACTCTACCTGGCCGCTCGCGTGGACGGCGCCGACCGCTGGCAGCTTCTCCGTTACATCACCTTGCCACTGGTGCGTTACGCCGTGCTAATATCTGCCTTCTTGACGACGCTCTTCATCTTCAAAGCCTTTGAAATGATCTTCATCATGACCGGTGGCGGACCGGGAGATTCAACAGAAGTGCTGGCGGTATACCAATACTGGGTGGGAATCCGCACCTTGAATATCGGCTATGGTTCCAGCATCGCGGTGGTGCAGCTGGTCGTCGCATTCATCGTCAGCATCATCTACGCGCGTTTGATGTTCAGCCAGGCGGATTGAAGTGGACCACAGAATGAGCCGCGCCAATCAACTCCTGACTTACGCCATGTGGCTGTTCTTGCTGGTCGTATTTCTGTTTCCCATTTACTGGTTGGTCGTCAGTTCATTCAAAACCGAAGGTCAGCAATTCGCGATTCCGCCGATCTGGTTTCCCGCGCCGGCAACACTGGAGAATTACATTGAGCTTTTCAGCGACGCCAAGGTCATCAATTCCTTGAAGAACTCGCTGACGATCGCCGGCGTCACCTTGGCCGCGGTGGCGCTGCTGGGCATCCCGGCCGCTTATAGCATGGCGCGTTTTCGCGTTGGCGGTTCGCTGATGATGCTGGTGATATTCACGGCGCGGCTCTTGCCCCCGGTCGCTTACATCATCCCGCTATTCGCTATAGCGCGCGGCCTCAATCTCTATGACAAACATGAATCGCTGGTCGCGCTGTATACATTCTTCGCCTTGCCGCTGGCGATATGGATGCTGGTCGGTTTCATATCGGCGATTCCGGATGAGATAGAAGACGCGGCGATGATCGATGGCGCCTCGCGCATTGGCGTGATCTGGCATGTGGTTCTGCCCTTGATCCGCCCGGGCCTGGCGTCGGTTACCATATTTATGCTGCTGACATCCTGGAATGAGTTCCCGCTGGCGGTCACGCTGACGGCGCGAAAAGCGCGAACCTTGCCCGTGACGATGTACACTTTCGTAACCAACCAAAACATCGCCTGGGGCGAGTTGGCGGCGGCCGGCGTCCTTTCAGCGACGCCGATTGTCATCGCCGGTCTACTGGTGCAGAAGCACCTGGTCATGGGGCTGGTGACCGGCTCGGGCAAGTAAACTGAGAAGAGAAGGGAGGCTGATTATAAGCCAAGTCAGATCAATCTTTTTGTCCAAAGATCCCTATTCCTAAAGGAGATACAAACAATGAAACGGATATTAATTGTACTTTCGCTCGTCTTGCTCGCAGTTCTGCCGGCGGCGCAAGCGCAAGACATCACCATCTCGATCGGCTCCGAAACCGGTGTGCATGCCGATGCCCTGATCGCCAATGCCGAACGCTGCGCGATGGAAGTCGGCGTCAACTACGAGGCGCATCAGCTGCCGCCGGGCGAGTGGATCAACTCTATTCTGCCCACCGAAGCGGCTGTTCGCAGCGGCCTCTATGACATCGCCTATATTCCCATCAGCAAGATTCCGCAGTTCGTCGCCGCGGAATACCTGCTGCCACTGGAAGACTTCGACATTGATGCGCTTGATCCCGACGATATCGCCTTCTTCAACTTGACGGAATACGAAGGCAATCACTGGCTGGTGCCTTGGCTCAACGAATATCAAGGCATCCTCTATCGCACCGATTTGATCAATGACGCGGATGAGCAAGCGGCCTTCATGGAAGAATATGGCTATGCGCTGGCCGCGCCCAGGAGCAGGCAGCAATACTACGATCAGGTTGCCTTCTTCCACCGTCCGGACGAGGACTTTTACGGCAACATCGCCTATGGTTTGCGCGCCGGTTGGATCAACATCTTGCATGAAGCGTTGAACTTCATGTATGGCATCGAGATCGCCGACAATGACACGCTTGAGGTCAGCGTCAATACGCCGGAGGGTCGGGCGGTGCTGGCTGATATGGAGATGCTCTACAGCATGGCCGATCCCGCTTCGTTCACGGCCGGCTGGGTCGAAGGCAACGCCAACTTCACCGCCGGGCGCGATTATAGTCTGGTCACCTGGAATAGCGTCTTGCTCTACGGCAACGATCCGGAGACTTCGGCGGTGGCCGGCAATATCGGCTTCCAGCTGCTTCCCTTGCCCGATGATGAAATCGCGGAGCCGAAAGGCTTCCTGAGCCAATGGGGACCCGCCCTGTCCAGCACGTCCGAGAATCCCGAGAAAGCTTTTGAAATGCTGGTCTGCTTGACCAATACGGAAAGCGGCGTGCTCGGCGTCACCGAAACGACATTGGGCAACTCGCCCGCGCGGATTTCGGTCTTGACGGACGAGCGCGCGCTGGCGCGTTTCCCCTGGCTGGGCGATATTGCCGCCGGCATACAGGGCTTGAACATTATCTCCACGCCGAGCATTCCGGAATGGGGCAGCATGGTGCGGGGCGATGTTCTGCCGCGCAACCTGTCCATATTCATCTCGGGCGAATCGACCGTCGAAGAAACTGCTGAGACGATCGAGGCTGAAATCCTGCAGATCCTGCGCGACGGCGGCTATATCGACGGATAAGTCACAGTAGCTTCACCGCGACAAACGGAAAGGCCGATGGCGACTGTTCATCGGCTTTTCTATTTTCCATTGCTGAGGAATCAGCGAGTATCGCGCGCGGACGAAAAGCTGAAATGCGGCCTGGGCGCCGCTCACATCGTATCGCGCGTTTGCAAGAAGAAAGCACGCTTTAGGTTGGGCAGCGTAAAATCGAAGCCGCAGGACTTGAAGAAATCTTCCGCCGCGCTGATCGCCATGATCTCGTAGACGTCTTCGCGCTGCGCCAATTCGACGCAGGCGGCCACCAAACCTTTGCCGATGCCCAGCCCCTGCGCGCCGGGATCCACCGCCAGGCTGCGGATTTCGCAGAGCTTCTTGCTGTAGATCTCCAGCGCGGCGCAGCCGACAACTCGTCCGTCCAGGCGGGCGATGAAAAAGGTATCCAGCAGGTATTCCAGTTCGTCGAGGGTGCGCGGCAGAATTTCGCCGCTGTCGACGAATGGCTTGATAAAATCGGAGAGATCAACCAGATCGGCCGCCCCGGCTTTGCTGATGATGGTCGCTTGGGGTCTGTCACCCAACATGCGGCTCCCTCGCCGTCCTGTACAATACCAGTGTACCAGCCCCGGCGAATCTGACAACAGCCCTTGAGGGGACGGCGGCTTGTGCTAGATTGGTGCTGTCGAATCCAGAGAATCGAGATATGCCCAAAATCACCGTCGCGTCGCAGAATCCGGTCAAGCTCAAAGCGGCCTTGGCCGCCTTCCAACAGATGTTCCCCGGGCGCGGCTTCCACGTGCAGGGCGCCTCCGTGCCATCGGGCGTTCCCGACCAGCCGATGAATGTGATCCAGACGCAGACAGGCTCGCGCAATCGCGCAGAAAACGCCCGCGCCGCGGCGCCGGAAGCCGACTATTGGGTCGGCATCGAAGGCGGCATCGAAGACAGCCCGCTGGGCATGACCTGCTTCGCCCGCGTGCATGTGCTGGGGCGGGATGGAATAACCGGCTTGGGGCAGACGGCCGTCTTCTACCTGCCGCGGGAGGTCGCTGAGTTGGTGCGCGGCGGGCTGGAGCTGGGCCATGCCGATGACATTGTCTTCGGGAGCGACAACTCCAAGCAAGCCAACGGCGCGATCGGCTTGCTGACCGACGATCTGGTCGATCGCGAAGCCTATTACACCCACGCGGTGATCATGGCGCTGGTCCCGTTTAAGAACCGCGCGTTGAGCTGGTAGCGAACGAATCCACCACGCGCATCATTGGGCGACCCACCGGGTCGCCCGTACAACCATCTCCATGTATATCAGTTGTACGGGCCAGGTCGCGTAGACACAGACCTACGCCGGTGGCTGACCCCGCGCACATTCGCTAATGTTTCTGTTCTGCTTGTGACGACACCAAGGGCAACCTAAGATTGCGGTAGAATCGGGCAATCGCAGGACTTGTTGCCCTAAAGCAAGGAGGCAGCGCCATGCCCGAACTATTCGCCGGACTGGAGGGCATTGACCGCGTGCTGATGTCAGTCGCCTTCGTCTTCATCGCCGCCGCCATCTCCCGCTGGCAGCAATCCGACCTGGAAAAAGACCTGGCTGTCGCCGCCCTGCGCAGCTTCATTCAACTTATCGCCATCGGCTACGTTTTGGAGCTCGTCTTCGAGATGGATGTGCCGCTTTTCACCATCGCCATTTTGCTGGTCATGATCACCATCGGCGGCCGCACCAGCGGGGCGCGCGCCAAGAAGACGCCAAACGGCGTCATGGTCGCATTCTTGGCGATCGGCATCGGCTCGGGGCTGACCATCGCCCTGCTGGTGGCGCTGGGCGTCTTCCAGTTCGTGCCCAAGGACATCATCCCCATCGGCGGCATGATCGTCGGCACGTCGATGACCACCGCTACCCTGGTCATCACCCGCCTGAGCAGCGACTTCTATGACCAGCGCGACTTGATCGAGAGCAAACTGGCGCTGGGGGCGACCAGCCGGCAAGCCTCGCTGACGCAGTTTCAGCGCACCATCGTCAGCGCGATGACGCCGATCGTCGACACGACCAAGACGGTGGGTTTGATCAAGCTGCCGGGCGCGATGACGGGCATGATCCTGGCGGGCGCGAGTCCGCTGGAGGCGGTGCAGTTGCAGATTATCGTGATGTATATGCTGGTGGGCGCGGCGACCTTCACCGGACTGATCGCGGCTTGGCTGACCTACCGGCAGTTTTTCAGTCCCGCGCATCAGTTGGTGTTGGAGTGAGGGGGACAGAGAAATTCAAGTGATATTCCAGAAAAACTTAGAATCAACTCAAATGCTATCCAGCAGCGGTCGCCAGCATTCACAATCGGAGCGTTTGTGCCGGTTTCTTTCTTGAATTTTGCGGCCAAGGCCACCCATTTCTTGTCGTCTTCGTCGAACGCCCCGCAGCGAGGCTCGTCAGTCTTCCAAGAGCCTTCATTGTCTGGATAATCGACGTATTGACCGGATGGCGTTTTGTTGAGTTCAACAACATGCACTCGTCCGGGGTTACCAATGTTGTTGAAGAGGTGAATGAGTAATCTTCCTGCCATGTTGTCCGGCCGCTCTCGCAACGGCACATTACGCGCCAGTTCACTCAACGCTTCGTTCATGCCGTCAATTACCACAGCTATGTCGCCAGAGAAGATTCGTTCCAGAAACTCGAGACACTTGATTCTACATTCGTCTGTCGCGACGTCGTTATAGCCGGCCGCCGTTAGAGGTACATTAGTATCAACTATCCTATAGCGCACGGGCTTGCTCGAGTTTGCGTTCGTATCCAGCTTTGACTGTCTCGACGACGTCCCCGGTCATATCGCCGAAGAAGTCTTGGGGCCAATTGCTGATTTCGCCAAATAGATTTACTTCTAGCGGCGTGAGCTCCGATTTACCGTTTTCCATCGCGCAGAAGTATAGGGCTGTGTCTTGAGGCTCCAACTTCTGCTCGGCAATGCGCAGTTGCAATCGGCGTAGGAAATGCTCGCTGTGGCTCTCTATGATGATCTGTACATTGCGCCTTCGGATTATATCGATAAAGACATCCGCCAAGCCAGCCTGTACGGAAGGGTGGAGATGCAATTCCGGTTGTTCGAGGATGATTGTGGAGCCTACGGGTACATAATAACAAAGCACCAACACGGGCAAGACCTGCGAGACGCCGATGCCCAGGTCGGGCAACAGCGTTTCGGGGCTTTCCTTCTGGTGTTTCAGCCAAACTTGATAAAGGCTGCCGCCATCTGCTAACCGCCGAATATCAAAGTTGGCGGCCAATTCAAGGTCAACCAAGCACTTGGCAACGCGCGGCATTAGCCTGCTGTAGAGTCCGCGGCTCTTGGGACTAATGCTTTGTTCCGCGCCAGCCAACAGCGCATGAATCGCCAATTCACCTTTCAGACCTACATCGGTCGGCTTCTCGCCATTCCAGCTATAGGTTCTTTGAGGGTAATCTCTTAGCGGACCGAGATAATGCAGGCTTCGCATTTGCTGTTCCAATGCGAACTCCAGGTCAGACAGATAATTTGCATCTACGTAGTAAAGAAAGGCTTCGGGAGAGAATCCGTAACACTTCTCCGGTTGCATAAGAACGTGTGGGCGGCCTTGTGGGCGCGGCGGCTCTGTGCCATTGACGCTTATCCTCATACGGTAGCGGTGGTTGTCTTGCCTTGTCAGGTCGACCAAAAACTTGTCTGAGTGATTGTACGAATGGGATTTCACATGGATTCTCTGTGGCTCGGCCAGGATTGTGGTCTCAAACCGTAACTTCTTAATTCGCATGGTTTCGGTGTCACCAGGAATCGGAATTGCCAATTCGGTTTGCGCATCCAGATTCCAACCCAATCGCATCGTCAATTCTGTCGTATCGCCGAAAGTAATCTCCTGCGGTGTTCCCAAGTTGACATAACCCGGCTGAATGCTGCCGGTCTTTAGCACCAGATTCCGATCATTCGACTCCGCAGTCTGCTTGAGCAAGAGCAGCATCTGCAGCAGACTGCTCTTACCCGAGCTGTTCGCGCCGAAGAAAGCCGTCAACGGCGCCATGCGGACCGGTCCTGTCTCGCGCCAGGATTTGAAATTCGTCATGCTGATTTCGGTGAACATCTCAGCTTCCCTTCATCCATAAACATTATAGCGAGCAGCTGGCTAGACTGTAAATGCTGCCCATGCTAAACTCCCCGCCATGACCACGCCCATCCCCGTCAGCCGCGAGACCGTCAAGCGGCTCAGCGTCTACAAGCAAGGCTTGCACCAGCGCCCGGCATCCAGCGACCAAGCCGCCCTCAAGCGCATCATCGAGCGCATCGGCTTGCTCCAACTGGATTCGATCAGCGTGGTCGCGCGCAGCCACTACCTGGTCATGCTCGCCCGCGCCGGTCTCTATGACCCGGCCGAGTTGGACGCCCTGCTCGATAGCGGCTTCCTCTTTGAGACCTGGGCGCACGCCATGTGCCAGCTGCCCACCGCGCACTACCCCTGGTATCACGCCTATATCCAGCAAAAGCAGCTCAAGGAGAGCCAGTGGCAGCTTGATCGCTTTGACATCGACATGGAACCCATCATTGAAAATGTGCTGGAGACGATCCGTCAGCGCGGACCGATGTCGTCGAAGGACTTCGAGAGCGAGCGCCGCGGCGAAGGCGGCTGGTGGAATTGGAAGCCGACCAAGGTGGCGCTGGAATATCTCTTCGATTACGGCGAATTGATGGTGAGCCACCGAGTCAAATTTCAGCGCTATTATGACCTGCCCGAGCGCGTCCTTGATTACAGTCAGTTCACGCTCGACAAGTCGATTGAGGAATTCCGCCGCTGGACCATCGAGCGCGGATTGCGACACATCGGCATCGGAACGAGCAAGCATGTCGCCGATTATTATCGTCAATACAAGCGCGATGCCGCCGCCATCCTGGGCGACATGGTCAAGGCGGGAAGGGCGCTGCCGGTTGCGGTCGAGGGTTGGAATGAAAAGGCCTTCATTCACTGCGACGACCTGGCGCTGCTTGAGGTGGTTCAAGCTGGCGAGCACGAGCCGCGGCTGACCCACTTCCTCTCGCCCTTTGACAACCTTTTCTGGGATCGCGATCGCGATGAGATGCTTTGGGATTTCTTCTATCGCATCGAGGTCTACACGCCAAAAGCCAAACGCGTCTACGGCTATTATGTGATGCCGATTCTGCATGGCTGCGAATTGATCGGGCGCATTGACCCCAAGGTCGACCGCAAGAAGAAGCGCCTCATCTTCAACAATCTGCACTTGGAGCGCGGCGTCAGGCTCAACGGCGCGCTCAACCGCGGCTTGATCGGCGCCATCGAAGGGTTCATGGCATTTCACGGCTGCGAGAGCTTCGACCTGCAGAAATGCAATCGAGCGCCCCTCGCCCGCAGGCTGCGCAAACACTTCGCTTGAGCTCATAGCGCCCGCGCAAACGCTGCTATAATGAAGATACGCAAAGCGAGCGCAGGCGCGGGAATGCAAGCCACGATCGCCGAAATTCTGGATCAGCCGGAACGCTATGTCGATGAGATCGTCAACGTCGATGGCATCCTGCTCATCACCGATTACGACCGGAGCGTTTCTCGTTTCCAGCAGGTTTGGCTGGTGAAGCAGGACGAGCCGGAAAACCGCGCGGCGCGCGCCCAGCCGATCAGCAGCGAATCCACCTTGTGGCATGGCTTGTCTCGCTTGAACCCGAGGCACCTGCCCGGCTTTCAGACTTACCGCGTGCATGACGCGGTGCGCGCCTGCCTGCGTGTGCTGCGCCCTCCGGATTCCGCGGTTGAGCCCATCGTCGAGATATTGACCGCCGCCGTCTATCGCAAGCAATTCACGCTCTACGTCGGCGAAGGAGGCGTGCGGCTCGATCAGGCTTTGCCCGCGCGCACGCCAATCCGAGCTTTGCCGGAGATTCAAGCCAATATCGCCCGGTTTCTCGGCCGGCGCTGTCATGTATATGGCACGCTGGTCATCCGCTCGGCGCCGGCAGCGCAATTCCTCCTGCCGGGCAATATCCCCTATGCCGAAGATTTCCGCCGCACAGTGGATCGCTTGGGCAGCGGCGATATCGAGGGCGCCTGGCTCGCCGATATCGAGTATCCACAGAATGAGAGCGAGCCGGTCGATTTCGACCACTTGCCAGAGTCGCTCCTGATAGACCCGGAGTATGCGATACGCGACCAGCTTGCCGTCTTGCCGGGCATCAACCAGACGGTGGTCAAGCCGGCCATCGTCGCTGGAATCTTGAGCGCCCGCGACCATGACGAGCACTTCGCGACCTTAACTGAAATCGAAAACGTTTACTTGCAGAATATCTGCTACACCGAGCGGGGGAAAGCGCTGGAGTCGGTGATCAAGCTCAAGAATTTTGAAGCAGTGCCCATGGAAATCTGATGGAGCCGCGCGCGGATCCAAGCAAAGTCGGCATTTGCAAGCGCCGGTGATAGACAAACCACTCGATCGCGAGCAGCAGCAGCGCCGCCAGCGCCAGCCACATCCAGAATTCTTGTGTGCCCAGTTTATCTTCCGCGTCAGCCGCAGCCAGTGCGCCGCCCAGCTGCAGGTCGGCTTGGGGCACGGGCCGGATCTCGCTCTCGCCCGCCCCGAAGAGATTAACGGCGAATCGCTGCGCGCTCGTCACCTCGCCGTCTTGCAAAATCTCCAAACGATAGAGACCCAGCTGATCGGTGTTGGCGAAGGCGACCCGGTCGCCAGCGATCGGCAGTTCGTGCGCGCTGCCGTCCGGCGTCGTGACGCGGATGCTCTCGGCAAGCAGCGGCGGCGATATCACCAGCACATCGCCAACGCTCAAGCCATCGGGCAGAGACACAATATCGGACGGCGAGAACCAGTCCAGCAGGTTCGCCATCAGCACGGGCCAAGCGATTAACAGTGGCAGGTTGGAATCGCGCAAGTCGAAGGGCAAGATCGCGATCTGCCGCGCGTTCACTTCGCCCGCCAGCAGAATGGCGCCCCCCTCAGCACTGGCCAGCGCCCACGCCCAGCCGGCGTCGACCGCGCGATAAGCCAGCAGGCTCATCTCGTCCAGATCGACGAAGGAAGTAATGGCCGAATCCTCATCCGCGATGCTGATCTCATCGGTCGCCGGCAAGGGCGCGCCAATGGTGAAGAGCGGCGTCGAATTGGGTGGATTGACGAGGAGCATGTCGCCGGTTGGCAGGCTGTTCGGCAGCCAGTTGTCGAATACGTAGAGATCGAAGGGCTCGCCGGGCAAGCTTCTGTTTTCGGCGGCGCCACGGAAAGTTTGTACGCCTGGCAGGCTGCGAAGCGCTTGCTCGAGGAAGAGGTTCGCGCCCGAGGATACATAATAGACGCGGCGCGTATTGACTTCGTTTTGCACCGTCCAGGCGCGATTGTCGAGCTCGAGGAAGTCTTCGACGTCATTGTCAAAGGTGAGCGTCGCCGAAAGCGTCTCAAAGGGCTCGCTTATCGGCTCGTCAAAAGGAATGGGCAGTTGGCTGCGCGGTGGGATGGCGCCGTTGCGGGAGAGGCGCAGCACATCATCGAGACGGATTACCAATGAGATTTCAGCGCGCGAATCGCCGTAGTTTGTGACCTGGGCGAAGAGCTGCGGCGCGCCGCCGGCGAGGGCGCGGGTGGCCAAGGCGGTGATGGCGATGTTGTTCGCCGATTCGCCGACAGGCACGTAGATCGGCTGGGGGATGTTGGCGGGCAGGCTGGCCGCTTCGCCCACCCCGCCATCGGAGATCATGACGATGCTGAAATTCTCCGCCCCTGACGCGCCGGCCGCCGCCAGCGTCAGCGCCGTGTCCCAGTCGGCCGCGCCATAGCTGACCCTCATGCTTTCGAGGGCGCGGCGCAGCTCGTTCTTGTCGGCGGTGTACGAAGTTAAGGGCTCAGCGATATCCGCCACGCGAATCAGCGAGATGATATCTTGCGGATTCATATTGTTGACGATCTGACGCGCCTGCTCGATGGCGGCGGAAAAGCGCGATTCGCCGGCGACATCGGCCGCGGTCATGCTGGCCGAGGCATCGACGAGCAAAGCAATCTTGCCCGCGCTGACGGTCGGCACGGTGATGAAAGGACGAGCGAGCGCCAAAACCAGCAGCAGCAAAATCAGCAGCTGCAAGAAAAGCAGCAGGTTTCGCCGCAAGCGCTGCCAGGGCGTATTGGCTTCGGTATCTTGCACCACCTGCCGCCAGAGAAAGGTGCTGGATATCAACACTTCGCGCCGGCGCAAACGGAGCATATAGAGCAATAGAATCGGAATCGCGATCGCCAGCGCGGCGAAGCCAATCGGCGCCAGGAACGACATGGGCGTCCTTCAAATATAAGTGTGGAGTCAAAGGCAGTATATCATGCCCGCCAAAAGCGATACAGACTGTGGCTCGCCCTCGTTTTCCTCGTCATCTAGCGCGTTGTGTAGGGGCGACTTATCAAGTCGACCGTTATCTACATGCCGCATTGCGGGCGACCTAATAGGTCGCCCCTACATTCTTCTCATTCTGTGTGCGATTCACCAAACATCAGTCAGACCTCCGAATAAGTGGCAGGCCAACCAAATGACCGCCCCTACACAGCTACGCATGAAGTTGAGCGCAGTCAAGCAGTGGATTGCGGCAAATCTACTTTCGGCAGATTTTGCAAATGCGCGTCCAAACCTTCGAGAGCGCGCCGCAACGCTGCTGACGATATCACATCGGATGCCGCAAATTGACCGACGCGGTATTGATCGTTCAGATTGCTCGATTGCACAACCGTTATCGAGTGGGGATCATCCAGCCGAATCAAGCGCGGGTATGCTTCCGTCAGGTTGTGGCGCAGCATTTTCAACGTGGTGTCGAGACGGGTCGGGCGTCCATCAAGCTTGAGCCGGAGCGCCGCGAGATCTCTGCGATCAGCGGCCGCGGCGCGTTCCGCTTTATCCAGCAAGGTCAAGCCGTCCCGGATCCAGGCTTCCAGGGGTCGATAGTGGGCGGGAGTTAGCGATTCGCCGCGCAGGGTCAAGCGCAGCGCTTGCATCAAGGCGCGGGCAAAACGGATCATCGTTTCCTGGCTTTCAAATATGCAAGGGCGTCGCGCGCCGCAGCCTGTCCCGCCCCGATGCGCTCGTCGAGGCGGGCGACCCCGCGGATAGTCGGCGCTTCGTGGCAGTAATCGCTGCCGATGAGGCTTACACCATCTGGCAAAGCGTCGCGAATGGCGCCCACGCGCTGGCGATGATCCTCGCCATATTCCGACAGCAAATCCGCTTCGGGCCAATAATCGACGCGAGCGACCAGAGGCGACGCTCGCCAGCCGAAATGCTGCGTCACGGCACGAATGGCTTCGTCCCTGGGAAGGTTTCCCGCAGAGCGCAGCCCGACTTGGATCAGCAGGTGGTCGCTGTCCGGTACGCGCCCCGGTTGATCCGTTGAGATGATGAAGGAGAAGGCCTCGTCGGGAATCCGGTCGGGTCGCGCCGGCAGATTGCGCTTGTGATAGCCGAGCGAGACGCGCAGAATCGAATCGTAGCGAAACTGAGCCAGTTGCTCCGCCGCTTTCGGCGCCAGATTCCAGAGCGCGCGCGCGGCGTAACGGGCCGGCAGCGCCAAAATCAAGGCGCCGGCATCGAGCATAATGCCATTCTCGAGACAGATGGTGAAGCGATTCCGCAGACGCCCGACGGAACTGAGCGCCATGCGCATGAGCCGCCCGCCCTGCAGCCGATCAGCCAGCGCGCCAATCAGCGTCTCCGTGCCATCAGCAAATGCCCAGGCCTCGGCGCTAATTTGGAACATGCGCTGTTGCAAGCCCGAATCCTCCAGCAGCGCTTGGTCAGCGAATGGGCGGAAAGCAAAGGCGCTCGCGTCCATGACAAAACCAGCCTCGGCCCTGCTGCGGATGCCCCCGCCGAAGCGCCGTTTGACCTCGATCACGGTGTAGGCTGCGCAGCGTCTTTCCAGTTCGCAGCAGGCGGCCAGTCCGCTGAGTCCGCCGCCTATCACCACCACATCGCGCATCGCAAGCCTTTCTCGTGTTGAGGAACGCAGGAATCATAGCGCAAATTGGAGTATAATACGCGTCGCATGACAGGTGGACGACATGACCACAGAAAACCCGAATCTACAGCGACTCAAACAAGCCGGCTATCGCCTAACTCAGGCGCGGCTGACCGTGCTTGACGTGCTTGAATCCGAACATGGGCATATCACTTCGTCGGATGTGCTCGAACGAGTTGAGAACATTAACCCGGCGATCGGCCGCGCCAGCGTCTTCCGCACGCTCGATCTCTTCACGCAGCTGGGCATCATCCGCCCCACCTATATCGACACCAGCTTGACGCCGACCTATGTCATGATGCATGGCGGGCACCATCATCATGTCATCTGCACCGCTTGCAAGCGCTTTTTTGAATTCGATGATTGCGGTATGGAGTCGCTGACGCAAGATCTGGAAGAGACGCTTGATATTCGCATCAGCGGCCATCTGCTGGAGTTTTACGGGGTCTGCGCTGATTGTCAAAATCCAGCGGCGGAAAAGACGAGAGCGGAGCGGTTGTGACGGAAGTCCTCATTGTCAGCGCGGTACGGACGCCCATCGGCAAGATCCGCGGCGCGCTATCGGCGGTTCGCCCCGATGACCTGGCGGCGCTGGTGATACGGGAAGCGGTCGCGCGGGCCGGCGTGGCGCCCGCGGAAATTGAAGAAGTATATTTCGGCTGCGCCAATCAGGCGGGGGAAGACAACCGCAATGTGGCCCGCATGGCGCTGCTGCTGGCGGGCTTGCCTGATAGCGTCGCGGGGGTCACGGTGAATCGTCTCTGCGCCAGCGGCTTGAACGCGGTCAATCAGGCGGCGCGCGCCATCAAAGCGGACGAAGGCGATGTCTTCGTCGCCGGCGGCGTCGAGAGCATGAGCCGCGCGCCCTATTCCCTGCCGAAGAATCCCATCGGCTTTGGTCCATCGGGCAATGTCACCGGCTGGGATACGACCCTGGGCTGGCGTTATCCCAATCCCAAGCTGGCGGCGCTTTATCCGCTGGAAGCGATGGGCGAGACGGCCGAAAACATATTCGATAAAAGCTGCGCCGGCCTGATCGCGGGCGGCGAAATCACACGGGAAGAGCAGGACCGCTTCGCCCTGCAAAGCCAGGAACGAGCGATCGCCGCCATCAACGCCGGTTATTTCCGACAAGAGATCGTCCCGGTAAACATCCCGCAGCGCAAGGGACCGGACATCGTCGTCGATACTGATGAGCACCCCTTCTACCGCCGCGCTAACGGTCGCTACGAGCTGGCGACGAGCGGCGCAAAACTGGCGGCGCTGCGCCCGGCCTTTCGTGAGGGCGGCACGGTGACCGCCGGCAATTCCAGCGGTATGAACGATGGGGCTTGCGCGCTGGTATTGATGTCGGCGGAGAAAGCGCGCGCTTTGAACTTGCGGCCGCTGGCGGTGTGGATCGGCAGCGCGGCGGCCGGCGTCGATCCGCGCGTGATGGGCTTGGGTCCGGTAACGGCGGTGCGGAAGCTGCTGGCGCGTCATCAGCTCAGCATCGCTGATATCAACTTGGCCGAACTGAACGAAGCCTTCGCCGTGCAGGCGATCGCGGTAATGCGCGAACTGGGCTTGAGCGAAGGCATCACCAATGTCAACGGCGGCGCCATCGCCCTGGGGCATCCCCTGGGTTGCTCGGGCGCGCGCATTTTGACGACCCTGCTCCACGAGATGGGGCGGCGGCGGGGAGCCGGCGAAAAGACGCGCTATGGCTTGGCGACGCTTTGCGTCGGCGTCGGCCAAGGCGAGGCGACCTTGATTAAATGTACCGACAGCGTAGGGGCGAGTGACCCGCAGTGTCTACGCGCGGCGGTGAGTCGCCCGCTTGGAAGCTGGCTATGAGACAGATACCCCAATTGTCGGCGGAAGAGGCGGCGCGCCTGGTCCGATCGGGCGCGGTGATGATGGTGGGCGGCTTCGGCATGACCGGGTCGCCGGTGCATCTGCTGCATGCGCTGGCCGAGACGGAAACGCGCGACTTGACTTATATCGCCAACAATATCGGCGAGCCCGGGCTGGGTGGCGGGCGGCTGCTGCGCAACGGGCAGATCAAAAAGGCGATCGGCTCGTACTTCACCAGCAACCGCGAAGTCGTCCAAGCGGCGCTGAGCGGCGCGATCGAATACGAGCTCTTGCCGCAAGGCTCGCTGGCGGAGGCGATAAGGGCGGGCGGCGCCGGCATCGGCGGCTTCTATACGCCAACGGCCGCGGGCACGGCGCTCGCCGAGAATGCCGAGACCAAGCGCATCAATGGAAGACAGCATGTGTTTGTCGCCGGGCTGCGGGCCGATGTCGCTTTGATACGCGCCCGCCGCGCTGATGCGGCCGGCAACCTCGCCTATCGCATGACCGAGCAGAATTTCAACAAGGCGATGGCGACAGCGGCCGACCTGGTGATCGCTGAAGCCGATGAAATCGTGCCGGTCGGCGCGCTTGAGCCCGAACATATTCATACGACTGGCAATTATGTCGATGTGTTGGTGGAAGCGAAGACGACGCTGGAAGAGCTCGGCACATCAGCTGATGTACGCGCCCGGCCTGGGACGGTTGATGAGCAGCGCCTGATGATCGCGCGCCGCGCCTTGGCCGAGCTGAGAGCCGGTGATGTAGTGAATCTGGGCATCGGCATTCCGACGCTGGTCGCCGATCTGATCAAGCCGGAAGACGGCATCATCCTGCATAGTGAAAATGGCATGCTGGGCGTGGGTCCGGCGCCGGAAGCGGGTGGCGCGCTCGATTACCCGGTCAACGCCGGCAAAGCGCCCGTGACCGCCCTGCCCGGCAGCAGCTACTTCGACAGCGCCGATTCCTTCGCCTTAATCCGCGGCGGGCATGTGGATGTGGCGATCATGGGCGGGCTGCAAGTCGACGAGCGCGGGAATCTGGCGAATTGGGCGATACCGGGGGCGCCGCTGCTGGGCGTTGGCGGCGCGATGGATTTGGCCAGTGGCGCGCGCCACTTGATCATCACGATGACGCATTGCAATCGTGATGGCAGCTCCAAATTGCCGCCCCGCTGCAGCCTGCCGCTGACGGCGGTGGCCGCGGTCGATCTGCTGATCACCGAATTGGCTGTTTTCGCATTTGATGGCGCGGGCATGCGCCTAGTCGAGTTGATGCCGGATGCCACCCTGGATGAAGTTAGGGCGAAAACGGGGGCAAGTTTCCGGGAGACGTAGTCGGTCGTTCCGACAGGGCTTGTCCGCAAATGAACAGGACTGCCCTGCTTTTTCTACCCCATCCCCCCAACCCCCTTCCCCAGCCAGCTATGGAAGGGGGAGCGCTCTCACCGCAAACTAGGAAGATCAATTTACTCACTGATAAAGCTACAGCGCCCGAGTTTCCCAATTTCGCCGTCGAGTCACACTTCCCCGGTTCACTGGGATGCTCGCCATAGAGATGGCGAGGGGGCCGGGGAAGGGGTGAAAGCGCACTTGATACAGGCATTCTTGAATGCTGGATAAGCCCTACAAGACCTTGCCGGCGGACGCGTAAGCCGCGGTCATTGCTCGCCATTGGCGCATCAGACGCCGCGTCATTACGCCGGGCGCGCCTTCGCCGATTGTGACGTCGTCGACCCTGACCGCCGGCACGACTTCTTTGGTGCTCGATGTGAGGACGATTTCGTCGGCGGCGCGGAATTCATCCAGCCTGATGTCACGCATTTCCAGCAGCCCCGCCGCTTCCAGCAGTTTGATGACTTCAGCGCGGGTGACGCCCAGCAGCAGATCCTCAGCCGGCGTAATCCAGTGGTCTTCCTTGAAGATAAATATATTGCTGCGCGTGCCTTCGCTGACGAAGCCGTCGGCGACATAAATGGCTTCAATCGCTCTTGGGTCGCGCTTGCTGGCCGTCAGCTGCGCGGTGATGCCGGGGATGTAATTGATTGTCTTGGCTTCTGGCAGATGGCGCCGCACCTCGGTCGTTACCACATGAGCGCCGTCTTTGTACCACCAGGCTGGCGGCGCGTCCCAGGGCGTCACCATCACCAGCAGGCGCGAGTCGCCACGGGGCAGGAAGCCGCCCTCACCCTCGCCACCGGTCACCACGATACGAATGTTCGATTCCGGGTAGGCATTGCGCTTGACCGTTTCCAGAATGATGGCGCCGAGTTCTTCAATATCCCAGGGGCAATTCAGTTCAATCAGGTCGGCGGATCGCTTGAGTCGCCGCAGATGCGCGCCCAACTGAAAGGGGACGCCACCATAGGTGCGCAGGAAATCGAAGACGCCGTAGCCGCGCAGAATCGCCAAATCGGTCGCGGAAACGCTGGCGGCCGCCGCATCGACAAATTCGCCGTTGATATAGAATACGCTCATTCCACCGCCACAAGCCGCGCTTGCCATTTCGTGCATTGTAGCAAGGGTGGGCGCAAGCCGCGAATCGGCAGCTGGCAGAGGGCAAACGTCTGATGAAATGCGCATTCTTCGTCGCTAGAATGACAGGCAGGATGAAGAGATTATTGGCGCTGTTTGGCTTCGCACTTGCAATGGTCGTCCCGGTCGGCGCGCAGGATGCCTCCCAAGACCTGCTGTTGCGGACGAACAGCTTGCGCCGCGGGCTCGGCCTGCCAGCGTATCGCTGGAATACGCAGCTGGCTCATGCCGCCCAAACGCAGGCCAGCGGCTTGGCGGCGGCAAATCGCAATTGCCGCTCCTCAAATTGTCATCTCGACGGCGCGGGAAATCTGGCCAGGGACCGCGCCCGGCTTGCTGGGTATCCCGGAGAACGGGTGCATGAAAATGTCTATGCCAGCAATGATCCCAGCGCTGATTCAGCCTGGCGCTTCTGGCATGGTTCTCCTGACCACTACCGGAATCTTACCAGCCCCAACAACAGCGAAATTGGCATCGGCAGCGCGCAGGGCGCCGGCGGCGCATACTATTTTGTGCAAGTGTTCGGACACAGTAGCGGCGCAGCTAGCGGGACGGGAGCGAGCAGCAACGCGAGCAGCGGGCCGGCCGAATCGGCGCCTGCCAGACCGCCATCCTACGTGCTCGGCTTGGACGAATTTGGCAACATCCGGCACGAGGTGCAGCCCGGGCAGACCATCGGGCATATTCTGCTGATCTATGGCTATACTTGGGACGAATATCCGTATCTACTGGAGATCAACGGCATGAGCGAGGCCGACCGCCTCAACATGCAGCCAGGCAGCGTCATTCTGGTTCCGCCGAAAGATGGCACCTATACGCCGATGCCGGCGACTCCATCGACGCCAGCGACAGCGACTGCAAGCGCCACAGAGCCGGCCGCGACCGGCATCCCCACATCGCCGACGCCGACCGCATCAGCAACGATGACGGCTACAGCGGCAGCCACTCGTTACATCAGGATTGCGCCCGTCGAGACGGCATCCCCGCAGCCGCTGGCGCCGGTGGATGAGACCGTGCCCGACACATCTGTCGGGCAGCTTGTGCTTTTGGGCTTGGCAATCTTGCTTCAGCTGGGCGTCATCGGCGGCGCCAGCATCGCCTATTGGCGGCGCTCCCGTTAATCAGGCATGGCATTGCGCGGGGACTTCAACCGGTGATCGAGAGCCACCGCCTCGGTCACATTGACAACCAAATCGCTCTGCACGAGCGCCATCCGCTCGATACTGTAATCTTGCCCGTCGGTCAGCCACCAGCGGAATAATTCGACAACCGAGTTGATGAGATGATTCAAGGAGAGCTCAGTGGGGGTTGTCGTCCCTTCCCGCGCCAAATAGAGCTCCATCTTTCACTGCTTGATCGCTTCCCAGACCGGCTTCAGCGCCGGATGATCGCGTGGCAGGCTCAAGCCAAACAGGACGACATCCCGATGCTCGTCCAGCGCCCGATAGAGAGCGAGAGACGCTTCGTCAAGCGCCTCCGCCGTTTGCGCCGCGCGCATGAATTTCTCATATCTGCGGCGCACGAAATACGTTGCTGATTCGTCCTTGCTTCGAAAATGCCTGAAAGAGGCGGCCTATCCGACATCGGCGCGCTCGGTCAGTTCGCGAATCGAGACGCAATCATAACCGAATTCCATGGACAGACTGACGAGCGCATCGGCGAGGGCGAGATGCCGCCTTCCCCTGGGCAAATTGACAAAAAAACTGAGGTACACGATAATCAGCATTGTATAGTGCTTTGCGCGATACGCGCGAGCCGGCGTGAAACTCTGAGGACGCATGTCAACATACAAGCATTGGGTGCGGCGAGCGCAGACGGGGGATGATGAGGCGCGCAACAATGCCTTCAATCATTTGGTGCGCGACTTTGAAGGCATGGTATACAGCGTCGCCTACAGCCGCCTCAGCGATTCGCAGCTGGCCGAGGATGCGGCGCAGGAAGCCTTCCTCACCGCCTATAAGCGAATCGCGCAATTGAACGATGTCAGCGCTTTCCCCGCCTGGCTAAAGCGAATCGCGCTGACGCATACCGATCGCCTTTTGCGGCGGCAGGGTCCGCCAACCGAATCGGTTGAACAGCAGGATCACCTGGCTTCAGCGGAACCGACGCCGGAAGCGCGGCTCGAAGCCATGGAATCGCGTCAGCGGGTTCGGCTGGCCGTGGCCGCGCTGCCGGAAAGCGCCCGCGATGTCACGCGCGACTATTACCTTCGCGGCGAGTCTCAGCGCGAGATTTCGGAGCGTTTGAATATTCCGCTGGCGACTGTCAAGAAACGTCTGCAATACGCGCGTGAGCATTTGCGCAATATATTCAGCGGCTTCAGCGAGACGCTTGACCGGACCATATACGGCGAGCCGCAGCCGCCAAAGCAATTGCAGCCGGTTTATATCAGACGGCGGCGGCGAATCCGCACAGAATAGGTAATGTAGGGGCGACCTACCAGGTCGCCCGCAAACGCCTCAGGCCACAATAAAGGGCGACTCACCGAGTCGCCCCTACAGTTTCGTATGTTGGTACGCGCAGTTAGCTGCCGGGCACGATCTCGCAAGCGCCTTCGCGCATGCAGGTCCAGGTCATGTCCCCGCCGTCGAGATGCAGCTGGGCCCCCATGCCTTCAAGGACGGCCGCCATTGCCGCCACATAAGGCGCCGAGAAACTCGTGCCGTTGAGCGCCTTGTAGCCATTGTCGAGATAGATCGTATGCACATCACGGCCTGGCGCCCAGATATCGCCGCCTTTATTGCTGAAGCTGCTGCGCGCGCCGTCCGGATCGATGGCGCCGACGGCGACCACATTTTCATAGCGCGCCGGGAAGCCGGGCAAGGCACCGCCGCTGTTGCCTGCCGAGGCGATGACCGTAACGCCTTTGCCAATGGCGTGATTGACAGCGTCTTCGGTGACTTGCGAGCCAACCATGCTGCCCAGGGACAAGTTGATAATATCCGCGCCGTTGTCAGCGGCGTAGACGATGCCGGCGGCGACATCAGCCATTGAGCCGCTGCCGTTCTTTCCCAGCACGCGCACCGGTAGAATTGAGCTGTTGGGCGCAAATCCGGCGATGCCGATGCCGTTGTCGATATTGGCGGCGATGATGCCGGCGACTGAGCAGCCGTGCCCCATTTCATCTTCCGGATCATCATCGTTATCGACGAAGTCGTAGCCATTATCGAGGACGCGGCCCTCCAGATCTTCGTGGCTCATGCAAACGCCGGTATCGATCACGGCGACTGTGATATCGCTGAGCTCGCCCATTTGATCCCAGGCGGTCTCGGCTTGAATATGCGGCAGCGCCCATTGGCGATCGTAGTCGGGGTCGTTGGGCGGGTTGTCGAATTGCACGCTGACGACGAAGTCCTGCTCGACCAGCTCGACATCGCTGTCAAAGCTGAAGTCATCGCTGCCGAATGCGTCCGGCACATCCACCACCCAGATTTCCAAAGCCTCAATGCGCTCGACGACCGTGCCGCCGATACGCTGTACGTATTCCCATTTCTCGCTCAGGGGCGTATTGGGATCGTAGTGAATCACCCAGTTGCCCGTGGGCGAGGCTTGGTAAACGGGCACAACGCGCGTGCTGTCCGGCACGCCGTCGTTCGCGCCTTCGAGGACAAATTCAGCGGGCGGGACCTGTCTGGGTGAAGATTCGCTGGCTGCCGCCAGGAACAAGCCGCCCAGGATCAGCAAAATCGTTAGGTTGAGGGTGGTCGCCGTTCTACGTGAAATCATGATATTTCCCTTCGCCAATGCAATGCGACTAGAAGGACGAAATCTGTGTTTCTTTCGCCGTGATGAACTCAAGCAGAGCGGGCAGGCCTTCCTGCGTCTTTTGGATGCCGCGCTTTATCGCCGGGACAATCTGGTCGGGACTTTCGACGCGCTCGCCGTAGCCGCCAAAAGCCTCCGCCATGTCCGCATAGTGACCGGAGATATCGGTGCTGCGAAATTTCTCCGTGGACACGGGCATAATCGGGATTTCAATAGCCATCGAGAAATTGTTGAAGAGCACCGACAAGATCGGGATTCTTTCGCGCACGGCTGTCTCGAAGTCCATGCCCGTGAAGCCGATCGCGGCGTCGCCCCAGACGTTCACACAGAGCGCATTGGGCTTGGCAAGTTTGGCGCCCATCGCCAGCCCGAGTCCGTAGCCGAGCTGCGTCGTTTTGCCCCAACCGATGTAGGTCAGCGGCGCAACTGACTGCCAGAAAGGCGACAGTTGATCGCGTGGGCTGCCCGCATCGTGCGTAATAATCGTGTTCTTGACATCGACTGTATGCAGCAAATCCCAAATGACGCGATAGGGCGATATCGGCGTCTCGTCTGAAGTGAGTTTCGCTTTCCACTGCTCAATCCATTCCGCCTTCACCGCAGCGATTTCCCCAGCGACGGCAGCATCGCGCTCTTGGGCGGCGCCCTTGGAGCGAGCGCGGACGGCTTCCACCAGCGCATCCAGGATCAATCCCGCGTCGCCCACCAGCGCAGTCTCAACGGGTACATCCTTGTTGATGTCCGCCGGATCCAAGGTCGCGTGAATCACCCGCTTACCGGCGGGAATTGCGAGACCGAAAGCGGTTCGCGTGAAGCTGCAGCCGATGCCGAAAATCAGATCGGCTTTACCCAGGAAGTGATGCACCGGCTTCGGGATTGCCCGTCCGCCGGAACCCAATGCTAAAGGATGATCTTCCGGGAAGGCGCTCTTGCCGCCCAAGCTGGTGGTCACCGCCGCGCCGAGCAATTCGGCCAAGGTTTTCAACGAATCCCAAGCTTGGGCGTAATGCACGCCCTGCCCGGCATAGATTAGGGGACATTCGGCAGCGAGCAGCGCCTCGGCGACGGCTTCAATCGACGCGCTGTCCGGTCTGTAGCGCAGGGTCGGCGTTGGGGTGGGATCAAAGGAGTCTGGGATTTCCTCCGCAAATAGATCAGCGGGGAATTCGACGAGGACGGGGCGCGGTCTGCCGTTGCGGACTTGGGTAAAGGCGCGCCGCATCACTTCCGGGACGGCTTCTGCTGTCGTAACCTGTTCACAGGATTTTGTCACGTGCCGATAATTCAGGGCGGAACTGAAGTTGGGCTGGATCTGGTTGATGCCGCGAGGATAGCCCATCGGCAATACGAGGATTGGCGCGGAATCGCCAAAGGCTTGCGCGACGCCGCCGAAGGCATTTTCCGAGCCCGGTCCGCTCTGCATGCAGAAAACGCCAATCTGCGCCCCCGAGGTCAGCCGGCTCATCGCGTCAGCCATGTGCAGTCCAATGCGTTCCTGCCGCACAATGATGGGACGGATGTCCAGTTTCGCCGCCGCTTCAATGAGCGGGTTCACCGGATAGGCGAAGAGATACTCCACGCCTTCCGCCTTTAGCACTCTGGCAACTGCATCGGCAACTTTCATTCTATGGCTCTTCCTTCGCAGCGGATGTCATTCATGAATGGTTAGTTGTATGTTCGGACCGGCGTGACAGTCGCCGCCAAAAGATGGCTCCCTTAATGGTAACCGCACTAAATCCCTTTACGCAAGATTGGGAGATTGCGTCGCGGAGCAACGATTCCTCGTTTTTCGCCACATAGGCACAAGAAGCACAGAGAAATGTCAAGGCGGGCGACCCCGGGTTGCCCCTTGCAATGCTATTCCAAACGCCGGCGATTGACCTCAAATGTAAAGACATCGTCCCGCGCATAGCCGCCGGTGACATCAAGCGCCATCTGTTCCTCGGCGATACGCGAAAGATCGAGATCGGCATAGAGAATCGTCTCCTGGTCATAGACCGGCTCGACCAGGAAGCTGCCATCAGGCGCGATAGCGGCGCTGCCGCCATTCAGCAGCAAAGCCTCGGGCTGCGGGCGCAATCTCTCCGGCAAGTCAAGCTCGGCTGGAAAGTCAGACGCGGGCATGATCCCCCCAACAGCGAGCACAAAGGCGCGGCTCTCAAAGGCGTAATGGCGGCTGGCGATTTGGTGGATTTCCTTGACCGCGGGCCAGAGGGCGACGTGGATGGACTCGTTGCTGATGTGCAAGGCTTGGCGCGCCTGGGGCATCCAATGCTCCCAACAGACCAAGCCGCCAACGCGACCGACAGCGCTATCGACCGCGCGCAAACCCGCGCCATCGCCCGGCGCCCAGACCAGCTGCTCGGTATAAGTCGGGCGCAGCTTGCGGTGGTGGTTGAGCATGGCGCCGTCGGCGTCGATGGTGATGATGCTGTTGTAAAGACTGCGATTGCCGCGTCCAAGAGGAACACGTTCGTTGATGCCCAGCACGAGCGCGATATCATGCTCCCGCGCCCCGTCTCGCAGCTGCCGCAGCTCGGGGCTGTCGATCGCCATGCTATTGACGGCGAGGCGGGCATAGAGCCGCTTGGTCGGCGGGTGGTCCCAGCGAGCGTAATCGACCGCGTAATCCAGCCAGGCGGGGTAACCGGGGAAGTAAGTTTCGGGGAAGGCGGCCAGCCGGGCGCCTTGCCGCGCCGCTTCGCGGATCAGCGACAGCGCTTTGGCGACGGTCCGCGCCAGGTCGTAGTAGACCGGACGAGCCTGGATGAGAGCGACGCGGACGCTATCGGACACAGCGCGGGAAACGACGCTAGCCGTCGAGCACAGCGCGGACGCGGAATTGCGCGCCATCACTATCGGGCGCGTTGGCGATTGCCTCGTCGACCGAAAGCGCCGCGCCTGCCTGGTCGGGCCGCATCACATTGGTCAGGGGCAGCACCGAAGAAGTGGGATCAATATGCGAGGTGTCCAACTCTTCCAGCTTCTGGAAATAATCCAGAATGGCGGAGAGCTGCCGCTGATAGCGGGCGACATCGTCGTCGCTCAATTCCAGGCGCGCCAGATCGGCGATGGCGCGGACGTCGGCGGCTGAGAGTGTGGTCTGCGGCATCGCGATACCTCGAAAGATCCGTCTCGGCGTATCAATTGTAGCGTTGCTAGCACTTGCTTCACAGGATGGAGTCGGCGCACTTTTTTGACGACAGAGGCACAGACGTTACAGAGAGGGCGAGCCAAGGCTCGCCGCTTTGGCACGTTGGTGGGGCGGGCGCCGCACAAGCTGCTAAGAAGCGCTAGATAGGTATTCTACTGACCAGGAAAGAAATGATGCTGGATAGAATGGCGACGACCACCGCAATCTGCCAAGTGAGATTCTTTATGTCGGTTCGCAGGTTCTTTACTTCGCCCTGAAGATTGGCGATCGCAACTTTGATATCGCCGTTGTCTCGTTCATGCTGATCTTTCGTGACATAAGAATCCATCCGTGTTTCAATGACGGCCATGCGTTCGGGGTCCCGGTTCGGTTTGGCTTCGGCGACCATACTTTCCTCCTGTATTCACGCGTAGCATAGCGTAACATTGGCGCATCGTCAACCTTGTCGCGCGCGAAGCTCGAAAGCAGGGGCGGATTCGAGTACACTGCTATCATAGCAAAGCAGATCAGGAGAGCGACTATGCGAGCGACAGTCGACCGCGCGGAGGCTTTGCGCCTGCTGCGGATCGAACATCAGGCGGTGGCCGCGCTGATTGACGCGCTCAGCGACGAAGAGATGACCCGCCGCGATACGATTCAGCACGGCATGTATTATGATCAGCAATGCTCGTTCAAAGACTTGCTGGCGCATCTCATTTGCTACGAGCTTTATACGGTCGAGTCAATTCAAGAATGGCGCAATGGGCGCGCGCATTGGGCGATCGAAGCGGTGAAAGATCCGCGGCGTGGACGCGAGATCCATTATGGCGGCATCGCCGACCGGGATCATTTAAGCTTGCGCGAGCAACTGGACGAATACCGGACGGTCAGCGCAGCGCTTGAGCGGGAGATCGAGACGATGTCCGATGCCGACTGGGGGAGCGCGCCCGCGTTTGCGCTGGCTGAAACGACCGACCTTGGCGGTATGATTGAGGGCATCCTGGTTTTGCCGCCGCGCCCCATGTATCGTCACTTGCCGGTACATGTTCCGAATGCGGCGCAGTATATTCGCAGTCTGCGCTGATCGGAACGTAGCCTTGGCCTGGGGCGGCATCGCCGCGAGGCTGTGCTATAATCCGCGACTGTTTGGCGAATTGGCATAATACCGAAACGGAGGCGCCGTGCGCGTATACGGCTGCCTGGCGGCTTTGGCGTTTCTCTTCGCGCTCATCGTGTTGACGAGCTTGTGTTCCTTGACGAGCTTCAGCCTGGCGCAGCAGACTGTGGTCGATTTGAACGCGGCCGGCATGGCGGTCGATGATCCGCTGGCGACGCTGCGCTGCGCGCTCACCGGGCGTTGCGAGAGCGTGACCGCGGACCTGAACGCCGCGCCTTTGGACGCGCCCCTGGTCCAATTGACGCCGCTGATCACCGCGATGCCGACGTCAGTTCCGAGCACGAGCGCGCCGCCAACGGTTGCGGTCGCTGAACCGACCCTGGCGAGCACCGTGCCGCCGACGCCGCTGCCCGCAGCAGAGCCGAGCGCCGGTCTGCCGCGCATCACCGACCCGCGCCAGGTTCAGATTCTGCTGCTCGGCATTGACCAGCGCAGCGCGACCGACGATCCCGGTCCCTTCCGCACCGACACGATGATGCTGTTGAACATCAACCCGGTGCTCAAGTCGGTCGGTCTGCTGTCGCTGCCGCGCGACCTTTGGGTGGATATCCCCGACTTCGGCGGGGCGCGCATCAATCAGGCGAATTTCATCGGCGATGGCAATGCCTATCCCGGCGGCGGCGGCCCGGCGCTGGCGATGGAGACGGTGGCGGCGAATTTCGGCCTGCGCGTCGACAAATACTTGCTGGTCAACTTTGATGTCTTTACCGCCATCGTCGATATTCTGGCGCCGGATGGCGTGATGGTGAACGTTCGGGATTGGATTGATGATCCCGACTACCCCGATGATCGATACGGGACGATCCACGTGAAATTTGAGCCGGGCGAACAGCGCATGGACGCCGAGACCCTGCTGCAATACGCTCGGACGCGAGCCACCGGAGGCGGCGATTTCGACCGCGCGCGGCGGCAGCAGCAGGTCTTGGACGCAGTGCGGGCTGAGGTGCTGAGCACCGGCGGCATCGTCAACTTCGTGTCGCATGCCTTCACACTTTGGGAGGCGCTGCAGGGAAATTACCGAACCAATCTGGAACTCAATGAGATCATCGCCCTGCTTAACCTGGTGGGCGAGATCGAGCGGGAAGACATTCGCTATCGCGTGATCGACAACTTCTATGCTTATCCCGGCCTGAGCCCACAGGGCGACCAGGTCTTGTATCCCGATTTCGTCGCCATCCGCGATCTCATCCAGGAGACCTTCTACGCGCAATCGCAGCTCAGTCCCGCTGAGATGAAAGCGCGCGCCGATGAGGAGAACCCGCCGATTTACGTTTTCAACGGGACGAACATCGCCGGATTGGCCGGCGATACGCGCGATTGGCTGATCTCAAAGGGCGTTCGGGTGGATCATATCGGCAACGATGTCACCAATGGGCGCGCGCGGACGGAAATAATTGAATATGGCCGCTACCACTGGACGGCGAGAGTTCTGGCGCAGCTGATGGGTTTGCCCGAAGATCGGATCACGCGCGGCGGCGATGGGCGAGTCGCCCAAGGCGTGGTGGTGGCGCTGGGCCAGGACGCGGTCGAGATTATCGGCGGGTAGGCAGGCGCCAAAGGCTTCCCCGTTCTGCCTACGTTTTCCCTTTGCTATAATGAACCCAGACTGGCGAGAGAGAAACCATCATGCTTCGCAGAATTGGGCTGTCGAATTTCAAATGCTGGAAAGCGCTGGATATTGAACTGGCGCCAATCACGCTGCTTTTCGGGGCGAACAGCTCGGGCAAGTCGGCGATATTGCAGTCGCTGTTGATGTTGAAGCAGACGGCGCGCGGTTTCGATCCCGGCCAGCATATTAACTTTGGTGGAGGTGACGGTGATTATGTCGATTTGGGCAGTTATCAAGACTTAGTGTATTCGCACGATAAACACATGGACATTTCTATAAGTCTTACGTGGGAAAAGGCCGGCGTCCAATTGTCTAGAAAGGTCGGCGCGATATGGGCGGAAGATCCGGCAGATCACCTGGATATTGGCAAGTCCATACGGTATGACGTCGAATGGCGGACGAGGCGCGGCATCTTCATCAACAAACTGGCCTTCGCAACAATTGAGAACGGTAATTCGACAGACGCATATGTGCTAAGGCACAAAGAAGACGACAGCTACGCGTTGTGGATGCCGGGATGGGATTCAGAATACGAAGTAGGTGGTTTCTCCCCACCGCGAAGCTGTTTCATTTTGCCCTCTCACAAAGACTGGAGTTTTCCACACTATTCCTTGGAGTTTGAGCAATTGATGTTCTGCGTGTCATATCTTGGTCCGCTACGAGGATATCCTAAGCGGCAATATCTATGGACAGGCGGCAAGCCCTCAATAGTCGAACCCGACGGCGATCATGCAATTGAACTGTTGATCGCCTCATCCCGTGACGACGGTGTTCTACTGAGAGAGGTAGGAGATCGACTCAAGGCCTTAGACCTGGCAGAATCATTCTGTGTTCAACCTATAGACCCTGGTGAACGAGTATACGAAGCCACGGCTTCAATCGGCGGTATTGAAAGCGCGCTGCTTGATGTCGGCTTTGGGATCTCCCAAGTTCTTCCGGTCATCACGATGCTGATGTCCGCGCCCAGCGGCTCCATCATCCTGCTCGAACAACCCGAGCTCCACCTCCACCCCAACGCCCAAGCCGCGTTGGCGGACCTGATGCTGGAAGTCGCTGAAAAGCGAAACTTACAGTTGATCGTCGAGAGCCACAGCGAACATATCGTCAGGCGACTTCAGCGGCGCATTGCCGAGGCGTCGCCTGCCATTGCCAAGCCGCAAAACATCAAGATGTATTATTGCCAGCCGGGCGAAGGCGGCGCGACGATTGACGAAGTTGTCGTAGACCGCTTCGGACAGATTGTTGACTGGCCCGAGAAGTTCATGGGCGACATCAGCGGGGACATTCACAGCATGGCTAAGGCTGCAATACAGCGCCTCCATCAGGAGAGAGTGAGTGTCTGATATCGTGATAGACACCAATGTATGGGTATTGGCAGACAGAATCACATCCATCAGCGCGGAGATTCCCGCCATCGAAACAGACTGTATCGAAACGTGCTACCAGTGGATACAGCAGTTCGCAGCAAGTGGTGACAGGCTTGTAGTTGATCGCTCCTACAGAATCTTCCACGAGTACCGTAACAATATCAGGCAAGGTGGGCTCGCTGAACAAGAACTGAATCGTCTTGAAAGTAATCTGCTAGAGCGTTTGGTATTTGTTGATATCGCGTTCGATAGAGACGGACACGCGATTGTGCCCGCCGACGTGATGATTAAGGACGAGTCTGATAGGAAGTTCATAGCTGTCGCGATTGCTTCGGAACCGTACGCGCCGATCTACAATGCAACTGAGACCGATTGGACGGAAGAACAGGAAAGACTTTCGCAATTCGGACTTGTAGTGCACGAACTCTGCCCGGACTACATTGAGCAGAGGATGCTCATCCGCTAGTATCGACCTCCCCCGCCACAGCCTAAAACCGCCCAGGCACAGCCCCTGCCACCGCGCGCCGACGCTAGCCTATGCTACAATATAGGTAAGATATGACGTGGTTCAGGACGGGTAAATGGACGAGGCAAAGCAGGAACCGCTGGCGAAGTTGGTGTGGCTGGACCCCTTCAGCGGAAGCACTATCGAACATCCCCTGCGCGAGGGTGACAGGGTCAAGATCGGGCGCGCCGCCAGCAATGACATTCAGATCGCCGAGGGACACGTATCGCGCGAGCACGCGATCGTCGCCTGCAAGGACGGCGCCTTCACGGTGGACGATGTGGGCAGCGCCAACGGCACATTCGTCAACGGCGTGCAAGTCTATGGCATGAACCCGCTGGCGATCGGCGACGAGCTGCATCTATTTGTCTCCGTGCTCAAGCTGCGCGCGGCCGATGACGAGGCGCCGAATGATGTGGTCGAGCGCGTATCGGCCGTCGCCGGCGACCGCGCCAGCCTGCGCATCACGCGAGGACCGCAGCGCGGGCAGATCTTCGCCCTGCTGAAAGAAGAACTATACATCGGCCGCTCGACGCCCAGCTCCAACTGGGAGATCGCCTTGCAAGACCCGACCGTTTCGCGGCCGCACGCCTTTCTGGTGAAAGAAGAGGGGGGCTGGAAGCTCTTTGACCTGGGCAGCATCAACGGCACATCGGTCAACAGTCAACCGATCGCGGGCGGCAAAGCCCATTTGCTGCGCGATGGCGATCGCATCATATTCGGCGGCACCTTGACTGTGTTTCACACCGGCTTCCCAATACAGGCGACCAATGGGCAAAAGGATCCAATCGGAAGCTCATGAACCAACCGAATATCATCCTCATCATCGCCGATGACATGGGTTATGGCGATTTTGGCATATTCAATGATCAGATATCTTGTACGCCGTCGCTGGACGCCTTGGTGGACGAAGGCATCGTCCTGACGCAGCATTACTCGGCGGCGCCCGTGTGCACGCCAGCGCGCGCGGCTTTGATGACGGGCCGCTACTCCCATCGCACCGGCAGCATCGACACGCTGGAAGCGCGGGGCCTCGACCGTCTGCGGCTCGATGAAACGACCATGGCGGCGGTCTTGGGCGGCGCCGGTTACAGGACCGGCTTGGTCGGCAAGTGGCACAATGGCGCGCTGGACCGGCGTTATCATCCGCAGTCGCGCGGTTTCCAGGAGTTCGTCGGTTTTCAAGGCGGCTGGAATCCCTATTATCGCTATCGGCTGGATCGCAACGGTAGCATCGAATACGGCGACAGAGACCGCTATCTGACCGATGTCTTCAGCGAAGCCGCTGTTGATTTCATCCATCGTCATCAAGGCGAGCCCTTCTTCTTGCAACTGGCTTACAACGCGCCGCATTTCCCGCTGGAGGCGCCCGATGCGATCGCCCAGAAATATGTCGAGAAGGGCTTCAGCCTCGGCGTCAGCCTGCTCTATGCCATGATCGAAGTGATGGACGCGGGCATCGGGCGCATCATGGAGAAGCTGGACGCCTGCGGCATCGCCGACAATACGATCCTCATTTTCACCAGCGACAATGGACCGGCTTTGGGCGACTGGAACGGATTCTCGCAGCAGCGCTTCAACTACGGCTTCAATGGCGGCAAAGGCAATACCTACGAAGGCGGCATCCGCGTGCCGCTGATCATTCGCTGGCCCGACGGTTTGGATGGCGGAACGCGCATCAGCGACATGGCGCATTTCACCGATTGGTTTCCCACGCTGCTCAAGATGGCGGGAATAGAGGCGCCGACAGAGCTGGCGCTGGATGGCGTTGATATCCTGCCGGTTTTGCGCGGCGAACGCGGCGGCATCTATCCCCAGCGCTTTTGGCAGTGGAACCGCTATGTACCGGTCGGCGCTTGCAATGCCGCCATGCGCGATGGCGACTGGAAGCTGCTGCGCCCGGTCATCAAGGAAGCGATGGAGGTCAGCCCGCTGGATACCGCGCACGACAACGCCATTAAGTACGTGCCCGAGCATTATCACGATATCATCCGCGAGCCGGCGCCAATGCAATCCGTGCCGGATCCGCCGCCAGCACTGCTTTTCAATATCGCGGAGGACCCCTTCGAGCAGAACGATCTGGCGGCGCGGCATCCGCAAAGGGTCGCGGCGATGGAAGCGGCGCTCGAGCGCTGGTTCCTTGATGTGACGGGGATTTGATCATATTCTTCACCACAGCCGCTCGGCGGCAGCGAATAGAATCAACCGCGCTCACACAAAATGACAAGCCCACTCCTCGCGCGCGCAAGGGGGTTTATCAAATAAGAGTAAATGAGGAAGGAAAACCAATGCCTGTCATTCAAGCGAAACAGCTTAGCGAATTCATCGCGCGGATTCTGGGGTCCGCCGGCGCGCGGGCGGATTACGCCGATATCGTCGCCGCGCATCTCGTCGACGCCAACCTGGCCGGGCATGATTCACACGGCGTGATCCGTACGCCCTACTACGTCCGCTCCATCGAAAAAGGCGAATTGAAGCCGACAGCCGAGCCGGACATCCTGCAAGAGACAGCCTCGATGGCGCAGATCTGCGGCAACTGGACCTTTGGCCAGGTGATCGCCAAAGGGGCGACGGAACTGGCGATTTCGAAGGCGCGCGATCAAGGCGTCGGCTTGGTCTCAATGTATCACGAGGGGCATACCGGGCGGCTGGGCGCCTACGCCGAGATGGGCGCGGAAGCCGGCATGGCGTCGATGATTTGGGATGGCTGCCTGGGGGGACCGCGCTCGATTGTGGTGCCGCTGAATGGCACCGGACGCAAGATCGGCGCCAACCCGATCGCGATGGGCTTCCCCAGCGAAACATACGGCACGGTCTTGCTGGATTTCGCCACTTCGATATCGGCGGCGGGCAAGGTGATGGTGGCGGTGGACAAAGGCGAGCAGCTGCCGGGCGAATGGATCGTCGATGCCGATTGGCAGCCAACCTCTGATCCGACGCAGTTGGCGAAGGGCGGCGCGCTGCGGCCGATGGGCTTGCCCTACGTGGGGCACAAAGGTTATGCGCTGGCGATGATGGTCGGCTTTTTCACGCTGATGGCATCGCTGCCGTCCGACAATGAGCCGCCATTGGAAGACCGCTGGGGCACGGTGATTTTGATGATCGATATCTCCCGCTTCGGCGCGCTGGATGTCTTCCAGCGGCAGGTCGACACGATTATCGATTTCGTGAAGACCGATCCGTTGGAGGGCGAGGTGCTTTATCCGGGCGAAGTCGAGGCGCGCAATCGGCGGGAGCGGCTGGCGAATGGCGTCAACCTGCCGGAAGCGACCTGGCGCGAGCTGCTGGACTGCGCCGAGGGCTTGGGGCTGGAAGCGCCGATCGCGTGACAGGCAATGGGAAATGCAGCTGCGACTCTAATGTCGCCCTAATCTCGATTGATTCATAGTCGGGCGTTTCAGCGAATCGCCCCTACAGGTCTTCACATCGACGGACGGACTGATAAGTCGCCCCGACAAATTTGAAGTATTTTGGCGAAGAGCGGCAAATGCCTACCCAAGCTGAACTATACAAAGATTTGCAGCGAGCGACCGCGCCGGAGACACTCCGCGACCTCGCCTTGCAGCTCCTCAGCAAGACCAGCAGCCGCCGCTATCTCGATGAATGCCTGCGGATATTGCAATCGGCGCGCGTCATCGCCAGCTTGAACGAGAGCCATCGGTCGCCCCTGCGCGAAAAATGCCTGGGTTATTTCGCCGATGGCAAGCGCGACAAAGGGGGCTTGCTGCGCGAGGGTTTGACGCGGCTGCTGGTCCATATCGAGCAGCCCGATGACGCCGACATTTACCAGCTGGGCGTCGAGACCTATTACCTGCAGCCAGTTGATGATGTGGCGCAGAATCTGCGGGCGGTCGCGCTGGCCGGCCTGGCGCCGATCGATCCGCCGCTGGCCTGCCTTTACGCGACCCGCTTCCTGGGTGAGCGATACACGTCGGTCTTCAATGGCGAGCCGGCGATGACCGCGATTGATGTGCTGGTCGCTTCGGGCCAGCGGCTGCCGATCTATCAGTTTCTATTGCGCGGCGGCGTCGAGATGGCGCAATCCGGGCGCGGAGAGTTGACGGGCAAGGCGTTTGAGTCTTTGGACCACGACTTTCCAATTCCTCTGTACCAAGACCTGATTGAGCAATACCAAGCGCTTGACCAGCCGACGGCGACGATGGGCATCATCAACTGGATTATCGACGGGCGCGTCGAAGCGCTCTACCAGCGGCTGGCCGAGCTGATCTTGGCGACGCGCGATGCGGATCTGCGGCGTTATGGCCTGGTGATGATGGCAGCGGCGCGCGATGAGGCCTTGGGCGAGCGCCTGCTGCAAATGGCGAAACTCGCGCGGGCGGATGACCTGCCGCTATTCATCGAAGCGGTAGAGATCTGCCATCTGCCGGCGCGGGGCGAGGCGCTAGCCAATCTGCGGCGGCGATCGGGCTAACGCAGCTCGGGCAAGTAGATCGAAGCAAATGCCCCCTCAATCTGCATTGCGAGGTTTTGCAGCAAGGCGGCCGGCGGCGCTTGCCTCAGGACATCATTGGCGACCAGCACATCCAGCGTCGCCAGGAAACGCCCGCGCGGGAGGAGTGCCAGCAGATGGGCGCCCTCGTCGCCGCCGCAAGTTGCAGCCTGCGACCGATAGACATTGGAGGCGGATTCATCGCGGGCATAGCCATAGCTGTCCAGCCATTGCAGCATGAAGGCATCGTCAGCGGCGGCGCGGGCTGAGGCGGCGTCGGCGTAGACATCGACCCAGTAACCCAGCGAAGAAAAGAAGATTGAGGGATCGCAATCCCCGTTGGCAATTTGTATCCGGTAACGATACTGGTGTCCATGTTCCTCGGCGAAAGTCGCGAAGCCATCCAGCAAGTTTTCAACCACAGCAGCCGTCGCCAGCGCCTCAGTCGAAAAGGTGCCGGACCGCTCTTCGTCAAGCGGCAGCGAAGGCGGCAAGCCTTGGGCAAATGCCTCAAAGGCAGCCATCACTTGTTCCGGCGTCGCCGGCTCAGGCGGAACGACGTCGCTGCTTTCCACCGTCGACGGGGCGGTGATGATCAGCACGGTCCGCAGCGTCTCGCCCGGTTCTGTAGCAGTGCCTGGATCGCGCTCGCGAATGGATTCGACGACATCTTGCCCGATTAGCGCATCGCCGAAGATTGTGTGCTTGTAATTGAGATGTGGCGTGGGTGCGGTGGTGATGAAGAACTGCCCCCCGTTGGTGCCTGGTCCCGCGTTCGCCATCGCCAGCATGCCAGGCCCGTCAAAGGTAAGGAAACCGACTGGCTCGTCTTTGAACTGGTAGCCGGGTCCGCCGCGCCCGCTTGCGGTGGGATCGCCGCCTTGCGCCATGAAACTGGGGATGACGCGATGGAAGGTCGTGCCGTCGTAATATCCCTGCCCCGCCAGGAAGACAAAGTTGTTCACCGTGATCGGCGTCAGCTTTTCGTAAAGGTCGACGTAGATGGCGCCGGCGCTGGTGCAGAAGATGGCGCGATAATCAAGATCGGGGTCAAGCACTTGTTCCGCCTTCGCGAACTGCATCATTGCCAACGGAGCGGGCTCGGCGGCGTCGCAGAGTTCTTGCGGCGTCCGCGCGTCCTCGGCGACTACGAAGCTGGATATTGCCGCGAGGGTCAAGAGCGCTGCTAGCGGTCGAATCAGGCGCATGAGTTCATCCTTTAGGGTGGGCAGCAAGCAATGTCGAAACACGGGCGCATTGTGCCCCACCCTCCGGCGCTTGCATAGGCAAGGATCGCATCATCAGCGCTGACGAACGGACAGCATCGAATTGACAAGGCTAGGTCCGCTGCTACAATTGACCGCGCGCGTTTGAATTATCAAGGACTTGAGGATGAGCGACTTCCCTGGCTTTCCCATTGAAACGCAGCAATTCCTGCGCGAATTGCGCGCGAACAACAGTCGCGAATGGTTCGCCGCCAACAAACCGCGCTACGAAGAATTCGTCAAGGCGCCGGCGCTGCATTGGGTGACGGCCATGGGCGAGCGGCTCAAGTCGATAGAGGGCGAAATTGTAGTGGATACGCGGACGAATGGCAGCGGCTCCTTGATGCGGGCGGCGCGCGATACCCGCTTCAGCAAAGACAAATCGCCTTACAAAGTCAACGTCGCCATGATGTGGTGGCGCGGGAGCGGCAAGAAGATGCAGCACCCGGCCTTCGGCATGCAGATCACGCCCGATGAGGCAGGCTTGATGGTCGGGATGTTCCATTTCGCCAAGCCGATGCTGGATGCTTATCGGCAGGCGGTGCTGGATGAGGCGCTGGGCGCGGACCTTGTGTCGATGGCCAAGTCGATTGAAGCGGCCGGCTATCAGCTAAGCGGATCGCACTACAAGACGGCGCCGCGCGGTTACGACAAGAAGCACCCGCGGGTCGAATGGCTGCGCTACAACAACTTGCACGCGGGCACGCACGACATCTCGCCGAGCGTCATCACGACGCCGCGGCTGATTGATGTCTGCTTCGACCATTTTTCCAAGCTGGCGCCGATTCTCCATTGGCTGGTCCGCGTTCAGGAGCGCTACGGCGACGTTTGAGCGCGCCGGCTGGCGGTCCTTTCGCCTTCGCAGCCGACCGGGTTGATTTCTTTCAACTGGAATTATCGAAATTCCTTTTCTAAAATTGAGGAGTTTCATGGCAGCGTCCGCAGGGCGATCGCGCAGACAGTGACCTTCTGCAGCGAAAAGAAACAGCCGCGCTCAAAATAGAGAACAAGCCCTTCCTTTGCCCGAGCAACGGGGTTTATTGAAGAACATGACAAAGCGAAGAGAATGCGTTACATTCTGCGCTTGATTTTGTCGATACCAATGCTGTTGGAGAACCTGAATTGATGCGACGCCGGTTGCGATTCTTCATCGCCTTATGTTTGCTCTTGCCCTTCCATATTGCCTTCCTGCAGGATGAGGCCGGAATTAGCCTCGATATCATCGGCATTGATTCCACCGAGCTCTCGGAAATCGCTATTCACACCAGCATTTTGGATGCCAGCGGGCAGTTGGTGTCGGGCTTGGAGGTGGGCAACTTCTCGGTGGGCGGCGATCTGGCGGGCTTGGCAACAATCACGCGGGTGGAAAACATCACCGATGACGATCTGACTTTCGCCAGCGTCTTGGTGATTGATACCAGCAGCAGCATGGCCGACCAGCCCTTGTCGAAAGCGCTGGCGGCCGCGCGCGATTATTTGAACGCCCTCGGCCCCAATGACCCGGTGGCTCTGGCTACTTTTAGCGATCGCGTGCGCCTGTTGGTCAATTACACGACCGACCGCGCGCTGATTTTCGCTCAGTTCGAGAACCTGGCTTATGGCGGGCAAACGGCGCTTTACGACGCCACCTTGCGCGCCATTGAAATCGCCAACGAGGCGCCGCTGGAGCGCAAAGCGGTGGTGATCCTCACCGATGGCAGCGAGTATGGCAATGTCAGCGAGCACAGCCGCCAAGAAAGCATCCGCGCCGCGACCATTCATGGCGTGCCGGTATATTCCATCGGCTTGGGCTGGGACATTGACCGCCGCTTTCTGGAAGCGATCGCGGCCGAATCGAATGGCGAGTTTTACGAAGCGCCTCTGCCGGAGGAATTGGGCGAGATCTACAGCAACCTGGCTTTTCTTTTCCGCAGTCAATACATCGTCACCATGAGCGCCGATGTGCCTGCCGATGGGGCGCGTTATGATTTCACGTTGAATGTGACAACGGCGGATGGGCAGACATCCGCGGACGAAGCAACGCTGCGCGCGCCGATTCCGGTGCCGCTGCTCTTTTTGCCGGACGATCTCTTCACCGAGGCGCTGACCGAAGATACGCAGATCACGGTCGAGATCCGCGCCGATCAGGAAATCGAAAGCATCGAAGTCGCCCTTGATGGCGAGGTCGTATCAACCGACGAGACCTTCACCATCGAGCCGGTCAAGGAGGAGCCGGGCGAGCATCAACTGGATATCACAGTGAGCGATGTCGAAGGCGATGTCGGACGGCTGAGCGCCGCGTTTGAGATCGCCGCCCTGCCGCCAACGGTATCCGACGACTTTGAGACGGCGCCGCAAGAAGATGTCGCCGAAACGGAAGTGATATCGGTGGACGCCGGCGGGCAAACCGAGATCACGCAGGTCGAATTCATCGTCGATGGCGAAGTGCTGCATACCGATAGCGAAGCGCCTTTCGAATTCGACCTGGATCCCTTCGAGCTGTCGCCGGAAGAACACACGTTGAGCATCCGCGCGACCAACGCCGGCGGCCAGATCACGACGGTCGACAAAGCTTTTGAAGTCGAAACGCTGCCGCCGCGCCTGGAGATTGAAGGGCTACCGCCGGAAACGGTTGTGAGCGACGTGGTCACCGGCAGCATCACGGTGGAGGGGCAGTCGCCGATTGTCAGCCTAAGCGTTGATCCCGACGTGGGCACACTGGTCGAGAGCGACCAGCTCGAGTTCACCTTGGACGCCGCCGACTTGCCGCCCGGTCCCAACTCAATCGCGGTGCGCGCCGTCGATGCAGCGGGCGCGGAGACCGTGCAGACCGTGGAATTTGAGGTCGCTCCGCTAGCGCCAACGGTGGCACTCAGCGGCGTCGCCGTTGACGCGGTGATCAGCGAAGCGCAAGACGTCAATGTAAACGCTGGCGGACAGACCGAGATCGCGCGCGTCGAAGTGTCATTCGATGGCGGTCCAGCGGAAATCGTCGAGGACGACGTATTCACCATACCGGCAGAAGATTTGGGCGATGGCGCGCATGAGGCGCTGGTGACGGTCACCAACGAAGGCGGCCAGACATCCACCATCAGCCTGCCCTTCACCGTACAGTTGCCGCCGACGCCAACTTTCACGCCCATGCCGACCGACACGCCGACATCAACTGCGACGGCGACAGCCTCCGATACCGCCATGCCGACAGCAACCTCATCCGATACGCCAGTTTTCACCAGTACGCCTGCAGACGATGAGGCGCCGGCGACGGAGGAGGCAATCGCGCCGCTGACCGCGACCGCGCAGCCTTCCGCGACAGAAACGGCAATCCCGGCGGATACGCCCATCCCGCCTGACACCCATACGCCGCTGCCGACGAACACCGCCGCCCCGACTGAAACGCATACGCCGCTGCCGACAAACACCGCCGCACCGACGGATACCCAAACACCGCTGCCGACGAACACCGCCGTCCCGACTGAAACGCATACGCCGCTGCCGACGAACACCGCCGCCCCGACGGACACCCTTACGCCGCTGCCGACGAACACCGCCGCCCCGACGGACACCCTTACGCCGCTGCCGACGAACACCGCCGCCCCGACGGACACCCTTACGCCGCTGCCGACGAACACCGCCGCCCCGACGGACACCCTTACGCCGCTGCCGACGAACACGCCCATCCCGACAGACACGCATACGCCGCCGCCAACGGAAACGCCCGTCCCGACAGACACGCATACGCCGCTGCCGACGAATACGCCCTCCCCAACGGAAACCAACACGCCGCTGCCGACGAATACGCCGATTCCAACGGAAACCAGCACACCGATCCCGACAGACACGCCAATTCCGACGGACACGCCAACCGATACGCCTGCCCCGACGGACAGGCCCACCGATACACCGGTGCCATCTGACACGCCGACCGATACGCCGGTACCAACGGATACGCCGGTTCCGACTGACACGCCAACCGATACGCCTGCCCCGACGGACAGGCCCACCGATACACCGGCGCCATCTGACACGCCGACCGATACGCCGATCCCAACAGACACGCCGATCCCTACAGACACGCCAACCAATACGCCGCAGCCAACGGACACGCCCACCGACACGCCGAGCCCGACAGACACGCCGATCCCGACGGACACGCCGACCAACACGCCGATCCCGACTGACACGCCTACCAACACGCCGATCCCGACAGACACGCCAACCAATACGCCGATCC
>JAPOXG010000005.1 GCA_026707225.1 Chloroflexota bacterium
GCGCTGACCTCGAAAGCCAGCTCGTCCGGCAGCGCCGTCACCTCGAAGGGACGCCCCTCCGCCCGATCCAGCCGATTCAGCGCGAACCGCTCCCACTGCGCCAGCTCATCCAGGGCAGACTTAGCAGTTGAAGTCTCCCCCTGATGCGTCGGGGAGAGATTTAGAGGGGGGTTAATCGGGGGGTTAGCAGGGGTTGCAGCCACCTCGCCCCAAGCCACCGGCGGCAGCTGAAAGTAGTTTGCCCGCAGCTCATTGATGCTCAGCAGCGGGTAAGCCGTGCGAATCTCATCCAGGCGCGCTTGGGCGTCAGTCGGGCGGATGTCATCGTATTCGGCGACCAAGTCAGCGCCGTAGAAGGGCAGCAGCTCTTGCGTGACCTTCTGGGCGATGCGCGCCAGCTTCGGCCAGAGCGTGCGCTCGATGAACTGGCGCTCGGCGACCTTCGCGTTGGCTTCCGTCGCGTTCTCGCTGACCAAGCCGACCGGGATGCCGAAGATATTGAGGATCTCATCACGCTGGGCTTGCCGCCCCTGCAGGAAATCGAGATCGCTGTGGCTGAGGCCGATGTGCTGCCACTCGATGGCGCCGCCGCGCAGGAAAGCGGTCCGCCGTGAACCGCCGCCGTAGTGGCTCCGCCATTCGCGCTTGAGCCGCTCGAAGTCGGTGTCGCTGATGAAGTCCTTGATATTGACGATGCCGGCGGGCACGCCATGATCTTGGCCGAAGGTGTTGCGATTCCAGTCGGCCATGTGCCGGTCGCTGAGCACCGCGCCGCGGGCGGCCGCGATGGGCGAGAGGCCGTAGAAGTCATTGTCGGGGCGCCAGCGGCGGAAATGCAGCACTTCGATGGCGTCCAGCGGGATGCGCTCGCCGTTGATCTCGTAGAGGTAGCCGGCGACGATGCGCTGCTCATGCGGCACGATGGTCACGCGGTCGGGGCGCAGCAGCCAGATCTCGCGCGGCTGCCCGCGGCCATCGCCGGCAAGGAACCAATAGGCGTTGCCGTGAAGTTCGAGCGAGCCGATCGTCTGCTCGAAGAGCTCGAAGCGGCTGGTCAGCGGATTGGGATGGCTGAGCAGGCGCTCCAGCGGGTGGTTCTCGATGCCGATGCGCTTTTCGCCGGCCAGCCGATAGACCTTCAGCGGCACCAGCGCGCCGGCTTCGGCGATGCGGTTGATGGCGATGTAGACCCAGGGCGAGCCTTGGTAGACGCGGGCGCTGTGGATATCGAGCGGCGGGTTGAGCGTGAATTGGTGATGCGCCGCCACCCGCTCGATGTGAGGCGCGCGGGTCCGCAGCCGATCGCGGCGGGCGCGGAAGAAGTCGGTGAGCCAGTTGAACATCGGTCGCTCCTTTGATTGGTCTGCGCGCAGGCTAGCGTCGCGCGCGCCCCAAGAGGCGACTAAAGGTTTACGCCGACCTCGACGATGTAGGGGCGACCTAGTAGGTCGCCCGCTCGGCAATTCGACGTTCACCAAATGACGATCTGTAGGGGCTTTTCGCTGAAACGCCCGCCCGCACACATCGTTTCACGTTTGCAGGCGCCAAAAACAGAGGCGAGCCACCGGCTCGCCCGTACAGCGCGCTCTGTTCCGGGGAATCGGCCTCAACACCCATATCCCAGCGCCAGCACCACATCGCGCACCACCGGCAGATCGCACCAGAGATTAAGCAAGTCGATCAAGGTCAGAGCGATGCCGGCAAAGCAGACGAAGACCAGGATGAAGAAGACGAAGCAGCCGAGGATCAGCCAGGGTGAAGCGCCGCTGCTTTCTTCGCGCGCGGCGTAGGGATCGTAGTCGTAGCCGGGATAACCATTTGGCGGCGGCGCCGGCATCTGGTAGCCCGGCTGCTGCCCTTGTGGGTAATAACCGGGCGCCCCTTGCGGTTGGGCGGCGCCCTCGGGATAGGCTTGGTACGCGGGTGGCTGCTGCGGCATTTGCTCGCCCGCAGCCGGCATGTTGGGCGCGTAGGGATCAGCCCCCGTCGGCGGCGCGTCTTGCAATCCGTAGTCGGCCGGTGGCGGACTGTAAGTCGGTTCGGGCGCGGCGGGAACTACCGGCGCTTGAGGCAGGGGCGTTTCGGGCTGCGGCTGTGGCGGATTCGCCGGCGACAGCAAGTCGCCCAGGTTGGAAGGCGCGCTCGCCGGGGCGTCCATGCCCGCCTCCACGCGCTCCAGCGCCAGGGTGACGGTCTCGCCCAGCCCGATCATGTCGCCGTTCTGCAGCGGCGTCACGCCGGAAATGCGCTTGCCATTCACAAAGGTGCCATTGGTGGAGCCGAGGTCTTCAATCGTCAGCGTGTCGCCCGCGATCATCAGGCGCAGGTGATGGCGGCTGGTTTCGCGGTCGTTGATAACGATATCGTTGCTGATATCGCGCCCGAGCGTGGTGAGATCTTTGCTGACTTCAAAGGCGAGATTGGGCTGTGGACCGCGCCGTACAACCAGGCGGAAGTGGTCATTCTGCTGCATGATTCCCTCCTCAGTCAGCGAGCGCCGATATTCGACTGCGATGTCAGCTCGCGTTCAACCGCCCAGAGCGTGAAAATGATGATGAGAGGCCAATGATACCAAGAGTCGCCGGCGGTTATGTGTGCATTATACATGGTTTTGTTTCGCTGTGTGATTTACGGCCGCGCGTTCGCCTCTGCCCTTGAGCCGCTCTGCGCCGGCAGCCACAAATCAAGCAGGGTCAAGCCGTCGACCCATTCGCCGTGCGCCAGGATTTCCCAATGCAGATGCGGCGCGCTGCTGCGGCCCGTGTTGCCGCTCAAGGCGATGATCTGCCCGGCTTCGACGCGCTGGCCTCGCTCCACCAGCGCTTCGGAGAGATGGGCATAATTCGTAAACACGTTGTAACCGTGATCAATCATCACAAAACGGCCATACACGCCGTAGAGGTCGGATACAATGTTTGCCGCGCGCGCCACCACGCCCGATGCAATCGCGCGAACCGGACTGCCCTCGGCCGCGTTCTGATCCCAGCCCATGTGGCGCGTTTCGAACTCGCCGTTGAGCAGGCGAAAGGCGCCGAAGGGCGACGTCAGTTCGCTATCGAGCGGCAATTCGAATCCCTGCGCGTCCCACTGGGGCTCGGCGATCGAGCCTTCGAGGACCGACATGATTTCGCCGACCGCCTTTCCTTCTGAGGCCTTCGACACCGTCGAGGCGGCGCCCCCGGTTAGCTCGAAATTTTGCGCGATGAAATTACCGGGCGTCACCCGCAGCCCTTGGTGGAAGGTTGTATCGCTCGTTGCGCGTTGCGCATGCACGAGCAATTGATGACTGCCGGGCACGGTATCGACGTTCGCGACGATGAGCGCGTACCAGGCGTCGCCGGCGACCTGAAAGAAGGGGATTTCCTTGTCGCGGAAGTCCGCGCGCGCGCCGGCGATGTCTCCGCCACTCAAACGCAGCAAACCAACGCCACCCTGGGTCAATGACGTAAAGTAGGCCTCCAATAGAAGGCCATCTTCAATCTGCACCGACGCGGGCATGGGCCGGGGTTCCGGCTGGAAGATCGGCGCTGTTGCATCCTGCGCCGACGCGCCGAATGCGTTCAGGCAGATGAGCAATAAGACAAGGGACCGAGACAGTAACATATAATTCAGCGCCTTCGACCAGGCGACCGGGTGGCGACTATGTCAATATCTTAACTTGTGAACCAGCGATACGGAAGAAGCCGACTCGGGCTCAGCATTCTCGGATATACGCGGCTTCCAAGCAACAAATCACTCTCTTCCCGCTGAATCCTCGCTGTCCTCGGTGGGCAAAGGCCTTTCCAGCGCCGCGCGCATTTCCGCAAGATGATGCCGCTCGTGCGAGCCGCATGCGCCGACCGCTCCCGACAAGTCATAATCGACGAAGAACGGCGTACTGAAGGACGACTGTATTCGATCGACCGGAAAAGCCAGCACCTGTCCACGCAGTTGATCGCGCACGCGCGCCCACTCGCCCAGCAAGTCATGCCAGCTGCAATCCGCTCGCTCGCGCCGGCGCAATTCGTAGAGCGCGGACGCGTCTTCCTGCCCGCGCAGGTCTACGCTGAATGCCTCGCCTGCAATCGCGCGCCGCATGGCGGTGATCATGTCCGCTTCCAGCGCGGTCAGGTGAATGATGAGATCGCGCGCGGTCCAATCCGAGCCTTCGTGCACCGGTAGGTTCGGCGGCATCGTCTCGACGAGGGCAAGCGCCGCCGCCCGGCCTTGATCCAAAGCCGCGATGAGCTCACGTTTCACGCGCGGGAAGTCGTTCATTCTGGGCGTCTCCTGCACCTATCTTAACCCAAAAGCGGCGGTACCTGGTTTCATTGCTCGAATTTCAGGAGGATTCGTCGCTATGGCGAGAAGCCTCAAAGTTGACGGATCGTGTAGGGGCGACCTATCAGGTCGCCCGCCTTCCTCCGAATGCGTGTTCGGGCGACTTGGTAAGTCGCCCCTACAGCCCTGCGCGGCGAGCGAGTTCGCACGTTGCCCGTGCTATACCGGCCATGTGCCGACGGGGGATT
>JAPOXG010000129.1 GCA_026707225.1 Chloroflexota bacterium
CTGATTCGGGCGGAGAATTGCCGCAAGTGCCTGACTTGCGGTTACAGCGAGTGTTGAACGCGGTCTCACCTTATAGTCCACATATATTCATAGCGTCGGCTTCGACTGCGACAGATTTGACGCGAGTATTCTGTGTACGTTTAGCCTTTACGCCTAATTCCACCCGATGACGCCAACACCTGCGAAAAAATCAAAAACACGAAAGCGCTTGAAGCGACTGACGCTGTTTATCCTGCTAGCCAGCCTGCTCTACTTCGCAGGCTTCGCCACTGTGGTTTACTTCACCGGCTTGCGGGACAGCGCCGCGCCGGCCGACATCATCATCGTGCTCGGCGCCGGCTTGAAAGAGGACGGGCGCCCCGGCCCCGCCTTGAACCGGCGAACCCAACATGCGGCCGCGCTTTGGCATGAGGGCATCGCGCCGCTGGTTTTGTGCGCGGGCGGGCAATCCGAATATTATCCGCGCACGGAGGCGGCCGCCTGCCGCGAGATCCTGATCGCCGCCGGGCTGCCGGCAGCTGCCATCTTGATGGAAGAGCGCAGCCGCAGCACAGAGGAAAACGCGATCTACAGCCAGCGCCTGCTGGATGATCTGGGTCTGTCGCGCATTGTGCTGGTCAGCGACAGTTACCATGTGCTGCGCGCCGGCTGGCTCTTCACCGGGCGCGGCATGAAGACCCTGGCCAGTCCCGTGCCAGCCAATCGCATTCACGGTGGACTGGTTTACCCCTACTCGCTCGCGCGCGAGTTTCTCGCTTTTAACTGGCAGCTCTTCAAAGAGCTCTTCAACATCCCCCTGACGCACATCAGCGGGATTTAGTAAACCGCGGCGCCTTGATTCGGCAGCAACCGCCAGGAGAGACAAATGAATGATTGCGTATGTATCGGCGTTCCCTACTATCTGGGCGAGGCTTTGCCCGAACGGCGAGAAGTTGAAGCGCTGCGCCTGAGCGGGATCGCCGATGAGCTACAGGCTGAGTGGATAGACATTGAGCCGGATTTCGCTGCCGCGGTAGACCCAGTGGTGGCGGTGAATCGAGCGCTGGCGGCCGCGATTCAAGCGCAGGCGCCCAAGATACCGGTAGTATTCGCCAACGACTGCACCAGCTGCCTTGGCCTGGTCAAGGGCTTGGAGTCGCAGGCGCCGGCGATCCTTTGGTACGATTCGCATGGCGATTTCAATACGCCGGAGACGACGCCGAGCGGATTCCTCGGCGGGATGCCGCTGGCGGCGCTTGTCGGCAGGGGGAATCAGCATTTGATGCGCGGAGTCGATCTCGAGCCAGTCGCCGAAGCCGACGTGATCGTGACCGATGTACGCAACCTCGACCCAGAAGAGGGCTTCATGTTGCGCGAGAGCGATGTCACTATCTATGAGCATCTGGATGATTTGCATTCCGCGGCGCTTCCTGACAAACCGCTTTATGTCCATTTCGATACCGATGTCGTCGATTGCGCCGAGATGCCGGCGATGAGCTATCCCGAGCCTGGCGGTCCGTCGCTGATGGAATGCATCGCATCACTGAAGCAGATCGTGGAAGGCGGCAAGTTGGCTGGCATTCTGTTCAGCCTTTGGAATGAGACGCTGGACGGCAGCGCCGAAGCCAAGTCGGCGACGCTTCAGTTGATTCGCGCGCTGAAATGAGCTATCCCTACATCAACATCATCCGCCGTGAAAGAAAGGCGACAAGCCGCTTGCGATGGGGGCGAAATGAGCCTATGCTTTATTTGGCGTTTTGCTTCAGGCAGTATTTTACTTTCTAATCGCCATGACTTTAGGGCAAATCAATTTGTACACAGACAACGAGATTCTGTTTCCACATTATGCGATTCCGGCGTTGCGCAATACGCGCGGGCGCGCCTGGATGCGATTGATCGACGGCCTCGCTGGCAAAGCGGAAACGAGCGTCGAAGTGATCGCCTTGATGTCCCTGATGATAGAACTCAATGGCTGCCTCGCCTGTGAAACCGACAGCTATCGGGCGATGCGCGGTTGCACCGCCTGCGCCCAGCAGACGCTCCGCCGATTCAAAGGCAGCGATGAAGAACTCATCAGTCTGTATGACCGCTGCGTCGCCAGGATACGCGAACTAGACATCGCGCTTGCTGATTGAATTAGGGTCAGCGCGCTGGCCTGCGGTCAAAATGGTCTCCTTCTCGACACGGGTCGATTCTCAATCGATTCAACAGTCCAGGCGCGAGCGGCTGTTGACAAACTACAATTGCACATGTTAAACTTTCCGCGCGTAGTAAATCCCTCTACGTCATTTCACATTGCCAATTCCATTTGAAGGGACGTGCGGCGATAGCGAATTCACCCTACAGGATCAACGGAAACATACGCGGTGTGCGCGAAGTTCGGTTGATTGACGACAGCAATACCAATATCGGCGTAGTTAATTTCCACTATGCCCAGGAGCGTGCCGATGATGTCGGTTTGGATTTGGTGGAAGTCGCGCCCAATGCCGAGCCACCCGTGTGCCGGATCATGGACTACGGAAAGTTCCAGTACGAGCAGCGGCGCAAGGAACGCAAGTCGAAGAAGAATCAGGTCAAGGTGACGGTTAAGGAGATACAGCTTCGCCCCAAGACCGATGAGTATCACCTGCGCTTTGATATCAAGCGGGCGGAGAAGTGGCTGCTCGAAGGCAAGAAAGTCAAGTTTCGCGTACGCTTTCGCGGGCGCGAGATTACGCATCAGCATATCGGGCGGGAGCGTCTGAGCAAAATCGAGGATGAATTGAAAGACGTCGGCGTCGTCGAGCAGCGCCCCAACATGGAGGGGCGTGACATGCTCATGATTCTGGCGCCAAATAAGGACATCAGACAAGCTTCGGAGAAGCAATAGTGCCACGCAAGAAGAAGACGACCAAGTACAAACTGAAGACGCATAAAGCGACCGCCAAGCGCTTCCGCATGACCGCAACTGGCAAAATTGTAAGAACCAAAGGCGGCAAAAGCCACCTGCGCCGGCGTTCCGCCAAGCGGGTCAAACGTCAATGGGACAAGACCATGGAAGTGGGTGAAAAGGCGACGCAGCGCCGGATTCGCCGGCTGGCGCCTTATTTAGGCAAATACAAGGCGAACCCGCCGGCTTAGGCGCAATACATCTTTCGCAAGGCTTAAGCCCGGCGCTGAATTGCCGGGTCTTTCATGTACGGAGAAGACGCATGGCAAGAACAAGAACCGGCATCGTCAGACGCCGGCGGCATAAGAAAGTCCTGAAGTTCACCAAGGGGCAATGGGGAACGCGCAGCAAGAATTTCAAGCGCGCCAATGAGGCGATGATGCGCAGCCTGTGGTATGCCTACCGTGATCGCCGTCAACGCCGACGTCAACTGCGCCGGCTCTGGATCCAGCGCATTAACGCCGCCGCGCGCCTCAATGGCATGAAGTACAGCCAGCTGATCCATGGCTTGAAGCGCGCCGGCGTCGAACTGGATCGCAAAAGCCTGGCGGGCATCGCCATTCAGGATGCGGAGACCTTCGGCAAGATTGTCGACATCGCCAAGCAAAGCCTCTAATCCGCAGCGGCATCATCTCTATCGACAAGGGTCCGGCGACTGACCCTTTTTCGTTTTCTTGGGCTGGCATGGATATCATCAGCAGCAAGCAAAACAAAAGCGTCCGCTACATCAAGTCGCTACAGACCAAGCCGCGGTTTCGACGCCGCGAGCGAAAACTGATCCTCGAAGGCGATCGACTCATCGCCGACGCCCTGGCAAGCCGAGGCAAGCCGGACATCATCTTATACCTGCCTGGACGAGCCGACTATGAAATCATCGCTCAGTTGCAGGGGCGCGGCTGCGCGCTGCAGCCAGTGAGCGAAGCGGTGCTTCAATACGTCAGCGATACTCAGCAGGCGCCGGGCATCCTGGCTGCCTTCCAATTGCCTCGTCCACCGCTGCCACAGCGGGCCGAGCGCGTCATGATCCTGGACGCGGTGGGAGAGCCGGGAAACCTGGGCGCGATCTTGCGAACGGCGGGCGCGGCTGGCGTCGATCTGGCGATTCTGGCGCCAGGCTGCGTCGACCCCTACAATTCGAAAGCGCTTCGAGCGGGCATGGGCGCGCATTTTCGGCTGCCAATTGTCGAGGCAAGCTGGCCTGAAATCGGCGCTTATTGCCGGGATTTGAGCGTTTACGTGGCGATGCCAGACGCGTCAACTCGACATACCGAGGTGAACTGGCTCGAGAGCTGGGGGCTCATTTTCGGCAGCGAAGCGCGGGGCATCAGCAAAAGCGCATTGGATTTGGCGCGCCGACAGATCTCGATTCCCATGATGGGCGCGGCGGAGTCGCTCAATGTCGCCGCCGCCGCCGCCGTCATTTTGTTCGAAGCGCAGCGACAGCGGCTGGCATCGGCGAAGCGTTAAGATTCCCGCCAAACAGCCCCTCTTCATTTTGCAGGGCGCTGCGGTAGACTAGCGCGACTGGGAGATTGACCGCGGGCAGGAGAACATAATTCATGGCAAAGGAATTCGATGTCGTTGTACTTGGGGCCGGTCCCGGCGGATATGTCGGCGCCATTCGGGCCAGCCAGCTCGGGCTGTCAACCGCGATCGTCGAGAAGAAGTATTGGGGCGGCGTCTGCCTGAATGTCGGCTGCATCCCATCCAAAGCGCTGCTGCGCAATGCGGAGCTGGCTTATATCTTGAACCATGAAGCGAAAACTTTCGGCATCAACGGCAATGTCACGCTCGATTATGGGGCGGCTTATAAACGCAGCCGCCGCGTCGCCAATGGCTTGACCAAGGGCGTGCAATTCCTGATGCGAAAAAACAAGATCGAGTCCTTTGAGGGCTGGGCGACCATTGAGGATGCAAACCGCCTGCGCGTTGAACTCAACAGCGGCGAGCAAGAGGACTTGCGTTTCAAGAACCTGATCATCGCGACCGGCGCGTCGACCAAGCTGCTTCCCGGAACAGCGCTGAGTGAACGGGTGGTCACATACGAAGAGCAAATCATGGAAGACAATTTGCCGGCCAGCGTCATCATCACCGGCGCCGGCGCGGTCGGTGTGGAATTCGCCTACATCATGCGCAATTATGGCGTGGACGTAACGATGGTCGAATTCCTCGACCGCATCCTCCCGCTCGAGGATCCGGAAGTCAGCGCTGAACTGGCCAAAGCCTTCAAAGAACTCGGCATCAAGATGATGACGGGCGCGCGCGTCGACTCCATTGAAGAAAGCGGCGACGGCGTTTCGGTCGTGGTGACGCCTGCCAATGGCGCGCCGGAGACGCTGCGAGCGGAGCGTGTCTTGCAGGCGATCGGCTTCCGGCCGAGAGTCGAGGGCTACGGGCTGGAGAATCTGGGCCTGGCGCTCAATGAAGCCGGGGGCATCGAGATCAACGCCAAGATGCAGACCAACATTTCCAACATTTACGCCATCGGCGATGTGACCGCCAAGCTGATGCTGGCGCATGTCGCCGAGACCATGGGTGTGGTCGCCGCCGAGAATATCGCCGGCGCGCCCACTGTGACGCTTGACTTTGATATGATGCCGCGCGCGACTTACTGCCAGCCGCAGGTCGCCAGCTTCGGCTATACCGAGGAAGGGGCCAAAGCGCGTGGCTTCGATATCAATGTAGCCAAGTTCCCCTTTCAGGCTAATGGAAAAGCCAGAGGCATGGGCGAAGCGGCGGGCTTCGTCAAGCTGATTAGCGACGCGAAATACGGCGAGATTCTGGGCGCCCACATGATCGGCCCCGATGTCACCGAGCTGCTGCCGGAACTCACTCTGGCGCGCGCAGCCGAGTTAACGCCGGCCGAAATCGCCCGCAACGTTCACGCCCACCCCACCTTGAGCGAGGCGCTGAAGGAAGCGGCGCATGGCTTGGAGGGGCGCTTCCTCAATATCTAGGCGCTTGCCCGCCTCTCAAGCGGAGCAGCGGAAATCAAGTCTGACTGGCATCATTAAGCTTCAATCTCGAATTGCATAATGGGATGAATCTTGGCGCTTAAGCCGTTGATGAGGTCGGCGCCGCTGACTTTCGCCTTGCTGTAGCGGTCGTAAAGGATGACCACGACATGGTATCCCCCGGGGCTTAAGCCGTCGGTGGTCATCTCCTCCACGTGCCATTTGAGAATGTCGTCATAAAGATGTCTGTCCGCTTGGCGGACGTTCGCGCCGTCGCTCGTGAGAAGCTGGATAGACACATTGTATTGATCCAGCTGCGCCTCGTCGGCGACTTCCCAGCCGGTCACAACGCGTATGGACTCGCCGTCCACATTGTAATCGCCGAATCTGTCGACAATTTTGATCCCGTTGTCATAGTGAATCGGCTGGTATTCACGATCGCAAGACAGCGAATGATATACGTAGCGCTGAGCAAATATCGTATCCCGCTTCACCATCACTTCGCATTGGGCATAATCAGCCTGAACCGCCGCAAGCACGTCGTCAAAGATTATTGGCTTGTCAAGGGGATCGTAAACGAATATCAGATAGGGATTGTTGTCCAATCGATCCACGATGTCTTGCCTCAGCGCTTCGCCGCGCAGGCGCGCGTTGACAAAGCCGCCGTCGATGCCCAGCCCAACTTGGGTGTAATAATCGGCCGTGGTCCATCCGTGCTTGAGCCCCCAGTTGATCATCGGCGAAGGCGCAAAGCCAAACACAAAGTCCTGCGCGCGGGTGGCGCCGCGAAGCGCATCGGAGAATTGCTGCAGCGGCGGATGCTCCATGAGCAAAGTATGGTGGCCGCCGTATGTCCAGCGCTCGGCCAGTTGATAAATGTGATACCCGCCCGTTGCCCAGGCCAGCAGGAACAAAGCGGCAATGACGCGCCAAGGTCTTATCGAAAGCAGCAAATGCGCCACGACGATGACAAAGAAGGGCATGGCGAGCAGAAAATAGCGCATCCGGTTGATGCCAATGACGCGAAATACGCCATTCAGCAGGAACAACGTGAGCATCATGCCCAGGAAGATCGAAAGGAGCCGAAGAAATTCCCGCTGTCGACGGGACCGCAAGACATGCGCAAGAAGAAGCGCAATTGGCAGCCAAAGGACTATCACATCGTTGACCAGAACGTGAGCCACGCTCAATGCCAATTCGGGCGTCGTCAAGGCATTGGACAAGGTATTGACACTGGTGGTAACGCCGAAGAATCCGCGAGAAAACACGGTGACATAAGGCAGAAAGGTCAGCAGCGCCAGCAGCCAGCCGGCGGCAATCGCGAGCCACCGGCGCGATTTCGGCGGAAAGACGAGATGCTGCATTATGAGCCCGGCAAGGAAATACAACGAGAAAACATGCGTATAAATGACCGCGATCGCCGTCGCTGCAAAAAGAAGCCAAGACCGCCATCCCACGCGACGACCAGCGCTGAGACGCCAATACACCCAGCAATGGAGCAGGGCCAGCAGCAACAGCAAGGTGTACATGCGAACTTCGTGGAAGTACAAGATGACGAATCCGTTGGCGCTCAGAAGGATGGCAGCCAGCAGAGCCGCCCGCTTGCCCAAAACCTCAACGGTGAACCTGAATAGAGCCGCTATGAGCAGCGCGCCGAATAGCAGGGAAAGGGCGCGCATGGGCAGCTGCGTCCAACCGACGAGCCGCGCCCATTGCGAGCCCAAAACAAAATACAGCGGAACATGATCGGGGCTGTAATTTCTTAAGGAATTGACGACATCCGGCGGGCTGTATGGTGGATTGAAGGCGCCCATATTTCCCAGCGAGAACATCTCGTCCAGCCAGACGAGATCCGCGTTCAAGCCCTTCGCGCCGAAGGCAAAAGCGACAAGCAGAACCAGCGTCATTGCGGCTAAGTAATGCGGAGGCGCAGTTTGCCGCGCCCGAGAATCGTCCGCCACAACGCCTTTGAGAGACGTCTTGATTTTATAATTCTGCGAAAGTGATTTGAATTGATGCATGGCGCTCGCTAGCGTGGGATGCTGAATTGCAGAATTGGAAGGATATTGCCCGTTTCTGCCGTTGACTGATCGCTGCCCGCGACCTTCGCCTTGCTGTGGCGGTCGTATAATATAACGACAACTTGATATGCGCCGGCGGGCAAACCGGCAGTTGAGATCTCCGCCACATACCATTTGAGAACATCATCATGCAAATGCCTGTCAGGCGCCTGCCCGACTTTCTGCCAATCGGGCGTGATGATTTGAATGGAAACATTGTATTGGTCGAGCTGCGCCTCAGCGGCGACTTCCCAGCCGGTCACCACGCGGACAGACTCGCGCGCCGCGTCATAGCCGCCGAACTTATCCATGATCTTGATGCCGTTATCGTAGTGGATCGGCTGATATTGGCGGTCGCAGGCTAGCGAGCTGTGTACATATCTCCTCACGATTAGATCGGCCCGCCCCGCCAATTCAGCGCAGGCGGTAAACTCCGCTTCGATGACCGCGGTCACTTGCTCGTAAAGGGGCGACCGGTCATCCGGCTCGTATGCCAACAGCAGATATGGATGGTCGCCCAGCTGCTCATTGATGTTCAGCCGCGAATCACTGTCGGGTGACGGGTCTACAAAAAAGGTATGGTTTAGATTAAGGATGGCGCCGAAATAATAGTCGGCGATGCTCTTGCCGTGCCGCAGCGGCCAGTCAACGAACTTGGACCGGCTGAAGCCGACAACCATGTCCAGCTCATTCCGCCTCTGCTCCAGCGAATCGGCGAACTTATACAAGGGTGGTATTTCAACGAAGAGCGTATTCCTGCCGGAATACTGCCAGCTGTCGCCCAAGCCGTGAATGTGCAGCCCGCCCGCGATCCAAACCAGCAGGAATGGAAGGGTGCCCAAGCGGGATCGACCGGGCGACCAAAGAACATAGGCGCAGAGAGTGGCAAAGAAGGGCATGGCGGCCAAGAAGAAGCGGAAGCGAAGGCTATCAATCAAGGGAAAAACTTGGTTGAAGAGCATCAAGGACAGGATGATGCCGGCGCCGATAATGAGAATTCGCAAGCTGCGGAGATCCGGCCGTTTCCGCAAAGCCATGCCCGCCAGAAGCCATATCGGCAGCCACAGAAGCTCAAATCCGTTGACCATGATATGCGCCAATTCTCTGGTCAGCTGTGGCGCGCTCAGGGCGCTCTCCTGCAGCGAAGCGATGGTGCGTTCCGCCATTGCCCCGCGAAGATAGCCAGGCGCATAAGGCAGGAAGGCCAAGGCGCTGATGATCCAGGCGAGCAAGATGCCGCGCCAGCGCAAAATTCGGCGCGAGAAAATCAAATGGTGGAGGCCTAAGCCAGCAATAGCGAATACGGAAAAAACATGCGTATAGAGCAGGGCGATCGCCGTCAAGACGAATAGCAGCCACTCCCACCGCGCAGCAGCGGCTTTCGCGCTCAGCCGCCAATAAAGCCAGGCATGGACGAGCAGCAGCAGCAGCAGCAGCGTATACATGCGGATCTCATGGAAGTACATCAAGATGAAGCCACTCGTCGTCACGAGGGTGGCAGCAAGGACCGCGGTCCCGCGATCGAGCGCATCGGCCGCGAAGCGATAAGTCCAGGCGACAAACAGAATGCCGAAGAGCAGCGACAGATAGCGCATGGGCAGCTGTGACCAGCCGACAAGACGCGCCCACTGCGCGCCGAAGAAAAAGTAGAGCGGCACATGATTTTGGCTGTGCTCGGTCAAGGAATCTACGACCTCGGGCAGACTGTATGGCTGCGCGAAGACGCCCATATTGGACAGCGAATAGAGCTCATCCAGCCAGAGATTGTCCGCGTTGAGCTTTTGCGCGCCCAAGGCAAAGCCGAATAGCAGCAGGCCAACCATCACGACCAGATACCGCCGGCCAAGTCGGTTCATGCGCGATCCGCTGCTTTCCGCCACGCGCGATACTCAGGCGCCAGCAGGCCAAACTGCCAGAGGCTTTGGAAGGCGCCGCGCTTAAAGACGCGTTCGCGCCAGACGCCCTCGAGCGTGAAGCCTACTTTTCTGAGCAGCGCGGCGGAGGCGGCATTGCCCTCGACCACATCGGCTTCCAAGCGGTGCGCCCCCAACCGGTCGAAGCAGAATTGCAGCACGGCTTGCGTCGCCTCTGTCATGATGCCACGACGCCAGAAGTCCGAGTGCAGTTCGTAGCCAATTTCGGCGCGGCGGTGACGCCTTTCGTATAAGTGGAAGCCACAGGATCCAATCATGCGGTTCTTTGGTTTGAGCGCAATCGCCCAGCGGATCCCGGATTTCTCGCGGGTAATTCGTTCCGCCCAGCCGATGATCTCGCGGGCGACCTCATCCTGTGGCGCCCCTTCAAAGTCGATGAGATAATCAAGCGCGCCCGGGCTATGCCAAACCGCCAGCCAATCGTCATGATCCGCTCTGTTGATCCGGCGCAAGCGCAGCCGATCCGTTTCCAGCGTCGGCACTTCGGTGAAATCAAAGGTCGTCAAGTCAGCCTCCACGGCCATATCCGAGCGCATTCACGCGCGGCGAAACACGGCGCTGAAGCATATCACGGGCTTGGCTTCACCGACTCTACATGCCCGCAGCGATGATCTCCGCGATATCGGCGACTTGGGGTCCGCCGCCGGCTTCCGCGCGAGCATCTTCAAACATTCGCATGCAGAAGGGGCAGCCTACCGCCAGCGTCTTCGCGCCCGTTGACGCCGCTTCCTGGTAACGTTCGCTGCTGACCTTGCGATCGCCTGGCTCCTCTTCCTTCCAGAATTGCGCGCCACCGGCGCCACAGCAAAAGGAGTTCTTCCGATTGCGCCCCATCTCCACTAGGGGAAGCCCCCCGCGCTTGAGAGCCTGGCGCGGCGCATCCATGATGTCATTGTGGCGGCCGAGGTAGCAGGGATCGTGAAATGTCACATTGCTCCATTGCGCCGGGTTCGCTCCTTGCCCGAGTCGCCCGGCGACGATCAGCTCGTCGATCAATTCGCTGTGATGCAGGACTTCGAAATGACCGCCGAAAGCATCGTATTCTTTGCCGATGTTGTGCAAGCAGTGCGGGCAGGTGACGACGATGCACCTGGGTTTGAGCGCATTGAGCGCCTCGACATTGGCTGACGCCATTTCGTAGTAGAGGTACTCGTTGCCGGCGCGCCGCGCGACATCGCCAGTGCAGCTTTCATCGTCGCCGAGGATGGCGAAGTTGACATCGGCCGCGTGCAGCAGTTTGACCAATGCCCGCGCCGTCTTCTGCGCGCGCGGATCGTAGCTCACGGCGCAACCGGTCCAATAGAGCAAATCAAAATTCGGATTCTCTGCGACTGTGGGAACGGGAAAATCCAGCCCGCCCGCCCAGCCGCCGCGCGGCTCAGCAATCTGCCAGGGATTGCCCTGCCGTTCCATGCCGTTGAAGGCGCCTTGCAATTCCGCGGGGAACTCGCTGCGCATCAAAACGGCATCGCGGCGGATATCGAAAATGTCGAACATGGGCTCGTTGCCTACCGGGCAGATGTCGATGCAGGCGCCGCAAGCCGTGCAAGCCCAAAGCGCCGATTCGCTGAGCAGACCGCCGGCAAGCGTCCAGCCGGAATCCGCCCCGCTCGTCAGTTCATTCCAATTGTCCTTGATTGAGAAACGCTTGTTGATTTCCAGCGCCGCCGGGGACAGTTCCTTGCCGGTCACATAAGCCGGGCAGACATCCTGACAGCGATTGCACATGATGCAGGCGAAACCGTCAAGGATATGCGTTTGCTGCAAGTCCTCCAGCCGGGCCGCGCCGAATTGCTCGATTTCATCGTCTTCGAAATCCAGTGGCGCCAACGCTCCCAGCGAGCGCCGTTGGGGACGCGTCATGAAATTCAGCGGCGCCATGAATAGGTGCGCATGTTTGCTCTGCGGGAAATAAGGCAAGAACAGCAAAATGCCCGCCAGCGCAATCCACCAGAAGAGATGACGCAGCGCTTCAAGCGCGTTGCTATCGATGCCTGTCCAAATCCCCGCCACGGAAGACGCGAATGGCATGAAGGGATCGTGGCCCTGTTGAGCCACAGCCACCGACTCGCCCAGGAAACGCGCGCCGACATGCAGCAGGATAAAGACGGCGACGATTAAGGAGTCGGCGGTTACGCCACCGGCTTTGACTTTGGGATGCAGGAGGACATTGTCCTGAAACTGCAGCGCCTTGCGGTTGGGGAGCGCGAATCGCCGAAGCACAAAGTATAAGACGCCAACCAGAACAATGATGCTCAGCGCATCGCCCAGGAAACGATAGGCATCGTAAACGGATCCCAGGCGCGCCAGCCGCCGTTCAAAATCGGGCAGGAAGCCGATCAACAGGTCAAGCGCGTTGATCAAAAAGTAATATGTAAAGCCGAGGACCAGGCCCCAATGCAGCAGGCTGGTCAAGCGGCGCGTCTTGAGCGTCGTCCGCTGCGTAAGATAGACCGCCAGCGCCTGAAGGATCCGGCGGAAGATGCCGTCCAGGCGCAGCTCGCCCTGCCCGCGCCCGATGATTTGGAACATCTCAACGAAGCCGGCGTAACTGGCGCCCAGGGAAAGGAGCGCCAGCATGATAAAAAGCATCTTTTCCACGTCTGTCAACATGAAGCGCGCAGGCTTTCAGGACTGTTGGTCGACTCAAACTGACAGATTCAGTTTACCATTGCGTCAGTGATTCACCAACCAGCCAAGGTGAATCCCAGCCGATTCCGAGACAGCCGCATATTGCGCCGCGCTTGCGCCATCGAAGGCAGGGCGAATCCGTATGAAAGGTTGTCGAATTCGCTGCCATCAGTAGAATGAGAAGCCACCAGTGTACAAACAAGGGAGCGGCCAAAATGATTGACTTTTCACCCATGCGCGATGGCGATCTGACTTACATGGAATACGCCGCGCGCGAAAACATCGGACCCGCGGAGTTGAGACAGCTCGGCGACGAGAGCATCGATTTCTTGCTAAGCCAGTTGGATGGGCTCGGGGATGCAGATATAGTCTATGAGCCGGATGACCCGGACGCGGACGATCCCTTTGCCGTCGAAGGCGAAGAGGAGATTGGCTGGAATCTCGGGCATCTGATCGCCCACGTCACCGCCAGCTCGGAAGAGGGCGCCGCCTTGAGTTCGCTTTTGGCGCGGGGCGTGCCGGTATCCGAGCGCCCGCGCTACGAGACGCCCTGGCGCGATATCACGACGGTGGCGCAGGTCCGCCAGCGCTTGGAAGAGAGCCGCCGCATGCGCAATGCCTATCTGGAGACCTGGCCCGATGCGCCGCTGCTTGATGTCTGCCGCGAGCTGTCCGAGCGTTTCACCGCCAAATTCGGCGAGATGAACGCGCCAGCCGCTTTCTTGTTCGGCTTGTCGCACGAGGTCGGGCACTACGAGCAAATTGAAGAGGTCAGGCGTCAGGCGCTGGCCGCGCGCGCCACAACCACTTAGATCGCGGTCGCCATGCGTACACTGAAGTTCTCTGTCTGAAGCGCTTGGGTATCGCCCAACTTGGAGGGTTGATGAGCAAGTTCATCGCGCCGCGCGCGCCCAAAGGCTTTCGTGATTTCTTGCCGGAGACGATGCTGCGGCGCAATTACGTTCTCGATTGCATCAGGGACGTATTCCACCTATTCGGTTTCGAGCCGATCGATACGCCCATCCTCGAGCTGCATGAGACGCTTTTCGGCAAATATGGCGAAGAAGCCGAGCAGCTGATCTTCACCGCGCAGCACGGGCGCAGCAGGCGGGAGCCCCTGGCGATGCGCTACGATCTGACGGTGCCGCTGGCGCGCGTGGTGGGCCAATACGAAAGCCAACTCAACCTGCCCTTCAAGCGATACCACATCGCGCCGGTTTTCCGCGGTGAACGTCCGCAGCGGGGGCGCTACCGTGAATTCTGGCAATGCGACGCCGACACGGTTGGCGTGGCCAGCATAAGCGCCGATGCCGAAATCGTCATCATGATGCACGAGATTCTCAAGCGCCTCGGCTTCCCGCAATTCCTCATCAAGATCAATCATCGCAAATTGTTGGTCGCCATCGGCGAGTTCTCGGGCGTCCCGCAAGAACAGCTGCCTGATCTCTATCGCAGCGTCGACAAGTTTGACAAGATCGGCGCCGACGGCGTGAAGGGCGAATTGATCGAACGGGGAATCGATGGCGAAGCGGTCAGCCGCATGATGGACCTGATACAGTCAAAGGCGCCGGGCGACAACAGCCTGGACTTCATCGCCGAGACAATTGGCAGCGAAGATAAGGGCCTGGATGAGCTGCGCCAATTGGCTGACCTGCTGACCGACGCGGCCGTCGAGAGCGAGCATTACGACTTCGACTTCACGATGGTGCGGGGCTTGGGCTATTACACCGGTCCCATCTTTGAGACGGTGATATCGGAGCCGAATCTGGGCAGCATCAGCGGCGGCGGACGCTATGACAATCTGATCGGCATGTTCCGCCGCCAAAGCCTGCCGACGACCGGCGCCTCCTTTGGCCTCGAGCGCATCATCGATTTGATGGACGAGCTGAAGCTCTATCCGCCACAGCTGGGCGGCACGCTGGTGCAGGCGCTGGTGACGGTCTTCAACGAGGAGACGCGGAGCGATTCGGCGCGGATCGGGGTTCAACTGCGGGAGGCGGGCATCAATACCGAGGTCTACCTGGGCAGGCGCAAGCTGGGGCGGCAGCTAGCTCATGCCGACAAGAAGGGTATTCCCATCGTCGCCATTGCCGGTCCCGATGAGATCGAGGCCGGCGTCGTCAAGCTGCGGCGACTGGCGGATGGGAGCGAGATGACGGTCGAGCCGCATGCGTTGGCAGCCGCCGTCAGCGACATGTTGACGGATCGCTGATCAGTGTCTCCTATTGATATGCGCGGGTCCTGAGTATGAAGGGACAGAAGCGTTCCGCCGGCATCTTGCTCCACCCCACATCGCTGCCGGGCAAATATGGCATCGGCGACCTGGGCGCGGGCGCCTATCGCTTTGTCGACTGGCTGGAAGCGCAGGGGCAATCCATCTGGCAGGTGCTGCCGCTGGGACCAACCAGCTATGGCGATTCGCCCTATCAAACGCTGTCCGCCTTCGCTGGCAACAGCAACCTGATCAGCTTCGATCGCTTGGTCGAAGCGGGTCTGCTGAACAAAGGCGACCTGGCGGATACGCCGCCATTTCCCGAGGACCGCGTCGATTATGGTTGGGCTATCCCCTTTCACAATCAGAAGCTGGCGCTCGCCTGCCATCACTTCGTGGCGAACCCTAATCAGGCGCTGAGTCAAGCATTCAGGCAATTTGTCTCGGAAAATCAGTTTTGGTTGGAAGATTTCGCTCTGTTCATCGCCTTGAAACGGCAGCACAAGCTGCGACCGTGGACGGCCTGGGAGAGCGAACTGAGGCGGCGCGACCCGGCTGCATTGGCGGCCGCGCGCGAAGCTTGCGCCGAACAGATAAATTTGGTGCGCTTCCGACAGTGGCTCTTCTATCGGCAGTGGTCAGCGCTGAAGCAATACGCGCATAGCAAGGGAATTCGTCTCATTGGCGACCTGCCGATCTTCGTCGCGCATGACAGCGCCGATGTCTGGGCGCATCAGGACGAATACGTTTTGGATGATACCGGCAGCCCGACGGTGATCGCCGGCGTGCCACCCGACTATTTCAGCCCGACCGGGCAACGTTGGGGCAATCCGCTTTACCGCTGGGATGAGATGAAGGCGGCTGGATACAAGTGGTGGATCGAGCGGATCAAGGCGCTGCTGCGTCTGGCCGATTACATTCGCATTGATCATTTTCGCGGTTTCGAAGCTTGCTGGGAGATCCCGGCGAGCGAGCCGACCGCGGTCAAGGGGCGTTGGGTCGAGGGACCGGGCGCGCAACTGTTTGAGGCGATCGAGACGGCACTGGGCGAGTTGCCAATTATCGCTGAGGACCTGGGCGTAATCACACCCGGCGTAGAAAAGCTGCGCGACGATTTCGGCCTGCCTGGCATGAAAGTGCTGCAATTCGCCTGGAATGGACCAGCAAACCCATTCCTGCCCCACAATCACCGAGTCAACTCCCTCGTCTATACCGGCACGCATGACAATAATACGACCCGCGGCTGGTGGGAAAATGAAGTTGATGAACAAACGCGTGCCTTCGTCAAGGATTATCTCGGGCAAGATGTGTGCGAAATTGTATGGACAATGGCGCGGGTCGGGATGCGCTCGCCGGCCAAGGTCTTCATCATGCCAATGCAGGATGTGCTAGGCTTAGGCGAGGAAGCGCGGATGAATCGACCGGGCCTTGCCGCCGGCAACTGGACCTGGCGCATCTCCGACGCGGCGCTGAATCACCCGGGCAAAGAGGCGCTGCTGCATTTCACTGGCCTTTATCAGCGCCATCCGGCGCAGCAGCAATAGCGGTACACTAGAGTCGCCAGCAGGACACTCGCTTCGAACGGTTGCTGTGTCAGAGACTAATCTATGGACCCGCAAAGCGTCTTTCACGAAGAATGGCTGCGCAGCCTGCGCGAGCAATACAAACACGTTGTGCGCAATGATGATCGCGTGACGCTAGAATCCCTTTCGGACGTCATGAGCAGGGTCGGCTTCCGCGAAAGCGAATTGACGCAGCTGCGGATTGAAGCGACGATGCATGTTGACGAGGTCGGGGCAGACTTCAGCGCCGACTTGCAGATTCTCAGCGAGCGCAAAGCGGCGCAAGCGCATCCGGCTGAGTGCATGTGTCCCGATTGCGTCGCTGTCGATGAGAGCCGATTCGACGCCGACGGCCAGCCACTCGCGCCAGATCCCGAACGGCATCACGACGAGCAGACTCGGGTTTTTCCCAGCGCCGATATCGCCGCGGTCGATTTGGAGGAGGCGCCTGAACCGGTCACATTTGAGGACAGCGTCGCCGCTGATGCGCTGCAAACGGAAGATGCGGCATCAGTGCCCGCCGATGATGGAGACGAGGGCGAGAGCGATCCGGACGCGCCCGAGCAAATGAGCCTCTTCTGACGATGCCGATCACGGAAGACGACCGGAAATGGATGCGGCTCGCCCTAAGGCAAGCCGAGCGCGCCCTGGAAACCAATGATGTGCCAGTGGGGGCGATCGCCGTGCATCGGGGCGAGATGATCGGGCGCGGCCATAACCGGCGCGAAGCGGACAAGGACCCCACCGCGCACGCCGAAATGATCGCCATGCGGGAGGCGGCGGCGGCGCTCCATACCTGGCGGCTTGATTATGTGACGCTTTACTGTACGCTTGAGCCTTGCGCGATGTGCGCCGGCGCGATGGTGCTGGCGCGCTTGCCCCGTCTGGTCTTCGCCGCTTCCGACCCGAAAGCGGGCGCGGCCGGCAGCGTCTTCGATCTGACGCGGCACCACCGGCTCAATCACCGAGTGCATGTCGACGGCGGCTTGTTCGCCGATGAAGCGGCAGAACTGCTTCGCAGGTTCTTTCAAAACCTCCGCGCCGGATCTAGGTCGCGGATACCGAGCAAGTAGGTGTTCAAAATCGCCCGCCGGCCTGTATACTGACGGTCCACTCGGGAGAGGTGCCAGAGTGGACGATCGGGACTGTCTCGAAAACAGTTGTACCCTCCGGGGTACCGTGGGTTCGAATCCCACCCTCTCCGCTTGACGTTTGAATGCCAAAAAAGGCGACTCGCCTAGCCGCCCCTGCAATAACAGACGTTGCGGCGGATATTGCGCGTCCGCCGCAAAGGCCGCCCCTATTGATTCATCTGCTGCATCATCGCCAGCGGAATGACGAAGACATCTTCCGGCAGCGCCACATCGACGGGATTATTGAAATCGCTCAAGTCCAGGCGCATGGTCATCGCGAGAGCAAATTCCGCCTCCGCTTCGTCCATCGTCGTCATGGCGACTTCCAGCCTCTGCGTGGTGAAATCAGCGAGGCTGATGTATTCCACGACATGCAAGGAAGCATCGCCGACGAAATCCATGGCGGCCGCGTCCGCGCTCATGGCGTCTGTCAATTCGGCCATGCCGATGCTCTCCATCAACGCGCCGAAATCCAAGTCCGTTTGAAAGACCGCCACCGGCTGCCCATTCAATTCGCTGTCGGACAAGCGGATGATCGTCATGGCGCGAGTCACCGCTTCGTAATCCAGGTCATGGGTCTCGCCCTCAGCCTCGCTATCCTTGAGCCCCGCGCTTTCCACGATATCCGCCAATTCAATGCCCAGCCAGCCCGCCATAGATTCATCTGACTCTTCGCCGAAGGCAGCCATGTTCACCGCCACGACGCCATCTTTCATCAGCAGGTCGAGCGGCAATTCCATGGATTCATCCGCGCTCGTCGTGGTGAGAATCAGCGACATCTCTCCCGCCAGCCCGCCAATCAACTCGTTGGCCAGCGCCACGATCGTCGCGGAATCCATGCCGGTCGCGGTTTCAAGAGCGGTTGACGCTTCTATCAGCGCCGGATCCAGCGCCACACGTCCCCCGCCTTCCATCGTTACGCTGGCGCTTTCCGCTGGGTCCGCCGCTTCGATATCCATGCGCATCGACAGCGACACCGCGAAAGCGTAGACCTCGTCCATCGCCGCGCTGTTGCTGTTCTTGATTGCGCAATCGGGCGCCGTCATAATCGCGCAATAGTCTATGCCCTGATAATCAGACTGCGCGCTAATGCCCGCACAGACCATTAGCAGCAAACTAGCGGCCAACATAAGGTTCAAAAATCGCTTGAACATCGCATCTCCTGTTCAATCCATTCCATTCGCATACATACTATACGCCAAATGCTTGACATTGTTGCCCCCCAAAGCTGGGGGCATCGCGAAGATACGCCGGCCGAACCGCCTGCAATCTAACCGCCGGAGAGGATGGCAAGAACTGATTCGCGCGGGGAGACATGTCTGCTATACTCGCTGGCAGGATGCGAGGGCTAGCGCTGCGAAAATCGTGAAGACGATCACCGTATACGGCAGTTCACAAGTAGACTCGAATCAGGCCGTCTACCAAGACGCGGTCGAGATTGGTCGAGCGCTTGCGCAGGCTGGCTGGGCGGTGATGAGCGGCGGCTATTTCGGCGTCATGGAAGCGGTCAGCAAAGGCGCCAAGATGGCCGGCGGTCATGTCATTGGCGTAACCACCGACCAGATTGGTTTGCAATTCAATGTTCAGCCGAACCGCTATCTGGACGAGACGGTGAATTACGCGGATCTGCGCGACCGGCTGCTGCACATGGTGGAGCATGCCGATGGTTATCTGGCGATGCCAGGCGGGATCGGCACCTTGCACGAGATTGCGGAAACCTGGGAATTGATGCGCATTGGCGGGGTACCGCGCCGGCCCTTCGTTTGCTATGGATCCATGTGGGCGGAAGTCATCGCTATCATGGAGGGCAGCCCCTATCTGGGCGACGGCTATCATGGCATGATCACGATAGCGCAAGACGCGCAGCGTGTCCTTCAGGCATTCTCGTCGCCGTCTTAAAAGAAGCCACGCGTCGAGATTCAAGCATCATTTAGAAAATGCGTAGGGGACCAGCAAGATGAAATCGAGGACCGGATAGTGCCCAGTAGATGGACGGCGGTCTCAATTTTCTTTTGCCTATTTGTCGTGGCCAGCGCGCATGCGCAAGAGGGTTCGCCGGACGCGGATTCAGCGCAAGCGCCATTGCGGGTATGGCTGCCAGCGCCGTTGATCTCCGATGAATCCGGCGATGCCTTTCAACTGCTGAGCGAGCACACAGCCGCCTTCAGCAGCAGCAACAATATAGCTATTGAATATCGCATCAAGGACGTCGGCAAAGTCGGCGGGATCATGTCGACAATCCGCTCGGGCAAGGACGTCGCGCCAGCCGCGCTGCCCGATGTCACCCTGATTCGCCGCCGCGAATTCACGCCGGCGCAATCGCAGCAGTATCTGCAATCCATGGAGACCTTGTTTTCGTCCTCGTTGATAAACGATCTGGACGGTGGGCTGGAGTTTGGACAGATTCCGCTTGAAGCCGGCATTGAACTCTATGGTTTGCCCTATCTTTACGATGTGCTTTTGGCGGTGCATTCGCAGCCTTTGCAGGCCGCTGGACACCGCCTGACATTTGTGGATGTTCTCGCCAATGAGGCGGCGTTCTTGTTCCCGGCGGCGCGCGCCAATGGACTGAATCAGACCTTCTATCTGCAATATCTTTCCGCCGGTGGAATGAGGCCCAGCAGCGGCGTGATGAACATCAACGAGGAAGCCCTGGGCATCGTGCTCAAGTTTTACCAAGATCTCGCGCAGCGGGGCCTGGTGGCGCCAGATGTGCTCACCTATCAATCGCCGAACGCCTACCAATCCGAGTTCGTCAATCGATCCGATCGCTCACAGTTGGCGGTATTTCGCGCCAGCGAGTATTTCGCGATGACCGAGCAGCAGGGCGCAACGCTGATGGCCGCGCAAGTGCCGACTGCGAGCGGGGGCGGCCAGTCGATTCGCGATGGTTGGCTTTGGGTGCTGGTCACGCCGGAAATGAGCCGTCAGGCCCTGTCGGCGCGCTATCTGGAGTGGATGATGGAGCCAGAATTCCACGCCGATTTCGCCCGCGCGCTCTATCATTTGCCGACGCAGCCGGCGCTCTTGGACGACAGCTTGCCGCCCGGCGCCGACCGCCAATTCTTCGACGACTTGCTGAAAAACGCCACGCTTCCGCTGCCCGAAAACGAGGGTGGTACAGCGCCTCGCCTCATGCAGGAAGCGCTGATCCATGTCTTGCACGGCGACGCCACCGCTGAGCAGGCGACAAGACAGGTGCTTAGCCAGCTCGCCGAGCGCTAAGTTGCCAGCGATTTCTGATAAAAGCGATGCGTCTTGTAGATCTGGCCGCCCAGACTGACGCTGATTTTGATGAGCGGGTTGGTCTCGAGAATCCAGCCTGAATCCAGGTAATCATAGCGCGACGGCAGCAGCGCTTTCATGACCGCGAGCAGCATCGCCAACTCGACGCCTTTGTTGCGATACGCTTGCTTGACGCCCATCAGCGGCATGCGCACGCCGCGGATCGACCGGCGAATCTTCCAGTGCCAGGCGACCTGGGCCATGGTCAATATTTCCGGGACGCCAGGTCGGGGATAGGCGCGCCGAAGCGCTTCGTTGAAGTTGGGGATCGTCAGCGCAAAGCCGACCGGCTCGCCAGCGATCTCGGCGAAGAAGGCCAAATCCGCCTCGACCAGCATGCCAAGTTCACGAATCAGCGCCTCCAATTCTTCATCGTTCATGGGGATGAAGCCCCAATTCTTCTCCCAGGCGGCATTGTAGATTTCGCGAAAGCGCTCGAACTCAGCTTTCTTGTCTCTCGCGCTCATGTTGCGCACGATGATGCCGCTGCGCTCTGAGGCGCGCTTGACGAGCCGTTCCAGCCGCTCCAGCGAATTCGTCGACTCGATGGTCTCGCGATCCTGGTAGATGCAGTGTACGTCCATCACTTTTTCGAAGCCAGCCTGCTCTATCAAAGCCGCATAATACGGCGGATTGTAGGGCATCATGATCACCGGCTGGCTGAAGTTGTCGACCAGCAAACCGCATTCTTCATTGGTCGTGAAGTTGGCGGGACCGCGAATAGCGTCAGCGCCGCGCAAATGGACCCACTCGGCCGCCGCTTCCAGCAAGCCCTGGGCGACGGCCGCATCATCGATCGTCTCAAACAAGCCGAAGAAGCCAATGTTCTCGCCGTGATAGCGGTTGTGCTCATGATTGATGAAGGCGGCGATTGTGCCGACTATCTTCCCCATCCGCCAGGCGGCGAAGTACTCGCCCTCCATATACTTCCAGGCTGGATGTTTGCTTTTGTCCAGCAGTTGACGGCGAATCGAAAGCAGCGGGGGCGCCCAGTTGGCGTCATCGGCGTAGTGCCGCCAGGGGAAAGAGAAAAAGTCTTCAAATTCTCGGCGGTTGGCCAGGGTCCTGATTTCCAGGGCGCTCACTCCTAATCGCTTTATTTTGCGCGCAGTCGGCAGCGCCTCATCGCGGCAAGATTATCTTGACAGCCGGTTTTCACACTGATAGTATAGCAAGATATTATTCCGTAGTAGCTCAATTGGCAGAGCGGGCGGCTGTTAACCGCTAGGTTCTTGGTTCAAGTCCAAGCTACGGAGCTAAATCAGACACTCCCGAAAACCACTCGTTATGGATAACTTGGAATGAAATATGCGGATTCGAAATGAGTCCGGGAGAATGTTTGCATTATGACATCCGTGGCGAAGCCGTCTCAAGGGATGTTGGAGCGTGCCCAGGGTTGTTTGCTCGGTCAGCTTGCCGGCGACGCGCTTGGAAGTCTGGTGGAGTTTCAGACACCTGAAGACATTCTGCGGGAGTATCCTGGCGGAGTCCGGGAACTCGCCGACGGCGGAACATGGGACACTATCGCGGGCCAACCGACCGACGATTCTGAGATGGCATTGATATTGGCGCGCATGCTCGCGGACACAGGATGCTATGATCGCGATGAAGCAGGGCGGGCCTACGTCTTCTGGTTGGAATCCGGTCCTTTTGATTGCGGATATACTGTCGCCGGCGGACTGCGTGGACATCATAATCCAGATAGCCAGGCAAACGGCGCGATGATGCGGATCAGTCCCCTCGGCATTTTCGGCGCCAACTTTGAATTAGACCAGGTGGCCAAGTGGGCGCGCCAGGATTCCGCGATCACACACGTGCATCCGGTCTGCCAGCAAGCCAATGCCCTTTACGCTATGGCGATTGTTCTTGCAGTGCGCGACGGCTGTGACGGCCGCAGTCTCTATGACCAGATTGTCGCGTGGGCGGGTGAAATGGAAATAGAACCAAGCTTGATGGAGGCAATCTCTGGCGCGGCTGATTCGCCGCCCGCTGACTATACCAAATACCAGGGATTGGTTCAGATAGCGTTTCGTAACGCGCTCTACCAACTTGTTTATGCTACCGACCTGGAAGAAGGCGTCATCGACACAGTTATGCGCGGCGGCGACACCGACACAAACGCGGCTATTGCCGGGGCGCTTCTGGGCGCTGTTTGGGGTCGATCGGCAATACCCGCGCAATGGGTTGAAACGCTGCTCAACTGCCGGCCGGAAGCTGGCCGATCAAACGTGCGTCATCCGCGCCCGGAGTGCTTTTGGCCCGTGGACGCGTTGGAGTTGGCTGGTAGGCTGATCAACTGGGAGTCTTCCTCCACTACCGACTGAGCGGCAAAACAGCGCGTTCTCATGTCCCGCGATTCAACTCGTAAATCAGCCGCAGGCCATCCAGCGTGAGTTCGGGCGCGAAGTCGTCAATCAAGTCGATATGGGCATTGAACAGCGGCGCCAAACCTCCGGTTGTGACGACTCGCGTTTCTGGCGCATCCAGCTGCGACAGAATGCGTTTCAGCAGCGACTCGATCATACCGACATAACCCCAGAAGATGCCCGATTGCATGGCTTGCGCCGTGTTGCGCCCGATCGGCTGCGGTGGCGGCAGCAGGTCAACTTTGTGCAGCTGGGCGGCGCGGCTGACCAAGGCATCGTGCGCCAGACGAATGCCGGGCGCGATGACGCCGCCGATGTAGGCATTGTTCGCCGACAAAACATCGAAGTTGGTCGAGGTGCCAAAGTCGATGCAGACGGCGGGGGCGCCGAATAGCCGCGACAAAGCGACTGAATTGCAGAGTCGATCGGCGCCGGCCTGCTCCGGCATCTCAATCGCGATCGCAATGCCCAATTCCGTTTCGCTGCTGACAGTGAGCGGCTCCAGGCGCAAATAGCGGCGCGCCAATTCCTGAAATGTCGGCGTCAGAGAAGGCACGACGCTGCTCATGCACATTGCGGCGATTTCATCAGGTCTGACCGCGGCCGTATCCAGAAAGTTGCGAATCAGTATGGCGTATTCGTCCATCATCTTGTCGGCGACGGCGCGCGCGCGCCAGGAAAGCCGCCAGCGGGCACCATCCCACAAGCCCAGGTGGATATTTGTATTGCCGATGTCTAGAGCCAGCAGCATGCCAGTCTCCTTGATATTGCGCATCAGCGCCTCGAGGCAAGCCGACTGCCTATGAGGCCCCCAGAGGTTGCGGCGGCAGCGACCCATGCTTATTGGCGCGCTGCGCTATACTATACTAAATTCGGCAGCGAGCGGATGCAAGAAGGGCGCAAGAGAATCACCCATGATTGTACGCCAGGCGACACTCGATGACACGCGGCAAATTGTGGCGCTATTCAGCGGGCGCGTACCCGTTTGGCAGCGGCTGGGCGAGCAGAGCCAAGTGGAAGATTTGCCTTATGATGCGCTGACGATTTACGAGCGCTGGCTGCATGGCGGCGCCTGGATGTCTTTGGAGACCGGCTCAATCTGGCTCAGCCACTTGCTCAGCGGCAGCGGCTTGGCTTTTGTAATGGTCGATGGCGGTCAGATACTCGCTTATGCCGAAGCCTTTCTCAATCGCGAATTGACGCCGATGGGATCGCATCTGCATTTGGCTGAGATTTTGGTGGACGAGCGCTGTTCCGATGAAGACCATCATACGCTGGCGGATACGATTCTGAGCAAGGCTCGGGGACCGGGGCGGCTTTCAGTCGCGCATCCGGATTACGACAAAGATTTGGCGACCTATTTTCGCAGGTACTTCGGCGCCAGTGAAGCCTTTCGTCTGACGCGCTACTCCATCAATGCGCAAATTGGCCAAAGCTTTTACAAGAGCCAGGAATACGCCAAGACCGACTCAAGCCAAATCGACGACTGGGCGCTGGCGGTCGGGCGCTGGACCAGCCCGCGCGCCCTCTGGGAGAGCGAGTGGATCGAACACTGGCGCAGCATTCCGCAGATTATCAAGCGCGGCAAACACCGTCATTACATCAACGCGTCGGGGCATGAAGCGCTTGTCTGCTTTCATCAGCAGCTGTACAACGAGCGCAGCGCCGATGTGTATTGTTGGTCGCCCCGGCACTTGAGCACGCAGCTGCTAGTGGCGATCCGCGATATGGGGCACCGGCTGGGATTCCGCACCCTCACGCTGGCATTGCCGGAAGCCTCGGCCGAGTTGCTGCCGGCCGAGCACAGTCGAGATCCAAATCAGCAGGTGATCGCCACCGTCAGCGTTTAGCCAGTCACCGGCGCCGGACGCTGACAGCGAACCGCCGCGTTCATTCTCTACAGCATTTGCCGCATAGGGCTTCACGAGCGATCATAGCCTTTTGGCCTCCAGCCGGGGTATCATCCGGGATGAGAATCATGCCAGCGTGGGAGGCGTTATGCAAACGAAGCAAGACATCGCCGATTGGCTCGACGAGCATGAGCGCCGCTTCACGAGGATGTCGGACGAAATCTGGGACAATCCGGAGCTGCAATTCCTGGAGTTTAAGGCGTCGAAGCTGCAGGCGGACTTTCTGGCGGCGCAAGGGTTTCGCGTCACCTGGGACATAGGTGAGCTGAGCACCGCCTTCGCCGCCGAGTGGGGCTCGGAAAAGCCAGTGATCGCCTTCGCCGGCGAATACGATGCCCTGCCCGGCTTGTCGCAGAAAGATCAGAACCAGCCCGACCCCATTTCCGCCGGAGCGCCGGGGCATGGCTGCGGGCATAATCTCTTGGGCGCCGGTTGCCTGGCGGCGGCGGTGGCCCTCAAGGAATGGCTGCAAAGTTCGGGACAGGCTGGCACGATCCGCTATTACGGCTGCCCGGCGGAAGAAGGCGGCAGCGGCAAAGTCTTCATGGGGCGGGCCGGCGCCTTTGATGATCTGGACGCGACTTTCAACTGGCATCCCTGGTATATCAACTCGGCGATGAAGGGCAGCCTGCTCAGCGTCAATCGCTACTATTTCCGCTTCTACGGCAAAACCGCCCACGCCGCCGCCGATCCCCATTCGGGACGCTCGGCGCTGGATGCGCTGGAGCTGATGAATATCGGGGTCAATTATCTGCGCGAACACGTCACCGACGATGTGCGCTTGCACTACGCCATTTTGAGCGGCGGCTTGGCGCCGAACGTGGTGCCGGATTACGCCGAAAGTTATTACTACGTCCGCGCCATCGAGCCGGACACGCTGGAAGACGTCAGCCAGCGAGTGATCCGCATCGCGAAAGGCGCGGCGATGATGACCGATACACAGGTCGATGTCGTGTACAAATCCGGCTCGACGCGCGTTTTGTCCAACGAGGTATTGGCCGACCTGCAATACGAGATCATGCGCGAGCTGGGCGGCATCGATTTCAGCGCGGAAGAGCAGGCCTACGCCGCCGCCATCAACCAACGCTTCGGCGATGCCAATGTCAAGACGCTGGTCAACCGCTACGGAGTCGACCCGCAGACGGCGGAGCAAGCGCTGATTGGCGATGTCTATCCCAGCCGCGACAAAGATTTTGCCTCACCCGGTTCGTCGGATATGGGTGATATGAGCTGGTACGCGCCTTGCAGCATGCTGCAAACGGCGACCTGGCCCAGCCGGGCGGCCGCCCATTCCTGGGGCGTCGTCGCGACCGGGCGAACGTCCATCGGGCACAAGGGCATGATGTACGCGGCCAAAGTGATGGCGCTGGCGGCGGCCGAGCTGATCATATCACCGGAAATCCTGGAGCGGGCGCAGGCTGAGTTTCGCGCCGTAGTTGAAAGAAATCCCTACCAATGTCCGATTCCCGACGATGTGCTGGCGCCGAGCCACGACCATCCGTTGAGGTAATTCGTTTTACCTGACCAGTCGCTCGTCGAAGCCCAGCGCGACCAGCAGCTCAAATGCCTTCCACACCTCCGTCGGGATCACTTGCGGCGCTTGATAGCCATTCTCGCCGTAGACCTTGACGCGCTGAAAGTCGCTAACGATGTGCTGAATCACCGCATCGCGCGGGAGCTGGCCGCGCAGGTAATCGGCGCAGTTGATTGGCGGCGATGTCACTACATAATCTTTATCGGGCCACTGGACGCTCGCGGTCGCGAAGACAGGCCGCTCCATGTAGGGTTTCTGCACCAGAATGAAGGACTGGAAATTTAATCCACGCTCTTCAAGCAGCATTCGAGTATAGTGGAAGTTCTCGCCGGTATTGGTGGAGCGATTCTCGATTAGGATGTGGTCGGGCGCCAGCCCTCGCGCGTTGGCGCGTCGCGCGAAGTATTCGGCTTCTGTCGTATCCCAGAAGACGCCAAGCGCCGCATCCCGCTGCACCACGCCGCCCGAGAATAGCAGGACTCGCGCATAGCCCTTCTGATAGAGTTCGATGGCGTAATCGGCGACGCGAATATCGTGGCTGCAAAGGACGCAGATGCAATCGGCTTGGCGCAGCGAGTGGCCGACCAGCAGATAATCCCACAGGATCTGAACGAGCGAATCGACTTCGTCCATATCGGATTCAAGCGCTTGAGCGGCACCGAAGCGGCGCTCCCATTAAGGGGGAAAGATATCGCCAACGCGCAATTCAAAGCCGGGCAGAACGGCACCGCCTGTCAAGGTGTCGTCTTCCCTAAGCGTTTTGGCGCCCTGCGTCGTGTGAACCTTGACGGTTCGCAATTCGGGATAAACAACCCAAATCAGGAAAGCGCCAGCGTCGAGTAATTGCTCGATTTTCTTTTCGATGTCGCCAGCCTTGTTGCTCGGAGAGATAATCTCAACAGCAAGATCGGGCGCGATGGTCGTCCAGCCGCGCGCTAAGCGCTCCTGTGGTTTTTCTTTGGACACGAAAGCGATATCCAGGCCGCGCACGGTGTCCTTGCCGTCTGTTCGGCGCTCAAGTACAAAACCAGTATCACCGCCGGCAACCCGACCTAAGTCATACTTTCGCGCGTGATCTCGAATTAGCGCGCCCAAAGTAATCAGAATCTCACCGTGTTCCCAACCGGGTCGAGACATATCGACGATCACCCCTTCTACCAGTTCGACGATGCGATCGTCAATCTGCTCAACATAATCGAGAAACATATCGGCGTTGATGAACTGTTTTTCCAAGACCATGGCGAAGCGCTTTCTGCCTTTCCGTCTTATAGCAATCTCATTGTACCGGGTTGGGCCGGGGCATCAAACTTCTTCAAAACTTGAAAGTCCTTCTCCAGCGTCTCCCGTTGGCTGGCATTGTAAAGCGCGGCGGCTGGATGAAAGAGCGGCACGACGGCTGCGCTGCCGTAAGCGGCGCGCACCTTGATGACGGCGCCGTGCAATTGGCTGATCTTCTGATTCGCCTGGTAGGCGCCGAAGCGGCGGAGTATGAACTCCATCGAAAAGCGGCCGAGGGTGGCGATGACTTTCGGCTGAATAACTTCAATTTGCTGCTCAAGGAAGGGCGTATACAGCTCAATTTCGTTTTTGAGCGGGTCGCGATTATTCGGCGGCCGATCTTTCAAGATGTTGGTGACATAGACATCTTCACGGTTGAGATCGATCGACGCGAGCAACTCATCCAAAACGCGCCCGGATGCCCCGCAGAAAGGACGGCCCGTTTCCGCTTCGTTTTTGCCCGGCGCCTCGCCAATGAACATGATATCGGCGTAATGATCTCCCTGCCCGATCACCGGGAAATAATTGTTGTTCCTGCGATACTCGAAAAGCGGCGACTCGGTGAGATTGACGACGGCGTCTCTGATAGCGCGGAGCCGCTCGCTGCGGTCGCTCGACATCGTTCAACTGCTTTCGGCTGGGTCATTGCCCGTAGTGTAGCACAGCCGATCGGCGTCAGCGAAAACAATCCGCCGCGCGCGGGACAAAAAAGAAGCGCCTCGCTAGATTCCAGACGCATCCTTTAGGACTGGCGCAGGTGGAATCGATCCATAGCGTTCGCTTCTTGTCTCTTAGTGTAGCCTCATTGGTGAATTTGTCAATATCGATACAGTGTTAATTCGCCATCTTGCTGATGGTTCGCAAAGTTAGCGCCCGATCAGTCAAAGATTGGACTCGAATCCGAATAGCGCTGCGGCTTTTCGCAGAAGGCGACGAAGCGAATCGTCGATGGCATCACCCAGGGACAGCGCCTCGGCGAAACCCAGCCAGCGCAAACGCGCCGACTCGCCTTCGGCCGGGGCGAGCGCAGCGGGTGCTTGCGTCACCAGGGCATAACGGAAATCGAGATGTAGATGCTCGGGAAAGCCGTCGACTTCGGGGATGGTATGCACATCGTAATCAATCGGCCTGGGCGCGGCGCCCAAAGGAAAATGCGCCAGATCGGGCAAGCCGGTTTCTTCGCGCGCCTCGCGCAGCGCCGTTTGGGCGATGTCGGTTTCATGTTCGACGTGCCCGCCGACTTGCAGCCAGCGATTCAGGCGCTTGTGCCAGTGGAGGAGCGTCCGCCCGGTATCAGGATGGACAATCACTGCGGAAGCGGTGATATGCCCGACTTCGCAATGCATACTCATGATATTGGGATGCTCGGCGATCAGCGCCTTGATTTGCCGCATGTCGCGCGCTTCTTTGGCGTCGGCTGGCTGATGCGCGTCGAGTTGGGCGACAATCTCCGCCAGGACGCCGCCCATTTGGCAGCGATAGAGATCAAGCAACTGATCGCGCAGCGCCTCTATCTTCTGGTCGGGCGATTTGTTATCCCAGAGAGGCAGGCGGGCGTGGCGAGGCACGAGCGCTAATCGCAGCCATTGACAATGGCGACGAGAGCGGAACCGTATGTCGCGCGGCGCCAGGGACCCAAACCAGGGATGTCGCGCAAGTCTTCAGCCGACGCCGGTTTGCGGCGGGCGATCTCCCAGAGAGTCCCTCGGCTGATGATGACATCGGACTCGACGCCGCGCGCGCTCGCCGTTTCGCGGCGCCAGCTGTGGAGCGCGGCATAACGTTCGGAGATCGCTGGCGGGATCGCCTCTAGTTTAGGGCGCTTGATTGGCAGCCGGCTGGACAAACCATGGCGCAGCGCTTCGATGATTTCGTCGCCGCTCTGGCGGACCAGCCAGGCGGGCAGCCCGCGGATATCGTAGAGCTGTTTGACCGAGCGCGGACGCCGCCTGACCACTTGCAGCAGCGCCTTGTTGGGGATCAGCCGCTGTGGAGGATGATCAAGTGATTTCGCCAGTTCATCGCGCAGGATGTAAAGCTCGCGCAGGACAGCGGTCGCTTGCGGGTTGAGCGAGTTCGGGCGCGCCAATGACCAAAAGCCCTCGGGGTCAAATGCTTCCGATTTCACCTCGAAGCGGGTCACGTCGGCGATGTATTCTCGCGCTTCCTCAAGCCGGCCAAGGGAGCGCAGCCGCTCGCGCAAGGCATCGCCCAAGGGCAGCAGATAGCGCGTATCGACCTGGGCATAGCGGCGGACGCTCTCAGGCAGGGGGCGCCGCGCCCAATCGTATTTCTGATGCTTCTTGCTGTGGCGGACGCCGAGCAGATCTTCCAGCATGTTGCCCAAGCCAATGCGTTGGATGCCGCAGACGCGGGCGGCCGCCATCGTGTCGAAGATGTTATACACGTCAAAGTCGAAATCGCGCTTAAGGCAGATCAAATCGTACTCGGCGGCGTGGAAGACTTTCTCAATGCGCGGATCGGCGAGCACGGCGCCAAGCGGACTGACTTCGGCGATGGCGAGCGGGTCAATCAGCAGGTCTTCGCCCCCGGTCGAGAGTTGAATGAGACAAGTGACGCCGCGATAGGCGTGCAGACTGTTGGACTCGGTGTCGACGGCGATGCGTTCCGCGCGCGACAGGCGCTCGACAGCTTCGTCGAGGGCGCGTCCCTCAGCTATATAGGCGGCGGGCGGGAGCATGGGCGGGCGTCAAAGCCAGTGGCGCTTGCGAAACCAGGCGAGCATCAGGATGACGATGAGGATCATGATGGCGGCGGTAATGATAAAGGCGTGGGGGGCATCGGCGAAGGGCAGATTGATGTTCATGCCGTAAATGCTGGAGATGAGCGTGAGCGGCAGCATGATGACCGAGATGACGGTGAGGATGCGCATGACTTCGTTGATGCGGTAGCCCGCCAGCGTATCGGCGGTATCGGCGAAGCTGTTGATGATTTCGAAGTTTTCGTCGGCGATGTCGCGGAGCTTGAAGAGATGGTCGGCGATATCGCCGAAGTACTCTTCCATGTGCTCGTGCAAGATCGGGTGATCGCAGGTTTCGAGCTGCAGGATGATGGGAATCTGCCCCCGAATGATGCGGCGCAGGGAGATGATATCGCGGCGCAGGAGAGCGAGCTCCTGGATGACGCGGCGGGCGTTGGATTCAAAGAGGGCGTCTTCAATGGCGTGGACGCGGCGGTCGACCTTGTTGAGGATGGGGAAGATGTAGTCGACGAGTTGATCGATGAGGGCGTGGAAGAGGTGGTTGGCGCCCTGCCCTAGAAGTTCCCGCCGCGCCTCGGCGTCGGTCTGGCAGCGCTCGAAAGCAGCAGCGAGGGGCTTGAGCGCGCCGTTGTGCACGGTGACGACATAATCGGGACCGAGGAAGAAATCGACTTCGCTGGGGCGGGAGAGCTCGTCGCGGGAATCCCAGAGCGGGAAGTGCATGACGAGGAAGAGGTAGTCGTCGTCTTGGTCGAGCTTGGGGCGTTCGATGGGGCTGACGATATCTTCGAGGTTGAGCGGGTGGAAGCCCGGGAAGCGGGCGTGGAGGGATTCGACATCGGCGGCGGCGGGGTGGATGATGTCGATCCAGGCCGTGCTGGCGTGGGTGATGGTTCGTGCCGTCATGGGGATGATTCTAGCTACAGAAGCGCTTATTTTCACCACCGAGGTCACCGAGTTTTGTAGAGGGCACAGAGAAAAGCAATTCTGTAATCTGTCGGCGGGCTGAATCTGTTATACTGCGCGGCGAAGACACATTGCCAACCGCGTCTAGCGGCGCGAGAACGTCTCTAGTCGATTCCAAGCTTATCGGCTTCGACCCCATGGGTGGACTATCACAGCGCCAGTGATAAAGAGGATCATAAGATGAAGAAACGAAGCCGGCTGCGCGCGATGAAGAAAGGGCAGCGTATGATCATGCTGGCAGTCGTCGCCTGGACGGTGTTCGGCGCGGTTACGGCGCTGGCCATACTATCCTGGACGGCGGAAGAGGACACGGGTGTCACGGTGCAGGTGACGCCGGCGGCGCTCTCGGACGTGGCGGTCGAAGGCGAGACGGTCTTCAACGCCAACTGCGCGGAGTGTCATGGTCCGAACGGGGCGGGGACGAATCTGGGTCCACCGCTGATTCATGACATTTATAATCCGGGGCATCACTCGGACCAAGCCTTTTATCTGGCGGCGGCGAACGGGGTGCGGGCGCATCACTGGCCCTACGGGGACATGCCGGCGCAGTCGCAGGTTTCGCGCGACGAGGTGACGCTGGTCATTCGCTATATTCGGGAGCTGCAAGAGGCGAATGGGATTTTGGCGAAGTCGTATTGAGTGGGATGGGGGATTTGAACACAGAGGGCGCAGAGGACGCAGAGAAAAGCTCAATTGGCTGATTCGTCGCGGAATGGGAGCTTGGCGAGTTCTTCGACGATGTCGACGGTGCGCAAACTGACTGCAATGACGCGTTCGATGAGCTTGAGGATGTATTGCGGGTCGTCGCTGTAGCCGTTGGGATCGTGCGTAATGCCGCTGCGCTTGTCGGATTTGACGCGGTATTGGTCGACGATCCAATCGAGTGCAGAGCGGTTGCCGAGGCGATAGGCGAATGCGCGCTCGGGGATCTCGTTTAGGGTCAGGGTATCGTTGTATTTGAGCGTGCTGTAGACCTTGTAGTTGCCTTCGGCGGAATCGACCTTGCCTTTGGGCAGCATCTTTTCGACGCGGTAGCTGACGGGCTTGCGAGCAGATTGCCAGTCGAGTTCGTATCGGTCGGCCGATTCGTAATTTAGGTGGAGGTCGGCGAGTCTCCGGCCGGCGCGGGAGAAGGGCCAGAAGCCGCTTGTTGTGGCATCGCGGGCGACCTGGTAGGTCGCCCCTACATTTTCGCTGGCGCGGGCGGGAGCAAAGGGGATTCTGGGCAGGCTGCGTTTGAGATCGAGGGCGTAGCGTTCGCAGTAGCCGGGATGGTGGAGGAGGCCGTAGACGTAGTAGAAGATGTCCCATTTGGAGATGGCGGGGTCGTGGTAGTGGCGGCGGAATTGAGATAGCGCCCAGTCGGTGATGTTCTCGCGGCGGTTGCTGCCGTCTTCGTCGTATGTGTAGAAGGGGAAGCATTGGTGGCTGTCTGTTGTTGAAAGGAGACTTAAGCTAGGAATTGAGTTCACTATCAATGCAGATACAGAAGCACTTCGGTATGCAACATCTGTGAGAATGAGCACGCGGTTTTCACTCTCGATATTTTCATCAGGCAAGAAAAACCTTAACTGGCCCGGACGATCTACAAATGGTTTGTCGTAATACAGATATTTCTTAGTAAATGGCCGGTAAAGGCTATTCCTTAACCTGTCACTAAAGTAAGCGGCGACATATCCTCTCTTTAGTTGCTGTTTCAGCGTCGCACTCCACTTTATTCGTTTGACATCAACGAACTCGTCCACATCCGGTTTGGTGACGTTCTGTTGAAATTCGGCGACTTGCGCATTGTAATCGCGTACAAGTTGTTTCGTACGTTTTGACAGTTGATCATAGCTGTAGGCATAGACGTACATGTCGCGACTCGTAAGTACAGCTGGGCCATATGCGCTGAATAGGACTTCTGCTTCACTAGACCTTGAACGCGGGGCGCCTTTGCTGCCGATGGGAATATAGGAGTCGAACTCGTCTTCGGTGTCGGTGCGGCGCCAGGTGTGTTTTGTGTTGGGGACGAGGCGCTGCCAGTCGACTGTGCTGAGGCTGTTGTCGCTGAGGTAATCGAGTTTGGTTTCTTTGCGGTCGAAGTCGGGGAGGCGGTGGTAGAAGAGGCGTCCGCGTTCTTCTTCGGACAAGTTATGCGCCACCTTGATTGAGCAATTGCACAACAATGCCAGTCACAGCGATGGCGACAACTATCAGCCAGCGCAAGGTGTTGATTTCCGAACGAAGGCTTTCGATATCTGTCCTTAGGTTTGCTATGTCAGCTTTTGTCGCCAAATGCGGCAAGAGCGTTTCGATGGCTGTGATGCGATTGAGATTACTGTGCGGCGTTGGATTGGCATCAATTTGGCCGGAGGTTTGTGCTACCATGTCAGCCCTTTCGTTTGTCATACTTGCAAGCAAGTATGACAACCAATCCTTGTATAGTCAAGCCGGTGCCGGCTGCTTTAGCCTCAGCGCCAGCGTTATCCCCACGCCAACTTGGATGCCAAAGACGTTATGCGTCGTGCCGCTGATTTTGGGATTCTGGCGCACGTTGCCGTGCAGATCCAAATGGTAGACGCGGTCGAAATCTTCCAGCATGTGTTTTCTCATGCCGTCAAAGGCGTACTGGTCGACGAAGCTGTTGTTGCTGACGAAACAGATGATGCCCGGGCGATCTTCAAGGCGGTCAACCGCCCAACGAAAGAATCTGACGTAGGCATCATAAAGCTGATTCTTTAATGTCGCTTTTGAGTCTTTGGCGTAGGTTTCGCGGATGCGCTGGTCGATGACATCGTATTTGCGATTCTTGTTGTTGTCATTCTCGTTGACCTGGCCGACGTTGTAAGGCGGGTTGCCGATGATGACGTTGATGTCGGCCGCTTTCTGGCGTTCGACGCGCTCGGTGTTGGCTTCGGTGAGAAAGGTCATCTGGCGCTCGCGGGCGAGATCGAGGGTGTCGACGAAGCAGAGCCCCTCGAAGGGCGCGGCGCGGCCGGTGAGCTCGTAGTATTCGCGCTCGATATTGAGCGAGGCGATGTAATAAGGCATGAGCATGACTTCGTTGGCGAAGAGCCGCTCACGGTAGAAATCTTCGAAGTTGCGCAGGTTGCGAGCGTGGGCGCGGCGCAGCAGGTTGACGACGAAGTTGCCGGTGCCGGTGGCCGGGTCGATGATGACGACGCCTTCATCGCCGAGTTTTTTGCCGAACTCGCTCTCCAGCACTTCTTCGACGGCGGCGCACATGAAATCGACAATCTCCTGGGGCGTGTAGACGATGCCATGGGTGTCGGCGACTTTGACGCTGTAGCCCTGGAAGAATTTCTCGTAGACGGTGTTGATGAAAGTTTGCTTGTCGCTGAAATCGAGGTCTTCGGCGGCGTCTTCGATGGCTTTGTGGAAGTGGCGCAAGCCGCCCATGAAATCGGCGCGATTGAAATAAGCGCTGGTGAGGGCGTCGATGACCTCCTCGATTTTGGAGGCGATGACATTAGTGCGCGCGAAGTGCTCGACATCAAAGACGCGGCGGATGATGCGCTCGGTCATCAGGTGCTGGATGAGCATTTCGTCGACCGCTTCGATGCTGATATTGGGATTGAGCGAGCGGCGGCAAAGCTCCATGAATTCGTCGAACTGGCGCTGGAAGGCGGGGTTGTCTTGGTGGGCGGCGTCGATCTTGGCTTTGAGCTGGGTGGCGATGTCGCGGATTTGCTCGCCGTAAGATTGGACCGCTTCGCTGAAATTCTGGCGGGCTTGCTCTTTATAATTGAAGTATTGGGTCAGCAGCGCGGCGAAATTCTTCTTCTCGCGGATGCGCGTGCGGCGCGCTTCGTAGCCGTCTTGATAGAGAACGGCGGTGACGGTGTCTTCGAAAATGATATTGTCGAGGGGATAGCCCTTAGCCTTCTTGTTTTCAATTTCGATGTAGAGATTGTCGCTGCTGTCTTTGGCTTCCCAGAAAGCAAAGGGGCGTTTCCACTCGTCGACCAGCGCGCCGTCGGGCCGGATATGGCGTTTGCCCTGCCCTTGCGTGGCGTATTCGTCAATCAGGGTCAGCTTGCGGCGGCGGCCGAGACCAGTCAGCAGCGTGCCAAAGGCGCGGCGCATATTGCCTTCGGTCGGCTTGGCTTGGGCATCGCGCAATTCCTTTACCGTGCGGTAGTATTTCTTCAAGTGCCGGTCATTCGGCTGTATGGTGATGTGCGGCATGTTCAGTACTTTCGATGCGCGTAAGTCACGATAACTATTCTAGCACGTTGCGGGCGACTCAAGAGTCGCCCCTACATCGTCCGACGCTGGGGCGGCAGACAACTGAATCCCCAAAACATTTCACTTGTATCTCCCGCTTCGATTGTGATATATTTAACTATCGGAAAATCTTGCTTGTAACTTGACAATCATTGCTGGCGAAATGACGCTTGAAGTCCCCTTGACTTGGAAGGACGACGACAGCTTATGGCAACAGCAGAAGCGACACAAAATCCAACGGCGATGAGCGCGCCAGTCGCCCGGGCGGCGGCGAGGCCAAGCGTCCAGGTGGCCGCGCCCAGCCGGCGCGAATTCCTCTATTATATTTGGGGCGCGTCCATTGCCCTGCTGCTGGGCCAGACGTCCGCCGGGCTGATCTGGTTCGCCTTCCCGCGCTTCAAAGAGGGCGAGTTTGGCGGCACCTTCGCCTTCAATCCGGAGGAGCTGCCGGGGGTGGGCGCGGCGCCGACCAGCGTGCCGGCGGGACGTTTTCATGTGACGCGCACGACCGAGGGCTTGCGCGCGCTCTACGGCGTCTGCACGCATCTGGGCTGCCTGCCCAAGTGGGTGCCGACGAATGGTCGCTTCGAGTGCCCTTGCCATGGCTCGAAGTTCCAATTGAGCGGGGTATGGATTGAGGGACCGGCGCCGCGCAATCTGGACACCTTTATCACGTCGGTGACTTATGCCGATGGCAGCACGGCCGAGACGCCGACCGATGGCGGACCAATTCCGCTGGATCCCGAGCGGACGATCACGAACATTCAGATTGACACGGGCGCGCGCATCATCGGCGAGCTGCATCCTTAGCGCCGCTGGCTTAACGACGAGGAGTTTCCATGACCATCCTCCCCTTCCCGTCTTTCCTCGATGACGTCAAGGAAAAAGGCTTCAAGAAAGCGGTCTTTGAAGGCATCGATGATTCGGTCGAGCGCCTGACCGCGGGCTTGAATGTTCAGGATTTGCGCGAGGCTTTCCGCGGCGAAACAGCCAGCCGGCGGCCGAATCCGCGTTTGACGCCGCATGCTGATGGCTTTTGGCTGCACATGCGCCCGTCGTATTTCAATCGCGATGTGACAGGCATGTATCCGACCTTCCGTCTGGGCTGGCTGTCTTCTTATTTTGTCTTTTTTGAAACGATCACCGGCATCTTGCTGATGCTCTGGTATACGCCGTCGCCGGAGATCGCTTATGGCGATATGCTGACGATACTAAGCAATGTGCCGCTGGGTCAGTTGATGCGCGATATGCACCGCCTGGGCGCCGAGTTCATGGTGGCGGTGGTGGCGATGCACATGATGCGCACCTGGATCACAGGCAGTTATAAGAAGCCGCGCCAGTTCACCTGGTTCACCGGTCTGCTATTGCTAGTGATTACGGGCTTTTTGAGTTTCTCCGGATACTTGCTGCCTTGGGATCAGCTGTCGCTGTGGGCGGTGACGATTGGCGCGTCCATGGCCGAAGCGACGCCGGTGGTTGGCGATCAGGTCAATTTGCTGCTGCGCGGCGCGCCGGAGCTGGGCGCGAATGGCTTGCTGCGCTTTTATCTGCTGCATGTTTTGGCCCTGCCCGCCCTGCTCTTCGTCTTTTACGGCGTGCATTACTACAAAGTCGTAATTCACGGGCACAGCCTGCCGCCTCAGAAGGAGAACATCGGCGAAGACACAGCCAAGCGCGTGCCGCTGGACAAGCGCGTTTATTTCATCCCCGACATGTTGACTTACGAGATGATGTGGCTGGGGGCGACGACCTTTATTATCACGGTGCTTTGCATCTGGTTCTATCATGCGCCGCTGGAGAATCACGCCGATCCACAGGTGACGCCGCTGGGCACGACGGCGCCTTGGTATTTCTTGTGGATTCAAGGCGCGCTGAAGCTGGGGGACAAGTTCTTCTGGGGCGTGGCTTTCCCGACGATCGCGCTGGGGGGCTTGGCGCTGCTGCCTTATCTCGATGTGACGCCGAGCCGGCGTTATGCCCATCGCCGCTTCATGCTGACGATCGCCAGCCTGCTGATTTCAGTAACGACCATACTGAGCTACATGGGCTTGGCGAAATTCGCGGTGCAGACATCGGCTGAGACCGAAATTGTGCACGAGCTGACTTTCGAGCCGGCGCATAGCAAGGTCGGCGTCGGGCGGACGATCCCCTTCGATCAGATGATCGTTGGCGCTTATTCGACTGCGCAAATGCATCATCATGATGACATGTCGCCGAATGACATCATCGCTGAGATCAATGCCGAAGCGCTTGTGAATGGGCAGTTCGAGCAGATGATTCAAGAATTGAAAGATCAGCATGTGGGCGCGAATCAACTGCCGCTGCGCTTCCGGGCGATTCCCGCGGCCGAGGCACCGACATTGATGCGGGTGATGGAAGCCTTCGCTCATCATCTGGACGCGGAGCCGAAGGAGCTGCCCAACGTCTGGGGCGCCTTGGTGATCACCGACAATCAGGCGGGCTTGAAGCGGCTGGATTGGGTCGTGAGTTGGGACAGCGTTCTGATCGAAGGCGGCGAGGTTCAGTTGGATGATAATGGCGATCCGATTCTGGTTTATTCCGACCAAGTTGATGCCGAGGGCAATCCAATACCGGTGCGGCGCATCTACAGCGACCATCTGTTCATCCACCAAGCGTCGGCTTATTTCGATTAGGCGCGAGACTGAGCGAAGCGGATCCAGGATAACTCAATGAACATTCTCTTCATCAAGTCAATCGAAGGTCGCATCCTCGCGGGCATCACGATGTTTGTCGGCATGATGATCCTGGTGGGCTGGGTGGCGATCAACGAAGAAGCGCGGATGCAATCCTTCGTGCGGCAGCATACGGGTCGCTCGATTGAGCGCGGCGCCGAATTGTTCGCCTCGCTGTGTTCCGAGTGCCATGGTGAAGAGGGATATGGCGCTGGCGACCGCGCGCCCGGCTTGAACAATCCCCATCTATTCGGATTCGACCCAGTGGGTTTGCAGACGGCGGCGATCACGAATGCCAATCGGGCGCTGGTGCGGCTGAACAAGGAGATTGACCGCTTGCTGGCTGAACTGACCGATGCGCAGAATCCGCCGCCGGAAGAGCGGCAGAGCGAGATTCTGGCTGAGATCGCAATGTTGGAAGCGCAAGTTGAGGAACAGGATATAGCGATTAACGCCGCGGTCGCTGAGCGCATCGCCGTCCTCGAGACGCTGGATACCGCGGTGGAAAACGGTCTCTTCCCGCTTTGGGATACAGTAGTCGATATCGAGCAAACGGGCGATAACGAGGTTGAGGTCTTCTTCAACAGCAATGGCACGCGGCTGGCGCAGGTGGGCTGGGCGGGCGATCTGCATGGCTATGTCGTCACGACCCTGATTCACGGGCGGCCCGGTAGCGCGCGCGTTTACCCCAACAGCACCGGCATGGCGGCTTGGTCGCAGACGGCGGGCGGACCCCTGCGGCAAGATCAGATCGAAGATTTGGCGGCTTACATCCTCAATTGGGACAAGGGCGACAACTGGACGACGGAAGATTTCATCGCCGTGGCCCAATATGGCAAACCACTGGCGGATGGCTCCCTGCCGAGCGAACCGCCACCGCCGCCGGCTGGCGACAATGTCGCGGGCATCCTGCAGCGCTGGGAGCTGGAGGAAGTGGTGGGCAGCGCCGTAAGTGGCGAGATGCTCTACGACCAGGAATTCGGCTGCACCGACTGCCACCGCGCTGGCGCGTCGGCGCCGGATACGATTGGGACGACGACGCGGATTCGGAATGAGCGGCTGACGCTGCCGCAATTCGCTGGTTACACGATTGAGCAATACATCGTCGAGAGCATCACGCGGCCCGGCGATTATGTGGTGGAGGGCTACAGCTCGGGCTTGATGCCGGTGAACTTCGGCTTGCGGATGACCGACCAGCAGTTGGCGGATATTGTCGCCTACCTGTTGACGCAGGAGTGATCGAGGCAAAACAGCAAACAGGAGCCCTCGGTTGCGGGGGCTTTTTCATTTCCGAGGTGAACGCTTGATGAAAAAGTCATTTCTTATCTTTCTCCTGCTTCTCACGCTAGCGCTGCCGGCGGCGGCGCAGGATGTCTATGTGGGCTGCACGGACGAAGAGCTGACGCGGCAGCAGGAAACATTCGCGCACTACCTGACGCTGGACTTTGCGACCGATCGCGATATAGCGCTGGCCAACCTCTTTCGACTGGGCGCGATCTATCAATCGATGGCGCTGGACTGCGGCTACGCGCCGAACCAAGCTGAAGTCAATGTGATGCTCGAACTGGCGCTGGATTTCGCCTCGCTGGACGATCTGATTTTGGCGCAATCGGTGGGGGTGGATGTGGAAGAAATCCTGGTTGAGCTGGACGAGGTATACGGCGATCCGCTGCGCGGGCAGCTGCTCTACAATGGCCTGGAGCCGGCGCTGGGCGGGTCGCCGCTGGGTTGCGCCGGCTGTCACGAAAACGAGGCGATCGCGCCTTTAACAGCTGGCGCCTGGACGCGGATCAACGATATTCGGCTGAAGCTGCCGCCCTTCGCCGATTATTCGCATCGTCAGTTTATGGTGGAGAGCATCGTGCGGCCGCTGGATTACATCACACCGGACTACGCCGAGGTGATGCCGGAATTTTATGGCGGGCAATTGACGATACAGCAACTGGCCGATTTGGTGGCGTTTTTGGATAGTCAGGATCAATTGCTGGAGAGCGAGTAGAGCGAGGACAAGGCTGCCACTTCAAAACGTGGGGCGTCCACTAGGAAAGAGACTAGGCGCTAATCGCCTTTCTGCTCATCGTCATTGGTCCGGGAGCGGTCGACTCTGATAACGTACTCAGAAAGAATGCCGGGCGGCGTCCGCTTGGCGATTTCTTCCGGATCGGTGATGATCCTGCCGGTGGGCCTCATATGGGGTTGGTTGGCGCGAGCGGTCTTGTGAAAATTCACAAGTTGTCTAAGCTGGTCGGCGGTCAATCTGTCATTCATGCCTCGCTCCCATGCTGAAATCAGTTATGTTCATTGAGAATTTGCCGTTCTCTCTGGTGGCGCGGCTTCCCATCCAACGAACGAAAAAGGTATAGATTCCGGGCACAGTATACCACATGTAATTCCAGGATAGATCAAGCAGTATTGGAATAGTCGTAAACTCCTGCGGAGTGACAACATTTCCGAAGCTACTCAACACGGGCGTGGCATTGTAGAGCGTGACCCCCAAGGGATCTCTAATCTCCACATTTGGCATCAGGGGGCGGCCTACATCAACTTCATCAAGCATCCACTTGGAAAGAATCAGCCAGGCCGGGTCAAGCTCGAATTCCACGGGCAGAGAATCAAAGTCTATAAAAGCCGGCAATACAAAGTCGGTCAAAGGCAAGTCAAGCCATTCGGGTTCCCCGGCATCGGACGTAACCGTGTCTACTGTGGTAATCATTGTCCAAAGGTGTCGCACGGCTTACCCCTATATTTGAAAAGTGTTGACAGCCTAGCACCTGCCCTGCTCTGCGTCAAGCAACCTCTCTCAAGCCGAGTTGAACTCTGTATTCGTAAGCGACGCTGTGATAAAATGGGCAAGTCGACTATGAGTGCGGGCGACCCACTGCGTCGCCCCTAGGCGCGATAGGCCGAGGAACGGACGTGAACGTACGTCGGGCGGACAACTTGATGGCGAGGCTGCTGCTTGTCAATAGTAATGGAACAGCTGTCGCGGTCGGTGATGAAGAGACAGTTAAGCGGGGCGCGGAGAATGCCTTGACGCTGTCGCTGATGTTCTCCGGCGCGCGCTGCATATTGCAATACGCCGCGCTGCCTTTCCTGCTGCCGGTAATCGGGATTGCGTCTGAGGCGACGTTGCCAATTCTGCTGCTGATCAACCTGGTGGCGATGCTATCGATTTTCTTCAGCTTACGGCGCTTTTGGTCGATTGGCTATGCGCATCGCTGGCGCTATTTGGTGGTGGCGGCGGCGGCGCTGGTCTTGCTGGTGGCGTTTACCATATACGACATTTCGAAACTGGGGACCGCCTAATTGGCAAACCGACGGTCCTACCACCGAGGACACCGAGGAGACTGAGCACACAGAGGCTGCAATATTGGAGTAGGCCATGAATAGGAAACCACAAGCGCGGACGATGAATCGAATCACAATCATTCTTGCTGTGCTGCTCGCGCAAATGGGAACGGCGCTGGCGCAGGACGGCGAGGCGTCTTCCGCGCACGAAGGCATGACGATGCTGGTGCTTTTTCTGGGCATCGCCGGCATCATCGGCGTCTTCGTCATTCGCTGGGGGCAGTCGACGGGCGACGAAGAAGAAAACAGCTGAGATACCGGCGCCTCGGAGACCAGGATGACAAACGACAACTGGCAGAAGCCGAAGCATCCGAAAAAGAAACGATCCGAGCGGCTCAAGTTCATCAGCGCGGGCTTGCTGATATTGGCGGCGGTGCTATATCTGCTGATTTCAGGCACGCTGCAGGGCGCGCGCTACTTCATTACTGTGCGCGAGCTGTTGGATGACGGGTCGTACCTGGGGCGCACGGTGCGGATATCGGGCGCGGTCGATGGCGAGAGTATCGAATACGACAGCGAGAAGGCGATCATCCGCTTTGAAATTGTGAATATCCCAAGTGAATACGACGATTTGGCAACGGCGCTGCATGAGGCGCTGCTTGACAGAAATGCGCCGCGATTGTCCATCATCGTGGAAGACGCGGCCATCCCCGACTTGCTGCAGCATGAGGCGCAGGCGATCCTCACCGGCGCCTTGGGGCGGGACGGGGTTTTCGCCGGGACGGAACTGCTGCTGAAATGCCCGAGCCGCTTTGAAGAGAGTACCGCGCCCGAAGGCTTGAGTCGCATTCCGGAACATCAGTAAGCCTGGAGATGATGTTGGGAATCGCGCCATGCTCGGATTCTTGCAGATTTTCACCACAGCGGAATGGAGGAAATACAGAGAACACAGAGGGCTCAATGAAAAAAATCTGAGTTTTCTGCCCTCTTATCCAAGGAATACCCACCCGATCAGACTTGTTTGGGGTCGAGCCAGTGCTTGCGTTTTCGCTGTTTTGTGTGAGCCATGTTTTGCTTAGCGATGGACTGTGGCAATCGAACGGGCCGATGTCGCCAAAGGGAAAGCCTCCAGATGCTCGCGACTGCTAACATAAGCCATGCTCGCTGAAATTGGATTGGCGGCGCTCACGCTGGCATTTGGGCTGGCGCTTTATGCAATTGTCGCTTCCGTCTGTGGGGCGCGCAAGGCATCGGCTGGCTTAACGCTCAGCGGACGCAACGCCGCGCTGCTGACCTTTCCGGCGCTTCTTTTGGCGACCGGCGCGCTGGTCGGCGCGTTGATGACTGAGCAGTATCAACTCTCCTATGTCTATAGCGTGACGGATCCGCAGACGCCGGCGATCTATCGCTTCACGGCGCTCTGGGGCTCGCAGAAGGGTTCGCTGCTGCTGTGGTCGCTGCTGATGAGCGGCTTCACCTGCGCGGCGATTGCGCTCAACTGGCGGGGCGAGCGGCGGCTGATGCCCTATGCCATTGCCACAATGATGGCGACGCTGGCTTTCTTCCTCGGTTTATCGCTGCTTGTGGAAAATCCATTTGAGCGCTGGTGGATCCTTCCTGATGCGCCGCCGGCCGAGCAGGTGGTATCGACCGCGCTGATTCCGCCGCGGGCGATCGCGCCGACTGAGGCGAATCTGCGCGCGGGCGCCGAAGGGCTGAATCCGCTGCTGCGGCATTTCGGCATGGTGATCCATCCGCCGATGCTCTATCTGGGATTCGTCGGATTCACGATACCCTTCGCCTTCGCCCTGTCGGCGCTGGCATCGGGCGATCTGTCGACCGGCTGGATCAAAGCGACGCGGCGCTGGTCGCTGATCGCTTGGATATGTTTGAGCATCGGGCTGATTCTGGGCGGGCGCTGGGCTTATGATGTGCTGGGCTGGGGCGGCTATTGGGGCTGGGATCCGGTGGAGAACGCCGCGTTTCTGCCCTGGCTGGTGGGGACGGCCTTCATCCACAGCGTCATGATTCAAGAAAAGCGCGGCATGTTGAAACTGTGGAACATGCTGCTGGTGATCGCCGCTTTTTCGGCGGTGATGTTCGGCACTTTCGCCACTCGCAGCGGCGTGATCGAAAGTGTGCACAGCTTCGCGCGCAGCGAGGTTGGCTTTCCCATGTTGGCTTTCTGGGCGGCGATGACCTTGGTCGCGTTGGCGGCGCTCCTGTGGCGCTGGCGGCGCGGTGAATTGCGCGATGAGCGTCAATTCGCCAATCTGCTCAGCCGCGAGTCGCTGTTTGTGCTGAACAACGTGGTCTTCATCGCGCTCTTTCTGGCGATTTTCTGGGGCAGCTTCGGTTTGCCCATCACATCCGAACTGCTGCTGGGAAAAGAAGTGACCATCGGGGCGGCGACCTTTGAATTCTATGTCGTGCCGCTTTTCATCGCGATGTATGTGTTGATGGGGGTGGCGCCGCTATCGGCTTGGGGCGCGACCTCGCTACGGCGCCTTGGCGCGGCGCTTAGGCTGCCGCTGGCCCTGACTGTCATGAGCATCGCGGCGATTGCGCTCGGCGGGACGAGCATTGCCGTTGCCGCCTTCGGCTATGGCGCCCCGCTTTTCGCCGGCGCGGTCGCCTTGTTTGAGATTTACCGCGGGTCGCAGGCGCGGCGGCGGTCGCTAGGCGAGAGTTGGCTCCGGGCGTTTACGGCGCTTTTCCGGCGCAATCAGCGGCGTTATGGCGGCTATATCGTGCACCTCGGCGTGACTGTGATCGGCATCGGCGTGATCGCGAGCACAGTGTTTCAAACTGAAGAGCAATATACGCTGGCGCGCGGGGAGACGATTGCCGTGCGGGATTACACGCTGCGCTACGACGACTTTGTGCGGGCGCAAGCGGTTGACGGGCGCATGATGAATATCGCGGCGGTGACGGTCTTTCGGGATGGCGGCGAAATCGCGCGGCTGCGACCGCGGATCGACGACTATCCGCAGCTGCCGATGAAAATCGCCGGCGCGCACAGTACGCTGGTGAACGACTTTTACGTGCTGCTGATGGGCGGCGAGCGCGAACGCGCGACCTTTAGAATCTACATCAATCCGTTGGTGAATCTGGTTTGGTGGGGCGGCATCCTGCTGGTGATCGGCACCCTGATTGCGGCGTATCCGAAGGTGGTGGCAGAGCGAGCGACAGTGAAGCGAACGGAGATTACTGAGAGCGATGGCGTCGTTTAGCCAACCCCACCCCCCGGCCCCCTCCCCGAGGCTTCAGCTGACGACAGGACAGGTTTAGCATAGCCTCTGATGTGGAACAAGGCGCGGGGACG
>JAPOXG010000004.1 GCA_026707225.1 Chloroflexota bacterium
AAACTCCAATTTGTTGCGGATAGACGTCTGTGCTGAAAACGTGTCCGCTCCTCAGCGTGCCGGGGGCGAAGGGCAGCAAGCGGTCGACGGGGGCGCGGTAGTATTCCTGCATGGCGCGGTGGTCGGGCGCGAGGCAGAGCACGATGTCGCCCGGCTGGACGCTGCCGTTTGCGGGATCGATGGCTTCGACCAAGCCGACCATTTCGTGCCCGGTTTCGCCGATGGGCGAGGGATAGCGGTCGTCTGGCAGGTAATGGATATGGCGGACGTCGCTGCCGCAGAGGGCGAGGCGCAGGGTTTTGACGATGGCGCTGCCCGGCTGTAGTGCCGGCTTGGGCGTTTCGACGAAGGCGCATTTTCCGCGGGCGATGATCTGGACGGCTTTCTTGGGTTTAGGACTCCGGCTGGCTGTTGGCGAACTGGCGAGGAGTATAGCAGTTGCGCCCGGTTTGGCTATGCTGCTGTCGCGCCCGGCTTTGGGATCGAATGGGCGCGCAGCCTATGTCGCCGGAGCTTAAGGCGACTGGCAGTTGTTTGCCGAAGCGCGGCCGCCGAGGTGAGACGTACTTGCTTCTAATCTTTAGTTGATGCTCGACTGGCGATTTCGGCTCTGTTTGAATCGCCAGACTGTATTACTGATCGGCTTCTAGAAAATCATCAGATTCGTTGCTAGATTCAAGTCGCTGTGCTCTTTGAGTAACGGAGTCTTCAGAACCTGATCCCAACTCGAGTCTTTGCTTGGCCGCTATCATGTCAAGTTCATGGTTGTCTTTTCTGATTTGGATCTCTAGCTCTCGTTCCTTTTTTGACAACGCACTGTCATTCATACCCCTGATGAAGTCCGTAATTGACGGCAGAACGTGTGCAATCGCCAACGCCAATAGAATTAGCGCGTTTGGATTTGCTGTAAGGATATATGCAATAGCAGCGATTGTTGCGAGCGCAACAACGGTAGCAGAGAGAAGAGACTTATTGCGGAACGAAACAATGTCTTCTTGTTCGCGCTCCGCCATCGAAAATATCCGACCCGCGCTACCGGGGTACACCTCTTCGTAGCGTGCAAACTCGTCGGCGGGTGGGATGGGACCTGAATAGCTTCGAACGCTAGTAATTTGGCGAGTTTGCCTTATCTCAACGTTCTGATTATCGTCTTCGGTGTCCTTGCTGTCGCTCTTAACTTCGTCACTTTTGTCTTCAGGAATTTGACTTGTCTTCTCGGATGATGGGGGCACTTTCAGATTCCGCCTCATTTTCTTGCATCGCTACTCTCAAATACTTGCCAATGAATGTCCACGACCGCTCCACATCGGACTGCCAGTAGCGACGAGAGGGATAGTCTCGACCACCAGAACGCAAGACCGACGGAATGCCTACGATACCTGTCATACCGTCAAGAATGGCTTCTCTACGCAATGCAGATTTATCGCTCATTCTTATTTCTCCTATAGCGTAAATCGCTGACTGTTAACTGAATTGTACAAGAGTACCGTTAGCATAACATTATCGTCGCAAAGAATGCAACAGTTGATAGAGTCGTCCAAGTCCAACAGAAGACACAACGATATTCTTTCACGTCACGAAAACGGCACTGAGTTGCTCGATAGAAAAACGCTGCAATAAGCTGATTCATATCGCCTGCGAAAGGCAAGAATGATTCTATGTAGTCTTTTAGGTGGACTTGAGACTCGACGTGATGCTTTTGCATTTACACCTGAAATCTAGTTTATCCCATTGCTTTCGTCATGCACTAATGCTATAGAACAGAGTTGAATCTGTGTAGGGAAACATCCAACATGTTCACGATCGGCGCGATTGATGATGCGAGGACGAATGATGAGCGAAGAACACACTTTTCAGGCGGAAACGCAGCAGCTGCTGAACATTCTCATTCACTCGCTGTACACCGAGAAGGAGATCTTCTTGCGCGAGTTGATATCGAATGCGTCGGATGCGTTGAATCGGCTGCAATTTGAGATGCTGACCAATGATGATGTGGTGGATCCGCAAGCTGATTTAGAGATTCACATCGAGTTGGATGAAGAGGCGAAGACGCTGACGGTGAGCGATACCGGCATCGGCATGAATCGCGACGAGATCATCGCCGGCCTGGGCACGATCGCCAAGTCGGGGGCGAAAGCCTTCATCGAGGCGATGGCGGACAAGCCGGATGACGCGACCGCCATCATCGGGCAGTTCGGCGTCGGCTTCTACTCGGCTTTTATGGTGGCGAAGCAGGTGGATGTGATTTCGCGTTCTTTCCGGAAGGATGACCAGGCGATCAAATGGTCGGCGACCGGCGGAACGAATTATTCGCTGGAGACGGTATCGAAGGATCTGCGCGGCACCGAGGTGGTGATTCATCTCAAGGACGATGAGGAGGAATTCACGCGCGGCTTCCGCATCAAGGACATCATCCGGCGGCATTCGGATTATGTCGCCTTCCCGATTTTTGTGGGCGACGATGAAGAGCCGACCAACAAGCAGCAGGCGATCTGGCGGCGGGGGCCGTCTGAGGTTGAGGACGAGGAATACGACAGCTTCTACAAAATGCTGACGATGCACTTCGCCGGCGCGAGCCATCATATCCACATGCGCGCCGATGTGCCGATGCAATTTTACGCGCTGCTCTTCTTGCCGGGGAGCGGGCAGCAGAATATGTTCAGTCCGCGTGCCGAGGCGGGTTTGAAGCTTTATGCGCGCAAGGTGCTGATCGAAGAATACAATCGCGAGTTGCTGCCGGAATATTTGAGCTTTGTGCAGGGCGTGGTTGACAGCGAGGACCTGCCGCTGAGCGTCACGCGGGAGAGCATTCAGGCGACGAGGGTAATGGCGAGCTTGAAGAAGACGATCACGCGGCGCGTCTTGTCTGAGTTGAAGCGGATGGCGAAGCATGACCGCGACAAGTATCTGGGCATTTTTCAGGAGTTCGGCGTCTATTTGAAGCAGGGCTTGGTGATCGAGTCGGAAGACCGCAGCGACCTGGAGCCGCTGATGTTTTTCCAGACGACGCATGATGACGACCCGAGCCAGTTTCATACGCTGGATGAGTATGTCGATCGGATGTCGGCGAACCAGGACGACATCTATTATGTAGTGGCTGATGACTATGCCAGCGGCGCGCGCAGCCCGCATTTGGACGTTTTTCGGCAGCGGGCGATTGAGGTGCTTTATTTCACGCATCCGGTGGACGCGATGCTGCCGATGGGATTGGTCGATTTCAAGGGACACAAGCTGGTCAGCGTCGATTCGGCCGACTTGGATCTGGCTGAGGTAGGCGAGGCAGCCGAGGCGGAGTCGGAGGAGAAAGAGGCGCTGAAGGCGGATTCGCTTGGCGCGCTGCTGGAGCGGGTCAAGGCGACGCTGGGCGGGCGCGTCAGCGATGTGCGCGAGGGCAAGACGCTGGTGGGCAGTCCGGCGCGGCTGGTCAGTGAAAATGATAGCGCGAACCGCTATATGTTCCGCATCAATCGCTTGCTTGACCAGGATTATGAGCTGCCGGTGAAGGCGATAGAGCTGAATCCGCGGCACCCGCTAATGCACAATCTGAGCGCGATGATTGTTGCTGGCGGCGCTGACGAATTAATCGAGGCGGTTGCCGAGCAGATCTTTGAGACGGCGCTGCTGCAGGACGGGATTCATCCGGATCCGTCGAGCATGGCGGACAGGCTGACGCTGCTGATGCAGGCGGCGACGGGGTCGGCGGGCGCGGATTTGGACTTTGCCGGGGCGAAGACGGTGATCAGCGAGCCGACGGCCGAAGCGATGCCGCAAATTGATTTGGGCGATCTGGATGTAGGCGATGGTGACTTCCAGCCGATTGAAGATGATGGGCCGTCATCGAAAGGCGACTGATGAGAACCGAGCGAGTCATTTACGGGCGAGCAGGTTGCTCGCCCCTACAGCGTTCGTGATAAATTGTAGTCTGCTGGAAGGACGAGACATGGCGGAGAACAAGACGCAGCGCAATGATGGCGATGTGATGGCTTATCTCGAATCGGTATCGAACAAGCGCCGGCGGGAAGATTCGCTGGTCGTGCTGAAGATGATGGAAGAGGTGACGGGCGAGCCGGCTGAGATGTGGGGGACGAGCATCGTTGGCTTTGGCAGTTATCATTATCGCTACGCCAGTGGGCGCGAAGGCGACTTCATGCTGACCGGCTTCGCGCCGCGAAAGGCGGCTTTGACGCTTTATATCATGGGCGGGCACGAACGCTACGATGAGCTGATGGCGAGGCTGGGCAAACATCGGACGGGCAGCTCTTGCGTCTATATCAACAAGCTGGCCGATGTGGATTTGGATGTGCTGCGGGAGTTGATTAGAGAGTCGGTGGATTACATGCGCGGCGCCAATCACATCGCGGGTGATTGACGGCTAGCGCGCGAGTTGCGAGCTAGGACTATTTTTCACCACAGCCGCTCGGCGGCAGCGAATAGAATCAACCGCGCTCACACAAAATG
>JAPOXG010000111.1 GCA_026707225.1 Chloroflexota bacterium
TCGCCAGAAGTATCCACAGTACACCCTCTATCCGATGGAGTTCTTATATCATTGATATTTACCACTCCCGATGGTTGGAAGACTTCGCAAATTCGCGCTAATTCTGCTAGAATCAGTCGAGTTGAGGGCGAACCGCGCAGGAGCTTCGCAATGCAATCAGGCGTCACATCCAGGAGGATCAACGCATTCAGACTGCCTCTATTTTGGGTCGTGTTCTTTTGCGCTGGCTGCAACCTCGGCATTGGCGGCGAGGCCGCGCCGCCAAGCTTTGAAGGACCTCCCGTCATCAAGATCGCGGCGCCTTCGCCCGACGAAACCTTCCTGGCCGGCGCGACAGTCATCGTTCAAGCGCGGGTGGAAAACGCCGGTCCTGATCTGGCGCGGATCAGCGTGCTGCTGGACGACGCGCTGCTGGGCGAGAAGCTCAACCCAAATGAGTCCAATGCGACGGTGCTGCCGCTGACTATTGACTGGCCGACGAGCAACGCGGGAGAATTCAAGATTTCAGTGCTCGCTGAAAGGGGGGACGGCTCCATTGCCCGCGAAGATGTGCGCATCTTCGTCGTCTCTGAAGACGGAATGGCGCCGGCGGAGGCTGGCGAGCGCGACCAGCCCGATGAGATGGAATCCGCGCCCGAAGTCGCTGCCGGCAGCCGCGTTGCGGGAACAATGCTTCAGCCGGCGAGGATTCGCCTGGGTCCCGGCGCCACCTACGATCTTGTGGGCAACCTAGACGAAAATCACGAGGTCCTTATCGTCGCAGTCAGCCCCTCGCGCGAGTGGTATCGGATCAGCTATGACGGTCAAGCCGACGCTTGGGTATACGCCGAATTCGTACGCCCGGCCGACGACATTTCCGGTGTGACGGTCGAGACCGGTCCCCCGCTCCCAGCCGCGGCCGGGGTTAATCTGGTCGTGCTTGATGTGGAGATTATGTCGCCTCTCGTTTGCGGTCAGGAATCGATTGTCAAAGCGCGCATTCGCAATGCCGGCGCCGATGAAGCGCAAAGCGTCGCCTGGGTGATCGCTGACGCGGTACTGATGAGTGATGGCAGCTCGCTCATTGAAAACCCGCCGCCAGCCTATCTCAAGACTTTGGAGGCAAACGAGGAAGATATCATCGAGTTTCCCATGACGCTCACGACGCACTTCGACGAAGAGCAGCTGATCCGCGTGATCGTCGACAGCGGGAATCACCTGCCGGAGACGGATGAAACGGATAATAGCCGAAACAGCGCCTCATTCATTTTGCAGAAGGGCGATTGCGGGTAGCCAGCGAGCCGGCTATCACGCCCAAGGCGCGCGCTGCACGCAAAAATGTACATCTGAATCACCTGCGCTTAGGGAAGGACAGACCCTGTGGTCTCGATAATCGTGACCAACGATGATGGCTATGACGCGCCCGGCATCCTGGCGCTGGCGCAGGCGATGAGTAAATTGGGCGAGGCGCAGGTCTGCGCGCCCGCTGTCAACCAAAGCGCGAGCGGGCACAAAATTACGCTCTTCCAGAATATTTCGATTGCACGAAAGACCATCGGCGGGCATATCCCGGCGCTGGCTGTTGGCGGATCGCCGGCCGATTGCATCGCCCTGTCACTGCTGGGCTTGGTCGATGCCAGCCCGGACATCGTGGTCTCCGGCATCAATCGCGGCGAAAACATGGGACAGGACCTGACCTACAGCGGAACGGTAACGGCAGCGCTGGAAGCGGCCATTCATGGCATTCCCGCTGTCGCTTTTTCGCTGGCGCGGGCCGACGCCGATTGCCTTGAGCATTATCGCGTGGCGGCGCAAATCGCCGTTCCCATCGTCGAAATGGCGCTCTCGCAGGGCTTGCCGCCATTCACCATTCTCAGCGTCAACGTGCCCCCGGTCGCGCAATTGGCGGACTTGCGCGGCATCCGGCTAACGCGGCAGGGCCTGCGCATTTACCGCGACTGCCTGGTCGAAGTGGCGGAGGGCGTCGTGCGCGTCGAGGGCGAACCGCCCACAGCGAACACCGATGAACTCGGCACCGATGTCTGGGCCGTGCATCGCGACTATGTCAGCGTGACCCCGGTGCATCTCGACATGACGGCGCACCAATTCATGGCCGAGCTGTCTGCTTGGGATTTGCAGCTGCCCACACCCTAAACCTCCAAAATGTAGGGGGGACCTACCAGGTCACTCGCTGGTTACACGCTATAATTGATGACGATTTCTCGCGCTTGATCGAACTGAAAGGCATCCGCGATGAACTTCCTCAAGAACTTGTTCGGCGGCGGCGGACGCCATGAAGACCGCGGCATCTATTTCTACGTGCAGCCGAAGATGTGCAAAGAGATTCTGCGTGTGCGCGTGGATCCGCTGAACGACCTCTCGCAGACCGAGGACGGCAAGGGCTACTGGTGCCGCAAGGTGGCGAGCGCGGCCCGCTGCCCCTTCCAGGCGGAGATTGAGCTCTACTTCGACAAGAACAAGCGCTTCAAAGACAGCACGGTCGAGAATGGCGAGCTGGTCAGCGAGGAGGCGTGGCGTGCGGGGCGGGGGGACTAGCAGTCGTCGAGCGGTCCGGTGAAACTGGTCATGTCGGTGTCTTCGTCCCAGTATGTGCCATCTGGGAGAATAGTCGAAAGATAATAGAATCTGGCACCGGTAAAATCTGCGCAAGTCAGATCTGCGCCTGTGAAGTCAGTTTCATTCAGGTCTGTGTTTGATAGATTTGCGCTTGAGAGATCAGCATCCTTGAAAACTGCGCGTGTCAAGTCGGCATTGGTCAGGTCCGATTCCTTGAGGTTTGCGCCTGACAGGTTCGACTCAGTCAGCTTGACATTTCTAAGTGAACTCCCTGAAATAACTGCATCACACAAGTTCACCATTGACATGTCAGCGTTGTCTGCGCACAACTTATCATAGACATGGAATTCATCAGAATCCGGATCGTTCGAAAAGCTAGCGATTCCCTCTAAGTTAGCGCCTGACAGGTCGGCGTTCTTGAAATATAGACCATCTATGTAAATTGCCCCTTTCATTATAATGTTTCGCATTTTGGCGCCCGTAAAGTCACACTCCATGAAGTCACAATTAGTTAGATCAGCTGAATGGAGAATTGCTCCATTAAGCATCGTCTCTACTATCCTTGCATTAGCCAAGTTTGCATCAGTCATATCTGCGCCGGTGAAACATACAAGATACAACCATACGCGTTGCATATTTGTCTCTCGGAGGATCGCGCGGTAAAAGTTCACTCCTTCACGTTCCCATTCCTCTTCCAGTTTATGGAATTCTGTGGAGTCCATAGCGAAAGTTGAATTTCTAGGATCAATCCTATCCTTCGAGTTGCTCAAGTCAGCGCCACTTAGATTGGCAAAACGAAAAACTGTTTGATCATAAATTGCACCTCGCAGATCCGCTTTCTCCAGAGTTGCATATGAGAGATTTGCCCCGGTCAAATCTGCATTTTGCAACAGAGCGTCGGACAAGTCTCCGCGGTTAATGCGCGAGTTGGCAAGCTTCCCATTTGATAAATCGGTTTTCAAGAGCCGTACATCCGACAGATCCATGTCTTCCAGACTGACTGAATCCAAGTTTGAATTACTCAAATCCGCACCCTTCAAGTTGGCTAGGTGCAAGTTTCTTTTGCGCAGATCCGTGTCTGACAGATTCAAGCCGCTGAGGTCTACGCGCTCGGGAAGTTCGTCGTCGGCTTGCGCGCCAGCGTCGGTGGATTCTTTCGCTTCGGTTGGATCTTCTGCCTCATCGGTAGCGACGGCGTACGAAGCTGGTTCGGGCTTACTGGCTTCAGCTTCGGTGTTGTAGAGTCGACGACCGAAGTCCTGTTCAATCTCTTCCGTTATCGCGGTTTCTTCCGTCGCTTTAACAGCCTTCAGAAGCCGAGTGGCGGTATCGGCAAGGTTACAAACATCATCGTTGGTGAACCTGTTGCCCTGATTCCTGTGCGAATATCGATTTCGCGCGTTCAGTAACTCACCGACGAAATTGATCCCGTTCTTTGCATCGGGATTCTTCACATTACGATTCATGCCGATCTTGTTTGCGAAGATTTCCTTTCGTTTCCAAATCGCTATTAACCAGCCCGGGGACTCTATATTCTCCTTCGCTTGCTCCTCGGATTCAAGCGGCGGGCTAATATCTAAGACACGGCTCAGTTCAAGAAGATATGAGCTGGCAGAATATCTTTGCTTGTATTGCTTAAGAACGATTTCTTGCAGCCCATCCTCCGCCATATTGATTATCTTGTCCACATCTGGCCGATTCCGGTGCGACATACTAATCCCCCAACTGAGAAGTCGGAAGGATTAGTATAAAGTATTCGGATTTCGTTAGCAATTCTTTCGAAACTTAGAGGACCTCGCCGCCTACCCCTCCCCAGCGCCAACCTCCGCCAGCGACGGCAAGCCAAAGGCGCTGCG
>JAPOXG010000122.1 GCA_026707225.1 Chloroflexota bacterium
GCATCTAGTATACTCTCTTTACTAGGTGTCCAGTTTTTCAGGACCACTACAGGGTAGCATTGCGGCTTCGCCCGGGATTTTGCGCACCCTCACCTTGCGGATGCGGTGGCCGTCAATCGACTGGACGGTCATGCTCAAGATCTCCGTTTCGATCGTCTCGTCCATCTTCGGCACGCGTCCCAGCGCCAAATAAATGTAGCCGCCCAGGGTATCGGCATCGCTGGTATCGATGGAGCAGCCGAGCAGCGCGTTGATATCGTCGAGGTCCATGCTGGCTTCAATCAGGTAAGAGCCATCACCGACATCGACATAATCTTCTTCTTCAGCGAAATCATGCTCGTCGCGAATATCGCCGACGATCTCCTCGATCAGGTCTTCAATGGTAACCAGGCCCGAGGTGCCGCCATATTCATCGGCGACGATGGCAAGATGGACGTTCTTCTCTTGCAGCTCTTTCAGCAGCGCGTCAGCCGGCTTCGTCTCCGGCACGGAATAGGCGGCGCGCGCGAGATCCGCGATCCCACGACTGGAGAAGTCCTCGCCGTTCTTGACCACGGTCAGGATGTCTTTGGCGTAGAGCAAGCCTTTGATGTTATCGATGCTCTCTTCATAAACTGGAATGCGGGAAAAGCCGGACCCGACAAAGGCGCCGAGCGCGTCTTTCAACGTGGCTTTTGCGTCGAGCGCGACAATGTCGATGCGCGGCGTCATCAGTTCGCGGGCGCTGCTCTCATCGAGTTGCAGCACCGAGGCAATCATATCCTTCTCTTCTTCTTCGATGACCCCGCCGCTGTGGCTGGCATGAACCAGGCTCATAATCTCTTCTTCCGTGACCAGGCTGACCATCGCCAGGGGATCGCCGCCCAATACGCGGGAGATTAAGCGGCTGAGCAGCAGCACGAGCGCGGTCAATGGCGAGACGATCACTTCCAGCAGGCGCATCGGTCCAATTGCGCGCGCCGACAGGGACTCGGCTTGAGCGCTGCCCAGCGCTTCCGGCGCCAGGTCGCCGATGATCAAGGTCAAGCCGGCGCCAACGACAACCGTCGCCAGCGCCAGGGCCAGGCGCGCCCCCAAGTCCCCGTCGGCGAAATGCTCGATCACCAGCAAGACCAGCAGCACCGTGATGGCGATGCGCGTCAAGATATGCGTAATGCTGACAGTCATGCTCAGGCGGAGCGGATTTTCCGCCCAAGCCAGGAAGCGCAGCGCGGACGCGTCTCCTTCTTCCGCGCGCTCGCGCATGGCAGTGGCGGACACATTTTGCAGCGCCGCGTTCATCAGGCTCGCGGCGGCGTGCAGAAGCAGCGTCAAAAGCAGAAGCAGCGCCAGAACGATGCTCTCGTCCATCAGCCGCCGTCCAAACCCGCAAACTTGAAAGACGCGAAAACGGCCGGACATTTCCTACGATGCACGGCTGCCACGTTTACTATGTGCCTGGGACTCCGAGAAGGAGGTTCGACAGGGTCGTCCACTGGGTATTCAGAACTCTATTGACACAGTGGCGGCAGTTTACCACATCGATAGGCTCAATTGCAAATGGAACGCGGGTTAAGTGAGGAACGTCCCATCCCAGTTGTAGCGCGCCTCCCAACCGAGCAGCCGCTCCGCCTTCTGTACATCCACCGGACTGGCGGCGCCGCGAAGGGAATCGCCGATCGGATAATCGCCCGGGAAGTGCTTCGCCATTAAGTCGCGAATGTCTTCCTTTCGGTAGATGATTGGCGCGCAGATATAGAAGGCTTCATGACCCGGCTGGTCGAATTCCAGCGCCAAACGGCAAGCCGTCGCGGCATCGCGCACATCGACGAAGGTCCAAAAGGCGCCATAAGTCGAGACCTCGTCCGTTGGCTGCTCGCGCGCGGCCGGCAGCCAAGTCTGCGCCGCCTCAGTCAGCACCGCCGTGAAGCGCAAGCTGACCAGCGACATTACAGGACTGCGCCGCCGGAAACCTTCCGCCAGCTCTTCGCCCATCATTTTCGAGAGCCCGTAACAATCTTGGGAGAGCAGCGGATGCGCTTCATCAATCGGCAAGTACAAGGGATTAAAGGGCCGGTGACGGAAGGCGTAACCCAGCGCCGAGATGCTGCTCGCCATCGTGATATTCGATATGCCAAGAATGGTCGCCGCTTCCAGCACATTATAGGTGGACATGACATTTGTCCGGAAGACGACTTCGGCGGTATGCGCGTCCGGCGATGGAATGGCGGCCAGGTGGATGACGGCGTCGTGACCCTGCATGAGACCAACAACCTGGCCCAAATCGGTGAAATCAACCTGCTGCGTGCCCCAAGGCTGCCGCGGGTTGAGGTCGGCCGGCGTGACCTCATAGCCATGCGCCCGCAATTCCTCGACTGTCGCGCGGCCAATGCGCCCGTCCGATCCGCTCACCAATACTCGCTTGCCAGTCATCGGTCAATTCTCCCTCCCCTGAGAAGCGAACAAGTCTTCCTTTCCCTTGTATCGCCCGCGCCCAGCGCCGCCTCAACGCGAATAACGCCAGGACAGGCTGGCCTCCGATATGAGCAGCTGCAAGTCGTCTACGAAAAAATTGCCCGCGTCATCAAACACAGACACATCATAGACCGCTTGACCGGCGGAATCGCCCGCGTAGGCCGCCTCAATGGTCCAGGCAAATTGATCGTTCCGCCACTGCTGTTCGCCCGCCGCGGTCAGCGCGCTCGGCTCGAGACTGACGACGAATCCACAGCCGTCGGCGTTGCAGGCGTACACATGAAACGCGCCATGGTGCTGCTGGAACATCTTGATTTCTGTGCCGCCCACTTTGCTGAAAAAGTACTCCTGGTCGCAGGCGTCGCCGACGCCGAGCGCGCCCCAATGATCGGCTTGATCCGGGTTGGCGACCAGCGGGCAGTTGTCATGAGCATTGGGCACAGCGTCGGCATCATTGTCATTGTCCGGCGCGTGAATCAGTTTGCGCACTTGGCCATCAATGCTGGCGATATAAATCTCCCCGCGCAAATCTTCCTCCAGCGCGGTCACATTCAAACCGGTCTCGATCAGTTTGCGCGTCCGCCAGCCATCTTCCTCTTGCCAAAGCGCCCACAGCTCGCCATTGCAGTAGTCGCTGTAAAGGTATAAGCCTTTGAGCTCGGGCAAGGCGGCGCCGCGATAGACATGCCCGCCGATGATCGCGCAGCCGATGGGATAGCTTCCGTCGTAGCCGAGCGGCTTCAAATGCGGATAAGCATAGACGGGGAAGATGAACTCGTCCGCCTCTTCGCGAGCCAATTGCGCGGAGCTGTCTTCCCGCTCAACCGGCAATTCGCCTTCAAAGACGCTCCAGCCAAAATTGCCGCCGCCAACATCGTCAGCGGGCAGATAATTGATTTCTTCCCAGTCCGCCCAGCCGACATCGGCAATGAACAGCGCCCGCGAGCCCGGCGCAAAACTGAATCTCCAGGGATTGCGCAAGCCCAGCAGCCAGATTTCGGGACGGTATTCCGCAACAGCGACGAAGGGGTTGTCCGGGGGGATCGTATAGGGCAGCGCGCCGCTGACATCCAGTCGCAAGATTTTCCCGCGCAGGTCGTCCCGGTTTTGTCCCGTAGAATCCAGTTGATCGGAAAAGCCGCCGTCGCCCACGGACATATAGAGATAGCCATCGGGACCAAAGCGCAGATGCCCGCCCTTGTGCAGCGGGGACTTCTGCTCGATCGACAGCAGCAACTGGCCAGAGCCGGGCAAGGCGACATCAGCATAAGCCGACGACTGATAACGCTCAAGAAGAACCGTGTATTCGGCATTAGAATAAGCGATGTAAAAGAAACCGTTTTCCCCATAAAGCGGGTCAAAAGCCAAGCCCAGCAGCCCCTGCTCGAAGCTCGGCGCCTCATCGACTTTCTCGCTGACATCCAGAAAAGGCCGGCGCAAGACTTCGCCATCCTTGAGGATCAGGATGCGCCCGGCCCGTTCGGTAATGAAAAGGCGACCATCCGGGCTGCGCGCGATGCCGGTCGGCTGTTTCAAATTGCCGGCGACTTTTTCGAGGGCATAATATTCGGTTTCGGCTTCCTGCCCAAGCGCAGGCAAGGCCAAACAACACAGGCTCGCAATGAAAAGAGTTACAAGGATTCCTGCTGTATCGCGCATACTCGATTTCAATGTCTCCGCCCAGCGCCCGTTTCATGACTGCCGGCAAGCTGGCAACGTACTCAGCCCATTATAGCTTCTACAACCAAGATGGGTCTCTCTGTCCGCCGGAAGTGGTGACCAATGGCGACTACATAATGCCAGCATAGATACCTGGTCTCCATAATTGAGCTCCCCTCCCTAATGCCTTCTGACGACAGGACAGTTTTGCAGCGGGCAAAAGATCTTCCCGAATCCTGCATCTT
>JAPOXG010000086.1 GCA_026707225.1 Chloroflexota bacterium
GCATCCCCTCCAGCGCCGCGCGGATGCGATTCCACAGGTCATTGTTCCAGCCTGAGTGAAGCATGGCCAGCGCCTCGTCGGGCGAGGCATCGCTTTCAGCGCGTCGCGGACTCTGCTGAAGGCGGCTTCCAGGTCCTCTCTTCCTGTCTCGTCGCGGTGGCGGGCGATCTTGGCTTCGACCTCGGTCAGCAAACCGGCATCGACCTGCGGCTGCTGCGGGACTGGCGTGTTGGTTGGCGGGACGATGAAGAACTTGCGGGGAATAAGACCGGTTAAGCAAGATGAATACATGTCAAACTCCATGAAGGATCAATGTAACTAACATGTTGTGAAACAGTCTAGCACAAGCAGCGAGGAAATCAAGAAACGCAAAGACGGGCAGTGAATCGAAGTCGGTTGAAATTCAAATGGGCCAAATTCATTCTTGTCACAGGTCGCGTGGACACTGACCGTCAAGACACAAATGACACCAGTAAAAGGCGCATTTCGCATATAATTCTCGGTGTACTCGGTGGTGAAGTTTCTGTGCTTAAACCGAAAAGGATACACCATCTGCCCCGTTGGGGTTTTCCAATCGCATCGATTATTCGCTATAATCTGCTTGCAGTTTCCTGAGGACTACAACGGATAGGAGGAATCGCGTCATGCGTAAACGTTCCGCTTTATTGGTGATTTTTGTTTTTCTGGCCGGTCTCTCGGTCGCGACAGCCGACGGCCACATGACGCCGATCAAGCTGCAATTGCAGTGGGTGGCGCAATCGCAATTCGCCGGCTATTTTGCCGCCGTCGACCTCGGCTTCTATGAGGACGAAGGTCTTGACGTCACCATTCTCGAAGGCGCGGTTGAGATCGTGCCGCAGCAAGTCGTCGCCTCCGGCGGCGCTGAATTCGGCCTGGCCTGGGTTCCGAAGGTGCTGGAATCCAACGAGCGCGGCGCCAACCTGGTCAACATCGCGCAGGTCTTCCAACGCAGCGGCACGCTGGAAGTCTCCTTCGTTGATACCGGCATCGAGTCGGTCGAGGACTTCGCCGGCATGCGCATCGGCACCTGGGGCTTCGGCAATGAGCACGAGCTCTTCGCCGCCATGCGCGCGGTCGATATCGATCCGGAAAACGCCGATGACGTCACCGTCATCCAGCAGCCCTTCGATATGTCGCTGCTGCTCAATGGCGAGCTGGACGCGGCCCAAGCCATGACCTACAACGAATACGCCCAGGTCCTCGAAGCGGTCAATCCCGATACCGGCGAGCTTTATCAGCCGGAAGATCTGAACGTCATCGACTTCAACGATGTCGGCACGGCCATGCTGCAGGATCACGTTTTCGTCAACGCGGACTGGCTGGCGGAAGAGGGCAATGAAGATATCGCCGTCGCCTTCTTGAAAGCGAGCTTCCGCGGCTGGATCCACTGCCGGGACAATCCCGAAGCCTGCGTGGAAATCGTGCTGGACAACGGCTCGACCCTCGGCGAAAGCCACCAGACTTGGCAGCTCAACGAGATCAGCAAGTTGATCTGGCCCTCGCCGGCCGGCATTGGCGTCATGGACGAGGACCTCTGGGCGCAGACCGTCGCCGTCGCTATCGACGGGCAGGTCATCAGTGAGGAGCCGGGCATGGATGCCTACCGCAGTGACTTGGCGCAGGCGGCGCTGGACTCGCTGGCGATGGACGACATCGATGTGGTCGGCGATATGTGGCAACCGGTCGAGGTTGAGCTGCGCCCCGGCGGCGAATAAACCACGGATCTTTATTCTGTAAGGAATTGTAGGGGCGGCTCTGTTGTGAGTCGCCCGCTTCCGCGTTTATATTTGCCATCGCATTCAGCCTTAATCTGTATAAACATCATTATCCTCTGCGAGTCTGCACGGTTGTCGCCGTATCCAATTCCTCAGCGATAGGGGGAGCGCGTCTCATCTTGTCGAGGCGAGCTTGACGCCAGGCGAGCTATATAGTTATACTTATGACGATTAAGAGGAGAAATGAGTTAAGGCATAATGATTAGAGCAGGATTGTTCTCGATTTGCTTTGTTCTGACGTTTGCACTTGTGCCGCTGGTTTCGAGCCAAGCCCAGCCCGCGCGCCCGCAAGATCTGCAGCTGACATGCGACGTTGACAATGCGCAGCTGCTCTTTCAATGGGGCGCGGTGGAGGGAGCGCAACATTATAAACACCGGCTCTATATCCGAGGCAAGCGCATGTTGCAAGGCCGCACCACCGAAACCAGCGTTCGCCTGCGCCTCGGCGCCCCAGAGCAAAAATATACCACCAAGGTCAGAGTCAAGGTTAATGGCCGTATGTCCAAGTGGGCGACCGTGAAAACCAAATGCCCGCCAGCGCGGGAACGCACTGTCTCATTCGACTTCGTTTCCATCACTCGCGACACCGCGACAGTTGATATTAAATGGAAAGGTTTGCCCGCTTACCCAGTTGCTAAGGTGTACATCACGGCGTTCCCCACAGAAAACTACCGCGACTGCAATTACACACGGCGTGTTGCCGATAGTCCCGGCGCCAGTAATTGGTCAGAGAGATTTGTGTTTGACGGCTTGTGCCCCGATAACGGCTATATGCTGGAACTCGTCGTCAAGCATGAGGAACTCTCCGACGACCCCACGGATCCCTACTACTACGGTCTAAAACGAGAGGAATTTCGCACCCTGCCCTAGCCAAGGACCGCTCCTGCGTCGATAATTCTCTATCCAGCCAAATCAAATGAAAGGGCGACCTGTCAAGTCGCCCGCAACAGCCGATACATGAAAGACGGGCGGCTCGCCGAGTCGCCCGTCTTTTGATCTTGCTGTCTCAATCAGGAGGGAAGGGATTGGAGAGATGGGGCGCTAACTCCCGTGCATCTCCCGCTTACGCGCCAGCATCCGCTCGCGCGCTTCCGGGCTGCCATCGTGGCTGGTGCCAAACCAGTAATCAAAGGGCATGCCCATCTCGCCGTAATTGCATTCGAAGTAACGATGATGCAGCGAGTGGTAATAAGAGGCGCCTGACTTGACCTTCACACCATCTTTGATCACGAAGTCATCAAAGCCGCCATGCCCCAGAATCGCGGCGAAAGTGGCGTGCTGCCCATTCATCATCATGTGGATGGGATGCGAAGCCACCACCCAGTGAATCAGCATGCAGGTGTAATAGAGCAGGTGCTCGATCGGATGCATCGACAAGCCCGACCAGGGACCGATGTCGATGTTTCTGTGATGCACGTGATGCGCGATCTTGTAGAAGAACTTGACATGCAGCAAGCGGTGCGCCCAGTAAAAGTGGAAATCGCGCCACAATGGAACAAGGACGAGAATCACGAGGAACCAGACCGGCTGCTCGCGCGGATTAACGAAGGGGATGATGCCATTGGCGTAGGCCCAGAGCATGACCGCCTCGAAGCCGGTCCAAATCGTGCCGGCGCTGACGACGCTCCAGAAAACATTATCGCGCACCTGGTCATTCCAGAGGAATTTCTTGCTCTTGCCCATCCAGGTCGGCGACCACTTGTACTGGTAACCCTGCGCCTTATTTGACCACAAGCGGACGTGCAAAACGGTCGCTAAAGCGATCAACATCACCTGGTTGCGGATGAAAACCTCGGCAATCCAGCCGGCGCTGAACTCCTTCATACGCGCCATCTCCGGCGTCAGGAACATAAAGGTCACCGTCGCCACGATCATGTACATCAGATTGACGGGCCAGATATAGTCCTTGACCCAAGTGGCTATTGCCCGCGGGTTCGGCGGCCAAACGAACACCGGATTGGGGGCGATTTCTGTGTCCGGCTTCCAATAGCCGCGCTCGTCACGCGGCATGCCGTCGACCAGTCCGTCTCTTTCTGCGCTTATTTCTGCCATCGTAATTCAACCTCTGAATCTCTATTCGCTTCAAGCATATCGCAGGGCCGCGGGGGATGCAAATTTGCCCCGCCAGAACGGTGGATTGATTACTCGCCAGCTGTGTTCAAAATAATGCCCTGCATAAAATGTTTTTGAAGCGCAAAGAACAGGATGAGCGTGGGAATCGACGCCGTCAGCGCGCCGGCCATCTGTTGCGGGATGCTGCCCTTGCCGTAAGTGCCGGACAGCATCGCCAGCGACGTCATGACCGGTCGCACATCGTCCGACTTCGCAAGCACCTGTCCAAAGAGAAAATCATTCCATATCCAACTGAATTGCGTCACAAACAGGAATAGTGCGGGAGCTTTCGCCATAGGAAGTACAATGCGCAGATAGGTTTGAAAAGAAGATGCCCCATCCAATGATGCTGCTTCGATCACTTCCCCTTGCATTCCGATGAAGTAGTTGCGGAAGACAAATATGCAGAAGGGCACCGTAATGGCCGAGTAGAACAGCAGCATTCCAAACCGCGTATCGTAAAGACCTACCGTCTGGTACAGCCCAAACAAAGGCATAAGATACATCTGAAAGGGGAAGATAGTGCCGCTGTAGATGATCAGAAACCAGAAGAAGGGGAAGCGGATTTTCAGCATGGCAATGGAGTATGCCGCCGATGACGCGGCGATGACGGCTGTCACAGAACCGACAAATGCGTAAATGAGACTGCTTAGGATTCCGTTGCCGATGCCTGACAATTCAGAAGCGGACGCAATGTTGTCGAGGATCATTGCCGCATTCTCTGGCAGCGCCAGGATGCCGCTTTGCGATTGCTCCCTCGGGGTCTTCATACTGCTCAGCGCCACAATTGCCAGCGGCGTAACCCAGGCGATTGCGAACAAGCATAGCAACGCCAGCGCGAGGTAGCGGTCGAGAGCGCGCTGCCTTATAGCCCATTTCTCAATCATAAGGTGCTTCGCTTCAAGGTCGCTCGCAAATACGAGATAGAGAATACGATAACAATCGCGGACAGTATCACCGCCACCGCCCCGGCATACCCCATTCGCCACATGATAAAAGCCTGGCGGTACATCGTCACCGCCAGCGTTTCCGATGAGCGACCGGGTCCGCCTTGGGTCATCACCCAGACCAGATCGAAGGTCATAAAGCTTCCGATGACCGACATGATGACGACGATCGCCGTGATTGGTCGGAGCAGGGGCAGTTTGATGCGCCAGAAGAGCAAGCGCTCACCGGCGCCGTCAATCTTGGCCGCTTCGATGAGTTCTGGCGGTATGGTCTGCAAGCCAACGAGAAACAGCACCATGCTCGGTCCAAGCGCGCGCCATGAGGCTGCCACGATCATCGCCAGCGTGTTTGTCGGCGCCCAAACCAGCCACGGTCGCGCCAAGGCATCAAGGCCGACCCAGCGCAGCGTTTCATTCAAGACGCCATTGTTGGTGTAAACATAGCTCCAAATGGCGGCGACCACCGTCGTAGATAATATCGCCGGCAGATAGATTAGCGTTTTCAAAACCCGCTGCCCGGGGATGCGCTCCAATATCACCGCCAGCAGCAAGCCGCCCCCGACCGGCAGCAGCAAGCTCCCCCCGGTCCACACCAAAGTATTTGAGAATGACCTTGTGAATGTTGGATCGCGGATCGCGTCAATATAGTTTTGCAAGCCCACAAAGCGGGGCGGGGTAATCAAATCCCAATCGGTAAAGCTTATAGCCAAGGTATGGGCGACCGAATATAGCAGCAGCCCGCCGACGAGCAGAAGCGCTGGCAACAGATAAAGATAAGGCTCAATCTTGCGGAACAAGGCCTTTGCACGTGTCGGCGCGTAGAGCGACGCCCGGTCCAGCGGAGTGACTAGGACCTTATCAGAAAGCGGCTCAGTGCTCACTTGGTTTGTATCGGGCAACCCGCCCGCTCGCATTCAAGATGGTTGGGGAGGCGCTCGACAGGCCTCCCCACTTCCTGATTCTATTCACCGCCAGCGCTTGCCCAGTAATCCTGAGCAATCTGCTCGGCGCCGTCCATAGTCGTCTGCAAGGAAGCCGGATCGATCACAAACTGACCGAGCAAATCAACCACCTGTTCGACGATTTGCGGCGGCGTGGCTTCCCAGTATCGCGTATAGAGCTCGTATTCGCCATTGGCGACCGCATTAGCTAAATCCACCAGATGTCCCGGGCGCGTCTCTTCGGGCGCCAGCAGATTCGGCGAGTTGATGTCGCTGGTTTCCGCCCAGATCGTTTGCGCTTCTACGCTCATAAAGTAATCGGCAAACTCGAGCGCGACATCGCGCTGCGGCGAATTCTCGGCAAGCAGCAGCGGACGTCCCTCAATGATCAGGCTGCGATTCCCCGCTTCTGTGATGCCCGGCATGACGAATATGCCATAGTCCTCACCGGCGACGAAACCGGCACGCGCGAGGGAGGCTGTATACCAGTCGCCAATCAGAAACATGCCAATACTGCCGTTCACAAATGGTTCCGCCCAGTTATCGGCGAAGTCGCCCGGCTGCGAGAAATAGCCCGCATCAAGCAGATCGCGCCATTGCTCCATAATGGCGATTACTTGCGGATCGTTGTAGGCTGTCTCGCCCGTCATCACGCTCTGATAGAGGGCGGGATCAACGCGCACCATCATCTCTTCGAACCAGATGAAGCTGCACCAGCGACACCCGACCACGTCCAGACCAAAGGGGGTTACGCCATTGCTCTTCAGCGTTTCCGCAACCGCCATCAGTCCGTCCCATGAGGTCGGCACTTCGAGGCTGTGTTCAGCAAAGACATGCTTGTTGTAAAAGACGACCCAGTAGTTAATCATCTTTGGCAACCCGTAGGCGCGCCCATCAAAGCCAAAGGAACCCATCATGCTTGCCGGGTAACCGCCGTTGTCGATGTGCTTTTGCCAGATGTCGGTCACATCCGCAAGCAGACCCGCGTCCACCAGGTCTTTCATACGATAGCCAAACCACCAGTCAAACAGCGGGAAGGCGTCGTCGGTCGGCAGCGCGCCGCGCACCGCAGCCTGGTACGAGTCCGTCGAGGAGAAGATTACCGTGTTGACACCGATGCCTGTTGCGCCAAGCGATGCCTCGCTGACGGCATCCTGGCCCGCCTCGTGCCAGGCCGCGTCATTAGCCCAGTCGATCACGACCGGATCATCCTGCGCCGCTATACTGCCGCCCAGCAACAGCGCCGGGATGAGCAGCAGCGCCATCAGCCGCGGCAAAAGTGCGTTCTTGTTTCCATTCATTTCATAGTCTCCTTATATGGAATTCTTAGCCGGACAAACTTAACTCGCAGCGTCATAAGCCTTTCTCCTTAGGTGTAAGATGCAGACAGGTCTTCGTTGTGGTTCAGATAGATGCAGAAATCTATCCAGGGACGTGCCTTGACGGCAGCAATATCGATCAATTCATTACTCGCGATTCACATCCATGCCGACTTCTTGGAATGTTTGCGCGTCCACATCACTATATGGAATGGGGGCTAACTGCTGTGCATGGTCCGCATTCTGGCCAGCATCTTTTCGCGCGCTTCGGGCGAACCGTCGTAGTTGGTGCCAAAGAGGTGATCAAGCGGGATCTCCGGCTCGCCGTAATTGCACTCGAAGAAGCGATGATGCAGCGAATGCCAGTAGTTGCCGTAGGAGATCTTCAATTTGTCTTTTACGACAATCTCCTCGAAGCCGCCATGCCCAGTGATCGAGCCGAAGGTCACGTGCATCCCCCCGAATATCATATTGATCGGATGCGCGCCGATCAGCCAGTGGATCAGCATGCTCGCGTACATCACGACATGTTCAATCGGGTGTTGCGACAGGCCCGACCAGGGTCCTACTTCGATATTCCGGTGATGCACATGATGAATGTGTTTGTATAGAAACTTCACGTGCAGCAGGCGGTGTCCCCAATAGAAATAAAAGTTGTACCAAAGCGGCGATAAAAAGAGGATCAACGCGAAAGCGACCGGATGCTCGCGCGGGTAGATATACCAGATGAAGCCGTTCGCGTAGGCATAGTGCATCAGCACTTCAAATCCCGTCCAAATCGTGCCGGCGCTGGCGATAGTCCAGAACATGTTGTCGCGCACCTGATCGTTCCAGAGGAATTTCTTGCTTTTGCTCATCCATTTTAGCGACAGCTTGTACTGATATCCCTGCGTTTTCAGTGTCCACATGCTTACATGGAGGACGGACGCATAGACGAATAACATGATCTGGTTGCGCAGGAAGATTTCGAGGATCCAGCCGGCGCGGAATTCGGTCATCCGCGAGGTCTCCGGCGTCAGGTAAAGCCAAGTCAAAGCTGCCACAATCATGAACAGAATATTGTAGGGCCACAAGTATTCTTTCAGCCACAGCAGGGCTGCGCGCGGCTTCGGCGGCCAAGAGAACCACGGGTTGGGCAAGCCAACGTCTCCGTCCGGCCGCCAATAACCGCGCTCGTCACGCGGCATGCCATCGGCGAGTCCGTCTCTTTCCGCTGTTATATTTGCCATCTCTATTGACCTCTCAATGCCACAAAATATGCTTTATGCTGCAAGTATAACCCGTCCGGAGGACCTTTGGCAATCTCGCGCGGATTCGCTGGGTAGCCCCGGCGGGGAATGAGGAAAGGAGCAAAGAGATGTTGCGAATCATTGTGTTTAGCGCCGCGCTTGCGATGCTGGTTGGAAGCGCCTTGGCCAATGACGAAGACCTTGCGCCGGTGAGGCTCCAGCTGCAGTGGGTGACGCAGGCGCAATTCGCCGGTTATTACGTGGCGCAGGAATTGGGCTTTTATGAGGAAGCAGGCTTGGCCGTCACCATACTGGAGAGCGAAGGAGACATCCTGCCGGCCGATATTGTCGCCGCGGGCGATGCCGAGTTTGGCGTCACCTGGCTGCCCAAGACTTTGATTGCCAATGAGAAGGGCGGGGACCTCGTCAATATCGCGCAGATCTTTCAGCGCAGCGGCACCGTCTTGGTATCTCTTGCTGAAACTGGCATTGAATCGATTGCCGATCTCGTGCACAAGACCGTCGGCTACTGGCCCAACGGCAACGAGTTTGAGGTCTACGCGACCACTTTTGTCCTGGGCTCGGACCCGATCAGCGGGGAACATCTTTTGCTCGTCGAGCAGCCGTTTCATCTGGGCCCGCTGCTGGACGGCGAGCTGGACGCGGGGCAGGCGCTAATCTACAACTGGTATGGGCGCCTCCTCGGCATGACCGATCCTGCAACCGGCGAACTGTATCAGGAAGCGGACTTCAACCTGATCGACATGAATGAGATCGGCACGGCCATGTTGCAAGATCATGTCATTGTGCTTAACGATTGGCTGGCGCAGGAAGGGAATGCGGACATTGCGATCGCGTTTCTCAGCGCGACGCTGAGCGGCTGGATCTACTGCCGCGACAATGCCGATGACTGCGTGCGCATCCTGCTCGAAATCGATCCGGCGCTCGGCGAGAGCCATCAGCAATGGCAGATGAACGAAGTCAACAAGCTGATTTGGCCCGCGCCGGCGGGCATCGGCGCCATGAATGACGCGCTCATGCGGCAAATGGACGAGTGGCTTCAATTCATGGGCGCGCTCGAAGACGAGCACTTAGAAGACGACTACCGTGATGATCTGCTCCAGCTGGCGCTCGATTCGCTTGTTGCGGAGGGGCTTGATGTCACTGGCGAAGAATGGCGGCCGGCCTCCATTACCGTGCGAGCAGGGGGCGCGTAATCATAGGCGAGCCTGGATCAAGCGCAAGGCGATTTGCTTTCAAACCCTGCAGGTGTTACGATTCCAGTGAATGCGGAGAAAAGGTTTGCTTAAGATGGTTGCTTTACGTTTCTTGTCATTATGCCTCGCGCTGTTTTTCGGACTCGTTCCGCTGGCCTATAGCCAGCCCCCCCCCCCCGCAGACCCGCAGCTGAAATGTGACAGCAGCGGACTATTCCTCCAATGGCGCGCGGTAGAAAAAGCGAGACACTATCGCTACCGGCTCATCGATGAAGATGGCAAGCGCCTGCTCCAAGCTCGCACGACGAACACCAGCGTGAACCTGGGCGCTGGGCAGCCCGGCGAAAACTATACCGCCAAAGTTCGCGTGAAAACCAAAGGCAGCATTTCCAAGTGGGCGAGCGCGACAGTCAAATGTCCGGCCCCTCCCCCCGCTCCCGCAGTCACATTAACCATTAATCAAATTTATAGTGACCGCGCGGACCTTGAATGGACTTGGAAACATCTACCCGCTTCTACAGTGGATGTAGCCATCCTTATGCGTCCCAAAGACACCGATGGCAACTGTAGCTGGATTCATTCCAGGACAATCTGGCCGCAGCCACCGCCATTGGAAGGTAAAGACGCGGCAAAATACTACCCCGTGTGCTCCGATACCGAGTACTATTGGGCTTTCGTGATAGCGGACGCCTCTGGAATCTTAACGTGGTTGAAAGAGGAGTACTTCCGCACTCCGCCCTATACGGACCAGAGTTGCTCGTATTGCATGGGCGAATACTGATCCAGTCGGCGCTATTCGGGGGCGTTTATTGGCGCCACCTGGAGATCAATTCCACTATCCAGAATGGCTCGCCGGTCCGCATCGGCGATGCTTTCGTCCGTCACGAGCGTCCCGATTTCCTGCGTCCCCATAACTTGCGCCATGGCTGAGTAGCCGATTTTGCTGGAGTCGATGACGACGACGGTCGCTTCCGCCGAGCGAATCATCGATTTCTTGACTGCGGTATCAAGCATTTGCGAATCAGCCAAACCGGCAGACAGCGTGAAGCCGACCCCGGAGACAAATGCCTTGCGCGCGAAGAAATCTTCAAAGAAACGCTCGGCAACGGGGCCGACAAAGGTCTGCGCCGTTGAGCTCAGCAAACCGCCCGTGCAAAGAATTGTGCTATCGGGCAAATAGCGAAAGAGCGCGTCAATCGTCCGCATGCTGTTGCTTGCGATGGTGAGATTGCGCTTGCCTCGCAGGAAAGGCACGATTGCCCGCACGGTTGTTCCCGAGTCGAGAAACATGACATCATCATCGTCGACGAAATTAGCTGCGGCATAGCGACCAATCGCGCGCTTCTCAGCTGCGCGGATGATCGCGCGTTCCAGTTGATGCGTCTCGTTGAGTTGGAACGAGTCGCCATTGAAAATGGCGCCACCGTGCGACATGGTGACCGATCCGGCTTCTTCCAAGATCTTCAGATCGCGCCGGACTGTCATGGTCGAGACGTGAAATCGCTTGCCCATTTGAATGATGGTATCGCTGCCGACCTGCGCGAGGTGGCTGAGAATGGCTCGGCGTCTGAGTTCGGGTAACATGATGTTTTGCTTCGTCCTCTACGATGAGACTGGCTGCCAATTCATGCGCCTCATTGGCATTCCAGTCGGCTGGCGGGATGGTACGCGCGGCTCGCATTAGCTGCACAATGCGATAGGTTGTCGATGTCCCTCAGCTTCACATGACCCTTTGCATCGCGAATTCGCCTCCCTGTCCTTTTCAGTTTGTCAGGATTGCGAACTGGGCTGCGCGCCCGTTCCCAATCAGATTTATGAAGGATTATGAATTTCTGAATACAATTTCGCAGTATATCGCATTAAGGAAATGTGGCAAATGCGTGAGTGACGCGCGGTCTGCATATTGTGACTCGCGCTGGACCCGCGATGGACGTTTTCAAAACCTGGCAATCGGACGAAATCCGGCTGTTGTGGCGATGCGCTCGGTCTCGTAGACCGGCATATTAGTCAATCGACTCGATAGCGCTCAATTGCCTCCTCGTTCAAAGTAAGCCCGAGGCCGATGCCTTCGTTCGGGCTCAAAATGCCATCCTCGAATTGAATCGACTCTCGCATCACCGAATGCCGCAGTGGATTGAACAACTGATTATATTCGTAAATGAGGAAGTTGGGCATGACTGCGCAGGCGGCGATCGCGGCGACGATGCCCAAGCCCGCGCCCACCCCATGCGGCGCGACCGTCACATTGTCCAGAGCGGCCAGGTCAGCTATCTTCATGATGCCGGTGATGCCGCCGCAACGCGTGATGTTGGGCATGATCACATCGACCGCCTCGCAACGCAGCAGGTCACGGAATTGAGTCCAGGTTCCCAGCCACTCGCCGGAGACCACGGGAAGATCAACCCGGCGCCGAATCCGCGCCAGGTCTTCCGGGAATTCCGGATGTACCGGCTCTTCCAGCCAATAAACATCCAGCTTCACCAGCTCTTTCGCCAGCGCGATCGACGCGGCCGCGGTGTATGCGCCATTGGCATCGACCAGCAGCTTGACCTCGCTGCCGAGCGCGTCGCGCGCCGCTGCCGCATGTGCGATATCCTGGCTGATGCCGCGGCCGATCTTGAGCTTGACCGCGCGGAATCCCTGCTGAAGAAACTCGCGCGCCTTTTCCGCCGAGCCTTCCGGCGTCGCCATATAGGGAATGGGGCTGGCATAGCAATCGACCGTATCGCGGGCGGGACCGCCTAGCAGGTTCGTCAGCGAATCGCCGTAGATTTTCCCGCGCAAATCCCAAAGCGCCGTATCGACGCCGCTGATGCCCATGGGCGCAAATCGCATCGCCTCGTTCATCGCCGTCCACAGCGCGTGATGGTGGCGCGGGTCAGCGCCGAGCAGCAGGGGCGCCAGCACTTCGTTGATATGCGCCGCCGTGCCGCGCGGACCGGGACGCCCCATCGCTTCGCCGATGCCGACCAGCCCCTCGTCGGTCTCGATGCGGACGATCACCGCGCCTTGACCGAGCAGCGGATTGTCCCGCATGCTGAAGGCCGGCTGAGAGAGCTCGGGCGGGACGACATCCAGCGCGTCGGCGAAGGCGGCGAAGAGGGGAATGGCGTCGACTTTGGTGATTTTCAAGCGTTATCCCAACAGCGGATTCATAGCCGTCGCCGCCAGATCGCCCGGCTCCCTCCCCGGCAGCCAGTGGTCGCGGTCATTGACGCGGTGCTTGTTGTCCAGCTCGCTCAGCCGCGCGCCATCGGCGAAATAGATCACCGTCATCGCCGGGCGCATGCGGTCGGAGAAATTGGGCGGCGCCGAATGCAGCGTCCAGCCGCTGTGGAAGGTCGCCGAGCCCGCTTTCATTTCAGCGGCTTGCTGCAGCTTGAAGCCCTTGCGCTCGACGAAGGCGCGCAACTGCGTCTCAGACTCATCCGAAATCGGGATATCGCCCAGATAACCCTCCGCTTGCGAGCCGGAAGCGAAGCGCAGCGTACCCATATCGGCAGAAATATCCGCTAGCGTCATCCACATTGTGATGGTCTTATTTGTCGCCAGCGGCCAATAATGCTGATCTTGATGCCAGGGCGTGATGCCGCCGCCCGCCTCCTTGAAGAGCGCTTGATCGTGGTAGAGGCGTACCTTGTCCACGCCCATCAGCCGCGCCGCGATGCCAGCAAAACGCTTCGCCGTCACATATTCCTTGACCCTGGCGTTGTGTTCCCACAAATTGGTCGTCTGCAAGAAGGCTTTGCCATAGGTGTCACGATCTTTCAGGGCGCGCGTTTCTTTGTTGCGCTCGGCGACCGTCCGCTCGATGGCTGCCTGGTAGGGCGGGATGACAGCCGCGTCCAGGACATGCTCCAGCTGGATATGACCATCCCGCTGATATTGGGCGATCTGCTCGTCAGTGAGTGCATAAAGGGTATCCAGCATCATATTGATACCTCTCGCATTTGAGATATTCTCTGTGCCCTCTGTGCCTCTGCGGTGAAATACTAATGATCGTGCTCGACATCCACGTGCGGCACCAGCACCATGAAGCCGGCGCTATCGCCCATCATCGATTTGACGCGATTGTCGTCAATGCGCTCTCCATAGATTTCGGGCGCGTTGGCGGCGCAGAGTGTGCCAAACTTCGGCTGGGCGTAGGGCAGGTGGGTCGAGCCGCGCGCAAGGATGTGCCGGTGATTGGTGGCGCCGTTGGCGTCGGCGCCTTCATAATGCGCTTTGTTGCTGCCGTGGTCCCAGGCGATGCGAGAACGGGCGTTGCAATAATGGCTGACGAAAGCGCGCCGCGGCCGATCCGACCGGTTGCGGTGCGAGCGATGGAAAACATGACCGCCGAAGAAGACGACATCGCCCGGTTCAGCGACTATCGGCACTTCCACCTCATATTGCAGGGCGACTTGCGCCAGCGTGTTTAATTCCACATCGGGGTGGCTGACGCTCTTGACCGCTTCGATGTCGCTCAGAATGGTATCACCCTGCTGGGTCACGCCATCGCAATCGGGGTAGATCGGCTCATGCTGGGAGCCGGGCGTCATCCAAAGGCAGCCGTTCTCTTCATCGGCCGGGTCAATCGCCATCCAGGCGCCGATCAAGGTATCGGGCTGCGTAGGAATATAATACGTGTCTTGATGGAAACCCTGCCCGCCTTGCCCAGGCTGCTTGAAAAAGAGCATGGTCTGCAAGCCCAGAATGTCGGGCCCGATCAATGCCTCCAGCACATCGACGATGCGCGGGTGCAGCAGGAAGCGCTCGGCGACTTCGCAGGTGCGATGCGGCATGTGGATGCGGTCGTAGAATTGGCGGCGCTCGGCGTCGGTCGCGTCATCCGGCGGCGAGGGCAAGCCGGGCATGGCGCGTCGCCCCGCCATCATGTCATCGGTGAAATCCGCCCATTCTCGCGCTTCTTCTGGCGCCACCAGGCCGCGGACGACCAGGTAGCCATCGCGGCGGAACGACTTGTATTCTTCCACCCGGACTTGATACGGCTCATGACTGCGCGTCGGCGCCTCTGCTGAAACCATGCTGCTACCCTCGATACTCAATCTATAGCATTAGATTATCGCGTTCTGGCAAGATTTCAACATGCCACCGACGAAATGGCGATGGTGGATGACGTCGCGCAGACAAGTCGCTATACTTTTCTACGCTTGTATATCGCTAGCGAAAGGAACGCAACATGGAACAGCGAAGTTTCGGCAACACGGACCTGACTTGCTCGCCGATCGGCTTCGGCACCTGGGAGCTTGGCGCCACGCAATACGGCGAAATCGACATTGACGAAGCGGTGCGCGCCGTCCACATGGCGATTGACCACGGCATCACGCTCTTTGACACCGCGGAAGTATATGGTCCCTTCACGTCCGAAGAGCTGCTGGCGCGCGGCCTGGGCGACCGGCGCCAGGATATCGTTCTTGTGACCAAAGTCGGCTTCGTCTTCCACGACGACCCGTCCATCGTTGGCGACGCGGCCATCGCCGGGCGGAATGCCTCCGCGGACTACATCACCGAACGGACCGAAGGCTGCCTCAAGCGCCTGAACACCGATTATGTAGATCTCATGCTGATCCATTGGCCCGATCTGAAGACGCCGCACGAAGAAACGATTGGCGCGCTGGAGGCGATGAAAGCAGCCGGCAAGATCCGTCACTACGGCGTCTCCAATTACGATGTGCCGATGATGGAAGCCTGCCAACAATTTGGCAACCTGACCGCCAACCAGATTGGTTACAACATGTTTGACCGACGTACGGAATCGGCCGTATTGCCCTATTGCCAGGAGAACGGAATCGGCTTCATGGCTTACGGCAGCTTGGCTTTCGGCCTGCTGACCGGCGCCTTAACGCCCGACACCGAATTCGCCGAGAACGACTGGCGCGGACGCGGCATGGCTTTCGGCTTGCCCCTGTTCACGCGCGAGAACTACCTCAAAGAACTGCGCGTCACCGAGCGCCTAAAAGCGCTGGCCGCCGGTTATGACAAGTCAGTCGCCCAACTGGCGCTGGCTTGGGTGCTGAGCCATCCGGCGGTGACCGTCGGCCTCGTGGGCATGCGCAACGAGCGCGAGTTGGAAGAGAATATCGCCGCTGTTGACTGGCGCTTGACAGACGGAGACCGCGAGGAAATCGACCGCGTCTTCGCCGAAGAAGGCGTGCCAACCCATGCGGACTCCAAGCAAATGACGGACACTGCCAAAGGCGGCGAATCACATGCGGGATAGGGTGGCAAGGCAGTAACGAGGATCAGCAAGGGCAATCACATCAAATTGTTTTTTTACCACCGAGGACACCGAGAGAAAAGAGAACACAGAGAAAATCTGTAAAGACAGTTAGGTGACAGTGACAGTCTACGCCTTCTGACGGCGGCAAATGTTGAGAGAAGTCGAAAAATATCAATATCTCTGTGCCCTCAAGTTAACTCGGTGTACTCGGTGGTTGAATTTCATTTTGATTATTCGTCATCCCATGCATCACTATTTTGATATGACCGTCCAAGAGGGTCAGCTTTCTTGCAGCCCGGCCGGCGCCAGCTCGCCGATGGAACGTTCCAATTCAGTTGATGACCGTAGCGGATCGTCTTCGAGCATGGGCTCCGGGTTGGCGCTCGCGGGCAAGGGCGTGTCGTACTCGTAATCGGGCTCGCGCTTCTGGCGATCCCAGACCATACGCATTTCCCGCCAGGCGCCCGCCAGCGAGCGCGGCGCGGGCATATCGTCTTTAATCTCTTCGTAGAGCTTGCCCAGGTTATAGCAAGGCACGCCGGCGTACATGTGGTGCTCGATATGCCAGTTCATCCGCCAGTACAAGAATGAGAAGAGCGGATTCAGCCTGATCGAGCGCGTATTCTTGCGGAAGTCGCGGCTGTGTTCGCGCAAGCCGCAGTGCTGCGTCAGACCGACAAAATAGGAAAGCCAGTTGCCGATGAAGGCCGGCACAGTGAGCAAAAGCGGCAGCACCCACCAACCTGTGGCGACGGCGACGATCAGCACCGCCCCGTGGAAAGCGAGCAGAACGCGAGACCACCAGATCGACCGGCGATGCTGCTCGGGCTGGTCGGTATGCAGCGCCGACAGCCATTCGTTGATTGGCGCCCGCTCATCGGCCGGGACGCGCCCAACCGCTCCCAACGCCGTGATGATCAAGGTCGAGATGAGTCCGCCTTTGCCAAAGGTCCGCCCGCGCTGCGTCAGCAGGTTGACAGTGAACATTTGCAGCATGAAGGACGAAGCGAGCGACGGCTCCAGCGGCAGCAAATTCTCGCGGTCGCCCTCAGGGTGCAGCGTGTATCGATGGTGGTAGGTGTGGCTGCTGGCATAATCGAAGGCGTCCCACCAGCCGATCAAACTGAAGAAATATAGAAAGCGCTTATTGAGCCATTTGGTCTTGAAGACGGTGCCGTGTCCCAATTCATGCGGCGCCGTGCCGGTAAAGAAGCTGGCCACCGTGCCGTGAAAGAAGAGCGCGATAAGCATCGCCAGCCACAGCTCATGCCACCAGAAGCTAAAAACCAGGGCGCCCGTGATGATGAAAAGCGCGGCATGCCCGCCGGCTTGGAACCAGCCTTGGGCGTCGCTCCGCTGTGATAGCTCGCGCAGCCGCCCCTTTTTCATCGGGCAGCGATACCAATCGACGCGCAGCGTCTTCCGAACTTCGGCGAGGGGTTGGTAAGTCATAGCGGCGCCTTCAGGTGACCTGGAAATCCAATTAAGCATATTTTAGCGTTAAAGAACCAATAATTCACATTTAAAGGCGCTGCACTCGATTTGGTAGCGACGAGGGCACAATCTGTGTTACAGTGTTAGCGATCGCAAGTTTTAGACAAAGGAACGAGATCAAGATGATTCGCAAACTTAGTTTCACCGTGCTGTTTGTTCTGTTGTTGGGGTTGTTCGCGGGCTTCGCCGTCGCGCAAGACGCCGTTAACATCACCATCCGCTGCATCGCCAGCCCGCCAGAAGAAGATTGGCGCTGCAACAACTTCGCCGTTGTTGAGGAGCAAGTCGAAGCCGACTTGGGCATCGAACTGAACTTGAATCTGATTCAGGATAACGCCAGCTGGGGCGATTATAAGAACGAATTTGTTCTGGCTTCGGAAGCGGGTGAAGCGCCTGATATCATCCTGTCAGGGCATGAAGATATTGGCGCCTGGGCGCCGGCCGGCTTCATCATCCCGTTGGATGATGTGATCCCAATGCACAGCGAATTTGAAGACATCGTGCCATCGCTTTGGGATTCGCACGGTTACGCGGGCCAGATTTGGGGCATCCCGCAAGACGCCGAAGCGCGCCCCATCTTCTACAGCAAGTTGCTGCTGCGTGACCTTGGCTGGAGCGAAGACGACATCGAGTCCCTTCCCGATCGCGTTGCATCCGGCGAGTTCACCTTCGCTGATATGTTGGCGACCGCCGAAGCCGCTATCGAAGAAGGCGTCGTCGACAGCGGCAATGGCTGGTGGCATCGCCCGAGCAACGGTCCCGACTTCCTCTATTACTACTACGGTCATGGCGGTGAAGTCCTTGATATGGAAGGCAACCTGGTCGTGGACCGCGACGCCTTGGTCGCGACTTACGAGCTGTTGGGCGGCGCGGTTGAGTCTGGCGTACTGCGCTCCGATATCATCGGTCTCGATTGGAGCGAAGTCTGGCATCCGACAGTAGGGCAGGCCGAAACTGTGCTCTTCGCCGCTGGCGGCACCTGGAATTGGCCCAACTGGGCGATCAACTATGTTGCAGACAGAGGCGGCGATGAGTATCTCTTCGAGAATATCGGTCTGACACTCATTCCGGCAATGGGAACGGGCAAGGCAATCACCCTGACGCACCCGCTGACCTATATGATCAGCAGCGGCAGCCCGCATCCTGATGTCGCTCTGGCGCTCATCGCGGCGATCACCACGCCTGAGCACAATAACAAGCACGCCATCGACAGCTTCCACCTGGGCATTTTGAACGCGCAGCTGGAGTCAGAGGCATACGCCAACAACCGGCTGTTGAGCAGCGCGCATTACATGCTGGACCATACGACCTCGCTGCCAAATCATCCTGGCTGGAACGCCTGGTCGGGCGCCTACTTCCTCGGCATTCAGGCGGTGGAAACCGGCGAAGCCGATGCGGCCGGCGCGGCTGACATCGCCATCGCGCAAATGCAGAATGAGCTCGGCGACGGCATTACGGTTCGCTAGAAGGTCGCTGCTATATTCTGTTGGACACTGTAGGGGCGAGCCACTGGCTCGCCCGCCGAAATCGTCACCGGCCTAACGATATAGGGGCGACTCTCTGCGTCGCCCGCAAGCGTAACGCAAAGCATGTCCGAACCAAACCGCAAACCCAAGTCATCAGCCGCTCTATTACAGAGCCGGCGCAACGCCCTAAGATCCTACCTGGGCGCGTATGGCTTTATGGCGCCAGCCGGCGTTCTCGTCCTCATCTTCTTTCTTATCCCGGTCGCCATCGTGCTCTACCTAAGCGTCACCAACTTGGCGAGCTCCAATTTCACTTCCGATCTCGCCAAGATGGAATTCATCGGACTTAAGAATTATAGAACCCTATTCAACGATCAGTTTGCCAGGAAGATTTTTTTCAACACTATCTTTTACGTCTTGGTTACGCTTTCGCTATTTAATGTCTCGCTGGCGCTGATCGTATCTTTGCTGACGACGCATATCGACCGCAGCGCCGGTTTTGTTTTCCGCGCGCTGTGGATTCTGCCGCGCATCACCTCGCCGGTCGTCTACATCCTCATTTGGAAACGGATGGCAGCGGAAGCGCCCTTTGGCATTCTCAATCAATTCAACGAGTTGCTGGGGAATCCGACCTACAACTATGTCGCGACCAATCCCTGGGTATTCGTGGTGGTGGTGAATGGCTTCATCGGCGTCTCCTTCGGCATGATCATCTTCACCTCCGCCATCGAGTCGATCCCCAAAGATCTGCTCAATGCGTCGCTGGTTGATGGCTCGTCGAGAATGCAGCGCATCCGTTATGTGATCTTGCCTTTGATCCGCTGGCCCCTGCTCTTCGTCGTTACCTATCAGACCTTGTCGCTCTTGACCTCCTTCGTCGAGATTCAGCTTTTGACCGATGGCGGACCCGGTTTGTATCGCACCGAGGTTTGGTCGCTGACGGCTTTTCATCGCGCTTTGTCCAATTACTTCGGCAACGCTCAATGGGGATATGGCTCGGCTTTTGCTGTACTGCTGGTCATGATAGGCGTGGTGCTGGCGGTGATATATATGCGCGTATTCCGCTTTGATGAGTTGGTGGCTGAACCGCGGGTGGAGGCGCTATGACAGCGCGCGACGCACTCTTCGTTTCAGGCAAATCAAAAGCTGAAGAAAGGCCGCCTTCGCTGCAACGGGATCTGATCGACGGGTTGCGGCTTGGCTTGATCAGCATTTTTGTCTTGCTGGCTGCCGCATTCTTTCTCAGCGGCATCGTGCATCCACTCTTCGCCCTCGGCAGCGTCGAAGAGACGGTCATGGATGTGCTGACGCGCCTCGCCCTGCTGGTGATGCCCTTCGTCGCCTACATCTCCGCCGCCAGCGTCGCCCGCCGCTATTCCGCTGCGGACACGGGGCGAGCGCTGGGCTTGGCGCTCACTACCACCATCATATTGTTTGCCGCCATTTCAGCCGGCCACTATGCCTTAAGTTACGGCGCCTTCGCGCCACGGCCATCGCTTCAGATGACGCTGAGCCAGACGGAGGCCGGCATTCGAGTCGAATCAATCGTCCCCGGTGGCGCCGCCGACATTGCCGAAATGCAGGTCGGCGATGTCATCACGGCGATTCGGCGCGATAAGGTGGATTTGGCGGCTTTTAACAAGCGCGTCGGCCAATCGGAGGAAGACGCGCCGCTCCGTCTGCGATTCATCCGCGGCGATGAAGAAATGCAGGAGACGGTCCGCGTCGCCGTGCAATCCGATAAGCAGCTGAAGTTCTTGATACCGGGTCTCGCCTTCGCGCTGGTCTTCACCGCGATCATCGTATTCTTGCCCGGTCACTGGGCGCCTTATATCGCGCTGGTCGGCTTGCTCTCACCCTTAATTGTCGGCTACCTCTGGGTCATCATTGCGACATTTTCCTACCGCACCGAAGGGATTTTGCCACTGGATGGAAACGACAACCTGGGTGGACTTACGTTAAAGAACTGGGAATCGATATTTGTTGGCAATATCGCCGGTTTGGAGTTTAATATCGTCCCCATCTTCTTGACCTCGCTGGCAATCGCCGTGCTTATGACATTCATTGTGCTGTTGGTTTCATCAATGGCGGGTTACGCCTTGTCGCGGATGCACTTTCCCGGTCGGCGCTTTTTCCTCTCCTTCACATTGATCCTTCACGGCTTCCCCGCAATTACGTTGCTGATTCCCATCTTTTTTGTGCTGCTGCGCCTTGGGGAACTGCCCGTCATCGGCGATTTGATCGGATTCAATACGATCGGCGGAATTGCCTTGGTTATGGTCGCCTTTCAGCTACCGCTTGGTGTTTGGTTGATGAAGGGTTTCTTCGACAATATCCCCTGGGATATGGAGCGCTCCGCCCTCATCGACGGCGCCTCCCGCTTTCGCACCTATTGGGAAATCTTGCTGCCGCAGATCCGTCCGGGTTTGTTGGCGCTCGGCATATTCGCTTTCATCGGCGGCTGGAACGCCTATATTATCCCAGCCACCTATTCGATTGGCTCCGGCGTTAGCAATCTACCGGTATTCCTCGAAGAGTTGATTGACGCGACCGCGCCGGTGGATTGGAATCAGGTGGCGGCGGTCGGGCTTTTCCAGTTGATCCCGATTTTCATTTTCTTCATTTTCGCCCAGGAATATCTCTTGAACATTTACGCCGGCGGCACCAAGGGAAGCTCGTAAAGCCGCTTTGCCGGGAGCGCTGGACTATGGAAATTAGAATCGACAATCTGACGAAAAAATTCGGCGATGTGGTCGGCGTTGAAGACTTGACGCTGCACATCGACGACGGTGAATTTGTCGCCTTTCTCGGTCCCTCCGGCTGCGGCAAGACGACCACGCTATTGACGCTGGCGGGCATCTACAAACCGACGGATGGCCTCATCCGCTTCGGCGATCGGGTGGTCAACACCGTGCAGCCGAAGGACCGCAACATCGGCATGGTCTTTCAGAGCTACGCCCTCTATCCCCACATGACCATATTCCAGAATATCGCCTATCCGTTGAAGCTGAAGAAGACGCCGAAAAACGTGCAGAACGAGCAAGTGCGACAGGTTGCCAATGTCATGGGGATCGGCGAATTGCTCGATCGCCGGCCCGGGCAGCTTTCCGGCGGGCAGCAGCAGCGGGTCGCCTTGGGCCGCGCCCTGGTCAAGGAACCAGATGTGCTGCTTTTCGACGAACCGCTGTCCAATCTGGACGCGCGCCTGCGGCTGACCATGCGCGGCGAGATCAAGCACCTACAGAAGAATCTCGGCATCACTTCAATCTACGTCACCCACGATCAGGTAGAAGCGATGACCATGGCCGATCGCATCGCCGTGATGAATCGCGGGCACTTGCAGGCTTTTGACGCCCCCGATGAACTCTACGACAGGCCCAAGACGCGTTTCGTCGCCGGCTTTGTCGGCAACCCGCCGATGAATTTCCTCGATGTGGAGGTCTCGCCATCCAACGGGCATTTTCTCGCCCAAGCCGACTCGATCCAGTTGCCCCTGGGCGCTGAGCGCGGCGCGCCGCCCGCCGGGCATGGGGGACCCGTCGTCATGGGCATTCGGCCCGAAGATATTCAAATCGTTGACGAGGGCGATGTGACGGGCGAGATATTTGTGGTGGAACCCCTGGGGCGCGAAGATTTGATCGATGCGCGCGTTGGTCCGCACGGATTCATCTTGCTCGCCGACACCGAAAAACAGCACCGCGCTGGCGAACGCGTCTCGCTGAAATTTGATATGACGCAGGCGCAATTCTTCGACCCGCAGACGGAACGCTCGCTGCTTTGGCGACAGTAAACCGCCGCAGTCTGGATGCGCAGCTGGAGAGCCTCCGGCGGTCGGCGCCGCTGGACGCCGATGGCGCGCTTGCCCGGCGCTATGCCCCCTTCCTCCATTTTGATGAGCGGGAGCCATTCTTCCCCTCGGTCGTCGGCTATACGATATTTCGACAAGGCGCCCCGTCCGCCTCCTTTCCACGAGACATCCAACTGACGGCGGAGACCGCCTTCGCCATTGAATACGCGATCTGGTGGGACTGGGATATTCAGCATCTCTATGAGTTGGAGCATATCTGGGTCTATGTGGATGGCGACGGGGGGATCGCGGAGGCCGAGGCGAGCTGGCACGGCCGCTACCACCAGATGCGCGACGAATCGGGGCGACTGCCCCTGCGCGAAGGCCGGCTGGCGCTTCATTCCGAACCGGGCAAACACGCTTTCGCGCCATCGCTGGGCTGGCTGCTGCTTAGAAAAGCGAAGACGCGAGCCAGTTGCGGCGCTCGCGCAGGCGCGATGGGCCTGCATGTCACGCCTCTTTTCGATGGTGTCATTCTTGACGATAGGCCTTTGAATAACCGGCTGGTTCACACCTGGCTGGAACGACAGCAGTTCGAGCCAAGTTTTGCCTTCAACAAGAGCTTCGACCTCCGTTCCACCAGCTTCGTCCGCTGCGCTCAACTCCTTGATTGGGTACCGGCGCGCGTTTCCGCCTGGCTCGCCTGCCTGGCCGCGGCGATCCCGCCGGAACAGCGGCGCGTCTTGCGCATCGCCCATCGCGGCGCATCGGCATACGCAGCGGAAAACTCGCTGGAAGCCATTCGCGCGGCCGCTGAACTGGGCGCTGATATGGTGGAAATCGATATCCGAGCGACAGCGGATGATGTGCCCGTCGTCATTCACGATAGCAGCCTGAGACGAACGCACGGCTTGGAGGGCGATGTTTCTGAATTCACCATGGAGGCGCTGCGCCAAATGACGGCGGCGGAGCGCCAGGTCATCAGCTTTGATGAAGCGCTTGACCAGTGCCGCGCGCTCGGCTTGGGGCTGTATCTGGATATCAAGCGCCTCACGATAGCATCGGCTCGCGCCATGTTTGAGTCGCTGGATGCCCGGCAATATGTGAAGCACACGATTTTTGGCTCGTTCCGCCCCGATTATCTGGCGGATATCAAGGCGGCGCGCCCCGACGCCAGGACGTCGATTCTCTTTGGCGCGGTCGATATCGACCCGGTGAAGCTGGCGCAATCCATCAATGCCGATTACGTGCATCCCTGCTGGGAAAATCGCGCCGAGCAGCCGCATCGCCTGCTGAAATCCGATTGGATCAAAGCGGTGCGCAAGGCGAATCTGGGCATTGTCTGCTGGCACGAAGAGCGCCCCTCAGAGATTGCCGCCTTGAAGGCTTTGGGCGTCGATGCGATTTGTTCGGACAAGCCCGAACTCCTGGTAGAGATCTCAGCGAAGGCGAGGGCGCTATGACAGCGGATACCTTGTTTCCAACCAGCGTCATCGGCAGCTTGCCGCGGCCGAAGTGGGTGATTGATCTGCTGATAGCGCATCAAGACGGCCTGATGGACGATGAGGCTTTGGACGACGCCTTGGACAAAGCGATCCGTTTCGCAATCGGACTGCAGGAGGCGGCCGGCATCGACATTATTTCTGATGGGGAGTGGCGCCGCATCGGTTATTTCGAAGTATTCGCCCAGATGGTCGATGGCTTTCGGCAGGCGGAATATCAAACGCAAGCGCTGGCGCCAGAGTTGTTGCCGGACACGGGCCTGTCCCCGCCGCAGCAATGGACTTTGCAAGAATTCAAACAGGCGCTGGTGGTGGAAAGCATGCTTTACGCTCGCCCGATTGCCGCGCAGGGGGCCCGCTTTCTGCAGCAATGCACCGAACGCAAGACCAAGGTCGCCTTGCCCTCGCCGCACATGATCGGCGGGCGCCTCTGGCATCCGGCTTACTCCAGCGACGCCTACCCGACGAGCCGCGATTTTATTGAAGCGGTCATTCCGATCCTGCGCGAGGAAGTCGCCGCCCTGCGCGCTGCCGGCGTCGATGTGGTTCAATTCGATGATCCTTGGCTCTGCTTTTTTGTCGACCCCGAACACCGAGCCAGATTTGACGATCCTGATGCTGAGATCGAGCGGGCGATTGATGACCTCAATCGCGTTCTGGACGGCTTCGACGGCATCAAGACCGCGCTCCATGTCTGCCGCGGCAACCGCGCCCGCACCATTTACGCCAGCGGCGACTATGAGCCGATCATGCCCCATCTGCTGCGGGCGGAGGTTGACCAGTTGGCGATGGAATTCGCCGTATCGCAAGCCGGCGATGTAGCGATATTTGAGCGATTCCCCACCGATAAGGAGATCGGCTTGGGCGTGGTTGATGTGCGCGGCGCCATTGCCGAATCGCCGGCGCTCATCGTCGAGCGGGTCGAAAAGGCGCTGCGATACTTGCAGCCCGAACAGGTGGTGCTGAACCCGGATTGCGGCTTCGCGCCGACCAGCACCAACCCGATTTCGCTGGAAGAAGCCTATCAGAAGCTCAAGGCGATGGCAGAAGCCGCCGAGATTCTGCGGCAGCGCTATGTGTGATTAAGGTGTCGTTCACATTCGACAGCCGCCGCGCCATGTGTTAGATTCTGCCTGTGTCATAGGCGAATGCGAAACTTTGATATGGAACGCTCTAAACGATTCGACCTGCTGGCAAAGCGGGACATCAACAAAGAGACCTACGTCGAGCCTTGGTCGGAAGCGGGCTTGATCGTCGCCGACAGCCCCTACGATCCGCAGCCGAGCATCAAGATTGCCGCCGGCTGCGTGCTTGAAATGGACGGCCGGAGTCGTGCCGACTTTGACGCGCTGGACATCTTCATCGCGTCGCAGGCGCTGGACCTGGAAATCGCGCAAGAAGCGATGGCGCTGCCTTCGAAGGAATACGCGCGCATGTTGGCCGATATCAACGTGCCGCGGGCGGACATCGCCCGTTTGATCGCTGGCTGCACGCCGGCGAAGCTGACCGAAATCGTCCGGCACATGAATGTGCTGGAGATGATGATGGGCTTGGCCAAGATGCGCATCCGGCGCACGCCAGCCAACCAGGCGCACGTCACCAACTGGCGCGAGCACCCGGCGCTGCTGGCGGCTGACGCGGCTGAAGCGGCGCTGCGCGGTTTCGCCGAGGTGGAGACCACCGTTCGCGTCGCCCGCTTCGCCCCCTTCAACGCTCTGGCCATCCTGGTCGGGACGCAGACCGGCCGCGGCGGCGTGCTGACGCAATGCTCGGTGGAGGAAGCGCTGGGCTTGCGCCTGGCGATGAAAGGGCTGACCAGTTACGCCGAGACGCTCTCGGTCTATGGCACCGAGAAGACATTCGTCGACGGCGACGATACGCCTTGGTCGAAGGCTTTCCTCGCCTCCGCCTATGCCTCGCGCGGCGTCAAAATCCGCTTCACCTCCGGCACCGGCTCGGAAGCGCTGATGGGAAGAGCCGAGCAGAAGTCGATGCTTTACCTGGAGGCGCGCTGCCTGTTGGTGGTCAAGGGCGCCGGCAGCCAAGGCGTGCAGAACGGCTCGATTTCCTGCATTGCCTTGCCGGAAGCCTTGCCCGGCGGCGTGCGCGCGGTGCTGGCGGAGAATCTGCTGGCTTCCATGCTTGGCTTGGAAGTGGCGGCCGGCAACGATGCGCTGGCATCGCACTCCAGCATTCGCAAAACCGCCAAGCTGATGCTGCAATTCATCCCGGGGGCGGATTTCATCTTCAGCGGCTACAGCGCCATCCCCAAGCGCGATAACTTGTTCGGCGGCGGCAACTTTGATGCGGAAGACTTCGACGATTACAACGTCTTGCAGCGCGATATGCAAATTGATGGCGGGCTGCGTCCGATCACGGAAGCAGAGGCGCTGTCGATAAGGCGCAAGGGCGCCCGCGCCATCCAAGCCGTCTACCGCGAGTTGGGCTTGCCGGCAATATCGGACGAGGAGATTGACGCGGCGACGGTGGCTCACGGCAGCGATGATATGCCGGCGCGCGATATCGTGCCTGATTTGGAAGCGGCAGACGCTTTCATGGCTGGCGGCGATGACTTTGTCGCCGTCATCCGCGCCTTGCAAAAGACCGGTTTCGCCAATGTCGCCGATAATATCCTGGAGATGGGCCGGCAGCGAATCGCGGCCGATTACTTGCAGCCATCGGCCATATTCGACGCCGACTTCAAAGTGCAGAGCGCGATTAACGATGGAAACGACTACCTTGGTCCCGGCAGCGGTTATCGCCCCGAAGGGCGGCGCTGGCGTGAAATGCAGGCGATCCCGCAAGCCAAGTCGCCCGAAGGCTTCGTTGACCCGCATATCGGCCAGCCGCTGTCGCGCCTGGTGGAGGTCGGTCCGGCGGCGGTGGGCACGACGCGGGAAGTGGTCCTCGCGCTGGGCCCGGCTTTTGGCTGCGCGCTCGCGACGACCATCGGCGGCTTCGACCACGAAGACGTGCTGGAAGCGATCTTGGGCGGCGTCGCCGCGGAGGGCATGATCGCGCGCATCGTACGCGTTTATCACTCATCGGATTGCGCCGCGATTGGCTACGTGGGCGCCCGCCTGAGCGGCAGCGGCATCGGCATCGGCTTGCAATCGCGCGGCACCGCTGTCATCCATCAAAAAGACCTGGCGCCGCTGAACAACCTGGAGCTCTTCCCGCAGTCGCCCAGCCTGACCCTGCAGACCTACCAAGCGATCGGGCGCAATGCCGCGCGCTACGCCATGGGCGTCCCCACCGTGCCGGTCGCGGTCGAGATCGACAATGGCGCCCGCCTGCGCCTCATCGTCAAGACGGCTTTGCTGCATCGCCGCGAAACGGACGAAGTCTGCCCCGAGCGTCCGCCGCAAGAATTGCGCTTCGATTGGGAGCCCGAGTCGTGAAGGAAGCGTTGAGCGAATACCCCCTGCGTGATAGCGCGTCCGCATCGCTCCTAACCCACAGCGGGCGCTCGCTTAGCGATATCACCGCCGAGTCAATCGCCGCGGGCGCGCTCACGGGCGATGACCTGCGTACCCATGCCGACACCCTGCGGCGGCAGGCGAAGATCGCGCGGGCGGGCGGCTATCCGCAGTTGGCGGCGAATTTGCTGCGGGCGGCGGAACTCACCGATGTGCCCAACGAGGAACTGCTCAAGATCTATGAGTTGCTGCGCCCGGAGCGCGCGTCATACGACGAGCTGGCGCGGCTGGCGGATTACCTGGAAGAGACATACGGCGCGCGGGAAAACGCCGCCTTTATTAGAGACGCGGCGACGATCTATCGCGAGCGAAGTTTGCTCCGACGCTAGAACAAGAAATCATTGTATGGGCAACCAAACAGGTTGACCGCGCATGTGACATCCTGCAGAAGGGCGACCCACTGGCTCCCCTACAGCAGTTCATCTTTTAGGGAAAGCAAATGACCGACCCGCCGATCGAATCCAACATCAACACGCACTCCCGACCAACCGACCTGAAAATTACCGACCTGCGCATCGTCAATCTCGAGCCGCTGCCATTCAACGTGACGCTGCTGCGGCTGGACACCAATCAAGGCATCAGCGGCTATGGCGAAGTCCGCGATGGCGCCAGCCCCACCTACGCGCTGCTGCTCAAATCGCGCCTGCTGGGCGAGAATCCCTGTAATATCGACAAGCTCTTCCGCAAGATCAAGCAGTTCGGTTATCACGGGCGGCAGGGCGGCGGCGTCTGCGGCATCGAAATGGCGCTCTTCGACCTGGCGGGCAAAGCTTATGGCGTCCCGGCTTATCAACTGGCTGGCGGTAGGTTCCGCGACAAAGTGCTGATCTATAGCGATACTGACACGGTCGCCGATGGCGCGGCCATGGGCGAGCGGCTCAAAGGGCGCATGGACGCCGGCTTCAAGTTCCTCAAGATGGACATCGGCATCGGCTTGTTGGAGGGCATTGATGGCGCGGTGGCGGCGCCGCCAGGCGCGCTTGAACGGCGCGATGTCATGCACCCCTTCACTGGCATCCAACTCACCGATACCGGCATCGATTGCCTGGTCGAATATGTGCGGCAGGCGCGTGATGTAATCGGCTACGAAATCCCGCTGGCGGCCGATCACTTCGGGCATATCAACGTCGAATCCTGCATACGGCTGGGTCAGGCGCTCGATCCATTCTCACTCGCCTGGTACGAAGACATGATCCCCTGGCAATTGACCGAGCAATGGCGCCAGTTGAAACAGTCGGTGCGCACGCCCGTCTGCACCGGCGAAGACATCTACCTGAAAGAGGGCTTTCTGCCCCTGCTGGAGGCTGGCGCCGTCTCGGTCATCCATCCCGATCTGGCGACTGCGGGCGGCATCATGGAGACGAAGAAAATCGGCGATCTGGCGCAGGATTATGGCGTGCCGATGGCGATGCACATGGCGGGCTCGCCCGTCTCATTCCTGGCCAATGTCCATTGCGCCGCCGCGACAGAGAATTTCTACGTGCTGGAGAACCACTCGGTCGATCTGCCCTGGTGGAGCGATCTCATCGATGGCATCGAAAAGCCGCTGATCGTCGATGGCTACGCGCCGGTGCCGGAAGCGCCCGGCCTCGGCTTCGGCGAGCTCAACGAAGAGGTCATCCGCGAACACATCGACAAGACGCGCCCCGAAGGCTATTTCGAGCCGACCGACCGCTGGGACGGCGAGCGCTCGCTCGATCATTTGTGGAGTTGACATGCGCATCCGCGAAATCCACATCACCCCGGTCGCCGTGCCGGACCCGCCGCTGCTGAACGCGGCCGGCTTGCACGCGCCCTACGCCCTGCGCATCATCGTCGAAATGGTCAGCGATGACGGACTCTCCGGCTGGGGCGAGATCCCCGGCAGCGAAGCGACGCTTGCCGCTTTGAAACAGGCAGCCGATCATTTCATCGGCTTGGACCCTTGGGCGCTCAACGCCATCGACGCCACACTGCAATCGCTGACGGAACCGGACGAACGCGGCGCGAACCCCTGGGATCAGCGGACCGGCGTGCATGTGAAAAGCGCCATTGAAGTCGCCTGTTACGATCTCATGGGCAAGTCAGTTGGACGGCCCGTCGTTGATTTGCTAGGCGGCCCCGCTCGCGAGCGCGTGCCTTTCGCCGCTTATCTCTTCTACAAATATGAAGGCGCCGGCGGCGAGCTTGGCTTTGGGCGCGATAAGTCCGCCTGTGGCTGGTTCGCAGCAAGACAAGAGGCGGCGCTCGACCCGGCGGGCATCGTCGCCCAAGCCCAGGCGATGGTCAAACATTACGGCTTCAAGTCGATCAAGCTTAAGGGCGGCGCCTTTGAGCCCCAGCAGGAGATTGACGCCATCCTGGCGCTGCGCGAAGCATTTGGTCCGGATATGCCGCTGCGGCTCGACCCCAACGCCATCTGGCGCGTCGAGACCGCGATTGGCGCGGGAAAGCAGCTCGAAGGCGCGCTGGAATATTATGAAGATCCCGTCCGCGGGCAAGAGAATATGGCGCAGGTCGCGCGCGCGGTTGATATCCCGCTGGCGACCAATATGTGCACCACTTCCTTCGCTGATCTGCCGGGCAGTGTCGCCCATGGATCCGAGGCGATCATCCTTTCGGATCATCACTTTTGGGGCGGATTCCGCGCCTCGCTTGATCTGGCGCGTTTCTGTAAAATCTTCGGTCGCGGAATGTCGATGCATTCGAACAGTCACCTGGGCATTTCCTTGGCGGCGATGACGCATCTGGCGGCCGCCGTGCCCAACTTGACCTACGACTGCGATAGTCACTATCCCTGGCAGGACGGCCACGATTTGCTCGCCGATCCGCTGCTAATTGAAGACGGCGCCATCGCTGTGCCGCTGGGGGCTGGATTGGGCATTGAGGTCGACCGCGCTAAACTTGCGGGGCTGCATCAGCAGTATTTGAAATGTGGCTTGACCGAGCGGGACGACGAAGTCGAGATGCAGAAGGTGCAGCCCGGCTGGACCTTCCAAGCGACGCGCTGGTAACTTTTTGATTCTCGTGCCGCGAAATTGCAGGGGCAAGCCACCGGGTTGTCCAATAGAACGCTGATCAATGTAGGGGTGATCTATCAGGGCGCCCGCAAAACCAATCATGACGGAGCAAACATGACAATCGACAGTCCAACACTGCTCGACGCGCTCAACAGCGTCATCGGCATTCCGCTGATTCCTTTCAACGGGCGCGCTATTGATTTCGCCGGACACGGCAAGAACATCGACTATCTGATGCGCAACAACTCCCTCAGCGAGAACCGCCCGCGGGTGATTTCCATCGCCGGCACCAGCCTCGTGCACCATGTCGGCTATGACGATCAGGTCAAATTGCTTGATATCGCTGGTCAGCGCATGGAAGGGCAGGGCGTCCTCATGGCGGCGGTCGTGCCCAATCCGCTGGGGGCCGCTTCTGAATTGATCGGACGTCTCGCCAGATTAAAGCGCCCGCCCGATGTCTACCTGATCATGCCGCTGAGCGGCACCTACGGTCCGGCCGGGCTCTACGAGACCCTGCTCGCTTTCGCCGAGGAGCAGGCACATGAGCACGGGGCGCGCTTCCTCTATTACTATCGGCGGACCCGCGACCGCGACATGATCATTCGGCTGATACAGGACTCCCCCAGTTCATCGGCGTCAAAATCGGCACGGATGAAGAGGATGTGCTGCCCTTCACCGAAGCGTTCGACGAGAGCAAGATTGTCATCTGGGGCATCGGAGACCGCTCGACGGCGGCGGCTGAGACGGGCGCCAAGGGGCATACCTCCGGCATCAACATCGTGGTCGCGCGCGCCTCTGACGAGATCAACAACGCCCAGCGCCGCTGTGATTATGACGCCGCTCGTCAAGTCGAAGAAGAAATCTCGCCGCTCGAAGACATTCGCTTCATGGAAGAGCGCGCCTACAATTATTCGGCCGTGATGGAAGCGATCAACTGCAGTGGATTCGCAGACGTGGTCGGCGGAACCGGCGGACCCTTCAACCCGCCCGTGCCGGATGACGTCGCCCGCCGGATTGAACGCATCATGGCATCCGTCGAACATTATCACTATTAGTCAAGGGAATCCAGTAGAGCCGGCCTATCAGGTCGCCCGACACGCGCCATCCTGTTCGGTGGGCGACCCATTGGCTCGCCCCTACGCAGATCGCTGGCGAAAATAGAAGAGAGGGCAGCACATGAAAATCACCGACGTACAAGCTTGCGTCATCGGTCGGCAGGAACCGGATAGCGGCGGCAGCGTCTGGACCTTCGTGCGCCTCTACACCGACGAAGGCATCGTTGGCACCGGCGAATGCAACTCCGGCGGACCGGGCTTCAGCGGCTTCGCCACCAAGCACGCCATCCTCGCGCTGAAGGAATTGCTCATCGGCGAAGACCCCTTCAATATCAACATGCTCTACGAAAAGATTCGCCGCGCGGGCCGCTATGGCGGGGCGAGCAGCGCCCCCCTGATCTTCGCGCTGACCGGCATCGACAACGCCCTGCACGACATCGTCGGCAAGGCGCTCGGCGTGCCCGTTTACCAGCTCTTGGGCGGCAAGTTCCGCGATGCTATTCGCCTCTACGCCGACTGCCATTTTGGCGAAGATGACAGCCCGGCATCCTTTGGCGAAAAGGCGCTGGAGGCGGTGGCTGAGGGCTACGGCGCCGTCAAATTCGATGTTGACTACACCGGGCATGGCAAGCTCGACGCCTTCAACTGGACGGTCGGCGCCCAAGAGATGAGCCATATCATCGGCTTGGTGCAAGGCGTCCGCGAGGCGATCGGCTATGAAATCGACCTGGCCATCGATTGCCACGGCCACTTCGATCTGCCCTCGGCCATCACCTTCGCCCGCGCGCTGGAGCCGCTGCGGCTGATGTGGCTGGAAGAGCCGGTGCCGGCTGAAAATGTTGACGCACTGGCGCAGGTGCGCGCCTCAACCGCGACCATCATCTGCACCGGCGAAAATCAATATACCCGCTTCGATTTTATGGAGCTCTTTGAAAAGAAAGCGGTCGACGTCATCATGCCCGACTTGGCGAAGGCGGGCGGAATCGCCGAGGGAAAGCGCATCGCCGACCTGGCCGACGCCCACTATATTCCCATCGCGCCGCATAACGTCTCATCGCCGCTGGGCATGATGGCTGCTTGCCATGTGTTGGCGGCGGCGCCGAACTTCCTCTTCCTCGAATTCCACGCCCGTGGGATTTCCTGGTGGAGCGACCTCTGCGATGGCGACAAGCCCTTCGTGCAGAACGGCGTCATGACCGTTTCCGAGAAGCCCGGCATCGGCGTCGAACTGAACGACGAAGTCGCCCGCTCGCTGCTGTGGAACGGCGACAGCTATTTCGATTGAACGAAAGCGGAATTTGGCGGCGCTTAATCTAGGCGCTATACTTAGTGTCAGCGTGATTGATACGCGGAGTTGGGGCGAGACATGGATTGGGCTAATGTGTTGGAAAACGCGCTGCCGGTTTTTACCATTTGCGGCGTCTTTTTCTTGTGGCTGCGCCAGGACAACAAACGGCTCGAAGACAAGATTGACGGGGAATACACGCAGTTGCGCAACGACATGACCGGTCAGATCAAGCAGTTGCGCAACGACATGACCGGTCAGAACGAGCAGTTGCGCAACGACATGACCGGTCAGATCAAGCAGTTGCGCAACGACATGAACAAACAGATTGAGCAACTGCGTCATGATATGACCAGACAGGACGAGCGGTTGCGACACGATATGACCAGACAGGACGAGCAGTTGCGACACGATATGAACACACGTTTTGATGCGGTCGAAGCTCGTCTGCGCGTCGTCGAAACTGAACAAGCGCGTTTGGTCGGCTTGTTGGAAGGCTTGGCGCTGACGGACCGTCTTCCAGCACGAGAGGACGCCCTCGATTAGGCAGGACGCCTTAAACGTCAGCTACAAGTTAAACAAGCCGCCGCTGTCGCAAGCCTCCACCACGCCGAAGACGAACTCCATCGTATGAATGTTGTCTTGCGCCGTGGTGGCGGTCGACGTGCGCTTCGTCAGCGCTTCCAAGAATTCTTGTAGCAGGTAGTCTTGCCCTTCGCGCTCCATGCTGACCAGCGGGATTTCGCGCTTGTCATCGTGTGCGCTTGCCAATCCGCGCGCGCCTTCCTTGACGCTCAGGAGCCGCTGCGCGTACAGGCGATCGTCTTGCGCCAGCAGCACGCCCCGTTCACATTCGAAACGCCAATCGGCATTCCAACTCGTCTCCAGCGCCTGCGAGCACCAGGAACCGGTGTACGACGCTTGCACGCCATTCCCGAATTCGATTAGCGCGGCGGCGCTGGCGTCGCCGGCGAACCAGCTCCAGGGCGGGTTCCAACTGCGCGCGCGAATCGCCATTGCATCGCTGCCGAGGAAGAATCGCATCAAATCGAAATGATGGATCGACATGTCGATGATTAATGGGTGCGGCATTTCCTCGCGGAAGCCGCCGAAATGCGGACCGCGGTAGAATTCGCAGCTTACAGCCGCCACAGCGCCCAGCTCTCCGCTGGCCAGGATCGCCTTGATTGTCTGCGTCAGCGGGCGGTAGCGATAATTCTGAGCGACGATGCAATCGACGCCGGTCGCATCAGCCGCCGCGACAATCGCTCGCGCGTCCTCCAGATTGCCGGCCAGCGGTTTCTCCGTCAGTACCGGCAGCCCGGCTTCCAGCGCGCGGACGCAAATCTCGCGGTGAACTTCAGGCGGCGTGACGTTGATCACGGCGTCGGCTTCAACCGTTTCCAGCGCCTCAGGCAGTGATTGGAATACCAGTGCAGGATCCAAATGGTAGGCAGCCGCTTGCGCTCGCGCGATCTCGTCATCAATCTCGACGACGCCGGCGAATTCGACTTGGGGCGACCGCTGCACGGCGCCGAGCCAGGTGTTGCCCATGCCGCCGATGCCGACCTGAATGACTCTCATCGAAATGGCTTCCTTACAACGACATCGGATTTTGTTTCTGCGAAATCGTTGGTTCCATCCGGAAAGTCTTCATCTATACAGCGTTCAGGCGCTCAAAGCGGCGTAGGCATCGTGCCCGGCTTTGTAGCACGGCTCGTGGTCGAATTCGCCGTTTATCATGTCATCGTCATGATGGTGACAAGCCTCGTGCGCCAGGTAGGCGGCGACAACATAGAGAGGTTCTGGCATTTGTCCATCCTTAAGACAGCTGCCCAACGATGTTCTGCCTGTACCGACATAGGCGAGGCCCCAGACACAACGATCCGGTCCATGTTCTTCGACCACGCTGGTTACGCTGACGACATATTGATAGAGCGCTGGAGTCTTGCGTTCCATGAGATTCAGCGTTTCATTCACCACAGTAACGAAGGCTTCTGATCCCTCGATGCGGGGCCTAGACAAATTGGCGCCGGAGAATTGAGGTTGCGCGCCGCACTGTCCATTCTGATGCGCCCAATAGCCGTCTGTCCATTCTTGTTCCGTCGTGCATTGTCGATCTACGAAACAGCAATTGTCGATGTCTGGTGGCGCAGTCGCCGGAGGCGCGCTGGCGCCGGATTCAACAAATCTGTTGGGACGAAACGCCTTGACTCGTTCCGTAACCGCCAACCAGCCTTGGCTCACTTGTAGCCAGCAGTATTTTCCGCTGACGGTCTGCTGGATAATGATGAAGGTGTCGCCGGCGCGCGCGCTCGACACGACGGGGCTGCTCGTCGACGGGGACTGGCGGATATTCATCGAGCCCGTGGTGGTCGCCATTTCGGCTTTCAAGCAGGGCGGCTACCCCGCGACCGTCGCTTCTTTGTCTCCTCCATAGTATGTATCGCTGATCACCAGCGGATCGAAAATCAGCCAGCCTTCATTCGTTTGCAGCCAGCAACCGTCGTTTGCGCGCCTAATGTTAATGATGTAGAGCCCTTCTCCATTCACGGTATTCCGCACAAACGCTCCACTCGTATGAGGTTCCGCTCTGATCGTTGCGGGCTGGCTGGTGTATACCACTTTATCCCTATAACAACCCGCCGCGCTCGCCGCGGGTGGTTCAGCAACGATAAGCAGCATCGCGTAGAGCAAGATTAGCCGCATAATCCACCGATCCATGACTTGCCTCAAATCAGCCCGATAGAAAACCAATTATTTTGCGGAGTTTAACAGATTCGCGCCGCCACTGCCAATGATCGGCGTCGCCGGGGGCGCCAAATTTGAGGTAGTGTATCCATTTCGGTGGAAATTCTTTCAGTCGGTCCTCGACATAAGTTCTCTAACCCCAAATATGAGCGATTTGTAGGGGCGACTCTTGAGTCGCCCGCTGCCGCATCTCCTGATAACGGGCGATCCAAGGATCGCCCCTACCGGCAGCCAGGCGGCTGCGATTTCTATTTCAACCGACTTCGATACACTACCAAATTTGACAGCCGTCGAATCTCTGAAGTACTCTCCACTGGAATGTCACGGCGTCACAACAGACTGCGAAAGGAAAACGAAAAATGTCGCGACTCAGAATCGGCATCGTCGGCTGCGGCTCGGTGGCACAGATCGTCCATTTGCCAACATTGAATCAATTGAGCGATTTCTTTGAAGTGACGGCGGTCTGCGATGTCAGTCTGAATGTATTGGCTGGCGTGGGTGACGATTGGGGCGTCGCGACGCGAGTGAGCAACTATCAGGATTTGTTGGCGCTCGATACGGTTGATGCAGTGCTGATCGCTAATCCCGACGTCTTTCACGCGGAGGCAACCATTGCGGCGCTGCGGGCGGGTAAACATGTGCTGGTCGAGAAACCCATGTGCCTGAATCTGACGGAAAACGACGCCATCATCGCGGCGCAAAAGGAGGCGGGGAAGATTGTGCAGGTGGGCACGATGCGCCGATACGCGCCGGCCTTCATCGAAGCTTGTCGGCTCGTCAAAGACATGGATGAGATTCGGCTGGCGAAAGCGCACGATCTGATCGGGCGTAATCCGCTGGTGATTGAGCCAACTTCGCGCGTCGTCCCCGCCGATGATATTCCGGCTTCCGTCAGCGAAGCCATGCGCGAGCGCGGCGCTGAAGCGATTCGCGCCGCCATCGGCGACGTGCCCGATGCGCTAGCGACCGCCTATCGCATGATGCTCGGTTTGAGCAGTCATGATCTCTCAGCCATGCGCGAAATGCTGGGCATGCCGCAGCGCGTCTTGTATGCGGCTCAGCGCTGTGGCGGGCGTTATCAAACGGCGGCCTTCGATTATGGCGATTACATCTGCCAATTCTCCACCGGCGTCGACAACATTCCACGCTTCGACACTTATCTGCAAGTTTATGGCGATAACAAAGTGGTGCGCGTCGATTACGATACGCCTTTCGTGCGCAATTTGCCCATTCGGCTGACGGTGGCGGAGACCACCGATGGCGTGAATAACCGGCGGACGGTGACGCATCCCGGCTGGGGCGACGCCTTCACCGAAGAATGGCGCGCATTCCATCATAACGTCATCAGCGGGACGTCGGCCAAAACCAGCCCACAAGATTTCCGAAACGATCTCCTCTTGTTCCGGGACATGATTCAGCTCATGGCTGGGGCGACGGCAGCAACGGATTGACCGTAGGCCAGCCTGCGCAATCGGCGCGTCGTTCGCGGCTGGGGGCAAGGGCGCGGGCAGCTTTCCCGACAATGGCGCGCCCACGGAAAATCAGATAAAATCTCAATTCTGGCAAATATCCGTATTTCTGTCTATTAAGGAGGATAGAATGTTCCATCGCATGCTCTTCAATTTTCTCGTGCTGAGTTCCTTGCTCATCACATCTTCAGTCGTGTTGGCGCAAGACGATATCTTGCTCTACGGCGGCAATCAGGATATCGACAATATCGACCCGGCGACCGGCGAAAACTATTCGATCAACGCCGCCCTGCGCAGCCTCTATGACGCCTTGTACATCTACCGTGGCAGCGACACCATTCCGCACTTGGTCGAAAGCCACGAGGTCAACGATGACGCCACGGTCTGGACTTTCACGCTGCACGATCATGCTGTCTTCCACGATGGAAGCCCGGTAACCGCCGACGCGGTCGTCTATAGCTTCAATCGTCTGCGGGCGATTTCGGGTTCGCCGAGCTGGCGTTGGGCGACCATTGCGGACGAAAACACGGCGCAAGCGCTCGACGATCACACGGTACAATTCACCTTGACCCAGCCCTACGCCCCCTTCATCGGCACCCTGCCGCAGCTCTTCGTGGTCAACCCAGCCATTGTCGAAGCCAACCTGGGCGACGACATGGGCCAGACTTTCCTCAAAGAGAATGCCGCTGGCTCCGGACCCTTCACGCAAGGGCGTTGGGAAATCGGAAACATCTATGAATTCATCGCCGTGGACGACTACTGGGCTGGCTGGACTGGCGACGATCACCTGGATGGCTTCTTCTGGGTGATCCAGCGCGACGCGGCGACCCAGCTGAACTCGCTGCTGGCGGGCGAAACCCACATCGCCGATACAATCGCCGGCTCCGACCGCGAGAAGATCGACGAATCCGACCAATACGTTTGGGAACAGCATGGCGGTCTATACATCAACACACTCAAGATGAACAACCAGGGTGAATACACCAGCGACATCAACCTGCGCAAAGCTGTCGCCCATGCGATGAATTACGAAGCGATGGTTGAGGCGCAGGATGTGCCGATCACGATTTTGCCTGGTCCAACGCCCGCCAACTTCACTGGTTATGTCGAAGGCTTGGACTACCCGAAATTCGATCTGGACAAGGCGCGCGAATACCTGTCGCAGTCAGCCTGGCCCGATGGCGGCATCACGCTCGATTACGTGTATGTCACCGAATTCCCGCGCGAGGAAATCCCGGGGCTGATTCTGCTGGAAGGCTTGGCTGAAATCGGCATCGAACTCAACATGATTCCCATGCTCTGGCCCGACATGGTCGCCAGTTGCGCCTCACCGGAAACTGGACCGGACATTATCAACATCTACACGGTTCCGCCATTCCTCGATCTCGATGCGCATCTTTACAATCAGTATCACTCTGGGCAGTGGGGCAGCTTCAATTCTTGCAGCTTCTATCAGAACACTCATGTAAACGATCTGCTGGATATGGCACGGAGCAGCGGCGACGCCGACGAACGTCAAGCGCTCTACACCGAAGCGCAGGAGATTATCGCCGCCGACCAAACGTCAGTCTGGATGTACATTGAAGACAGCGGCTTGGCGCGGAATACCTGCGTCCAAGGGTATCGCTATTCGCCGATGTATCAAGTCACCGTGCTCTTCCAGGATCTCTGGCTGGGGGATTGCTAAGTCGAAATCGCGACTGTTGTAGGGGCGATCCATTGGATCGCCCTTTGTTTCAGGCATAGAGTTGGGCAACTTGATTGGTCGCGCCTCCATTCCGCGTTGCGAGAATAAATGATGGGCTTGACGCGCGTTTCGTATTAGGCAAAGTCATTTTTCATGAACATCCGCTTCTACATCCTGCGGCGCATCGCCCTCGTCATCCCGACCCTCATCGGCTTGAGCATCCTGACCTTCTCCATCGCCCGCATCGTTCCCGGCGACCCGGTCGGCTTGGCCGCGGGTCCGCGCGCCACCGAAGAAATCAAGGAAGCCTTTCGCCGCGAATTCGGCTTGGACCAGCCACTGCCCATCCAGTACATCAATTACATGACGGGCCTCTTTCGCGGCGACTGGGGCGAATCGCTGTACACGCGCCGCGCGGTCATCAACGATCTGCGCGTCTACTGGCCCGCGACACTGGAACTGACCACCGCCGCCGTGGTGATCGCCACTGTCCTCGGTGTGCCGGCCGGCGTGATTTCCGCCATGTACCGGAACCGCCTGCCCGACCATGTCGCCCGCGTGCTGTCGCTTTTCTTCGTCAGCTTCCCTTCATTCTGGCTGGCGATGATCTTCCAGACCTGGTTCGCGCGCGATCTCGGACTGTTCCCGATCGGCAAGCGGCTGCCAGTTTTGGTTTCGCCGCCGGCGCCGACGACGGGTCTTTTCTTGATTGACAGTCTTGTTCAGCTGGATCTGGAGACGTTCTTGATCTCGCTGCGGCACTTGTTTATTCCGGCGCTGGTTCTGTCATTTGGCGCCTTCGCCAGCATCACGCGCATCACCCGCGCCAGCATGGTCGAGGCGCTTGAGAAAGACTTCGTGCGCATGGAGCGCGCCATCGGCATCCCTTATCGCGTCATCATCTTCAAGTATGTTCTGCGCAACGCCCTCATCGCCACGATCACCGTCATCTCACTCAATTTTGGTTGGCTGATGGCGGGCGCGATTCTGATAGAGACGATCTTCGACTGGCCCGGGTTGGGTCTTTACGCCGTCGAAGCGTCGCTCAGTCTCGACTTTCAGCCGATCATGGGCATAGCGATTCTTTACGGCGTCGTCTTCAGCGTGGTGAATATCCTGACCGATATCGTCTACGGCATCCTTGACCCGAGGATTCGTTATGGCTGAGTCACTTGAGAAGCGCAAAGAAGCCCGCTCCGCCCGCTGGGAGAATATCGCTCGCGGCTTGTATCGCTTCCGCTCCAACCGGCTCTCAATGATAGGTCTATTGATGCTTGTCTTCATCCTGCTAGTGGCGATATTTGCCCCGATAATCGCACCCTATCCCGAGGACGCCGCCGGCAAGACCCGCGTCGCCGCGCGTTTGCAGCCGCCGAATGAGGACTTCGCCTTCGGCACCGACAAGATCGGCCGCGATATTTTCAGCCGCGTGGTGATGGGCACGGGTCTCGCCCTTCAAGTCGGCACCGTGATTATTTTGCTGGCGACGACCATCGGCGTGACCATCGGCGCGGTCGCCGGTTACGCCGGCGGCTGGATCGACGACTTGCTGATGCGCGTTACCGACATCTTTCTGACGGTGCCGGCGCTTGTGTTGGCGATCGCGATTTCGGCGGCGCTGGGCAAAGGCATCATCAATGCCATGATCGGCATATCGCTGGTTTGGTGGCCCGGTTTCGCCCGCTTGACGCGCAGCTTGGTGCTGTCATTGCGGGAGGAACCTTTCGTCGAAGCGGCTTATGGCATCGGCGCCGGGCACATGCGCATCATCTTTAGACACATCCTGCCCAATGCCGTATCGCCTATCATCATCAAAATGACGACCGACTTCGGTTTCGCCGTGCTAACCGCCGCCGCGCTCGGCTTCATCGGCCTGGGCGCGCAGCCGCCGACGCCGGAGTGGGGCGCCATGATCAACGACGGGCGCCGTTATTTCCCGGACGAATGGTGGATCGCCACGTTTCCTGGCTTGGCGATCTGGCTGATGGTCTTCAGTTGGAACTTGATCGGCGATGGCCTGCGCGATGTGCTTGACCCGCGCTCGCGGAGATAAGGCAGGGATTGAACTTTGTAGGGGCGACATACTATGTCGCCCGTAAAGTCGATTGCGTGCATTATGGCGCGGGCGACCAGGTTGGTCGCCCCTACATATTCGCAACTTGGTTTGAGTTTATAAGGCAGAGATGTCCGAACTGCTCAACATAGACGACTTGCATCTGGAATTCCACACCTACGATGGCGTGGTTAAAGTGCTGGCTGGCGTCAATTTGCAGATGCGGCGCGGCGATGTGCTTGGCTTGGTCGGGGAGACCGGCTGCGGCAAATCAATGACCGCGCTTTCGGTGCCCCGTTTGATACCGATGCCGCCGGGAAGAATCACCGCCGGCCGCGTGACCTTCAACGGCGAGGACATCCTCAGCAAGCGTGAAAGCGAAATGGAAGCATTCCGCGCCCGCCACGTCGGCATGATCTTTCAAGACCCGGTGACCAACCTCAATCCGCTCTTTACCATCCGCGAGCAATTGGTTGACGCCGTGCTCTACCAGCAGGCGCAGGGCAAGCGCGTGCCCGGGCGCTGGCGCGGATTCACCCCATCGGTGAGGCAGCTGCGAAAAGAGGCGCACGAACGCGCGGTCGAGCTTATGCGTCTGACTGGCATCCCCGATGGCGACAAGCGCATCTACGATTATCCTCATCAATTCAGCGGCGGCATGCGCCAGCGGGTTCTGATCGCCATGGCGCTGGCGGGCGACCCCGACTTGCTGATCGCCGATGAGCCAACAACAGCGCTGGATGTGACCATTCAGGCGCAGATCCTGCGGCTGATCCGTTCGCTGGTGGCGCAGCTTGGCCTGACCGTCCTGCTGATCACGCACAACCTGGGCGTCGTGGCGCGCAGTTGCGAGCGCGTCGCCGTCATGTACGCCGGCCGCGTTGTGGAAGAATCGCCCGTGCGTGAATTATTCCGCAACCCCAAACATCCCTACACGCGGGGCTTAATCGCGGCGGTGCCACAGAAGGATGTCCATCGCGGCGGCTTGGAAGGCATACCGGGGATAATCCCCAACCTGATCAATCCCCCGGCCGGCTGTCGCTTCAACCCGCGCTGCGAACATGTGATGGGTATTTGCCGGGAGAGCGTTCCCCCGGCGATTGAAGTCGGCGCCGGGCATCATGCCGCCTGCTTCCTCTACGCGGAGGACGCATGAATCATCTGCTGGATGTCAGGGATTTGGCCAAATATTTTCCCGTTCGCGGTGGCTTGCTCAATCGCAAAACAGCCGACTTCCGCGCCGTTGATGGCGTCAGCTTCGCGCTGCAGGAGGGCAAGACGCTCGGGCTGGTCGGTGAATCGGGCTCGGGCAAGACCACGATAGGCAAGTGCGTCCTGCGCCTGATGGAACCCAGCGCCGGGCAAATCCTCTACGACGGTGGGGATATCACCCATTTGAAACAGCGTGACTTGCGCCGCCTGCGCAGCGAGATTCAGATGATCTATCAGGCGCCGGCCGCCTCGCTCAATGGCCGCATGACGGTGGGGCAGATCATCGGCGAGCCGCTCTGGATACACGAGAGCCTGAAGGGCGACGCGGCGCGCGCGCGCGTCCTTGAACTGATGAATGTGGTCGGGCTGAAGGACGAACACTACTATCGCTATCCCCATGAATTCAGCGGCGGGCAGCAGCAGCGCATCGGCATCGCCCGCGCTTTGGCAGTGCAGCCGCGGCTCATCGTGCTTGATGAACCGACCTCGGCGCTGGATGTATCGGTGCAGGCGCAAATCCTCAACCTCTTGCAAGATCTGCAGGATCAGTTTGATCTGACTTATCTCTTTATCTCTCACGATCTCGGCGTCGTGCGCTATATGTGCGACGAGGTGGCGCTGCTCTACTTGGGCAAAATTGTGGAGGTGGCGGCGACCGAGGTGATTTTTGAAAGTCCCAAACATCCCTATACCCAAGCGCTGATCTCGGCCATCCCCGAGCCGGACCCGGATTTGCAGCGGGAGGAAATCATTATTCGCGGTGATCTGTCTCATTCATTTCCGCAGCGAGGCTGCCCCTTCGCGCCGCGCTGCCATGCCGAAAAGCTGGCGACATGCGAGACCGTCCCCCCGCCATTGCTGGAAGTGAAGAGCGCCCATCAGGTCGCCTGTCATCTGCATCCACCTATGCCCAGGCTGGAGCCCGCTTGATGCTGCGCCAAGTCACATTGGATGATATCCGTCCCATCGCCATCGGCGCCGGCATCCTGGGCACGGGCGGCGGCGGCAATCCCTACCTGGGCGGCTTGCATCTAGTGGCGGTCATTCGCGAAAAGGGTCCGCAACTTCTGCTCGACCCCTTTGAACTAGCCGATGACGCGCTGATTTGCGTCGCTGGCAGCATCGGCGCGCCGACCGTCAGCATCGAGAAACTGCCCGAAGGCACCGAGATGTCTCGCGCGCTGCGCCTGTTGGAAGAACATATTGGTCGCCGATTTGACGCGGTCGCCATCGCCGAAATCGGGGGCGCCAATTCCATGCAGCCGCTGATAGCCGGCTTGCAGGCGGGCATCCCGACGGTCGACAGCGATAGTATGGGGCGCGCCTTTCCCGAAATTCAGATGTCTTCTTACCTCTTTGGCAGCGACGCCTCCGTTGCGCCCTACGCCATGGTGGACGCCGCCGATAACGCCGCCGTCGTGCCCTCCGCCGCCAGCGATCTTTGGGGCGAGCGCATCGCCCGCAATATCGCTGTTAGCATGGGCGCGCGCGCTGGTCTGGTCGCCTGCATGATGAGCGGCGCGCAGCTGAAAACCTCGGGCGTGCATTACACGATGTCGCTGGCGCATCACTTGGGCGCGCGAGTCATCGAGGCGCAGGCGCAGAAGTCGGATGTGCCGCAGGTGGCAGCCGATGTGCTGGATGGGCGCGTGCTCTTCCGCGGCAAGATTTCGGATGTCAATCGGCGCACGACCAAAGGCTTCGCTCGCGGCTGGGTGCGGATCGACCGGTTCAGCAATGACGACCGGCTGGAGATCGAGTTTCAGAACGAACTGTTGATCGCGCGCATCAACGGCGAGGTGGCGGTGACCACGCCCGATCTCATCTGCATCGTCACGGAAGAGGAGGGCGAGCCGGTCACGACCGAAGTGCTGCGTTACGGGACGCGCGTGGCGGTCATCGCCGTCCCGGCGCCCGCGCAGCTCAAGAGCGGGATCGCGCTGGAAGTGGTGGGTCCGCGGGC
>JAPOXG010000037.1 GCA_026707225.1 Chloroflexota bacterium
GGCCGGCAGAATTTGAGGCAGCGTGGCTAAAGCGCAATTCCCTCAAATTTCTTGAGATTTTGTGTCCAATAAATTAGGACCACTACACCCCATCCCCCGGCCCCTTCCCCAATGCATTAGGGTCGCGTAGACACTGACCTTCGGAAGGGGAGAAATACTACCGACACGGCAACTGGCACGACTGACTTGGCAAGCTGAGAGGGATACCATGACAGAACCCAGCGACCAGCAATTGATTGACGCCGCCATCGCCGCCAGCCAGCATGCCTACATGCCTTACAGCAATTATCGCGTTGGCGCGGCGCTATTGACCGCTGATGGGCAGGTCTACGGCGGCTGCAATATCGAGAGCGTCAGTTTCACGCCGACGGTCTGCGCCGAGCGCGCGGCCGTCTTCAAAGCGGTCAGCGAGGGAGAGCGCGCGTTCTCCGCCATTGCCGTGGTCACGCGCGACGCCGGCTCGCCCTGTGGCGTCTGCCGCCAGATGATGTACGAGTTCGCGCCCGATCTGCGCGTCATCCTCGCCGACCTGAACGGGAATGTCCATCTCGTCACGACGCTGCGCGAGCTGCTGCCGCATGGCTTTGGTCCGATGCATCTCGACGAAAGCGAATCCTAAGTTGCGTCAGGGTCCCATGCCCAAAATTACAGTACAGGCCGACTGCGGGGACGCGCCGGAGAAGGAACTGCCACGCGAGCTGGTTATCGACTCGAACATCACTCAAGGGTGCGACCTGCGGCGTCATCACAACCGAGCAGGGCGGAGCCGTCGCGTTATGCGATATACGCGAGTTTGATTTGGCGGCTGGCAACAGGATAAAGTCAATGAAGTCGCACTCAATCGAAATCAGGACGGAGGACTAGCCAATGCAGAAAATCGTTACACACTTGTGGTTTGACGGCCAGATTGAGGAAGCGCTCGAGTTTTACACTTCGCTTTTGCCCGATTCGCGCGTGCTCGCGATCATCCATTACAGCGAAGTGGGGCCGGGCCGCCCCGATGAAATCATGTTCGCCGATTTCGAGCTGGCTGGTCAGCGCTTCACCCTGGTCAACGGCAACACCTTCTTCAAACCCAATGCCGCCATGTCGCTCTGCATCAATTGTGACAGTCAAGCCGAGATTGACCGGATCTGGGAAATGATGACCAGAGATGGCGGCGCTGAGAGCGTGGCCGGCTGGCTGACCGATCGCTTCGGCGTCTCTTGGCAGATTTCGTCGACGCGCTTGCATGAGATGCTCGCCAGCGATGACGCCGCCGCGGTGGAGCGCGTCACCAGAGCCTTCATGACGATGGCAAAGCTGGACCTCGCGGCGCTGGAGCGGGCTTTTCGCGGTGAGTAAGCCCAAACCGGTCCGTCCCGCGCTCTTGGCGGAACTGGAAAATCAAAGGTAATTCTTGTTCTTCGCCGCGCCAATGAGCGCCGGGTTGATCATGCCATCGAGGTTGACGACGGTCTGATAGCGCTGTACCCGTTGGGGATTGAGTGCCGGCGTATCAAAGCGCGCGGAGTTTACGCCGCTGACCGTGCGCGGACGGGTCGAGGTGATCAGCCATTCCAGCAGATCGCTGCGCAATTCGTCCACAACTGTCTCATAATCGGCGTCAAAATACAGATTCCGCATCTCCCAGGGATCGTGTGCAAGATCATACAGCTCGCCGAAGCCGTCAGGATATTCAGCGGGGAACATTTGGCCTGGATAATGCACCAGCCGGTAGGGTCCTTTGCGGATGCTCTTGCTCCAGGCGAATTCGGTCAAGCCGATGCGCTCCTGCTCGTCGGCCTCGCCCTTGAGCAGCGCGGACAGATCACGCCCGTCGCTCGTTTCCATCGGGGCGATCCCGGCGAGCGCGCAGAGCGTGTTGGAGATATCGACCAATTCGACCACTTCATCGGCCGCGCCGCCGGGCTGGATGCTTCCGGGCGCCCACCAAATCAGCGGCACGCGCGTGATGGCATCGCTGCAGATGCCCGGCGCTTTCTCCATGATGCCGTGTTCAGTCGCGTAGTCGCCGTGGTCGGAGGTGTAGATGACGATGCTGTTGTCCGCCTGCCCGGTTTGCCGCAGGTAATCCAGCAGTTGCCCCAGGGCTGCGTCGACCTGGCTGACCGCGCCCAAGTAGCCATGCAGCTTGCGCCGGCGCCCGGCTTCGAATGTTTTCGGCTCGAATAGCTGCCACTCGCTCTCGCGCCAGCGCCGCGCCGAGGCGATTAAATGCGGCGCCTTCTTCGCCGCCGCCAGGTCGTAATCGGCATTTGGCGGCAGGGTCAGCGTGTCTTGATCGTAGAGATTCCAGAATTCCTGGCAGGGCGTCGTACATTGGTGCGGGCGCGGGAAACTGACGTGCAGCAAGAAGGGCTGCATTCGCTCGGCCGCCTGGCTCATGGTAGCGATTGCGGTATTTGCCAGCCAGCCTTCTTGCGATTCGTCGAAAGCCAGCGGGCTGGGTCGTCCTTCTAAGCTTTGTCGGCCGCGCTCGCCGAACTCCGGCAAGAGGATGTGATCTTCCAACTGCTCGACGCCGCGTTCACGCAGGAAGCGGGTATATTCCGCCGAGCGTCCGACGATGCTGCCGGCCTGCCAGGAATTGCTTTCATGAAAGACATCGCAGTCGTCCTCCACCCAATACTCGGGGCAGTGGATCTTCCCCATGGCGGCGGTGAAGTAACCGGCGGCGCGAAAATGCCCGAAGATGTTGGGCAGCCCGCCGGGGTTCGGTCCGCTCAAACTGTAATAGCCGTGATTGTGGGGGTATTGCCCGCTGAGGAAGGAGAGGCGGCTCGGCGTGCATATCGGGTTCTGGGTGATGGCCTTATTGAAGCGGCAGCCCTCGCGCGCCATCCGGTCCAGATTCGGCGTCCGCGCGTCCGGATGACCCTGATGCCCCAGCGCTTTAGCGTTGTGTTGGTCGGCGACGATGAAGAGGATATTGGGTTGGGTCATGTGATATCTCTTGCATTGACCCGCTCATCCGTTCATGAATGTTGGGTCGACCGGCGGGCTGTGTCTACGCGCCCTATTGGGTCGGCTGCTTGTCGCATCTGTGAAACAGAGGGCGACCCACCGGGTCGCCCCTACAGAATATCGCCTTTGGTGTAGGGGTTAGCCGGTGGCTGACCCTTTCTTGCTGCGCACATGGCGCTGCTATTTGGGCTATTCTACCCGCCATATTGCGCGTCGTAAGCCGACTGATAGATCTCGACCAGCCGGTTGACGCCCATGCTTTCCACGGTGGCGACGAAGTTGTCCCAGCCGGCGTCGATATCCTGCCGGCCCAGCACGAATTCCGCCGTCATCTGCGCCACGAAGTCGGTGATAGCCAGGCGCAGCTCGGTGACTTCAGCCGCCTGCGCTCTTGTCAGCGCCAGCGGCGGGATCAAGTCTTCGATAGCGCGCGCGTAGGGCTCGTAGGCGACTCGGGTCTCCTCAAGGAGCACGACTTCCAAGCCGGCTGCGTCTTCGCGCCGGACCTCGCCCAAAGATAAAAGCATCATCTCCTATGCCGACAACTAATAAAAGCAGTGGCAGTTGCGTAAAAGCTACCATTCTCCTCTACAACATCTCCGTCTGTGATCCATGACGCGAGTTGCGGCCTGTCGCTTGAAAGGCAATCATAAACTGAGTTCCGCGCCGCTTCTCGGGCAGCTCGAACTGCATAACTGATATCTTGATCAAACCCTATCCTTTCTGCTTTACACAGGTATTCCGTATATCTAGTTGTCCAATCGCATCCAGGCGGCAATGTTGGAGGCGGAGGCGTATTTGACGGTATAGCGGTATCCGTAGGTCTGGGCGTATTAGTTTTGGTCGGCCTAGGCGTGTTGGTCTTTGTGGGATCAGGCTTTTTTGTTTTGGTCGGTTTTGGCGTTAAGGTTGGGGTCGGATTATCAGTTGGCGTATTGGTTGGTGTGAAGATCGGCGTATTGGAATTCGTCGGCGTGTAGGTCGGCGTAAATGTCGGTGTGTTCGTTGGGGTATTCGTGGGAGTAAATGTCGGCGTGAAGGTGGGCGTATCCGTCGGCGTGAAGGCGGGCGTGTTCGTTGGCGTGTTGGTAGGTGTAGCCGTCGGCGTAGCAGTCGGTGTATTCGTAGGCGTACTCGTGGGCGTAAACGTAGGCGTGTTTGTCGGCG
>JAPOXG010000062.1 GCA_026707225.1 Chloroflexota bacterium
TCGAAGACGGTGTTGAGCATCTCGGTATTGTCGGCGCCGGTCCAGCCGTGCATCAAGGTCACGGGAGTGCTGTCTTGCGACAGCGCCGCGCCCGGCAGCAAGAGCAGCGCTGCAAGGGCGACAACTACAATTTTCAGAAGCGAAAGCTTGGCCATTTTGATTCTCCTTATCAGATAGGCCTCGTAACAATTAAATGCGTATCGCGCCAATAGTAACAACCTTCATTGCAAACTGCCAACCATTTCTGCAAATCTGTCGGCTTAGAACTTGGGAGTTCAGCGCTGTGAACTGATAAATCCGGTTATCCATGCTATAGTCTGTCTCGATTCTGAGCACGTTAACGCGGGAGGCGTATGGTATCACTGGCTGACATCCAAAAGGCAGTTGAAATCGTTGAACACCTGACCATCCGCACACCCCAGCGACCGTCGCCGAACCTAAGCGCGCGGCTGGGCGTAAACGTCGAACTCAAGCTGGAGATGCAGCAGCACAGCGGCTCTTTCAAAACGCGCGGCGCCTTTAATCAAATGTTGGCGCTGGGCGAGGCGGCGCTGGACAAGGGCGTGGTGGCGGTCAGCGGCGGCAATTTCGCGCGCGCGGTCGGCTATTGCAGTGGCGCGCTCGGCCTCGACGCTGTAGTGTGCATGCCAGAGAACGCGCCGCAAGCCTCAATCGATGCCACGCGCGATTACGGCGCGGCTGTAGAGTTGCTGCCGGACGCGGTCGCTGCCTTCGCCCGCGCTGAGGAGTGGGTGACGCAGGGGCGCGTCTCGCTCCATCCGTTTGATAACGCGGAACAGGTCGCTGGCAACGGCATCGTCGCGCTGGAAATCATGGAAGACTGCCCCGGGATAACTGACATCATCGTCAGTATTGGCGGCGGCGGATTGATTGCCGGCATCATTTCAGCGATTAAGTCTGCCATGCCCGCCGTGCGCGTATGGGGCGTCGAGCCGGAATTGGCGCCGACCATGCAGCGGTCGCTGGCCGCGGGCGAGCTCGTCGACATAACGCCCGCTTCGCTCACCAAGACGCTGGGCGCGCCCTTCGTCAGCCAGACCGCTTTTGAATTATGCCGCCAACACCTGGAAGATCTGATTCTGGTCAGCGATTTGGATTTGATTCGCGCGCAGCAAACCTTCATCGAATACGAAGGCATCGCCCCGGAGTTGGCGGCGGCCAGCACTTTGGCGGCGGCGGAGAAAATCAAGAGCCGACTGGCGCCGGCCTGCTGCCTGGTCTTGCTGATATGCGGCTGCAATGACTCGCCCGACGATGTGGCGCGCTTCGCCAATATGCTGAATGCGCAAAGCGATCAGTCGTAGAGACGCCGATACAGGTCGAGCTGACGTTCTCGCGCGCGACGCAGCAGTCGGACGCGGTCCGGCGCCGGATAGATCACGTCTTCGATGGCGGGCTGAACGGCATCCAGCGAGGAACCGTCAAGGCTGCGGCGCATCATCAAGGCAACGCCGCGCGCCGTGATCTCCGCTTCCGCCAGCAGATGAATCGGCGTATTGAAGGCGTCAGCCATCATGCGCGCCCATGCCAGCGACGACTGAAGCGCGCCGCCGCCCGCCATCACCTCCGCCGTTTCATCGTTGAGCAGATCGTAAATCAACGAGAGCCGCAGCGCGACCGCCTCCAAATGCGCTTGCAGGATATCGAGACGCCCTGTGTGGCGCCCGATGCCGTGAATGGCGCCAGTCGCCTCCGCCCGCCAGCCCGGCGCGCGCTCACCGGCCAGCAATGGCAAGACGGTCAAACCATGCCCATCCGGCGCGCAAGCCGCCAACTGCTTTTCCAGCGTCTCATCACCCAGCAGCAAATCTTCCATCACCCACTGATAAACGTTGCCGCCCTCGCTGGTGGCGCCGCCGACCAGGGGCAGATCCGCAGCGACTAGGTAGCGCCAAAGCCCATCCGGCGCGCGGTCGACATTCTTGACGACGCGCAGCGCCGATGTCGTGCCGATGGTCAAGGCGATGCGGTCCGCGTCAACCGCGCCGGAGCCGATATTGGCGGCCGCTCCATCGCCGAGCGCGAGGAAGAATGGAGAGTCGCGCAGGCGGGGCCAGCGGGCGGCGTATTCGTCAGCCAGCTCAACCTGGACGGCGTCGTAATCGGCCACTGAAGGCAATTTCGCCGCCAGGCTGTCGCCGACCAGCAGCCGCGCGTAATCCCAGTGCCAGTCCTGGCGCGCGCTATCAAGTAAACCCGACCAACTCGCCACCGACAGGCTTGTTGGCATAGCGCGCCCGAACCAGCTGTGATAGAGATAGCCGCCGATGTCGGTTACACGCGCGATCTTCGCTTCGCATTCGGGATCGGTTGCGGTCAAGCGGTTGTATTGCGCTGGCAAATAAGCCGGGTGCAGCAGGCAGCCCGTCGCCTGATGGTAGGGATCGGCATCGCCAGACAGCTTTGCGAGGAGCGAAGGAATCTGGCTGCGGCTTCGCGTATCAGCGTATGTGAACAGCGGCGTACAGGCGGCGCCGCCCGCGTCCAAGCCCAGCCAGTTGCCGACGAAGGTCGCCAAGCCAACGGCGCGGATCGTCTGCGCCGCCGAATGCGCCAGGACCTCGTCGATACATGCTTCGACCAGGGCTCGCAGTTGAGAGGCGTCGGCAATCGCGAGGCCGCCGCTGTCCGTTGCGAAGTCGTGCCGGCGGCTGCATATCGAACCGTCTATCAGCCGCGCGTCGTCATCGAACAGCAGGGTCCGCGCCGATGAGCTGCCGAGATCAATGACGAGCAGGGTCATTGCGTGGCAGCCCAGATTTGCGATCTATTGGACAATTGCAGGGGGCAAGCGCCACATCGAATAATGCGGAGTTCGGGGCGACCCACCGGGGCGCCCGTACACATGTCCAATTGATCACGGCTGTAGGGGTCAGCCGGTGGCTGACCCGCCGCCCGCCAGCGCAATTGCATCAATCTAGTCTGTTGTATATCCGCGCACAAGCGAAGATTCTATTCATCGCCAAGAATCGCTTCAATGCTCGCCAGCTCGTCAGCGCTCAATTCGAGATTGTCCAGCGCGGCGACGGCGTCGTCGAGCTGCTCGGGCTTGCTGGCGCCGATCAAAGCCGAGGTCATTTCGGCATGACGCAGATTCCAGGCTATCGCCAGCTGAGCCATGTTCTGGCCGCGTTCGCGCGCGATGACGCTGAGCTTGCTCACCTTGCGCAGTTTGTCTTGCGCCAGGCGGTCGCCCCATTCGTGTTTCGCCGCCCGCGAATCCCCGGGGACCTCGCCGATATATTTGTTTGTCAGGATGCCCTGATCGAGCGGCGAGAAGCTGATGCAGCCGATTCCCTCATCGCCCAGCACATCCAGCAAGCCCCCTTCTTCGATCCGGCGGTCGAACATGTTGTAGCGCGGCTGATGAATCAGGCAAGGCGTGCCCAGCGCTTTGAGGATGCGCGAAGCCTCGCGCGTTTGCTCGGCTGTATAGCTGGAGATGCCGATGTAGAGGGCGCGTCCACTGCGGACAATGGTGTCAAGCGCGCCCATCGTCTCTTCCAGCGGCGTTTCGGGGTCGGGCCGATGGCTGTAGAAGATATCGAAATAATCCAGCCCGCAGCGCCTTAGGCTCTGGTCGCAGCTGGCGATGAGATACTTGCGCGAACCCCACTCGCCATAAGGACCGGGCCACATAAAATAACCGGCTTTGTTGGAGACGACCAATTCATCACGATAGGGCGCCAGATCCGTCTGGAAGATCTGGCCGAAGGTCTCCTCGGCCGAGCCGGGCGGGGGACCGTAATTGTTGGCGATGTCGATATGGGTGATGCCGAGGTCAAAGGCGCGGCGCAGCATGGCGCGCGAGTTTTCCATTCGATCAACGCCGCCGAAGTTCCACCAAATCCCCAGCGATATCGCGGGCAGCAGCAATCCACTGCGCCCCGAGCGTCGGTATTTCATCGCGTCATAGCGCGCTTCCGCCGCCTGATAAACCATCGTCCGCTCCTTCATGTTTGAGTTGTCTCATCAGCAGCGATTACTATAGCGCAAGGCAGAGCAGTTCCCAAGTGGGGCGGTTTTCTTCACCACAGTCCCTCGCAAGTCACGACTTGGCTCACACAAAATAACGAGCCAGTAGCT